>JAEYJO010000008.1 GCA_023408815.1 Bacillota bacterium | reverse complement strand
AGCACCGCCTTATTTTGCTACTTCCATTGTACCAAAAAAGAGCCCAAAAGTCTGCATGAACACTAAACTTTTGACTCTTTTTACAGAAAAATCCCACGCAAGTGCGTGGGACTTTGTCTACAGTCTGCGAGCAGGCTTACGCCTGCTCTTATTTTATATAATAAATTAAGGTGTCAAAAGGTCAAGAGAAGTTCGCCAAAAGGACCTTTTGACATATGTAACACTTTTCACCAATCATCATAAATTAGTCAAGGGAAACGTTATTTCCCATACCTAACAATTCTTACAGTCAATTCATCTATTTTTAAAAACCACTTGCAGTTTTTATATTTTAGGTATATAATTTAATTAAATTTAGGTATGCCTAAATATATTGTTGTTTCTTAAGCCAAATTTATACGGATTGCTTATTCAAAACGGAGGAAGATAAAATGACACCAAATAAAGAGGATTATTTAAAAACCATCTATAAGCTTGGCGGAATGGAGGAGTTAGTGAACAATAAGCAGATTGCGGAAACCTTGCAGATCGCGCCTGCCTCCGTTACTGAGATGCTCGGAAAGCTGAAGCGGGAAGGGCTTATTCATTATGAGCCCTATAAGGGTTCCCGTCTGACGGCGGAAGGAATGAGCGCCGCTATTTCACTGGTGCGCGGGCACCGTCTCTGGGAAGTGTTTCTGATGCGTCATCTTGGTTATTCATGGAGTGAGGCTCATGAAGATGCGGAGCTGCTGGAGCACATTACACCTTCCCGACTGACTTCCCGGCTGGATAAATTTTTGAATTATCCGGCGTACTGCCCGCATGGCAGCGCGATTCCCCATTCTGACGGTCAGATCCACCACCACCCTCTGCAGACCTTGAATCTGCTTCCCGTCGGTACCGTCTCTCATATCCGGCGTGTAACAGAAGAAAAGGAATTGCTGGACTATTTACAGGAGGCCGGTATTACCATAGGAAGCTCCGTTCGCATTGTAGAGGCTGCCGCATATGAAGGACCGCTTACCCTTGATTTGGACGGAAAACATGTTCAGATTAGTTACAAAGCCGCCCGTCAAATCTATATAGACCGGACGGAAGATTGATCACACAAAAAATTATAAGGAGGATTCACATGAACAATAAGATTAAAAGCCTTCTTGGCACAGTTCTAAGTTTGACATTATTACTTGCGGGCTGCTCGGCTCCCGCAGAAAGTGCAGAGTCAGGGGCGGATAAATTGAATGTAGTCGCTACTACTACCATGCTGACCGATTTAGCAAAAGAAATCGGAGGCGAACGTATCGCTGCCAATGGCCTTATGGGACCCGGCATCGATCCTCATTTGTATCAAGCCAGTGCAGGAGATGTTTCTCTGATGCAGAAAGCAGATGTCGTAGTATATAACGGTTTGCATCTCGAAGGGAAAATGGGTGAAATATTTGAAAATCTGTCCACCCAGGGTTCTGCTGTTATTTGTATTGAAAATGGATTGGATGAATCTATGCTTCTAACTTGGGAAAATGACAGTTCTGTCCATGATCCCCATATTTGGTTTGATGTTTCCCTATGGAAGCAAGCGGCAAAGACCGTGGCGGATGGGCTGGCACAGGCTGACCCTGAGGGAAAAGCAGAGTATGAAGCCAATTTGGAAACTTATTTGAAAGAACTGGATGAAACGGATACATACATCCGCAATCGTGTGACGGAACTGCCGGAATCACAGCGTGTGCTGGTTACCGCCCATGATGCGTTTCAGTATTTCGGCAAAGCATACGGATTTGAAGTAAGGGGTCTGCAGGGAATCAGCACTGACGCAGAGGCGGGCACATCCGATGTGAGCGAATTGGCAGATTTCATTGTAGATAGACAAATCAAGGCAATCTTTGTGGAATCCTCCGTGCCGCCCAAGACCATTGAAGCCTTGCAGGCAGCTGTAAAAGCAAAAGGCTTTGATGTCGCCATAGGCGGAGAGCTGTATTCCGACTCCCTGGGCGGCGCGGATTCAGGAGCCGAGACTTATATTCTGACCGTCAAAGCGAATATCGATACGATTGTGGATGCTTTAAAATAGTGGGAGGAAAAAATATGAAAATACAACAAAATTATGCAGTGGAAGTAGAGGATCTCACCGTGGCTTATGACGCCAAGCCGGTGCTCTGGGATATCGACCTGAAAATCCCAAAGGGCAAATTAATGGCGGTGATAGGCCCTAACGGAGCAGGTAAGACGACCTTGATAAAAGCTATGCTGGGACTTTTGAAGCCGGTCACCGGAGCGGTTCACTTTCTCGACGGAAACGGCGGTATACGAACCTTGAAAAACCAAATTGGTTATGTACCGCAAAGCGGCAGTGTGGACTGGGATTTCCCGGCTACGGTACAGGATGTGGTTCTGATGGGATGCTACGGCAAGCTGGGGTGGATTCGCCGCCCCCGCAGATCAGATATAGAACTGACGAAACAAACATTGGCAAAGGTAGGCATGCAGGATTATGCTTCCAGGCAAATCAGCCAGCTCTCCGGCGGTCAGCAGCAGCGCGTATTCCTAGCCCGCGCTCTGGCACAGGAGGCAGAGGTCTACTTTATGGATGAACCTTTTAAGGGGGTTGATGCCCAAACGGAAAAGGCCATCGTTGCCCTATTAAAGGAATTGAAGGAGCAAGGCAAAACCGTAGTGGTCGTCCACCATGACTTACAAACGGTTCCGGATTATTTCGACTGGGTAACCCTGATCAACCTTCGCGTAGTTGCAAGCGGCCCTGTGGAGGAGGTATTCCACGAAGAAAATCTGAGGAAAACCTATCACAATTCCGCCGCTCTTCTAAGGAGTGTGGTCTGATATGAACAGTGTAATTGCTTTGTTTTCAGACTATACCTTTCAAACAGTCGCTCTGGGTTCCGCTCTTCTGGGACTGATCAGCGGAGTGTTGGGCAGCTTTGCAGTCTTGAGAAAGCAGAGCCTTTTAGGAGACGGGATATCGCATTCTGCCCTGCCCGGTGTAGTCATGGCCTTTGTTTTATTGGGAAGTAAAAATACGGAAATTTTGCTGTTAGGCGCTCTTATTTCCGGCCTGCTGGCAACGCTGTTCATCGTTAGTATTGTTCGATATACCCGTGTGAAGTTTGACAGCGCCCTCGCTCTGGTCATGTCCGTCTTTTTCGGATTGGGATTGGTAATGCTTACTTATGTACAGAAGATCCCCAACTCCAACCAAGCCGGACTCAAACGTTTTATTTTCGGGCAGGCATCCACACTTTTGCAGCGGGATATCATCCTGATGGTAATCTGCGGCCTGATATTGCTGGCATTGGTACTTCTGTTCTGGAAGGAATTCAAACTCTTTACCTTTGATGCGGATTTCGCCCAGAGTCTCGGCTTTTCACCCAAAAGGCTGAATCTGCTGCTGTCGTTTATGATCGTACTGGCAATCATTATCGGTTTACAGGCTGTAGGTGTTATCCTTATGAGCGCCATGCTGATCACTCCTGCCGTTGCCGCCCGACAGTGGACGAATAAACTGTGGATCATGGTTATGCTTTCAGCGCTGTTCGGCGCCGTATCGGGCGTTATCGGTACCGCCGCCAGTTCTCTCGTGCCAAAGCTGCCCACCGGCCCGGCTATCGTGATTTGTATCAGTACCATAGTAGTCATCAGTGTCCTGTTTGCACCGGGCAGAGGGATACTGCACCGGATCTATGTGCGAAGGAGAAATAGGATTTTGTATAAACTGGAAGGAGGTAAGCCGGATGTCCCCTCAAATTGAAATTCAGATCATTGCAGTCATTGTAGCGGTAGCCTGTGCTCTTCCCGGAGCTTTTCTGGTACTCCGTAAAATGTCTATGATGTCCGACTCCATAACTCATACGATACTGTTAGGAATAGTACTTGCTTTTTTCGTCACCTATGATCTTTCCTCTCCGCTACTGATCGTGGGCGCGGCGTTGATGGGTGTTATGACCGTCTGGCTGACGGAAATACTGAGCCGGACCCGGCTCCTGGCAGAAGATGCCGCTATCGGTGTGGTTTTTCCGCTGCTCTTTTCCATCGCCATCATCCTGATTACCCGCTATGCTGGTTCCGTTCACCTGGATACCGATTCGGTGCTACTGGGAGAGCTGGCCTTCGCCCCCTTCGACCGCATGGTCATCGGCGGCAAAGACATTGGCGCAAAGGCGATCTACACAACCGGGATACTGTTACTGATCAATCTTAGCGCCATTATTATATTCTTTAAGGAATTGAAGGCGGCGACCTTTGATCCCATGCTCGCCGCGGTATTGGGTTTCTCTCCTGCATTAATGCACTATGGCTTAATGACGCTTGTATCCTTAACTACCGTCGGCGCATTTCAGGCAGTGGGCTCGGTGCTGGTCGTAGCCTTTATGATCGGACCTCCGGTAACGGCTTATTTGCTGACGGATGACCTCAAGCATATGCTGATCTTAAGCGGCCTAATCGGAGCCGTCAACGGAGTCCTCGGCTATCAGGCCGCGACATTGTTTGATGTCTCCATCGCCGGCAGCATGGCAGTGGTGACCGGATTGGTTTTTCTGGCCGTTTTTATTTTTGCTCCCCGCAGAGGATTGATTGGTTCATTGCTCAGACGCAGGACCCAGAAAATTGAATTTGCTAAAGCAATGCTTCTTTTCCACCTGTTTAACCATGAGTCCAGTACCGAAGAAGACTCAAAAGCAGGTGTTGATACCATACCGGCACATCTGCACTGGACTGAGGAGTTCACATCGAAAATCATCAGGTTATTAGAAAATGAGGGCTATGTACAGCTGTCCGGCGGTTTAACAAAGCTGACGGACGAAGGACGCAGTGCCAGCATTCATAACTATAACTCGTTTTTCTCAAATTAATATTTCTATCAAACAAGTCAGTGCCTTTTTTAGCTTAAGGAAGGCACTGGCTTGTTTTTGGCTTTTACGCGATTTGCCGGTAAAGGGTAACATGAATCTTGCCAGTCTGCCTCCTTTTAGCTCTCTTTTTACGTAGCAGCCCGCCGCGCCTATTTATGTCCGGAAAAGACCTTACTTTTGTTCTGCAAGATAATGAAGGTATTGGGAGTTTCCTCTCTCCAGTCAGGAATATACAACATTCCATTCCAATAGTCCATACCGCATATTTTTTCAAATCCGGCCCGCTTGCCGTCGGCTGTTGTATCGCTCGCATCCGCTACGGTCGTAATGATATTCGTACCGGCCTGAATAACTCTGACCGCCCGGTTATACGTATCGCCGATGATTATGTTATTCTCTTCATCCACCGACAGGGACCAGGGACCGTCGAATACTTCTGCCGGATCGGCACCGGCACCAAGGCGGGCATATCGCGCATCGCCGCCGTCGCCGCAATATCCGCCGATTCCGTCCCCGCAAATTGTCATCACCGTTTTTGCCTTAGGCTCAATCTTGCGGACTGCATAGTTCCTGCTATCAAGAACATAAAGATTTCCATCAGCCCCCAATCTCATATCATATATCCAGTGGAAAGATGCCTGCTGAAAAGGTACTGTTCCTTTTTGAAATCCAGCTTCCTTTTTTCCTACCGTTTCAATCAGCGTACCATCATAGCTGAAATGAAAAATCCGGAATCCTCTGACGTCATTTACCCATATATCATCGTTATGGTCATAGATACAATTGCCTATGTCGACAATTCCGGCTTCCTCCTTATCAATGAGGGCATTGAAACAGTTCGTGGATAAGTCCATTTGATATATGTACCTATCTTCGGAAACAAGCAGGGTATTATGCTGAAATGCCCTTGAAATATATTTAGGCTGTGTCAGTGAAACGCTAAAGTGTACGGGAGCAAGTTCCGGGTCTGCCGCTCCTGCCGTCCATGCAGCGCCACCATTCTCAAGCAATCCTATAAAGTTTCTGTGATATTCTGCGATATAGCACGCACCGGTATGATCATGAAACCCAAACTGAGGCAACCCGTTTATTATCTTCTGGGCTCCATAATCAATGACATCGACCACATGCCATGCAGCCGAAGCATGAGATTCCTCGTATCTGCTCTCGTCATTATTAATTTTATTCATTGATATTCCCTCCTTTTTGAAGAGTATAACAAATAGAATATGACAATAGAATGTCATATTCTATTTGTACCATCGATTGCAGGTCGCACACGGGCGTGTAAGACCTTGTCAATCGATGGTAAGAAGACAGATTAATATCCCAGCGGCTTCGCCACAATAATTACCTTTATCCTATCCTTAATAAATTGTCCCGTTATGGTCACAAAATCATTGCATATCCTATTCGGGCTTTTACAATCTACACAATGCCCCAGCTTAGTGCATGGAGTATCCTTCCCTAATCTCTTCGCATCGATAGGCGCAGCATAATTTCTAACTCTTCTTTCCGCCTCCTCGAGACTTTTAACCAGTTTATTTATTCCGGCAACTATTATGACCTGCTTCGGTCCAAATATCATTGGTGCCACTCTGCTTCCATTACCGTCGATGTTATAAAGTTCTCCTTCTTCCGTCAAAGCATTTGTGCTGCAAAGAAACGTATCTGCGGAGAAATTCTGTACATAAATCTGCCTTTTTTCTTCGCTCGTAATCCCGTCCCTGTATTTATCCAGAAAAATATAGTTTCCTTCACGCAGAAAATCTAAAACGCCGGTTTCCAGAAGCGTAATGGAATCGCCTGTTCCAACAACAGAATCCTCTTGAATGAGTTCTTTTAATATTTCTATTAATTCCTCTTCATCCTTTACAAAGATCCCTTTCATATTATGCTTTTCTAACCCGTGGATCACTTTTTCAATTTGCTTATTTATAAACCATGAGATATTTTCATCCATGTATTATCGCCCTTCCATCGCAGAAATTCCTGTCTTTCCATGACTGCCTCTTTCTTCAGCCAGTTGTATCCTCCCTGGGGAATTCATAAAATAACTTCATATTGTCGCTCAGCCAATGGCGCAAGAACGACAGAAACTGTTCAGGCTGCTCAATTTGCAGGTTATGACCCGCACGGTTGAATACAGCAAACGTGGCATTAGGGTAAATATCCATGAGCCTGAACTGATCACGCCATCCAACCTCGGTATCCTGTCTGCCCGTGAGTATCAGACACGGTGCCGCAAAAGGCCTTTCCAGTTCATCCACGTCAAAAGAAAATGCTCCGTCCAGCACCTCGAGAAAATGAGTGTTCTGATGCCGCAGTGCCTCCAATATATCATCACGGAAGCGGTTCCAGACGCTTTCGGTAAGTATTACATTTAAATATTCAAAGCTTGCCCTGTCCTCCGCACTGAGCGTACGCAAAAAAGCTTCGTCCTTTTCCATCACGCGCAGCGGCTCCACATTCCCCTGACGATTTCCGGGAACGATGAGCGGACAAAGCAGTATGAGACCTACGATTTGAGATGGACGCTGCCTTACCATGCCCCGGGCCAGGTAGCCGCCGTACGACTCACCCATAAGCAGAAAACGCTGTCCGGGTATCAGTTCGTCCAAAAGAGCTGTCAATGCATCCAAAACGTGATCGGACGTACGGATATGTGAAGCAGCCGGCGACCTTCCCATACCCGGCAAATCGATATAAATCCGCTGGACCGGCATAGGATACCCCGCAAGCACAGGCTCTATGCAGCGGGATAGTATACGGCGATCCACACCCCATCCATGCATCATCACAAGCGGAAGCCCTTCGCCGTAAATTTCATAATACAAATCACTTTTACCAATAGTTCCCATATCTCTTCCCCTTCCCGTTCCAATATTATATATTATTATATACCAAACAGACATTCGATGCAATATACCAAGGACGCTCTTTCCTATAAGGATTAGGGTGTCGAAAAGTCCTATAAAAAAATATTCAAGTCAATATGCCCAAAACAAAAAGAACGAATGCGCCTATGAAAATATTTAGAAGTTCTTTCTCTGGACATTTGTGCCATAACAGAAAACAAAACTGTTTGAGCGCAGCGAGTTTTTTGTTTTCTGTTATGTTTGGCGGGGATGGACTGAGAATTAGAACTTCTTATATATTGGAATCCGGCGCAGGAGTCTTTTTGTTTTGGGCATATTGTCTGGAGATGTTCGCGAAAAGGACCTTTTGACATCCTAACTCTTATAAAATAACAAAAATGAGCCGAAACGGCCCATTTTCAAGTACGAATATATAAAATAAATGTCAATAATATTTACCTTTGATTCGGATTTATATAACAAACTGTTCCATGTATCTTTTGCTCAGTTTAAGACTCTTTATAATATCTCCTCTCGTTCCTTCAAAAGCCCTGTCCTCGACCTCTATGCAGGAATACCCTTCATATCCTACGTCGGACAGCGCACTGACGTATTTTCCCCAATCCACATCTCCCAGTCCCGGGAGCTTGGGCGACATGTAGGCAAGCGGATATGCCATGCTTCCTACTTTCTCCAGGCGATCCTTATACAGCTTAATGTCTTTATAATGCACATGAAATATCTTGTCCGCAAACTCATAGATAGGCTTAATATAATCGATCATCTGCCAAACAAAATGGGAAGGATCGTAATTGATTCCCAGATAATCGCTGGGTATCAGTTCGAACATTTTTCTCCAAATCTCAGGTGTGGAAGCAAGATTCTGCCCGCCCGGCCACTGCTCCGGGCCAAATAGCATGGGACAATTTTCAATTGCGATCTTCACCTTGTTTTCTTCTGCAAATGCCATAATCGGTTTCCATATATCCGCGAATATATTCAGATTCTCTTCTACGGTTTTATGTTGGTCTCTGCCGATAAAAGTAGTTACCATATTTACGCCTAACTTTGCACTGAACAAAATAATCTGTTTCAGATGGGCGATATTTGCCTCTCTCTTTTCCAGATTGCCGTCCAGCGTATTCGGATAGAATGCCAAAGAAGAAATTTCAACAGATTTCTTCCTGCAATATTCCTTAATATGTTCTATATAGCTTTCCTCCATACGATTAACGTCTATATGGCTGACCCCCGCATATCGCCTTTCCGCCTTGCCATTGGGCCAGCAGGCAACCTCCACACAGGAAAATCCCAGCTCCGCCGCCGTATCTATCATTTCCTCGAAGCTGTCTTTTTCAAGAATCGCGCTTACAAATCCTAATTTCATATTTATTGCTCCTTTCAAAGCCCGGTAATAATCTCTTATCTCTCTATTTGAACGGTTCTGCCTGTCCTGGAACTCTCCACACATGCAAAAACCGCTTCCATCGCATTCAATGCGGTCCGCCCGTTCAACTCCGGTTCCTTTCCTGTTCTTAACGCATCCGCAAACATGTCTATGACACCTGACGTCGTCTGGTTATCGTTTGTCTGGATTTTATCTATACAATATTTTACGGTCTCACCGTCTTTCATTTCCAATATAATTGAATAATCGGGATCGCTGTATATCTTCATTACTCCTTCTGTTCCATAGATAACCGTGGAATTATTTTCATTTCCGTAGCAGGTCCATCCTGCCGTCATCGTTCCAACGATACCGCTTTGCATCTTGTAAATGCAAAAAGCATTATCATCTACGCCTATCTTGTCTCCGGATGCGTCTGTTTTTTCCAATGTGGTCAGAACGGCTGTGGCTTCTGTCACCTTTTCTCCTGTTAAATATTGAATCAGATCCGTTTTATGTATCCCCAAATCGGCCATAGCTCCCAGGACAGCCTTGGATTTATCGAAAAACCATGTACTTTTCCCCGCATCTATGCTCCATGTCTCCGGTCCTTTATGGACGAACATTGCCTGAAAGGTGATCAGCTTTCCTATTGCTCCGGCTTCTATCAGCTCTTTTGCTTTTCCATGAGCCTTTGCAAGACGCTGGTTATGTCCGATCATCAGTATTTTTCCGGTTCTCTCCGATGCCTCTACCATCTCCTTGCACTCCTCCAGAGTCATTGCCATGGGCTTCTCACAAAGAACGTGCTTTCCTGCTTCCAGTGCCTTTATCGTAATCTCCGCATGAACATGGTTCGCAGCGCATACGCTTACCGCATTGATCTGAGGATTCTCCAGCATCTCTTCATAGGAAGCGTACGCCATTCCTCCATGCACATTTGCCAAAGCCTCCGCTCTTTCACGGCTGACATCGTAGAATCCCGCTATCTTTACGTCATTCAGCGCCTTATATTCCGGTATATGTCTGACCTGTGCAATTTTTCCGCATCCGATAATACCAATATGAAACATCTATCTTTCCTCCTTTAGTTTTTATTCAGTAAATTTACCCTTAACGCGCTGATGCCAAGAGCAATGATTATAATAGCTCCGGAAGCGATCTCTTGAAGATACGGATTAACTCCCAGAATATTAAGAACATTGGATATCAATCCCATAAGAAGTACGCCAAAAAAAGTACCTATGATATTTCCTTTGCCGCCGCTGATAGGAACTCCGCCTATTACCACCGCTCCCATAGCCTGCAGTTCCATGCCCGCGCCCGATGACGGAAGAGCCGACCCGACTCTTGACAGCAAAAGAACGGCAGCCACGCCCACGAAAAAACCATTCAGCACAAAAAATATCAGTTTATTCCCGGTAACACGTATTCCCGCAAGAAACGCAGATTTCTCATTGCAGCCAATGGCAAACAGCCTTCTGCCGATTTGTGTATATTTTAAAATGATATGTACAATGACATAACCGATCAGGCTGATCACAAATATCAACGGTATTATATTTAAAACCTTTGTTTTGCTTAAAAAATCGAATTCTCCATATACGGTACGGATCACACCTTTTGTTATGAAAAGCGCGGCACCGGTATAGACACTCGTAGTCGCCAACGAAATGATAAAGGACGGTGCCTTGAACAGTATTGCTAATATTCCGTTTAATAAAGTACACAGCATGCTCACCAGAATACCCACTGCGGACGCAGCAATTCCGTTCACTCCTGCGTTGATTAAAATTGCCGTAATACAACAAGTGAGTCCAAGAATGGCACCTACAGAAATATCGAAGTTTCCCGAAATTATGATAATAGATGCCCCGGCTGCCACAAGCCCCAGAACAGCAATCTGCTCAAAGATATTCATAATATTGTTCACCATCAAAAACCTGGGATTTATGATTGCCGTTATTGCAGAAATCAGTAAAATAACCATTAAAAGAATCAGCCATTGCGACCTGAGTAATGTTTGTTTAATCTTTGTATTCATTGTCTGTCTCCTTTTCCCGTCCGCCCGTTTCCTCTACTCCCATATAGGCCTTTAAAAGCTTGTCCTCAGTCACTTCTCCCGCCTGAAAAATATGTGTCAGTTCTCCGTCCTTCATTACACCGATTCGATCGCTCATAGACAGTAACTCCGGCATATTGGAAGAGACCATAATAATAATTTTACCCTGTTTGGCCAGTCCCTCCATAAGACGGTATATTTCTTCTCTGGCTCCTACATCCACGCCTTTGGACGGTTCATCGAAAATGTATATATCTCCCTGCATGGAAATCCATCTGGAAATCACTACCTTTTGCTGATTTCCGCCGCTGAGTTTGCCTGCTTCATGTTGTTGGTCGAAAACCTTAATATCCAATTGTCCAATCTGTTCCCCCACAAGCTTTGATTCTTCTTTCAAGTTCAAAAAGAACTTTTTTTCGTTTTTAGTAATAGAAATATTTTCTTTTACCGAGCGCTCTAAAAAAAGGCCTTCGCCTTTTCTGTCTTCCGAGACATAACATATTCCTTTTTCAATTGCATTTTTAGGGCTTGCAGGCGTTATTTCCTTCCCATCCAGATAAAGCTTGCCCGACTCCTGCCTGTCAGCACCGAATATCATTCTGACCAGCTCAGTCCGTCCGGCGCCCACCAGACCTCCCAAGCCAAATATTTCGCCTCTCGATATCGAAAAACTCACATTTTTGACCAGACCGTTTCCACTGTAGCTTTTTATCTCCAAGGCATTGTCACCCGTATCAAACTTTCCCTTTTGATAGAAGTTTGACGCGTCTCTGCCGACCATATCCTTTATCAGCTGTTCCTGCGTTGTTTCTTTTAACACCCGTTCACATATACTGTGCCCGTCTTTCAGCACGAGAGCACGGTCTCCCACTCGATATATTTCCTCAAAATAATGCGAAATATAAATAATTCCAATTCCGTCCTTTTTCAATTGACCGATAAGCTGCATCAATGATGCCGTTTCCTCTTCGCCCAGCGACGCTGTAGGCTCGTCCATAATAATAACTTTTGCTTCTTTATACAGAGCTTTCGCAATCTGCAGATTTTGTTTCTGTCCGGGAGACAAATCTTCCACCAGAATATCAGGGCGGATCCTAATCTTAAGACGATCGAGCAACTGCTCCGTAATCTTCTCCTGCTCCTTCCGGTTAATGAAGATCCCGCCAAATATAATTTCTGATCCTTGAAAAATATTGTCGGAAACAGTCAGTGTATCTACCAGATCCACATCCTGATAAATCGTTGCTATTCCAAGTTTAATCGCCTCCGACGGCTGCATCTTGTCATAATGTTTATCGAATAACACGATTTCTCCACTATCCGGTTTCTCAGCACCCGATAAAATTTTAATCAATGTAGACTTTCCGGCACCGTTTTCTCCTACAAGGCAAAGCACTTCTCCTGCCCATAAAGACAAGCTGACATCATGCAATACCTGTATGCCCGAAAATGATTTATTAATTCCCTTTAATTCGAGTATTTTTTTCAATGTATCTTATCTCCTTTATAAAGGAAAAGCAGTCAATGACTGCCTTTCCTTAACCGCATTAATTACTTCATTAAATCCGGGAAATATTCATTGGTCAAATCCCAATAAATATCATTGACCTCCCACGGTACTACCTTCGATTCATCTTCGATATTTTCCTGATCAACAGGCATGATAGGCAGCATAACCGCCTGTTCCACCTCTGTGCTGCTGCCGGTTACATATTGGTCCAGCACAAGGAAAGATACCAGCCCTTCCCATCCGGGAGAAGAAGAAATCGTATAGCTCAATTTACCGTTTTGAATAAGAGGAAGACCGGCAGGTGACCCGTTCTGAGCAATTACTGTGTACTGATCCAGCAGATTATTGTTTTCCAGCATTTGAACAACAGCAGCAGCCATATCTTCGTTCATTACATATATAATGGAGAATTCCTTGCCGGAAGCGATCAGATCCTGTGCAACATTTACTGCCTCACTGGGATCGTACTTGCCCTCTCTTATGTCAATGCACTCATTTTGTGCCAGTTCTTCAGATTTTGCAGTCATGGCTTCATTTATCATTTGGCAAGGTACCGATTCAAAATTACCGGTAATAATAACATAATTTTCACCTGCATGATTATCTGCCATCCACTGCGCATAATTATTTCCCATTTCTACCCAGTCAAAATCAATTGCCGCAACGATATCCTGTTCCGCATCCAGTGCCGTAGCACAGGAGTCTGTAGCCACTACCGGAATTCCAGCCTCTGCAAATTTTTCAGCAGCAATTTTTGCTCCATTTTCATTAAAGGAGAAAATACAAACACCATCAACTCCCTGATTTATCATTGCATCGATATTGGCAACTTCTTTGCTCGCGTCGTAATCCGAGTTAAGTACCACTACGTCATATCCCGCTTTTTCTGCTCCCATCTGGAAACCTTCTACGTTTCTCTGATACCATGTATCAGGTCCGGGCGTAATATAACCATATACTTTCTTATCTCCTGCACTGCTTTCTTCTGTCTGAGGCTCACTATTACCCGTTTCTTCTTTCGTTTCCACTGCCTGCTGGTTATCCGCTGCAGTATCCGTGTTTTCAGTCTTCTGACATGCGGTAAGACTGAGGACCATAACGGATGCACACAGTAAAGCTACTACTCTCTTGTACATTTTCTTTTTCATACTTCTCTCTCCTTATAATGTGTTTTTTAAAAATTTCAGACCATCTCTTGCCAGAGTATCCTGATCCTTGGCCAGCGGTCTCCATAAAGAAACTGCTCTTGCAATTTCTTTTATGTCGGTTGTAAATGATTCGATTACGACAGAGCCGTCATAATTAATATCAGCAAGCGCCTTTTTGATTTCCAGCCAGTTGAAATGATCCTCTCCCGGTGTTCCCCTGTCATTGGCACAGGCATGAAAATCATACAGCTTATTCCCTGCCAGCCGTATTGCCGAAGGAATATTCTTTTCTTCGATGTTCATATGAAAGGTATCCAATAAAAATCCTACATTGTCCTGCTTCAATTCATCCATAAGCATAAGGCCCTGATAAACCGTATTCATGAAGTCCGTTTCAAACCGGTTCAACGGTTCCAGTGCAAGCTTTATATTTCTGGAAGCAGCATATTCTGCGATATGTTTCATATTTTCAAGCACATATTCTCTTTGTCTTTTACGCTCGCCGCCGTCTGCTATCCCGGTCTTTCCTGTTGCCGCATACATGGGGCCTGCCACGTAAGGCGAACCGGTCACCTCCGCCATATCGATCAGCGTCTTTATATATTGCATGCCTTCTTCTCTGTATTCCTCTATATCGGAGCCTATGTCCCGTCTTTCGCCGAAGGCACCGCAAATGTGCACCGCAATTCCTATCTTATCCGCTTCTTCCTTCACCAATTCAATATCGATGACCTCCGGATTCTCGACCCCGATTTCATAAATATCGAACCCGATATCCTTCGCGTGCTGCAATTGATCTAATGTATGGCTGGAAAAAGGAGAAACCCATACATAGGAACTTATTCCATATTTCATATCATACCTCATTTTACTGTAAAAATATTTTATTTCTGTAAATTTACATTTTTATAATATTATATTTTGCCATAATTGTCAAATGTATATTTAGTTCTTTTTAATTTTTAGTAATTATATATAAATATCTTTTTATATTTTCGTATATTATTTTTTTACATCTTTTAAAATAATGTAAAAAATATTTTTTACACTATTTTTTACATTTTTATTTACATTTTACTTCCTATTAGCTATACTTAGTAAAGTAAAAAAATTTAAACGGGGGATTTGTTATGACACAAAATTCAAAAATAACAATAGAAGAAATTGCACAGAAAGCTAATGTTTCCATCGCAACTGTCTCAAGAATCCTGAACAATAAAGATACTGTAAAACCAGCTACCAGAGAAAAAGTAATTTCTATCATGGAAGAACTGCATTTTAAACCCAAAGCTCCATCCAGCCTTAATAATTCAAAAAGCAGGGTTATTCTCATGTGTGTGCCTGACTTTAACAACCCTTTTAATTCACTTGTCATTGACGGTGTCCAAAAAGCTGCACACGATAACGGCTATGATGTACTGTTGCTTCAATCTAAGGATTATTATACCGAGAGTGATGATTATTTAAACATTCTAAAAAATAATTCTTTGGCGGGTATGCTCATTTTATCTTCCGCTCCCACTAATAAGTTATTGGAGGAGCTGAGTTTCCGCTGCCCTGTGGTGATGTGTTCGGAATATTCCGAAACTTACGGCGTGTCTTATGTGAGCATCGATGACGTGGCTGCTGCACAGAAAGCGGTGAACTATTTAATTTCCATAGGATGCAGAAAAATCGGATTTTTAAATTGTAATATGAAATTCAAGTATGCGAGACATCGCGAGAAGGGTTACCGGCTTGCCTTAGAAAATGCCGGTCTGGAAATGAATCCCGAATGGACTGCCCATATTTCTTCTATTAACTTCAATTCTGCTCTCTCACATGCAAGGCATATTTTAAGCCTTCAAAACAGACCGGATGCTTTGTTCTGTACATCCGACTATTTCGCAGTCAGCGCGATCCGCGCTGCCAACGAGCTGGGTATAAAGGTGCCTGAAGAATTGTCTATTATCGGTTTCGATAACATCGACTTGTCCCTGATGTGCAATCCGCCCTTAACGACCATCGAACAGCCATGTTTCGATATCGGCTTTCAGGCCTGCGAACTCCTGATCGAGAAAATACTGAACCCCAATGCACCGGATAAACAAGTAATTCTGCATACAGAGCTGGTTGTACGGAGTTCTACAAAACTTTAAAGGTTGAACCCCTGTTCCTTTCCCTGCCTTCACGGCGGTATTTTCCTTACAAACTGTGAAGGCTTTGCTGTTTAGCGGCTTCCATTCTTATAACGTATATTTTGCTATTTCATCTCCCATCAATTTCACCGCCTTTGCCAAATCCGCATCCTCGCAGTTACATATACACAGGCGTATTCCTTCCGAAACGGCAAATCCGTCCAGATAGCAGTCTTTTATACTATTTACCCGAACATTACATTTAGCCAGACCGTTTACCACTTTCTCCGCTACGCCTTTTTCCGTTTCAATAAAGGCATATATGCCCGTGGCCGGAATATGATATGTAACATCATTTGAAAAAAAGAATCCGCACGCTTCTCTTAAGGCTTCCATCTTGTTTTTATAGAACTTTTTCGTTCTCAACACATGAGATCTATACATACGGCTTTTCAAATATATCTCCAAGGCTCCCTGGGTCAGGACCGGAGTATTTATATCCATGCTTTGCTTATAATGTATAAATTCCTGTTTCAGCGCTTCCGGTATAATTGCCATGCCAAGGCGCAGCCCCGGCAGTAAAGTCTTGGAAAAGCTGCGGATATAAATAACCCGTTCCTTCCCGCCCATGGCATAAAGGGAATCCACTTTTTCCTCCAGTTCCAAATCAGCCAGATAATCGTCCTCTACAATAAATACCCCATACCGGTCGGCCAACCTTATGATTTCCTGCTTTTGTTTCTCATGATAGCTGAATCCTGTGGGGTTTTGAAATCTCGGCATGGTATAGAAGAACTTAATATCTCCCTTTTTAAAAAGCGCTTCCAGTTCCTCCAGATCAATTCCTTCTTTTTCCCTTCTTATCCCTATGACAGGTATCTTGTTGCAGCTTAGCGCCTGAAGCATGACCGCGTAAGTCGGCTGCTCCACAAGGACCTTCGTACCGTTACCGGGAAACGGCATGGCCGCCAGAATATATAGTGCCTGCTGGGCACCGTTAGTAATAAAGATATCCTGTTTGCTTGTAAAAATATGGAAATTCATCAAGTGCTTAGCCAAGGCTACCCTTAGTTCCTCCATTCCCTGAGGCGGTGCATATTCCATAAGCTTATTTTGATAGATGGAAATAGATTTCTCCATACAATGATAAAAGTCTTTATAAGGGTTGACCGAATCCGGGGGCCTTACCGTAATCATGTCGATCCCAGCCTCAGCTTTTGAAAGCCTGCTCATAGATTTCACCACATAAAAACCGCTTTTGGATGCTGCATATATCAAATGCTCCTCCTCTAAAAGCTTGTAAGCTTTTACAACGGTATCCGCATTATATCCGGATGCCTTGGCATAGGATTGAATGGAGGGCAGCTTTTCACCCGGCTTTAAGTCACCCTTATATATTCTGTCCTTGATGGAATCGGCTATCCGGTTATATTTGTACATGCCTCTTTCTCCTTTCACATTACATCTATACCGGTACAGATATCTTTTTTGATTCTTGTTTTCCGCGTCCGGTTCGCATAAGATTACTATAATCATACCACAGAGCAAGAAAGGAAAATATATTACTATGAAAACTTTTCCGTTGAATTTCGAAGATTTGAAAAACATTATCGCCAAGTATCCTACTCCATTTTATCTCTATGACGAGAAGGCTGTCCGGCAGAATATACGACGTTTATTGAAAGCCTTTTCCTGGAATACAGGCTTCCGGGAATACTTCGCTGTAAAATCCACACCTAACCCATTCCTGCTGCAAATATTCAAGGAAGAGGGCTGCGGCGTGGACTGTTCTTCCGAAACAGAATTGATTTTGGCCGATTCCTGTTCCTTTCACGGAGAAGAAATCATGTTTACTTCTAATGTAACTTCAGCCGCAGAATTTAAAAAGGCAAATAACCTGAATGCGATTATCAATCTGGACGATTTTTCTCATATTGATTATTTGCAGAAACATGCGGATATTCCGGAGCTTATCTGCTTCCGCCTAAATCCCGGCAGGACGATCGAATACGGAGGCAGAACAATATTGGATTACAATGATCACAAGTTCGGATTTACAAAGGAACAGTTTATAGAAGGTGTTATTTATTTAAAAAAGAAAGGAATCAGACGCTTTGGTTTACACAGCCAGTTTGGCTGTCACAGAACCGAAACGGATTATTTCGAAGAAAATGCACGCTCATTATTTGAAGAGGTTGCGGATGTCTGCCATAAAACCGGTATAAGGTTTGAATTCGTTAATCTAGCAGGAGGCTTGGGAATCCCCTATAAGGACGATGCTGCGGGTGCGGATATTGAAGCAGTGAGTCATGCTATCCAAAAAGCCTATAAGGATATTTTGGAACCGGCGGGCCTGACACCGCTTCCCTTATATATTGAATTCGGTATTTTCATGACCGGACCTTATGGTTATTTTGTATCTTCAGTTCTCCATGTCAAGAAAAACTACAGAACATTCCTGGGTTTGGATGCTTCCACCAACAGCTTTATGAGCCCTTCCAGATATACCGATTATCATCATATAACCGTTGCCGACAAGGAAAAGAAGGCATGCGATCATACTTATGATATTACCGGAGCTTTATGTGAAAACAGGGACCGCTTCGCAGTGAACAGACGCCTCCCATACATAGAAGGCGGCGATATCCTGATATTTCATGATGCAGGAGCCTATAATTATTCTCATGCCAATAATTTTAACGGAAGGTTACGGCCGGCAGAATTGCTGCTTTGCCAGGATGGATCCGTACGTCAGATACGACGTCCGGAATCGCCTGCCGATTACTTTTCGACCTTGGATTTCCCGATAAAATATGAGTAACAGCCCCCTGCCGCCCATTCATTTATCCTGCAGCTGTTTTAGCATTTCCATGTCGGAAATAATATATCCTTTCCCCTTTTCTTTTGTAAGTATCGTCTGCTCACACAACTTCTTAATGACGTACAGCACATGACGATAGCTTACATTCATGTATTCGGAGACATCGGTGTGGGGAATATTATATACGCCCTTCTGCTGATGCTGAAGAATGAAGGAAGCGAGTCTGATTTCCAACGGATAATTCAGACTCTCGCTCATCCTGTAGCTTCTTGCCAATAATTTTTCGGCGATATACGATGCAAAATAAAAGGAAACCTTTGCATTCTCTTCGCACAATTCTCGTAATTCAGCCATATCAAATTCCAAACATTCCACATCCTGAAGAACCTTATTTTCTTTTATATCCGATTCGTTACAGAACAAGGACAGCTCGCCCAGCCAGTCATTACTTCCAACAAGATCAAGGATTGAGCGCCTGCCGTTCTTATGGTCGATATAAATTTTAACAGTGCCCGATAAAAGAAAATAACAATGTGTTACACTGCTATTTATTTTATAAATATTACTATCTTTGATGAAAGTCTTTTTCTTTCCATATTTAAATATAACGGAGGTTATTTCATTATCAAAAATCACTTCTTTTTTCTCCCATATATGATATTTCTCATATCGAGTTCTCTTTTTTTATCATAACATTTATTCAGAACTTAGAAAATACATTATCCGAGGTGAAAAATGTTCTCACAAAATATGAAAAAAATCCTATACTCAGGATTCGCATTCCTGATGTTCGGTCTGGGCATTTCCTTGCAGATCAAAGCTGAAGTCGGCCAAAGTATGCTTAATGCATTTGCTTTGATTCTGATGGACTTATTTAATCTGGAAATAGGGACCATGCTTAACTTATTAAATATGACATTTTTTGTTCTCTGCCTTATTATTAGAAAATCCGGCATAAACCGCATGGACATTATTCAAATCGCAGCAACCATAACAAATGGCTATATTGTCAATCTGTTTGTTTATTTTATTTTTGATCATTTGGTAATACCGTCTTATTTTCTGAGAGTTATAACATTTATACTGGGGCTTATTTTAGCTTCTATTAGTTTAGGTGCGATTCTGGCTATGGAGATCATTCAGTTCCCGCTTGAAAGCTTATGTATCGTGTTGGGTCAAAAGCTTAGATACACCCTGACGGCAACTCGAATGGGATTCGATATCTTCTTTATGATAAGCACTTTAATACTTACTTTCATGACCGGCCATACACTTTATATAAGAGAAGGGACCGTCATCAGTTTTTTTCTGCTTTCCCGCTTAATGGGCCTTTCTTATTATTTTCATAAAAACCGTTCGTAGAAAGATGATTGCGCTGATGCTTCCGTCAATGATGAAAAATATCATTCAATGGCCGGCCGTCACAGTCATAAAAATCAATTCCCAGAATACTTGCCATAGTCGGCGCTATATCCACCATCCGGATTTCTCCCAGGGAATATCCATTTTTTATACAGTCTCCCGCTATTACTATATTACATCGATAGCCCGCTTTATCGGGTGAATACCCGTGGGTTGCATACTTTATTCCCTGTTCTTCCAGGTCGGTTACAACCTCACCATCCAGATCATCTTCGAAGCAATAGCCGTTCTTAGCTTCCAGCATATATGTCACCAAAGAAGCTGCATGGAAACCATCCAGTTCTTTCCTGGTATATAGCCGCTCTATTCCATAGCATTCATCTGCTATGGCCTTATGAAGAATATCCAGAGTCAGCCGTTTTGCCTCATCATCATTTTCCCTTAAATGCAGATAAGCCGCTCCGCCGGCACTCTGTATATAGGCTCTCCATTTCATCTCACCATCTTCTTCATAAATAAGTCCTTTTTCTTTCAATAGCTGATTGAGCCTTACCTTGTATCTGACATTAATCTGCCCATGATCACCTAAGACCAGAAAAACCGTATCTTCTTTAATACCCGCTTGCTCGGCCGCATCCATGATATCGCCCAGCCTTTTGTCCATGCGGATAAGCACCTTCTCAATTTCCGGACTATCTGTGCCATGTTCATGTTTTGCGTCGTCCAGGTCAATCAAATGTATCAGAAGAAGGTCCGGCTTTTTTCTTTTAATGGTATCCGCCGCACACATCGTTGTAAAATCATCCAGATAAGGCTGTTCTATTCCCCTTCTATAGGATCCGTATTTCTTCTCCATTCTTATACTAAAGATGGGGCTGCCGTTTTTTAAGATTTTAAGCGCCTGATTTTCCTTCTTGATCGCTCTTATCTCCGGTATATTATAGCGGATGGAAGCCTTTCCCGTTACCGGCCACAGCATTCCTGCCGCTTTCATCCGGCTCCCTTTCAACGCATCATAAATAGCAGGTACCTTGACATCCTTCTTAAACCAAAACCAGCGCTGCTCCTTTTCTGCCACAAATGGCTGAAATGGGTTATTGTGATATATCCCATGCCTGTCAGGATAGACACCTGTTACCATCGTGGTATGTACAACATAAGTGAGCGTCGGATAGACGCTTTTTAATTCTGTGCTGTATGCTCCATTTTCTATTAATTTAGAAAGGTTCGGAAGTCTGCTTGCCTTTTCCCAGTTATCTTCCGAAAATGCATCATAGGAGATAACTACCAAATATTTTGCTTTTCCTGCATCCATCTTCTTTTTCACTCCATAATTTCAGAACGGTCCTTCTGTTCCTTAGGCAGCATAATGAAAATAAGGAATCCTATAATAAACAGCGGAATAATTCCAAATATACTCAATCTCGCATTACCGGTAATCGTTGTTGTCAAAGACATTATGACCGGACCTATAATGGCTGAAAATTTACCGAAGATATTGTAAAATCCGAAGAACTCATTCGACTTTTTCTTGGGAATGATCTTCGCATAATAGGACCTGCTGAGTGCCTGAATTCCTCCCTGCGCAGAGCCGATCATAGCGCCCAGAATAAAAATATGCCATAAGGAAGATATAAAATATGCCGCTACACAGGCAATGATATAGGTGATGATACCGACAAGGATCATCGTTCTGGCGGAAAATCTTTTTGCCAGATTACCGTAGAGAATTGCACAGGGAAATGCGATCACCTGTATGATCAACAGAATCCCGAGCAAAGTGAAAGTATCAAGCGTACCCTCTCCTAAAATGGAAGTAGCATAGGGTACCACCATTTTGATATTTGTATCTACACCATCAATGTAGAAAAAGTATGCAATCAGGAAGACGAATACGGTTTTATGCTGTCTTATATTTTTAAACGTATCGGCCAAACGTATAAAGCTGTTGATTACCGGCTTAGGTTCCGGTTCAATATAATGTCTCTGTTTCACATCTTTTAGCATAGGTATGGTCAGGAGCCCCCACCAAAGAGCAGTAATAATAAACCCGATCTGATATCCGATCGCTTTATCCATTCCCATAAAGAATATGAGCGCCAGACTAATACCAAACGGAATGATACTAGAGATATATCCGAAAGCAAAGCCGAAAGAAGAAACCTTATCCATTCTTTCATTACTCGCAACATCCACCAGAAACGCGTCATAGAAAATATTAGCACCTGCAAAACCGATGGCCGACAAGATAAAAAAGAGAATCAACAGCTGCCATTGTCCCCCGGAAGGAGAAACAAATGCTAGCCCGGCTGTAGCAAACACACCCAGAAACGTAAAAAATATGAAAAAACGTTTCTTCTTATCCTTGTAATCTGCAATCGTACCTAAAATGGGACTCAGAATTGCTATCAGAATACTTGCAAATGAATTAAAATACCCAAGATCCATACTGCTTTTGACATTTTCAAACATACCGAATATAATTGGCAGCAATGCAGTTGTAACCGCCATGGAATATGCCGAATTGCCGCAATCAACCAATATCCATGCTCTTTCTTCCTTACTTAATTTCATGAATCAACTCTCCTTTTACTGTTTTAACATATATTGCTAAGAAATCCGCCCAGGCGCCCTTATTGCAAAGCGAAAGGAAAACGTCCGATTATTACTATTAAAACAATAATATCATATTTTTAAGGAGCAAAAGTATAAAGGATGTAAAAGGAATGTAAAAATAAGAATAAATATTACCGGTATATCTTTGAAGTAATGTATACGATTCGATCATCCATGTTTTTTCTCTTACCAAGCATCCACTTGTCAGGAAACTTATTTGAATGCGGGCAAGTCTATCAGTTCCCGTCAGAAAACAGCAGGACGCGATAGCGAATCTTCCTGAAGATAACACCCTTAAAGAACATTTTGCCGACATTGCCACAAAATCCCCCCAACTCGGCTCACTTTATACATAAACCGTAAAGGAAATACGGATGGAAATCTACAAGCGAAAGGGCTTACCACTAACTCCACGGCTGACCGGTCTTATATTTGATCTGATGACAAATAAACTTAACAGAAAGTGCTATTTTAGCAGTGCCTTCATAACAAGTAAATAGCAGTCCGCAACTTTTTCAATCTGATCTATTTCAGCAAATTCATTGATGGTATGTGCCAGATTCTCTCTGGAAGGTCCCAAGCCGATTGTTTTTATTCCTGCTTCTCCCGCATAATGGCTTCCGTTGGTACAAAAGTTATATTGTGTAACCTTCGGCTGATAACCGTTTTCTTCCATTTCCTTTTTAATGTCCTGAATGTATTGCTCCGTCTCTTCAAATAACCAGCCGGGAAAGAAGCGCTCTCCTTCGATCCATTCCCCGGTATAGCATTTTTCTTTCCCCGTTGCATAAGATATTTTTACTTTCATGTCTTCATTTTCCTTGATAAGTGTTTCCAAAAGTCTCTCAATCGGCTCCAGTACGCTTTCCCTGGTTTCTCCTACCAGCAGCCTTCTGTCATAGGTAGCTCTGCAATAATCCGGTACAACGGATGCACCCGGATAAGGGCTGGATTTGATATCAGTCAGTTCCAAAATCCCCTTACCGAGTACAGGATGCTCCGTTGGCTTTAAGGTACGAATAGCCTCCACTACCTTTATCATCTGATATACCGCATTATTTCCTTTATCCGGATTTGCGGAGTGAGCTGGCACCCCAAATGTTTCTACAACGATTTCCGCCCGTCCTCTTTGTCCGATTTTTAAGTTCAATTCAGATGCTTCACCGATAATTACATAGTCAGGTTTTACATAGGCACTGATTTCTCTTGCGGCCACTCCCTCAAAGCATTCCTCATGCACAACTCCTGCCACATAAATATCTCCTGCAAAATCTTTATCACAGTCTTTGGCAAATTGAGCACCTGCAAAAATCATGGCAGCCAGGGCACCTTTCATATCACTTGCTCCTCTGCCATATAATTTTCCTTCCTTCATTTCTCCCTGAAAGGGATCCACCTTCCATTTTTCGGGCTGCGTGACCGGCACCGTATCCATATGACCATCAAATAAAATTCTGGAACCTTTTCGCTTTCCCTTTATATGCCCGATTATGTTGCCGTATTTATCTACAATCATATCATCATATCCGTACTTTAACATATATTCCTTTACTTTGTCAGATACACCCTTTTCTTCTCCAGAATAGCTTTTTTCCTGAATAAGCGTCCGGCATAATTGCAGTAATTCACTATAATCTAATTTTATATCCATTTTCCTGTTCTCCATTCCAAGCCGGGTTGACACTGCTTATGTTATACGCATCCAGTTTTCTGTACAGCGTAGCTATACCAATCCCGAGTTTTTGTGCGATTCTTCTTTTTCCTTCCGTAGAATCCCCATAAATCCATAATGCTTTTTGTATTTCCTTTTCTTCCAGCTCCCTGATCGTATGCATGTATTTATCTTCCCTGCCTGTGGATATGCTCCACAAATCCAGGATCAGATTACTGCATCCGATATGTCCGTCTTCTTCCATCATACTGACCATAAATTCTACTACGTTTTGCAATTCTCTTACATTCCCGGGCCAGTCATATCTGCGAAGCAGTCTCATGACCTCAGGATCCATATAGTTGAATTTTTTTCCCTGAAGGCGGCAATAACGGTTAATAAAATACATTACAAATTCCTCAATTTCCTCTTTTCTGTCACGCAAGGGTGCCACATGCAGAGGAATGACATTTAAACGATAATACAAATCACTTCGAAATGCCTTTTTTTCCATCATCTCATGTAAGTTTCGATTAGAAGCCGCAATAATTCTAATGTTAACTGAAATGCTTTGGCTGGAGCCTACGCGGGTAATCCTATGTTCCTGCAGAACACGCAGCAGCTTTCCCTGTAAATGGAGCGGTAAATCTCCGATATCATCAAGGAAAATAATTCCATTGTTAGCGAGTTCGAATTCTCCCATTCTTCCGGCCGGATCTGCACCCGGAAAAGCTCCGGCTACATAGCCGAACAATTCACATTCCATAGTGGCATCCGGGATAGAAGCACAGTTAATCACAACAAAAGGTTTATCCGCTCTGTCACTGGACTTCCATATTGATTTTGCAACAATTTCTTTTCCGGTACCGCTTTCTCCTGTAATCAGAACCGTAGTATTTGCCTTAGCAATTTTTTTGATGCTTTTGGTCAGATCTCTTGTAATGGCACTGCTGCCGATAATGCTGTCCTCACTGTAAGCTCTGGCTTTCTGACTATATTCGTACAGTTGATTCTGCAGTACATTGATATCGCTGAACAACAGCATGCTACTGGCAGCGTCGCTGCCGCTTTGCATATCATATAAGGTTCCCATCACCGTATATTTCCGTTCATTTACTGTCAGCAGATATTCTCTTAAATGATTCATTACATCCCCGGTAGGCACTATCTGCATCTGGTACTCTGTCATATCTTCCTCTTCCAGATGCAGCTGCTCTCTTGCCGCCTTATTGGCCATCAGAATATTATTCTTTTCTCCCATAACCAATACGCTTTGATTCACCTGATTAACCATTTCACGAAGAATACTGTTAAGCTCCCTGTTGCGCTCTTTTTCTTCCTGCTCCATGGCTTTTGCTGCAATCATATCCGCAATCTGTTTTAAGAATTCTAAATATGTAGTCTGTTTTCTTTTAATATGCTCCTTTTGTTCTTCGTTTAGGCAAGCCAGCCCGATTACGCCGATGGCATTATCACCTAACAGAATGGGCGCAGAAATCTCATAGGTTTCATAACAGTTACCCCCATTGGGGCAGGCGGTACACAGACGGTGATTCCCCGGATTATCAATAATCATCTGCTTTCCAGTTTTCATAACATAGTCAAAGACAAAAGCAGTGCTTCCCACAAATGTATTGATTTCATGCTCGAACACCCCTGTACCGGCTATTCTGAAAAAATCTGTATCAACAATTACAACATCTGCCTGTACTACCTCCGCCATAATTTTGGCATATTGTATTACTGCATCCTGAATTTTCTTTAAATGTGTCATGTTAATCCCTGCCTTTTTCTTTATTTTATCTTTCGGCTCCCTTCCAAACTATATTTTGATAGCGCTCAGGATCTGTATCTCCTTCCGTCGAAAAACATAGTACATTGGAATTTTTATCTAACTGCAATGCTTCTTTTAACGGACCATAGATTTCATCTGTCATGATAGAAGCGAGCACTCCAAAGGGCAGTGCTCCTGATTCTCCGCTTGTAACCGGAGCATCTCCTTTGATAGGTGCTGCAAGCATACGCATACCTTTTATTGTCACCTGGTCAGTGCAGGACAGGAACGCAGTTGCATGATTTCTTAATATATTCCAGGAAACCGTATTGGGCTCCCCGCAGGCAAGCCCCGCCATTATAGTTGGCATATCTCCGGTAACGATACTGATTTCACCAGTTCCCTTTGCTGCTCCTTGATAAAGGCAAGCCGCCTCTGCTGCCTCTACCACCACTACTTTGGGAGGATTTATAGGATATTTGTTTGTAAAATATCCTTGCACCGCACCTGCCAAAGAACCTACTCCTGCCTGTACAAACACATGAGTAGGTGCCGTACCGGCGGCTCTTACATATTGCTCATCAGCTTCCATTGCCATGGTCCCATAGCCTTGCATAATCCATGCGGGTATTTCCTCATAGCCTTCCCATGCGGTATCCTGAACCATGACACCGTTTGGTTCCATCGCTGCTTCCGCCGCAGCCATACGAACACATTCATCATAGTTGACTTCTTCTATGGTTACCGCAGCACCTTCCTTTTTAATATGATTAAGTCTGGTAATTGTAGAGCCCTTCGGCATATGCACCACTGCCCTTTGTAAAAGGCGATTTGCCGCCCAGGCCACTCCTCTTCCATGGTTTCCATCCGTTGCAGTAAAAAAGGTTACCTGACCAAATTTTTCCCTGGTTTCTTCCGACACCAGAACTTCATAGGGCAGCTCGCACACATCTTTATCCAATTTTTGAGCGATATATTTTGCCATGGCAAAGGCCCCTCCCAAGACCTTGAAGGCATTTAATCCAAAACGATACGACTCATCCTTTACCAAAACCTTATTGATTCCTAAAAATGCAGCCATATTGTTCAGCTCCACCAAAGGCGTGATTTCATATTGAGGAAAACTTTCATGAAATTTTCTAGCCTTTTTTATTTCCTCAATTTCCATGACATGCAACTGTTTATCTTCTGTTTTTGGCATTATGTTCATCACCCATTTAATTTGTTCCTGCATAAAACCTCCATATATTTTCAGTCCTGCGCTGATAACTGTTTCATAAGCCGGCCCTTAATTTTAAAAAATTTTATTACTCTGCATATGTATTTAAAAATAGTTTAATTCTATTTTCATACCCTTCCCGGTCTACATAAGAAGCTTTCGCATGTGATGCCCGTTCTACTATAAAAAGCTCACAGATGCCTTTACACGCCTTTTGTAACTTTTTCTGGGTATCAATGGAAACCAATTTATCCAATGCTCCACCAATCAGCAGCACTGGAACTGTAATCTGTGCGATGTTGATTTCTACATGATCCTTCTTTATTGAATACTTTCCCAGCAGCTTTCCCCAAATATGAATACCGCTTAAATAAAAACCTGCCATAAATTTCGGAGAAAAGTGGACCATTTTTCGAAACATCTTGCCTAAGCTGTCATAACTGCTGTCAGCGATTACAGCTGTTATATGATCCTTCAGGAAATCCGGATTCAGATGTAAGATTGCTGCCGCGCCAAAAGACACGCCATCTAAAACTATCTCAATTGTTTCTCCCAATTGTTCCTCCATGGCGGCTACCCAGGCTTCCAGATCCATGCTGTCCGCAATACCCATGCCAAGGTACTTGCCTTCACTTTTTCCATGTGCCCTCAAATCGCAAAGCAACACATGATATCCCAACTCTGCATACGGACTTACGTCCTCTAAGCGACTTTTTGCATCATCCATCCAGCCGTGAATTAATATGACCAGCTTATTCTTGTGCCCCTTCCTATAATATCCCGAAAGCTTACCTGCCGCCCCCTCTATCATAATTTGATCATATATGGCAGGCAGCCTTATTTTTTCAGCTTCTTCCTCACCGCTCTTCTTAGGCCTTATACAAGTTGTAGAAAAATACAGATAAGCATTTAAAAAATAATACGCTGCAAGCAAAAAAAGCATATTCAAAAGAAAAATAATCGTCGCCCATATAGAATCCATACCCTCACCGATCCTTTCTTCTTATGACTTTTCCGTTTCTTACTCCTGTGAATTCTTCTCCGGAAACTGCAATCTCTCCATTTACAAGTACGTAACAAATGCCCTCGGGATACTGAACCGGTTCTGTAAAAGTGCCTTTATCCCTTACCGCCTCTGCATCAAAAATGCACAAGTCAGCATAAAAGCCCGCCTGTATTCTTCCTCTGTTATTAAGATGCATTGCTTCCGCTGCTTTACCGGTCATTTTATGGATTGCTTCTTCCAGTGTCAAAGTGCTCTTCTCTCTGACATAGACGGACAATATCCTGGGGAAAGCGCCATATACTCTGGGATGGGGCTTTCCGCCTAATAAACCGTCTGTGCAGGCATTCATTTCAGGACGTTTCATAAAGCACATCACATGCTCCTCCGTTCCGTAAAAATCAACCATACCTACCGCATTTTCCTCTTCCAGCAGCAAATCAAAAGTTGCCTGATAAGGATCTTTCCCCTTAAGCTTACCAAGCTCTGTCAGATTCAGTCCCACCGTATCCATATTTTTTTGGGTTTTTACACTGGTAATGAAGATCTGGTCAAGTCCCGCAAAATCAACAAAATTATCCCAGCCTGGTATCCCCTTCTCAATGTCCTCTATCATTTTTTCCCTGAGTATCGGATCGGCCAGCCTTTGCATCAGCTTGTCAGTCCCGCCATCGTGTACCCATGGCGGGAGTATGACACCAAGCATGGTACTTCCTGCCACATAAGGGTATTGATCAAAGGATACCTCCATTCCTTCCTCTTTACAGGAATCCAGCAGTTTCACAACCGCCTCTATCTTACTCCAGTTTTTTCTGCCGCAAACCTTAAAGTGAGAAAAATGAATCCGGATACCGCTTTCTTTTCCGATTTGGATTACTTCCTTCATCGACTCCAATATGGTATCCGCTTCGCTCCTCTGATGTACCACATAAACACCGTCATATTCGGCCGCCACTTTGCAAATCTCAATGATTTCTTCCATTTCGGAATACGCACAGGGCATGTAGATAAGTCCGTCCGAAATACCAATAGCCCCCACTTCCATTTCCCTGCGGACAATTTCCTTCATTCGTTCCAGCTCTTTTTTATCCGGTTTTCTGTTATCTAATCCCATTGCTTCCATTCTAATGTTTCCATGGGGCAGCAGATAGCACTCATTCAAGGCAGGTTTTGCCATTTCAATCCGCTTTAAATACTGTGCCGTATCTTCATAATCCCAACATATCTCATCGGAGTCTCCGTCAAGACCTGCCAGATTCTTTCTCCACGAACTGCTATAGGCTATGGGCATCGGTGCCATGGAGATTCCGTCCTGCCCCAACACCTCTGTTGTTATTCCCTGCCGAAGCTTTGGAAGCAGCTCAGGGCGGACAAGCACCTCCAGATCACTGTGGCTGTGAGTATCAATAAAGCCGGGGGCAACCACCAGTCCTTTTGCTTCAATTACCCGGTCAGCTTCTTGCGTAACAACTCCCACTTCTTCAATTTTTTCTCCATTTATCAGGATATCACCCAGGAAACCTTTCTTACCGGTACCATCAACAATAAAACCATCTTTGATTTTTATTTTCATTAAACAATTTTGCCTTCTTCCATAATCTTTTTCAATTCATCTATATTGATTACGCCGTCACTTGCTCCCGTACTGTCAATTAATTGTGCCATTCTCGTCACCATAGGCGGTTTTACATACCCCTCCATCAATCTCTCCGGCTGCGAAAAGACTTCGCCTGGTGTCCCGTCCATAAAAATCTCCCCTTTTTTCATTACCATGATTCTTTTCGCATACTGAGCCACAATATGCATTTCATGCGTAATAATCAAAATAGTGTGTCCATGCTTCTCATTTAACTCTTTTAAGAACTCCATGATTTCCAAGGATTGCTTATAATCCTGTCCTGTAGTTGGTTCATCCACAATAATGACCTGGGGCTTTAACGAAAGGATGGAAGCAATCGCTACTCTCTGGCGCAGGCCCTTCATCAAAAGCACGGGCTGTTCCTCAAAAAGAGCTTCTTTTACTCCGGCTGTTGCTGCCGCCTCCTTTACCCTCTTATCCACTTCATTTTCATCCAGACCGATGTTTCTGGGTGCATAAGCAATTTCATCATAAACTTTGGAGTTAAAGAGCTGATGGTCCGGGTTTTGAAATACGTAGCCGATATTTTTTACCAGGTCTTTTATCTTGGGCCTTTGCTCCACATGAAGCCCGCCTACCACAATTTCTCCCCTGCTTATTTTCAGGATACCGTTCAGGCACTTGGATAAGGTAGTCTTACCGCAGCCATTTTGACCGATTAAGGCAACAAATTCTCCCTTATGTATGGTTATGTTAATATCCTCCAGCGCTACCGTTCCATCATCATAGGCAAATGTCAGATCTGATACTTTAATAATTTCTTCCATATTAATTAACCGCCTTTCTTCCTGACAGCAGCTCTTTGATTTCCACCGCAATCTCTTCCAGCTTTACCGGCCCTGTTTTATCAATTCCCAATTTATCGTAGAGATAATATAGCATTTCAATGGATTCCGGCACCTTCAGGCTGTTCTCCTTCAATAGTTCCACGTCCTTAAAGAAATCTTTTGTTTCCATATGCCGGATTATTTTTCCTTCTTTCATCAGAATGACTTCATCCGAAAGCTCAGCAATTTTTTCTATATTGTGTTCTATTACTACTACCGTAATATTTAAATTATTTTTAATTTCCTGCAAGATATCAAAGACTTCGTCCTTTGATTTCGGATCTAACATAGAGGTAGGCTCGTCTAAGATAATCATCTTTGGTTTTGTTGCCAATACCGCAGCTATCGCCACACGCTGCTTCTGTCCTCCCGACAAGTCAAAAGGAGGCTTTTCCAGCAAGTCATCCAAATGACAAAGTTTGCTGACCCATAAAATTCTTTCTTCGATTTCCTTTGCCGCCACCCCGATATTCTCAAGGCCAAAGGCTATTTCTTCCTCCACGCTCATGGTGGTAAACTGTGCATCCGGGTCTGAAAAAACCATGCCCGCACTTTCTGAAATCACACGGGAATCACAGTCCTTTACCGATTCCCCGTACAGAAGCACATTTCCCTTATAAATACCAGTGGTACTGTTTGGAATAATTCCTTTTATGCAGGATACCAGTGTTGTCTTTCCTGCTTCATTGGAACCTACAATTCCTAAAAATATATTTTCTTTTATGGTCAGATTCAGGTGGTCAAATATGTATTCCTCCGCGCCGTCATATTTCCAGCATAAATCAGTAATTTCAATTGCATTCATGTTTTTTCCTCCGGTTCTTTATAAAATATTGCCAAACCACATATTCAGAATTGAGTTTTTAAGCTCAAAGGCATTAATCGATATCTTCAAAATGACTGCTCCGGCAAAAAATCCTATTGCAGCAAAGGATACCACACTGTCTAACGCAGATTTTTTAAATTTGGTCCGTAAGTAATCCGGCCTTTTCATCCCTTTATAAGTTCCCTTGATTTCCGTTCCCTTGGCGTAAAGTCCGGTACTGATATCTTCCGAACGCCGGATAGCCAGTGTGAAAAGAGGAATCATATACATCGGAAAGTGACTTACCCTGGTAAGAAATTTTTCATTTTCCATATCAAGTCCTCTGGCTCTTTCCGCTTCCTTTACAATTCCATAATCCTCCAGGAACATACCCGCAGACCGCAGGGTCAGTCCCAAAAAGTAAGACACCGCAAACGGAACACGAAGGCATCGAAGTCCTACTAAAATATCTCTTTCCCTATTTGTAGAAAAGAAGAAAATGGAAGCGAGCAATAAGGTGATAATACGAACGTATACCATAACTGCCCACATAATGGAAAAAAGATACAGCTTGAATCCAAAGAAAACGATAGGAACTTCACCGCTCATTTTGGTAGGAAATACTATATAAGAAAAAGTAATAAAACAAGCTACCAAAATCATCATTGGAACGTAAATCTTTAACTGACGCATATCAATGCGGGAAAACTTAAATAAACAAAGCGTTCCAATTAAAAGAAGCAGGTTGACCTCCGGCATCTGAATCAAAAGCGGTACAAAACTCATAACCAGATACAAGATAATTCTGGTTACCGGATGCAATAAATAGATAGGGGATTGAATAGGCACATAACCTAATACTGTTTTTCTCATATTTTCATGTTTCATAATAATGTCCTTCCATGCTGCAATAAATATTTTTATCATTTTAATAATTTTTTCTTATAATTGTGGGCAGCATATTCTGCTGCCCCACACTAAAGAAGTGCTCCTTCGACTTATGCCCACAAGCCTTTGCAGAAAGTTTTTGTTTTCATTACAAGCGGTGACAGGAATTTTAACATAATAACACCCAAAATTGCTGATGCTACTGTGTTGCCAAGGAACCATCCAAGGAAATTTAACGGAACTCCTGCCGGGGTAATAATACCAAACAGCAGTAATACAAGATTCCCTTCTGCTGCGCCTATCATATTCGCAACCAGAGTACCTAAGATCAAGAATACCGCATAATCTTTTCCCGATTTTAAACGGGGATCACAATTCAGTTTACGGAAGAAATATCCCGCAAATGCTGCCTGTGCCAGATTGCCAGGTATATACGCAATGGATATTGGCAATGCTGCAGAACCCGATATTGCATTGGATATCATCGGGAATACAACTGCGGCTATCGCTCCCCAGCCACCATACCAGATACTTCCTACGGATTGAATTGCCTGTCCTGGCCAAAAACAAGACACCGGTCCGATAGACACCGCTAAGCTGCCAAAGGTACCGACTACAATACCCACTCCTGTAAATAATGCCATCATAACGTAGTGGGATAAACCAGGTTTTCTTACTTCGCCCTCTTCAAGTTTCCAAATGCTTTTCATATGTGCGCCTCCTAGTATAATAATATTTATTGCCTCGCATGTTCTGCGTTGTGGCCTGTTTAGAAATAAAGTCCTGAATTTGATATGCCATCCCCGTCTTCAAGTAAGGAAAGCAGTGTAGATATACCAGAGATAACCGGATCTATTACAGATATACCTGTTTTCTCCATAATTGTATTTTTAGAGATCATTGTCATGCCTGCACACCCGTATATGACGACTTCCGCCTGTTTTTCTTTGGCTTTTTCGATTAAATCCAAAAGCTTTCCTTCCAGAGCAGTTTGATCAGATAAGAATTCTTTTATGGGCATCCCAAGTGTTAAGGTTCCTGCATTTCTCGACTGCAGACCATAGCTGTCTATAAGAGATTCCATCATAGGCTGCGCTTTTTTACTAGCTGCCAGCACACTAAAGCGGTATCCTAACAACAATGCCCTTGAAAATGCTGCCTCTGCTATTCCGACTACAGGAACCGGTGACAGTTCCTTTAATGCAAACAGGCACGGGTCTCCAAAACAGGCAAGCAAAATGCCGTTGTAAACAGTGAGGTCATTTTCTTGAAAGTATTTTATAATTTCTGCTCCTGCCAGTGTATAATCGGTAAAGCTTTCCAAAACATCGGGGGAACGAGGCATTCTGATTACTTCAATATCCGCATCGGTCCTTAATTCTGATACGGTAGCCTTTATATCTTCTGTCATTTTTATAGAGCTATTGGGGTTAATCAGTAAAATCTTTTTCATACCTTCCACCCTAATGTACGGTGCAGAAATTGTCCCGTACCTGGTTTTCCAAAAAATTCTCCGTCTTTTGCAATTACTTCGCCTCTACGCATGGTCATAACCGGTATGCCTTTAACCTCTTTTCCTTCATATACGGAAGAATCAATTCCGTAGTGCAAGGTTTCTGCAGATAATGTCATCTTCGCATCAGGATCGATCAGTACAATATCTGCATCACTGCCCGGCTGAATAACACCCTTTTTCGGATACATTCCAAATATTTTGGCCGGATTGGTACTGGATATTTCCACTAACTGCTCTAAGCTTATCTTCCCCGATCCCACACCATCTGTCATCAAGAGCGGCAGCCGTTCTTCCATACCACTGACACCATTAGCAATCTTTTTATAATCGCGGATAACATTCCCCCGGGCATCTTTTTCTAAAAAGCTTGTTTTCTCCTTATCATCATATAAACAATTGTCAGAGCTTACCAGGCTCAGGGTTCCTTCTAAAAGTGCATCCCATAAAGCAACATTGTCTTTTTTGTCACGCAGCGGCGGACTGCAGATATAACGAAATCCGGTGTCTACATCATCTAAAACTTCCTTTGTAAGCTCTAAATAGTGAATACAGGTTTCTCCAATAATCGGATAGCCTTCCTTCTGTGCCCGTTTAATTGCCTCAATCGATTCTATACAGGTTACATGGAATATATATAATTCACACCCTGCAAACTTTGCATAGTCAATAATCTTAGCCGTTGCAAGCCCTTCTACAATGGGCGGCTTGGACAAGTAATGATAGTTCCAGTCTGTTTTTCCCTGAGCCGCAAACAAATCATCATTATATTCACTAAGCGTATTATCCTCAGCGTGGACTCCCGGTCTTGCTCCCCATTTTTTTGCTTCCAGCATGACACGGACAATATCCTCATCAGGTATCATGACTCCGGCCTTTCGGTATGTAGTAAATAATTTAAGAGTAGGGCAGCCTGCTTCTACCATGCCTTTGATTTCTCCGATTATGGCATCCGTTGCTTCTATAATTTTTGCATGAATACCATAGTCAATAGCCGCGTTTGCCATCTCTTCTTTCCTATGCTCAATTTTTTGAAGGACAGAATCACCAGGCTGAGTATTGGTAAAATCAATAATAGAAGTAACTCCGCCTAAGGCTGCCGCTTTGCTGGCACTATAAAAGTCAAGCGGTCCGATACACCCCATAAACGGTGCTGCAATGTGAACATGGGGATCGATCAGCCCCGGTACTACGATTTTACCGGAAGCATCGATTACTTCTCTGGCTTCCCCTAAAAATTCAGATTCTCCTAATGCTGCTATTTTTTCACCTTTCACAGCAATATCCGTCAGACAGACTCCCATTGCTGTTACTACTGTTCCGTTTTTAATGATATAATCATGCATACTAAATCCTCTTTTCCGCTTTAACTGCAAAACACAGTCCCCATATCTGTGAAACGCTTTTAGAAACTTTTTTACTGTAGGTCGTTTTTGGGTTCAAAAAAAGACAGATGAGGAATACAACCTCTCTGTCGTCTTGGAATTCTTGTTTGATTAAGCGGAGTATAACATGTCGAAAATAGACTGTCAACAAAGGATTTTGCACTTATTCTTGTACAATTCCTTTCGTTTTTTATCAATATGATAATTTTAAGATGTTACGATTCTCATTTTGATAAAACTTCAAAACAGCTCTTATCAAAATGAGAATTATTTTTGATATGATTTTTTTATTATTTTTATTTTTTATGTCTATACATTCCAAACAGTATCAAATATATTTCAAAGGAGCTTTACTATGATATACGCAGGAATTGATGCTGGCAAGGATAAGCATGCCTTGAAGTCACCTGGACACTACCGTTATAACATCATATTATTAAGGAGCAAAAGGATAAAAGATGTAGAAGAAATGTAAAAAATACTTAAGAAATTTCCATTTTCTTGAACCATTGTTTTTCTTCATACATTTGTTTATCTGCTTTTTCAATCATCTGATCCAAATCTATATCCATACCGGTGCAGAAATAATAAAATCCGTGGCTTGCGGTAATATCATAAGGAAACTCTTCTTCAAGATTTCTTTCGTTAAACTGTTTTATAATCTCTTCCCAGATATTTTCTGCCTGCTTTTTATTTTTCTTCTTAAATACTATTATAAACTCATCACCGCCTATGCGGAAAAATATATCTTCTTCCTCCAGTCTGCTTTTAATCATACCGCATAAAGCTTGAATATAGCGGTCGCCTTCGCTGTGACCATAGGTATCATTTACGAGCTTTAAATTATTGATATCCAGAAAGCAAATCACAAATTCCAGAAATTCTTTTTTGGACTCCTCCAACAGCTCTTCCAGTTTTTTAAATCCCATTCTTCTGTTCATAATTCCGGTCAGGGAGTCGATAGAGGCATAATGGGACAGTTCTTCCTCCGCTTTTCTGATTTCCGTTATATCCATAATACCTGTCAGAATGCACTTTTCACCGTGATAATCAATTATTTCGTAATTCGCAGTAACCCACTTGTGCCTGCCATTAAAATTATACTCTACAATCTGATTAAAAATACTGTTCTTTTCTTTCAATCTTTTCTGAAGAGTCCATCTGCTGTCACCCATAATATAACAGTCGATACCGTTAAAACTATCCTGGCTCTCTGCTTTGATCCCCATCAGGCTGCATGCCCTTTTATTTGCTTCTATAATCGTTCCGTCTTCCAGCCTTGTAATAAATACCGGATAAGGATTTACATAAAAAAGCTTTTTAAAATTCTCTTCGTTTTCCATTAATTTATTTTTATAAAAAAATTCCGTCATCCTGTGACGGTAAAAGATAAATCCAAGCAGAAATGCAGCGCCTGCCAGAACTGTAGAATTAACCACCTTTGAAAGCAGCAGGCTCATGTCATTGCAGAGGATCCCGATGCCTGCAAGGAAAATAATATGATTCGCACCAAATGCAAAAAGCATAAAAGACGGTTTCAGGGTAAAGGCAATCGCTGCAATTAATGCCAGAATAAGATAGGAATAAATATTACCGGTATATCTTTGACTATTGATAGAAGAAGCAGCACCAAAAAGAATATACAAAAATACATATATCTTTGAAGAAATATATATGATTCGATAATTCGTGTTCTTTCTCTTACCAAGCACCCGCTTGTAGAAAATCAGGAACACAACCGAGGCGACTTCACTAAACGTGTGCATCGTAATAAGGGTTATACCATATATCCTATCGGCACCATTATTTATAATTGTCCAATCCATATATACCCAAAAGATTGACAGGAAAATATTAGCCAAAGAGATCAGCCGGATTCTGTTTAGAACAAGCATGCTGTTGTATTTCTCGAACTCCTTTTGTTCTTTGCCGGAGCGACTTACTAAGAGCCTTAATCCTTCCTTTATCCATTCCATAGGTTTATTCCTTTTATTGTTAACATAACTTCCTGTCCAAGATATAATAAAAAGCATTCCTAAGCTACACGAATGCTTTTAAAACAATGTATATTATAGCAAACAACACGTTGATAATCAAGATATTTTGCATGTACCCAAGCTCTAATGGTTCTAATGCCACTTCCGGCTAAGAATCCGCATTCTATAGCAATTCATCACATTCTCTTTCAGTCGGTTCATCAGTTTATAGTTGGCGGTTCCCCCTGCAACACTTCCTACGACCGGCATAAGCTGTAACAGCTTGGCGATATCCAGATAATCCCTATACTCTGTTTGAAACTTTTCCCAATCCACCGGCGGATGGTCGCGCTCATCCCAATCCTGCAATATACGGAACACATCCAGACGATGCTCTCTGCTGGAAAATGCAAGCTGGAAAACATACAGCAAAAACAGCCTTTCATTTTGCTGGTCTGTATCATAGCCATATAACTTTGCACTGTCAAACATAAATTTTATTTTTATCCCCATCAGCACCGGCAGATCGGCTAATCCCAACAAAATACCGCCAGCTCCAAACCCAATGCCCTGTGTGACAGCTGTCTTCATGTAAATCTGAAATTGCTCCTGTACCAGAAAATCCTGCTCAGCCAGTGAAAGTCCGGAAGCATCTTCCTTTATTGTCAATAAATCCGATCCAAACAAAATTGTTTGCACCATCTTTTCAACCGTCGCAGTAATTGTATTCTGCATTTTTTTCGGCACCAGCTTTTGCGTTTGCTTTTGAATTCCCTTGGAGGTACGTTCAAATAATCCGGCGCTTTTAATAATGTCATCATGCCAGCAGTTCAGTTCCTTCTCAACATGCTTTTCATATAGATTCATTGGAACACCTCCTGACTTTTTCAATTAAAATCCATCCTGCCGAAATTCTTAAAAAGCTTGATATATTTAATCATATCGATAATCTCCCAGCAATTTGCACTTACAAAACTCTCCATCGGATATTCGCCTCCCTGGTTATTGTCAAACCAATACCAGCCGTTTGCATTTACATTCCATACATTATACTCTGAAAGTCTTCCGATTATTTTTTCAAGCTGCCAGTCAAGTTCTTCTGACATTATATCCTCGTTGCCCTTATAATATTTACTGTCGGGTAATTCGATAAAAGAAGAAGGTCTTCCACACCATCCAGACCATTTCGCCGGGTCTCTCTCTATATGTGTATTCACCAGCTTCGTCAGATTTTCTTTCATTGTCGTGATATCAAAACGCGATACCAGTTCAGACTGTTCTATTTTTTTGATCACCTTGCAATAAGCCGAAATAGTGAAAAAATCATCTTCAATATCATCAATGGATTTTAGAATACTGCTCTCCAGCAACGTTACCGCCTTTTTATATATTTCAGAATTTTCATCTGCATGCTTTACGGCGAAAAATCCAAGTTCTATAGACGTAATCTCCAAATATGCTTCCTTATTGCCGGCATCATATGTATACCACGATGCATGCGCGTAATCGTTATTCGATGGAACACTCCAGGGCCAGCCCTTTTCATATAAACCTGCTGTGCTTGTGATATATTTTAAAATTCCCTGCAAAATCGGATGCTGTTTATCGTCAAAGTTGATTTCTTCTAAAATACCTATCGCAAAACCAGTAGTAGCCGGTGATGAATTCGGATTCCAATTGTCTGCCTCAAGCGCATGTCCAAAGCCACCGTCAGCATTCTGATAAGCGGAAAGAGCAGTAAGAACAGCATCCTTATCGCCATTTTCGAAGTGATAATTCCACAAGGCCGTTTCAATTGGCCTGGCAATACGGTAAACCCATGATCTTATTAACTGAAAATCGTTTTTTGCGAGCATTTTCATAATATTGCCTCCTCGTCTGCATTCTAATATCGGGCTCTGCCAGTTACTGTTGATTATAGCATGGATTCTTTATATATATTGCAAAAAAACGACATTTAATAATTTTTTCAGCAATACTTTCAAGTCATATCATCCCGAAGCGCATCAATGATATTTTCTTTTTTTATCTTGCTGATGGCATACAGCATTGTAATGAACACGATGAAGAGCACGCTGAACACGCTGACTGCCATACTTCCCCACGGAAAAACAAACTCGAAGTTATCCATCCTTTCTGCGGACACCAAGCCTTCGTAAATCAGCCACGAGATGATTCCCGCTATCGGAAGCCCGAACAGCAGCGTTCTCATACCATAAAAGACACACTCGAAATTCATCATTTTATTGAAATCGCGGTCGGACATCCCTACCGAGCGGAGCATGGCAAGCTCCCGTCTGCGCAGTCTGATATTCGTGGAAATCGTATTGAACACATTGGCAACCGCAATCAGTGAAATCATGATGACAAATACATAAGTGAACACAACAATAACAAATGTCATACTGTGATATTGTTCGACTATTTCATACACATTGTACAGGGTATATGCAGAAGTAATGCCCATGCCCTGAATCATCGCTTCCATTTCAGCAACAGACCCGGAAGGATTCTTTGATAAAAAGCTCAGGCATATATCCGCATGAGTATCCGCTGTTTCAAAGCTCTCTTTGATCGAATAGGGGGCCACCACCATAAAAACGCATGGATTATTGCCGGAAGATTGCTTTGGGGGCGGATCCACCGGGTACGTATCGACAAACGTAAGGTCTATGCTTTGTCCCTGTTCCGTCACCTGCTTGTCATTTGTTTCGGGAGTGATGCTGAAAGTCATGGAACGGCTCGCAAACATATCGATCAACTCGCTCTTGCCGTCTTTCGTATCATCCACATTTTGGGCTTTGGCAACGGCGATCATCTTCGCGTCCTGGCCGGTATATTCCTCTGGCGACAAGCCCAGACTTTCGATAAAACGCAGATATTCGCCGTCCGGGATGAACTGGATATCCACCGGCAGATGAACCGATTCGTCCGCCGCAGTATAACCCGCGTATTCCCGGTAACGGTCTGAAAAATCACTTGTCTTAACCGCGCATGAATACGCGAAAACCGCTTGGTAAGAACTTTCGTTAACCCCGTCTGCAGTTTTTAGTTTGTCGTAAAGCGGAAACATTTCGCTCTCGTCCATATCCTGCGCGGTAAAAAGGATGTCATAGTCAAAGTCCATGATATACTGCTGTGAAAGCCGTTTCAGCGTCGTTCCAAAAGCACTTCCCGATACAAAAAGTACAACGCTTAAAGTAAGCGATAACACGATGCTGCGATAGCGTTTTTTATTTCTCTTGAAATTCTTCAGCGCAAGAGTTCCCTCCAACCCGTAAATACGCTGCGCAAGTTTCGACGTTTTCACGGCTTTGGATTCCATTCTGACCTCACCTGTCTGGCGGATACTCTCCATCACGGGAGTGTTTGCGGCTTTCCTGGCCGGAATATATGCTGAGATCAAAATAGTAACCAAACTGACCGCCGCCGCCGCGACAATCGCGGGGACAGACACCGACAAGGTTAAAGGTACGGTGCTTTTGAGAATGTTTCCGAACTTCCCGGCTACAACAGGAATTACAATCCCGATACTGCCTATGCCGGCCATAACGCCAATCGGTATGCCGATCGTGCCGATGCATAGTCCCTCAAACAGCACAGAATTCCGCAGCTGCCTTGCCGTGGCTCCCACCGATGAGAGAATACCGAACTGGCACGTACGTTCGTTCAGTGAGATGTTGAACGAGTTATAAATCAGAAAAACCGAGCCTGTCATTATTATAGCAGCCAGAATGCCGCCAACCGAATACAAAAGTGCGTTGAACAGTTTATTGTCCGAAACGCCCATAAAGCGCAGCACATCATCGTTAAAGACATAAGCTGCTGCTCCGCCCGTGCTGCTTGCGTAAGCATGGACTTGCCGCGGGTTTTTAAGCGTGACAAATATACTGAAACTGTCCGCCTGGCCTGAGGTATCCGCTATTGTTATCAAGGTATACCCCGGTGCGGAATGTTCCTCAAAACCGGGTCTTTCACAGATGCCCACGACCGTATAGGTTCTCTCTGCTTCTGGAACAAGAACTTCTTCATCCTCTCCCGCTTCTCCCCCGGACAGATAAGGGTCGTGCTGGCCGAGATTCCTGTTCCCATCCATGCGGTTTCCAACAGCGAGCGAAAGCGTGTCTCCCACCGAGAATTTAACGCCTCCCTTTGCCGCCACATGGGCCGGGACAAGAATCTCCCCGCTATTTTCAGGCAGCCTGCCGGAAATCAGTCTTATGGGTAAGGTATCAAAGGCTTCCTCGCTGAATCCGGCAATAAAAAGATAGGGCTTTTCGGGACTTTTCCCTCCGTCAAGTGTTGCATAGCCGATATTTTCAAATGCTGCGGTGTCTACAACCTCATTGTCGCGGGCCCGCTCCTGTACGAATGAAGAATTAACATCCAAAAACTCAACATGCCATCCCCCGTATTTCTGGGTAGAACCGTTTACCAGAAAATTCAACAGGGAAGTGCCGAAGGTAGCGACTGCTGTAATCATGGCAGCGGACAGAATAACTCCGATAATCGTGACAATCGTTCGGGGCCGGCTTCTTTTCATGCTCTGCAGGGTAACTTTGTTAAAAATATTCATGGCTGCACCATCCTCTCATCCCGCATTACTTTGCCGTCCGATATACCGATGATGCGGTCTGCCTGCAGGGCGATATTTTCGTCATGGGTGACGAGGAGAAGGGTCTGCCCATATTTCTTATTGCTTTCTTTCAGCAGCTTGATGATTTCATGTCCATTCCGGCTGTCCAAACTGCCCGTGGGTTCGTCGGCAAGCATGACCGCCGGAGCGTTCATCAAAGCACGCCCTATGGAAACGCGCTGTTGCTGACCGCCCGAAAGCTGATTGGGTAAATGCATTTTACGGTCTTGCAGACCAAGCATTTCGAGCAGATCATTCAGCCGTTCCTCATTGACCTTCCGCTTGTCCATCAGGATAGGCAAGGTGATATTTTCCACCACATTCAGAGTGGGAATGAGGTTGTGAAACTGGTAAATCAGTCCAACCTGCCGCCTGCGGAAGATGGCGAGTTTCTCATTGCTCCCTGCATACACATCCTGCCCCTCCAAATACACCTTACCGCTCGTCGGTACGTCCACACCGCCGATGATGTGAAGCAATGTAGATTTGCCCGAACCGGAGGAACCGATGATTGCAGTAAATCCTCCCTTATCGATGGTAAGCGAAACATCGTCAAGGGCGGTGACTCGATTTTCTCCCTTGCCGTAGACCTTGCATAAATTCTCGATTTTTAAAAACTCCATTATGTGAGTCTCCTTTCCTGCGCATGGTTCTGCACATCCAAGTTTTGCGCCGAGAATTACGCAGGCACAAAACTTTTGAGGTTGAAAGTGTATTTCTTTCAACCTTTACCCATATAATAGAACCTTCGGCTTACATCCCGGTGACTTTCCGGTGAGAGATTCGTCACTTTGGGAAACGAATGGCAAATACTGCACCGCCCCGGGAGTGATTTCCTGCGGTAACCGTCCCGCCCTGCCGTGCTATAATCATCTTGCAGAGCGAAAGTCCAATCCCGTATCCTGCTGCATTCGGGTTTTTCCCACGATAAAACCTGTCAAACAGACAGGGAATATCTTCCTTTTCAAACCCCGGGCCGTTGTCGCGGATAGTGATCCCGGCAAACAACGGGGTGTCCTCACAAACAATCTCTATCTTCCCGTTCTCGCCCGCGCTTTCCATGCAATTTTTGAGGATATTTTGGATTGCTTCCGACAACCAGCCTGAATCGCCCTGAATGATCATCCCTTTCGGTACGTCTATTTGCGAATCGATATCGTGCAGTTCCATTGGAATCAGGAACGGACGAAGCGCGTCGCATATCAAATTTTTCACATCTATCTGCTCGCTTTGGAACATCACAATGCCCGCATCCAGGCGGGATAATTTCAGCAGGGAAGTAATCAGCCAATCCATCCTCACAAGCAATTCCTCTGTTTCACGCACAAATGCTTTTCGCTCGTTTTCATCAGGGTTATTCGCTAACAAGGACAGAATGAGGTTCGCGGATGTGAGCGGGGTCCGGAGTTGGTGGGCTATGTCGGCCAGCGAATCGGCAAGATGTTCTTTTTCTTTTTTCAGCGCATCGTTTTGTTCCCGGATACGCAGCGTCATTTTTGTTATCTCGCTTTGCAGAATGGAAAGTTCGCCCTCGTCCGATTCTCCAATATACAGATGGTCGGCATTATGGAGCACAAGGTCTATTTGATCCGAAATCCGTGCAATGCTTCTGTATCTGGCTTTGGTAAACGCGAAAAAGGCTGTGCCAAAAGCAGCGGCTGAACCAGCAGCAAGGATTCCCGCCGGCCTGTTGATTGCAAATCCCAATATCACAGCGGCGGCGGCCATTAAGAAGAACAAGATGGCAAACTGCCGAAATTCTTTATTCCGAAGCATACTCGTCCCCCAATCGATACCCGGTCCCGCGAACGGTCAGAATTATTTGCGGGCTTGCCGGGTCGTTCTCTATCTTCTCCCGCAAGCGTTTGATGTACACGGTCAGTGTATTGTCGTTGACAAACTCTCCCGCCGCGTCCCACAATTCGTCAAGGAGCCTGCCCCTCGTGATAATACTTTTGGGGTTGTTAATAAACACCAGCAGCAAGCGATATTCTAATGCCGAAAGAAAAACCTCGCTGCCATCTCTTCTCACAACGCCGCTTGCCGTATCGACATGAAGCCCCCGGATTTCAAAATCCGACCCGGAACGCCCTCTTTTTCGCAATGCGGTTTCAATCCGCGCAATCAACTCACGGGGCCGGAAAGGTTTGGTGATATAGTCGTCCGCGCCCATATTCAGCCCGGTAACAACACTCGCTTCATCGCCGGAAGCCGTCAGAAAGATGACAGGAACATCCCCTGTTTCTTTGATTTCTGTGTAAACCGTAAAGCCATTTCCGTCGGGCAAAGAAATATCAACAAGCGCCAGGTCAAATTTATTCCCGGCAAGCGCAGCAAGAGCGTCTCTCCGCGTAGGAGCGTGAGTAACTGCAAATCCCTCCGCGCGAAGCAAAAGTATAAGGTTTTTAGCGATCGCCTTATCGTCCTCAACCAAAAATATCCGTTTCATCTATTTTCACCGTCCTTTACTATAATGCTCGTATATGGTACAAGTAATCCATGCATAACATTTCCATAGTCCTATTGTATTTCTTTTGTCGGAATTATACAAGCCGAGCCGGCGGGAAGCGTTTGATGCTCTGCCGGCAGAGAGAAACGTAAGCCGGTTCCTGAATGTATGACTATAGCATCCACCCAAATATCCGTCAAATTAAAACAGACTGAAAAATATACTTTTCAGTCTGTTCAGACTGTAGACAAAGTCCCACGCACTTGCGTGGGATTTTTCTGTAAAAAGAGTCAAAAGTTTAGTGTTCATGCAGACTTTTGGGCTCTTTTTTGGTACAATGGAAGTAGCAAAATAAGGCGGTG
>JAEYJO010000003.1 GCA_023408815.1 Bacillota bacterium | reverse complement strand
CACCGCCTTATTTTGCTACTTCCATTGTACCAAAAAAGAGCCCAAAAGTCTGCATGAACACTAAACTTTTGACTCTTTTTACAGAAAAATCCCACGCAAGTGCGTGGGACTTTGTCTACAGTCTGAATGCGGTATATATACCGCATTGTTCGTTCGTCGAACCGATGGCATCGAAGGTGACGAGCGAGAACACCCGGTCATAAAACAGCTAGTGGTGAGTTGTATCGCAATGAAATGGACAGTGCTAACGCTACTTCCGCCCAGCCACAGACATCGCAATGGGGGCGGCTCGCAGAGATCCTGGGAGAGGTGAAATTCCTATGAGGCCCGCCTAACCGGCAGGTCGTTGCTGTTGCCGCCCTAGCTTCGGGAAGTAGTGTCAAGTAGAAGCGTAGAACCAAAATGAAGAACAAGCAAAATATCTCATTTTAGAGACCATGCGGCGGGACACTTCTGCCCCGCCGCATTCCTGTGAAATGAAACCAATCAAACTTTAAAGGAGGTTTTTGATAATGGAACAGAAAAAAAGAGCATGGCTGTATTGCCGTATCGATGCACCGGAGGATACGCATGGTACATTAAAGGAACAGCAAAAGGAGCTTTGGGACTATGCCGAGCAGCTTGGACTGGAGGTTGCCGGTGCATCGCAGGATCTTGGAAGCGGTTTGACTCTTGACCGACCTGGACTTAATGTCTTGAAAACTGCCGCCGCAGAAGGGCGAATGGATATGGTGCTGGTAAAAAGTCTATCTAGTATCGGACGAAATATGGAACAGACATTGGAGCTTTCTCAACAGATCAATCATATGGGGATTACCCTATGCTCCCCTCTTGAAGGAGAAATCCGAATTTCATCTGATACACCGCTTTCCCCGGAACCGTTTTTGCATCTGAGCTAGGGCATTCATACGATGTTCTGGATGCTGCTCATGAAATAAACCATCGAAAGGAGAGGTGTTATGACTAACGAAGAAATAGGTAAGATGTTTGAAAACAACAATGTAGTCAGGGGATACGTCTATCCCTATGAAGGAGGTCGAAGTGAATATTGGTTTGAGAATTCGCCCTCCAACATTGCCAACTTTATTATGCAGCATAGGGATGCGAAAGAAATCATTGTCACCGATACAGTAGACAGAAAAATATTAAACACCATTGGTGAATTTATCGACCGCTGCCCGGATCAGGGGCTCCTGCAACAGATTCTGCCGCACCTGGTTCCGATACAGATGGGAGAGGCTGAGCCACAGGAGATTCCCGTTGCGACAGATGCAGAGGTAGAGGAATACTTCGAAATGCGTGATGAGCCAAAGATGGGGCTTGAGCTATGACACGTTTGATGTCATTTGTCTGGAGGTAACCAAATGAGCGTAAACGCCAGAAAAGAGCAATATGAACATGTCGAATTATTTGGGAAGCCAGCGCTTTTCACTGATTCCCGAATTGATCGGAGTACGGTACCAGAGGGCTTTCACTGTTACGATCTTCGGGGGTCTGACTATGATCCCGGAAAGCCCATTATAGTGGAGGATCATGTTGTCGTAAATCATGCCGGTACGGTACTCACATCAGAACCGGTTAACATGCCCAGGGAGGGGCGCCGCAGACTGAACGGAAAGCTGAATTTTCTTGGTGAATGTTTGAATCTTGAAGGCTTCTGTGAAGAACACGCAATCACCCTTGCACCGGAAACCTGCAGATATGCCCTGCGTCCTGCATTAGCAGAGGAAGCAGGGAATTTTTTTACACTTCCCAAGGAGCAGGATACCATGCTTGGAACAGTGGGCCATCTGCGCATCGATTTTGGCGGCAATGGACATGAGTTCTGGCACACCTGGTGGCCGCGTGATTATGAAAAATATCATGGTTCCGCTTTTGAAATGGAGTTAAAGGCGGTCGTGGATGAACTGCGGGAAAAGGGGCCTCTTGAAAGTCTGGGAGCAATGTCGCAGTACTGTGCTGCACATGGCGGTGAGATTGCAGGAGGCTGGCGTCAGAATTATGGATACATCGTAGAAACAGAGAACTACCGTTACTGTTTACGTTGTAATCCTGCCCCCGGAGATTATCAGGCATACTTGACTGTTTTTGATCTGCGGGTACAGCAGCTGAATATGACCAAGAATGACATGCCTGATCAGGACATGGGGATGGGAGGAATAAAACTATGAGCTATAATCCGTCACTTATAAAATTTATGAGGGAGAAATACCCGCCCGGAACACGAATCCGGCTTGAAAGTATGAATGATCCCTTTGCGCCGGTTCCGCCCGGTACGGAGGGCACGGTTGATCTTGTTGACGATGCTTGTGGGATACACATGAAATGGGACAACGGCCGTACCCTGGCGCTAATTCCTGGGGAAGACAGTTTTACGGTTATTCCTCAGCCATTTCACACGCTCAAGCTTTATATGCCGTTGGCAGTTAATCTTTATGAGCGTGATGAATACGGAAGTTTGGACGATGACCCCATAGAGCTTGGCGGCCGTGAGGTTCTGGAGTACGAAGACAGCATCTTTTCTGCTATTCTTCGTGAACGAAGGCCAGACGAATCGGAGCGGGGACTTATGCAGTACTATGGAAAAAACGACTCCCTGAACCAGAAAGTACAGTCCTATGTGTTTACTGTGGAGAAGGTAAACGGCAGTCTCATGGGTATGGCAGAATGCCGTATTCAAGGTGAGCTGAGTGACAACGAGCTTGAGATGCTGAAGGACACCATCAGTGGTCAGGCTTCCGATGGCTTTGGGGAAGGCTTTGAACAGCGTTACATTAAAATTCCAGATGGTGAGATTTGTGTCAGCTTTTGGAGCAGTGAAAAAAGCTGGAAAATCCAGACGCAGGATGAGCTGGAACAGCAGGGTCAACAGATGGGCGGAATGACGATGGGAGGGATGAGCTAATGCCAAATCATGTAACCAATATTTTACGGGTATCCGGTGATCCCGCACAGGTGAAGTCCATGTTTGAAGCCATTCAAAGTGATGAAATCGGCCTTGGCAGTATTGACTTTAATAAAGTTCTTCCTATGCCACCCTCTCTGGATATGGATTATGGCAGCCGGGCAGAGCGTGGGATGAAGCTTTATCGGGACTTTACTGCTGAAAGTACTGCGCTTGCAATGGCAAATGTGGTAAAACCGGATGCTGACCATGAAAACCGTGTCGCTGCGTTAGTAAAAAAATATGAAGCACTGACCAAAGACGATCCCCAGCTGCTGAAGCTGGGAGAACAGTGCTGCAACAATATAAAAAACTATGGTCACCCCTCATGGTATCAGTGGTCAGTTGCCAATTGGGGAACCAAATGGAATAGCTATGGCTACGATAAGCTGGCAACTCCGAGGGAGTTTGATGGTGAGCATATCGAGTTTCAAACAGCATGGAGCCGTGCGGAGCCTGTCATCAGTACGCTTGCCAAGCAATATCCTGAGCTTACCTTCGAGTATCTGTGGGCGGACGAGGACTTTGGACATAACACAGGAAAAAAAGAGTTCCAAAGCGGAGAGGAAATATACAGCAATATTCCTCATGGAGGGTCAAAGGAGGCTCTTGAGCTGGCGGCAGAGGTACACAGCATGGATTTATCGGAGATGGGCTACCAATATAATGAAAAATCCGGTACATACGAGTACCATAGCCAAAGCACGTCAATGGAAATGGAACTGTAGCTTTAGAACCCTTTCAAACTAATAGGAGGTGTATTAGAGAATGGATAAGATGGATTTGCAAGCAGTTTATATAGAACGGCTGAATGCACTGCTGCCCACGTTGGATTTTAAGGAGCTGGATCGTTCCTGCAATATTCAGGACAATATGTATGCCAAGGAAGCCCTGAAGAAAATGCACGATTTATTTGTAGAAGTTTACGGAACAGATGATCTGGATTACGGCGGTTATGAGTTTGTCGATGTGCCGGCTGTTATAGTAGGACGTAACACAGGGCATATGGGACTTGGAATCGTGACGCTTGACCTGCAATCCTCCGGGGAGCATTGCGGTACCTTTTTTCTAACGCCAAAGGGTATCATTGATCAGGGATTTGATGAAATGAAGCCTGCAGATTCCAAATATCTGGCTGATGTTTATGTTCCCTACAATTACTGGTACACCGTATATATCCAGCGTGATCATCATGTGGATTTTGATCATGTTCCCCAAAAGGTGGTGGAAATGCTGGAAGCCTGTCAGCCTGGGCAACAGGAAAAGATGACACAGGAAGCTTCGGAGCAGCAGGGTAATGCACAAACCTCCGACTCTGAACAAGGCAATACGTGTGAATCGCCTTCAATGGAAATGTAGAGTGCAGAAACCCTCTTTTCCTCACTCGAAGTGGATTATTTATATTATAAGCCTGTGTGAACAGCGTATTGTTTTATCTTAGAAACTATGCGGCAGAACCGGATTTCCATTTTTCTGCCGCATCCTTGTGAGATAAATCATCAATTAAGAAAAAGAAAAGGAGGAACTGTATGAGTAATCATTCTTTAAACGATTTGCTGGAAAAGGATTTGGTGGTGGGAGGTGTCTGCAATAGCAATGGCTCAAACAAAACCTATTATTTTGAAAACACACCGGAAAATATTGCGAGCTTTATTACGGAGCATCAGGAAAGTACGAATCAGCTGCTTCTGACCAGTCTGTCAGACCGTCTTATTTTAAGTACCCTTGGAAGCAGCATCAGCTATTGTCCCAATCAGAAACTGCTGCAGAAGGTACAAAAGGAGCTGTGTTCACTGCAGAAAGGAGAAAGCTCACCGGCTCCCATGGTGGTTGCCAGTGAGAAAGAATATCAAAGACTTTTATATGAAGAGGATCAGAGAGTAACGGCTGCTGAGTTGCGGATGCTTTAGGTAAGGAGCCTATAGGTAGGAACAGGAGGAAATGCTATGGAAAACAAAAAGGAAGCAAGAGAAATGCAGTATAAGCTATCGGTAAAATTGCTGGATATTATGGTGAATAGTGGCTTTTTACTGCCAGAAGAATATGAAAAAATTGATGCACTGAACCGGGAAACATTTTCTCCGGAGTTGGCTGAAGTATATGCGTAAAAACACTAGCTATATATGAAAAGGTGTGGTAATGTGTGTTGCTAACAGGAGAAGAATCTTCTGGGAAAGGAGAAGCATATGGAAAAGAAGATAGTAAAAAAGGTAATAAAAATTGAGCCTGTTAGCACCATCTCAAACATGGAAAAGCCACTTGTGAAGCGAGTATGTGCCTATTGCCGGGTGAGTACCGGATCAGCAGAGCAAATCAGTTCTTTTGAGTCTCAGGTGGAATATTATGAGCGGCTCATTCAGGAAAAGGACAACTGGGTATGTGTCGGTATTTATGCGGATCAGGCGCGAAGCGGTACGAAAACCAGTGGACGTGATCAATTCCGACAGATGATGCAGGACTGCAGATTAGGCAAAATCGATCTGATCCTTACGAAGTCCGTCACCCGCTTTGCCAGAAATACCGTAGACAGCATCAAGGCGATTCGGGAGCTGAAGCGTTTAGGTATCGAGATCTATTTCGAAAAGGAGAGGATCAGCACCTTGTCTGAGAAAAGCGAACAGCTGCTGACAATCCTAAGCTCCATAGCACAGGGTGAAGCCGAGAGTATCTCGACCAATTCCAGATGGTCCGTGCAATATCGTTTTCAGAATGGAACCTTTATCATCAGCTCCCCTGCTTACGGGTACATAAACGATGAGAATGGAGAGCTTATCATCCAGCCGGAAGAAGCCAAAATTGTCCGTAGAATTTTTGATCAGTACCTTGGTGGAAAAGGCTCCTACGCTATAGCAAGGGAACTGCGGAAAGCGGGAATTCCTACTATACGAGGATCGAAGGGCTGGCAGGACGGTGTGGTCAAGGAAATATTGCAGAACCCAGTGTATGCAGGTGACCTGCTCTTCCAAAAAACCTACACGACTGAGGGGGTTCCCTTTACCAAGAAGTATAATCGCGGTGAGATGCCGCAGGTTATGATTACGGATAACCATGAACCTATTATCAGCAGAGAAGAAGAACAGGCGGTTCTAGAGCTATACGCATACCGCAGACAGAAGCAATGTGTGGAGAATGTCGAGGTCTACCAGAATCGATATGCATTCAGCAGTCGGATTATCTGCGGGGAATGCGGCTCCATATTTAGGAGCATTCCTGTTAAGTAACAAATGACGGGTTTGCAAAAAATGAGTGTCACCCATAGAATAATGATTGTTAACTGGCTGGTTAAATAATCATCGTTCAAAGGAGACACCCACAAATGAATTG
>JAEYJO010000052.1 GCA_023408815.1 Bacillota bacterium | reverse complement strand
AAGGGTTGCAACGAGTCAAAGGCTATAGGGCTTGAACAAAGTGAAAGCCAGCGTCTTTAGGCGCTGGCCGGTAACAGACCCTTATAGGGTCAGAGCAAACCACCCGTTGGACGGGTGGTCATGATTTATTGTGAGATTGAAAAAGAATTGTTAGCATATAACTATCAAAAGGAAATAAAACATATAGGAGGTTATGATTATGTATTATTCAAGTGGTAATTATGAAGCGTTCGCCCGCCCGCTGAAGCAGGAGGGAGTTGACGGAAAATCGGCGTATATTGTTGGCAGCGGCCTTGCAGCCCTTGCAGCGGCCTGCTTTCTTGTCAGAGATGGACAGATGGCAGGAAAACATGTCCATGTTCTGGAGAAAGATCCTATTCCCGGCGGAGCCTGTGACGGCTATCAGTATGAAAATGTCGGTTATGTCATGCGAGGCGGCCGGGAGATGGACAACCATTTCGAGTGTATGTGGGACTTGTTCCGTTCCATTCTATCCATTGAAACGGAGGGGGTATCCGTTCTCGATGAATACTACTGGCTGAATAAAGCAGACCCAAACTATTCTCTTTGCCGGGCTACGCTAAACCGTGGAGAGGATGCCCATACCGAAGGGAAATTCGATATTTCGGATAAGGGTGCCATGGAGATTATGAAGCTGTTTTTCACGGCAAATGAAGAGCTTCAGGACAAGCGCATTACCGATGTGTTCGACGACGAGGTGCTGAACTCTAATTTCTGGATGTATTGGCGTACCATGTTTGCTTTTGAAAACTGGCACAGCGCCCTGGAGATGAAGCTCTATATTCAGCGTTTTATTCATCATATTGGTGGTCTGCCCGACTTCAAGGCTCTGCGTTTTACCAAGTACAATCAGTATGAATCCATGATTCTTCCTATGGTAAAATATTTGGAAGGCTTTGGTGTACAGTTTCACTACGGTGTCAAGGTTGTAAATGTGAAATTTAACTGTGTCGGGGGTAAAAAGCAGGCTACGAGCATAGAGGTGATTCGAGACGACAAGGAAGAAAGCATAGATCTTACTGAAAACGATCTCGTATTCATCACTAACGGCGGCTGTGTGGAGAACTCCACCATCGGCGACCAGGATACGCCGGCAGTCTTTCAGACCGAAATCAAAGCCGGAGGCGGATGGGATATGTGGCGTAAAATTGCGGCTCAGGACAAGTCTTTCGGACATCCGGACAAATTCTGTTATAATCCTGAGCAGTCCAACTGGATGAGTGCTACCGTCAATACCCTCGACCGGCGCATCGTTCCTTATATTCAGAATATTTGTAAGCGGGACCCCTTCTCGGGCAAAGTGGTTACCGGAGGTATTGTCACCGTAAAGGATTCCTCATGGCTTTTGAGCTGGACCATCAACCGTCAGCCCCAGTTTCGCAATCAGCCTAAGGATCAGCTCCTCGTATGGGTGTACGGCTTATTTTCCGATCAGCCCGGTGATTATGTGAAGAAACCCATGCGGGATTGCACCGGCAAAGAAATATGTATGGAGTGGCTGTACCATATCGGTGTGCCTGAAAGTGAAATTGAGGATATTGCTGAAAACAGCGCAAACACCGTGCCTTGTATGATGCCGTATATCACTGCGTTCTTCATGCCCCGCGCATATGGAGACAGACCGGACGTAGTGCCGCAGGGAGCCGTTAACTTCGCCTTTCTCGGCCAGTTTGCGGAGACGAAGCGTGATACCATTTTTACCACCGAGTATTCTATCCGTACCGGAATGGAGGCAGTGTATACCTTGTTGGATATCGATCGCGGCGTACCTGAGGTATGGGGAAGTGTATACGATGTCTGGGATTTGTTAAACGCTACCGTGCAGCTTCGCGACGGCAAAAAAGCCACCGATATGAAGCTGGGATTTGTGGAGAAGATAGTAGTTAAAGAAGTCCTTAAAAAAATCGGGGGCACCGATATTGAAAAGTTATTGAAGGAATATCGTGTAATTTGATAAAGCGGAAAAACAGCGGCTTTGATTTTATTTATCAACAGCGCTGTTTTTTTCTTTTTTGGCGGTCTTATCTTTGCTATCTCTCATGCAATATGGCTTTGATTTTTTCTTGGAATGCCGCTCAATACAAAGCTTGCAATCAGAATGATTTTTGCATCTGACTTTCGGGCACGGGCAACTAGAGCATTCATTATTTATCATCTTGCAGTCTCCTTACTATGAAACAATATGCCTCTGTCGATTCCAAGGATATTAGCCGTTATTCCAGGCAGTAAGTTGAGATTCTGCGGTATGTTATTGATAGGGGCTTTTGTACCTGAACTTAATGAGCCTAATGCTCCGCTAATAATAAAGCTTGCGTAAAAATGCGGATCATCCAAAGAAAACAAATCTTCTTCCATTCCCATTTTCAAAACGTCTTCCAAATAAGGAGTTATAACGGTGGTCATTCTTTTTGTCAGCTTATAAATCATAACGCCGTTTGAGGGGTGAAAAAATGCGTCCATCCCCAATGTCTTACTTGACATTTGCTTGATTAAGTCCATCATTTCCGAAAATTTGCCAACAAAAGTGCTGTTAGCATTGTCGAGTATCTCAATGATAGCCTTTTCATAATCATCGGCCCATTTTTCAACAAGCGTTTCCAATAACAATTCTTTACTTTCAAAAAACTGATAAAATGTACCCTTTGCACCTTTTACGGCATTCATTATGTCACTTATGGAAGTTTTATCATATCCATTGGCAGTGAAAAGATTTTGGGCCGCATTTATGATTTCTTGCGTCCACTGTTCAGATGTTTTTTTTACAGGACGTGCCACAGGATTCACCTCACAATTATTATTGACTTTAAGTCATTAATAATTTTACTACTCGATCCAAGCGATGTCAATATGTTAATGACTATTGGTCAATAATTTTTTATTTATTTTAAAATTTTTTCATCTCCATAACTTCTACAAATTTGTTTCATATACTCATGCCATAAGATTAAAAGGAGGACGCCAAATGAAATCAGGTGTAAAATCCAAAACATTGCGAATCGGCGGCATGACTTGTGTTAATTGTCAGAATAAAATCGAAAAAAAGCTGCGAAATACCGCAGGCATACAGTCCGCTGCGGTAAGTTATAATGCAGGGACTGCCGACGTCACATATGATACGGACATTATTTCTTTAAAAGATATTATTTCAGTAATTGAACGACTGGATTATGAGGTGTTGATGGGAACTGATAAGGGGGCATCGGGAAACAGCCGTACCGTAGGGCTGCTTCTTATAATTTTTTCCCTCTATATTGTTATGCAGCAGTTTGGCCTTTTGAATTTGCTCGTTCCAAGTCAGCTCGCGGAAACGAATATGGGATATGGGATGCTTTTTGTTATAGGCCTGATTACATCGGTGCACTGTGTGGCCATGTGCGGCGGCATTAATTTGTCCCAGTGTATTCCGGGGAGGCCTCTTGAAGAGGAAAGCAGTCGTTTCGCTTTTCTCAGACCGGCATTTTTATATAATTTCGGACGAGTAATCTCATATACAATAGTAGGATTTATTGTCGGAGCACTGGGCTCGGTGTTTACCTTTTCCAATACGATGCAGGGAGCCTTGAAGCTGGCGGCTGGAGTCTTCATGGTAATTATGGGAATCAATATGCTGGGAATTTTTCCATGGCTTCGCAGACTCAATCCGAGAATGCCCAAGGTATTTGCCCGAAAAATCAATGCGGAAAAGGGAAAAAGTAAAAGCCCTCTTATCGTAGGTCTCTTAAACGGGTTAATGCCCTGCGGTCCCTTGCAGGCAATGCAGATTTATGCCCTTTCCACCGGAAACGCTTTTGCGGGAGCGATGTCGATGTTCTTGTTCAGTATGGGAACCGTACCTTTGATGTTCGGGCTTGGTGCGGTAGGAACGGCACTTGGCAAAAAGTTCACCAATAAGATAATGACTGCCGGAGCGGTGCTGGTGGTAGTGTTAGGTTTGTCCATGTTTTCCCAGGGAGTGAATCTGGCGGGAATTTATCAGCCCTTGTCCTTTGCCAAGGAAGGCGGCAGCGAACAAACAGATGTCGTAGGCGAGAAAACAGAGGACGGAGAGCAGGTAGTAAACAGTACACTTTCCTCCGGCAGGTATCCCGATATTACCGTTCAGGCAGGGATGCCGGTAAAATGGGTTATCGATGCACCACAGGGCAGTATCAACGGATGCAACAACGAAATATACATTCGGGAATACGGTATTCAGCACAAATTTACAGAGGGTGAAAACATTATAGAATTTACCCCTACAGAAACGGGAACCTTCCAGTATACTTGCTGGATGGGGATGATCCGCGGTACCATTACTGTTGTGGAGGGAGGGGATGAGGATTCTTCAGAACCCATCGCTTTTGACAGTACTCCGCCCGCCCCAGAGCCGGAAGTTTCCGACTATGTGATACCTATAGAAAACATTGCCGTAGCGGAGCCCATAATAGACGAAGCAGGCAACAATATGCAGCAGATAACCATAACCTTGACGGACGACGGTTTTCAGCCGGCAGTTGCAATTGTTCAGGCAGGCACGAATGTATTATGGAACATTGACAATCAGTCCACGGGCGGACAGGGATTGGATCAAATAATTGTTCCGGCATATTATGCCCAGCTTTCCTTAGCAAAGGATGAAAATTCCTTGTACTTTATGCCTTCGGCAGATTTCGAGTTTTATGACGGAAGCAATCAGTTCTTTGGATATATAAAGGTAGTAGACAGCTTGGATAATATTGATCTGGAAGCTGTAAAGGCGGAGGTTTCTTCTTACGAAACGCTTGTGTATCCGCAGGAATACTTTACACAGGCGGCAGGCGCATCATGCTGTCAATGAGAATAGATGTTGCAGTTCGGATGACTGAACTGTTAAGAATAGATACCACGGTAGAAAGGAGTTGACAGCATGGATTTGTTATTGAGCCACTGGCACTGTATCGTACCGGCAGCAGCGATTTTAATCGGAATACTTCTGGTAGGGCGTAATAAAAAGCAAGGTGATGACGAGACAACTTTGAAATGACAAAATAAGAAGTCAAAAGGAGAAAAGAAAATGTTTTCATTTAACAGGAAAGTAGATATGAAATCTAACACAAACAATAATGAAATAACGGAAGGGAAAAAAGAAAAGAAATTCAGAAAAGGTGCGGCATGTATAGTTTTGATACTTTTACCCACACTTTTATTGGCGGCTTGCGGACAGAAAAATAATGCGGTTTCTGAAACCGAAACGGCAAAAGCGCAGCAGTCTGTAGAAGAAAGTACTCCGCAGGCTGTAGAAGAAAGCGCTTCGCAGTCTGAAGAAACGGAAGCATCGACGGGTGAGGATTTGATCATTCCCGTGTCAGATATTACGGAGGAAGCTTCTTTTTACCCGGTTACGGTGGACGGAATCGACATGGAGGTCATAGCGGTCAAGGCCTCTGACGGAAGCATCCGTACGGCTTTTAATACCTGTCAGATATGTTACAATTCCGGCAGAGGCTATTATAAGCAGGATGGTGACAAGCTGGTATGCCAAAACTGCGGTAATCAGTTCCCGATGGAGCAAGTGGAAGTAGAAGCCGGCGGATGCAACCCATGGCCGATTTTCGATGAAAACAAAGCAGTAACGGATGACTCCATTACTATATCGTACAGCTTTTTACAAGAATCAGAGCAAATATTCGCTAACTGGAAATAAGCATAATATTTCACTTCTTTTACGAAAGATTAAGGTTGAAGGTGCATGGAACAGTTTACTTCAATACCGTTGTTTTTAAGATAATCGGAGCCCCACCCATACATGGCCAGTAAAATAGGGCGAATGCTCATACCCAGTTCAGTCAGGGAATATTCCACTTTAGGAGGTACCACCGGATATACCTTGCGGCATATCAAATCGTCTTCCTCTAATTCCCGAAGCTGCTGGGTGAGCATTTTAGGCGTAGCCTGCGGAATAAGTTTACGCAGTTCTCCAAAGCGAAGCGTGGAATCGATCAAATGCCAGAGAATCAGAGCTTTATATTTTCCCCCAATCATTTTAAGGGTAATTTCTACAGGACAATTATAAACCATAACAGCGTACCTCCTTTATTATTTAAATATAAACAATTATTTGAATTATGATACAACGACGGCAACCAAAGGTCAAGTGCCGGAACGCGGAAAAAAACATCACAGTACCTTTTTAGGTACTATTATACAATAAAGTGCGTAGTTGCAAAAAGAATTATTTGCGTTAAAATGAAATTATGATAAAAGCAACTGCCAAATGGTAATCCTGCAAAAGCATGATAATTATGGACTTTGCAATAGTCAAAAGTCTATGATATGCAGATATGGATATAGAAAGGAGATAAATACAAGATGGAAAGTCGAGTATTAGACATACGTGGCATGACCTGTGCGGCTTGTGCCCAAAGAATTGAAAAAACTGTCCGCAAGCTGGACGGCATCGGTCAGGCAAATGTAAATCTTGCCAGCGAGAAGCTGTTTGTAGAATATGACAACGAGTTGATCGAACTGGATGCTATTAAGAACAGAGTGACTAAGATAGGCTATGAGGTGGTGGAAAAGGCCGCCAGCCAGAATGTAACGATCCCTATTGGAGGGATGTCCTGCGCAGCCTGCGCAAAGAGAGTGGAAAAGGCAGTTGGAAAGCTGGAGGGTATAGAAAGCGTATCGGTAAACTATGCCACCGAAAAAGCTACCGTGTCTTATTTTCCCCATCAGGTACGGCTTTCCGCTATTCGTGAAGCCATTGAGAAAGCCGGATATCAGGCTTTGGAAGTGAATAAGGCGGATGCCGCCGACGAGGACAGAATACGAAAGCAGAAGGAAATACGCACTCTCTGGACGAAATTCATCGTTTCTGCAGTGTTTTCTCTTCCGCTGTTATATATAGCGATGGCGCCCATGATCCAGTTCGTACGCCTTCCATTTCCGGCAGCACTGAACCCCATGCAGTTTCCTTTGATTTATGCGATGCTGCAAATCATGCTGGTTGCCCCGGTCATCGGTGTGGGTTACAAATTTTATGTGATAGGATTCAAGGCCCTCTGGCAGAGAAGTCCGAATATGGATTCTCTTATCGCGGTAGGAACTACATCCGCAGTTATTTACAGTGCCTATAATGTATTTCTGATTGCGAAAGGAAATTCTCATGCGGTAGAGTCCCTCTATTTTGAGACAGCAGGAGTCATCATAACCCTGATTCTTCTTGGAAAATCGTTGGAAGCAGTCTCCAAGGGACGTACCGGAGAGGCGATTAAGAAGCTGATGGGGCTGGCTCCCAAGACGGCAATTATTATTCAAGATGGCGTAGAAAAGGAAATACCGATCGATGAAGTGGAAGTGGGGGACATCATTGTTGTAAAGCCCGGTGCGAAGATACCTGTTGACGGAACGGTAATCGAGGGCAGTACCGCAATTGACGAGTCTATGCTTACCGGCGAGAGTATGCCGGTGGATAAAAAGGCGAACGACGAGGTTTATGCCGCATCCATCAACACAACCGGAACCATTCGCTTCCGTGCGGAAAAAGTCGGAAGCAATACGGTGCTGGCACAGATTATCAAGCTGGTGGAGGATGCGCAGGGATCAAAGGCTCCCATCGCTCAGATGGCGGATATTGTATCCGGTTATTTCGTACCGGTAGTCTGCCTCATTGCCCTTCTGGCAGGAACGGCATGGTTCTTTGGAACGGGCGGAGATGTGAAGTTTGCGCTGACCATTTTCATATCGGTGCTGGTAATTGCATGTCCTTGTGCGCTGGGGCTCGCAACACCGACGGCCATTATGGTCGGCACAGGAAAAGGTGCGGAGAACGGCATTTTGATAAAAGGCGGCGAAGCGTTGGAAATCGCTCACAAAATCAATACCATCGTATTCGATAAGACGGGTACGATTACGGAAGGAAAACCCACCGTTACAGATATATTGGTATCGGCGGGAACGAAAGAAGAGCAGCTGCTTCAAATCGCGGCTTCGGCGGAAAAAAGTTCTGAGCATCCTCTTGGGCAAGCGATAGTGTCCATGGCAGAAGCGAAAGGATACGATATTCTCAAGGTGGATAACTTTACCTCTATTACGGGACGCGGCATTGAAGCGCTGATAAGCGGTCAGACCGTTCTGGCAGGCAATCGTAAGCTGATGGAGGAAAGAAATATAGGCTTAAAGGATTTCGAATCAGCTTCCGACCGGCTGGCGGAGGAAGGCAAGACTCCGATGTATATAGCGCTTGACGGTGAATTGGCAGGCATTATCGCCGTGGCGGACGTTGTAAAGCAAAGCAGCAGGGCTGCCATTGACAGCCTTCATAAAATGGGTATCGAGGTAGCGATGATTACCGGAGATAACAAGAGAACCGCTGCAGCCATTGCCCGTCAGGTAGGCATTGACCGTGTTCTTGCAGAGGTCCTGCCGCAGGATAAGGCCAGCGAGGTGAAGAAACTTCAGGAAATGGGGCGTAAGGTTGCCATGGTGGGTGACGGCATCAATGATGCGCCGGCGTTGGCTCAGGCGGACATCGGTATTGCAATCGGCTCCGGTACGGACGTGGCGATGGAAAGCGCCGACATCGTGCTCATGCGCTCTGACCTTATGGATGTTCCTACGGCAATCCATTTAAGTAAAAAGACAATTTTAAATATAAAGGAAAATCTTTTCTGGGCCTTCGGTTATAACGTAATCGGTATTCCGATTGCTGCCGGCTTGCTCTACTTGTTCGGCGGTCCGCTTCTTAACCCGATATTTGCAGCGGCGGCCATGAGCTTAAGCTCGGTTTCCGTACTGACTAACGCCCTGCGATTAAAGCGATTCAAGCCGGTTACGGCGAAAGGAGAAGTGAACTAATATGAAGAAAAATATAAAAATTATTATTGCGGCAGCGGTTGCCGTGGTGGTTGTAGCTGCCTTCCTGCTCGTTCTTGTTAACACGGCAGACAGCAGTTTGGATGTGATTGGAAAAGGCTCCAGCACTTCCTTTGCAGAGGTTTTGCAAAAGATACCGGAGCGTGTTAAAATAGATGAGGAGAACAGCGGCTATAGTCTGGAAGCACCGGATGATACGGTACGTTTTATATGGAGCGGAGATTATAGTAAGAGTCCTCTCTACGACGCAATGCTGGAATTCGATGTACAGCCCTTTCTCGATGCGGGACTGGATGCAGGAAAGCTGCCGGACAATTATACCTTGTCCGGAGATAAGTTACTGGCCGGAGTAAAGTTCGAGGACGGGACCGGTAAGGATGGAGCTGCGGCCACCCCCCTTGCTGCCTATGAGAGAATCGTGGAGCAGTATAGAGACAGAATAAACTATCATTCCGCTATGGATCACTTCGGCGTGAAGCTGGATGGAGGAAATATGTTCGAGTGGGCAAAGGATATGGATACGAATACGGTAACGGGCGAAGTGCAGGATAAGGATATTGTATTCGTGCTGGATCCCGAGGCTCTCATAGAGGCAGGCGTTTCTCCTGAAAAAGTGGAAGGCTGGGCATATGCTACGGTAAAGGTCGAGGAAAACGGAAAGATGGTAGAAGTGTACAAATTTTTAAAACCCTTTGACTTAGGTGAATAAGATATTGAAAATAAGCAAACTAAAATAAAGGAACTAGAAATAAACGAAAGTAAACAAATAGGAGGTTTTCCAAATGGAAAAAGTAATTTTGAATGTGGATGGTATGTCCTGCGAACATTGCGTAAAGGCTGTTAACGGCGCCGTAGGTGCTCTGCCGGGGGTATCCGGTGTAGATGTGGATCTGGAAGGCAAGACGGTAGCGGTAGAGTTCGATGCTTCCAAGGTGTCCGTAGATGAAATTAAAGCAGAAATTGAAGACCAGGGTTACGACGTAGTCGCATAATCGATTCGAGGAATGGAGCTGTTATGCCGGGCGCGAGCAAAAATATATTGGTTGTGGACGATGAACCTAAGATACTCGAGGTGATTTCCGCACTTTTGGAGAGCAAGGGCTATCATGTATTTCCCGCCGAGAGCGGCGGGAAGGCTCTCGAGATATTCGATAGGGAGAATATTACGCTGGTGGTTTTGGATTTGATGCTGCCCGATATTTCGGGCGAGGAGGTCTGCAGGGCGATACGAAGGAAGTCGAGAGTACCTATCCTGATGCTTACTGCCAAGGCGGAAGAGAATGATTTGCTGTATGGCTTGGAAATCGGCGCGGACGATTATATTACCAAGCCTTTCAGTTTGAAAGAATTATATGCGCGCATGGAGGCCATTTTGCGAAGGACGCAGAATGACCTTATGCCGTTAAACGTAAGAAATTCGTTTCATGACGGCGATTTCGTCGTGGATTTTGAAAAAAATATTTTTCAGAAGTCGGGACATACGGTCAGTCTGACGCCAAATGAAATCAAAATATTGTCGGCTCTCATCAAATACCCCGGAAAGGTATTTACAAGAGAAGAACTTATAGGGATTGCTTTGGGCAGCGAGTTCGAGGGCTATGACAGGGCTATAGACAGTCACGTCAAGAACCTGCGCCAGAAGATCGAGGATGACCCGAAGAAGCCGGTATATGTCCTGACCGTTCACGGACTGGGCTACAAATTTGGAGGCGATTAGAATTATGCGGAGCTTAAGAACCCAGCTGTCTTTATCCATACTGTTGATTGTGCTGGTTACTGTGGCGCTCACCAGTGTATTTTCCAACTGGTTCATCAACAAGGAGTTCGAGGACTACATCGCCAGACAGGAGCAGGTACGAAGCGAGAATATCGTAAGTGATCTGGGTGCCCAGTACAATGGGCTGACGCGCAGTTGGAATCAGGACTTTCTGCATACCATCGGTATGTATGCTTTATATGAAAGCTATATTTTAAAAATTTATGATGTGGACGGAAATCTGCTTTGGGATGCGGAGAATCACGACATGTCCAAATGCTGGCAGGTTATGGATGAGATTTCTGCACGAATGGAGAAGCTGAAGAAGGATGGAGGCTTTGTGTCCCATACCTATGATATCGAACAGGGCGGGGAGAAGGTGGGCTCTGTTTCCGTTACCTATTACGGACCTTTCTTTTTCAGCGAAAATGACTTCCGCTTCATCAATACATTAAATATCCTTCTGCTTATAATCGGCGCCTTGGCAGGATTTTTTTCTATTGTGGTGGGGAGTCTGATGGCTCGCCGGATAGCGAGGCCTGTGACGAAGACCGCCTATATCGCCAAGGAAATTTCAGAAGGAAACTACGATATCCGCTTTGAAAGTGAGACGAATACCAGAGAGCTTAACGATCTGGTAACTGCTATCAATCAGCTTGCAGATGCGTTAAACGAACAGGAGAATCTGCGGAAAAGATTAACTACGGATATCGCTCATGAGCTTCGTACCCCGCTTACCGCAGTAGGTTCCCATCTGGAGGCAATGCTGGAAGGTGTATGGGAGCCTACGCCGGAACGCCTTTCCGGTTGTCATGAGGAGATACTTCGCCTTGGAAATCTGGTTGCAGATCTGGGGCGCCTGGCCAAGGTGGAGGGAGATAACCTGAAGCTGCAAAAGCAGCAGACAGACTTATTGGAAATTGCTAAGGCAGCTTTCGAAACATTGGAGGCAGAAGGAGCGAAGAAGGAACTTACCATGTCTGTAGGAGGAGAATCCTCTGCGATATTAGCGGATAGAAGCAGAATGCTCCAAGTGATGATAAACCTCTTATCCAACGCCGTTAAATATACGCCGGAGGGCGGCAGCATTTCCATAGAGGTGTCGGACGCTCCGGGAGAGGGCTGTATTCGAGTGAAGGATAACGGCATCGGGATTCCGGAGGAGGAGCTTTCTCTCATTTTCGAGCGTTTTTACCGGACGGATAAATCCCGCAGCCGCAAAACGGGCGGCGCAGGAATCGGCCTGACTATTGCCAAATCTATTGTTACGGCTCATGGCGGTACAATAACTGTAAGCAGTAAGGTGAATGAAGGAAGTTGTTTTACGGTGACTATACCAAAAAAATAATAGTGCATACGGCATGTAAAAAAATCTGCAAAGGCAGATTTTTTTTATTTCATAGGAAAGATCTTGTTACGTTGCAGTAGTAAAGTCTCGGTTTCCTATGAAATAAAAGCACTCCGTGCAGGATGCGCAGCTTAGCGCGCGGAACAAAAGCTGTGCCGCCGAAGTATTTTAGCGCGAGAATACGCGAAGCACACTTTTGTTATGTAATTAGGATTTGACACCCTGATAATAATAGGAAAAGTACTCTTATTACACAAAAATCAAGGCGGATTTTTTCCATAAAATATATAAAATTTAATTTTATAAAAAGTGTTGACAATATAAATAATCAATAATATACTAAACCTATAGAAATGATAGGAATTGATTTCGATCGTGCGGTATCGCTTAAAAGCGCCGAAGGATGGGAAGCAGGTACGAGCGTATATATGCTTTTTTTTTGCGCCGAAACGAGAGGGAGAAGGAGAGAGACGGATGGATTTTGGATTTATGAGAACACATTTGCCGCTTTATACCGAGGCGGCATGGTTGACATTAAGAATAGCTGCTGTGGGAATTTTGTTAGCATTTCTGATCGGTCTGGTGACGAGCGTAATAAAATATTTGAAGATACCGGTACTGACACAGATAGCGAATACTTATATAGAACTGTCGAGAAATACTCCGCTTTTAATACAGCTTTTTTTTCTATATTTTGGCCTTCCCAAGCTGGGGGTGGTGCTTAGCTCGGAAAGCTGCGGGATTATCGGACTGGCGTTTTTAGGAGGCAGCTACATGTCGGAAGCGTTTCGTTCGGGACTGGATAATGTAGCACAGATACAGACACAGTCGGGATTAAGCCTGGGCTTTACGAACAGCCAGATATTCCGTCATATCGTACTTCCGCAAGCGGTATCCACCTCTGTTCCTTTATTTTGTGCCAATGTCATTTTTTTGATAAAAGAAACTTCGGTGTTCAGCGCGGTAGCGCTGGCGGATTTGATGTTTGTAGCAAAGGATTTGATCGGTATCTATTACAAGACGGATGAGGCGTTGTTCATGCTGGTATCGGCTTATCTGGTAATCCTGCTTCCGATATCTGTTCTTGCATCATTCATAGAAAGGAGAGTGCGCTATGCAGGATTTGGGGATACAAGTACTGTTTCAGGGTAGGAATTTTATAAGGCTGTGGGAAGGCTTGTGGGTAACCCTCCGCATTGCAGTGATTGCTATGGCGCTTTCCATTTTGCTTGGCTTCCTTTTAGGAATGATCATGACGATGCACAATAGGGCGGTGCGATGTATTACGAGGCTTTATCTGGAAACTGTCAGAATTTTACCTCAGTTAGTTCTGCTTTTTCTCGTATATTTCGGCGCGGCTAAGCATTTGGGAATTAATATGTCGGGTGAGACGGCGGCTATTATCGTATTCACCTTTTGGGGCACAGCGGAAATGGGCGATTTGGTGCGAGGCGCTCTCATCGCCACACCGAAACATCAATACGAAAGTGCAGGCGGCTTGGGGATGAATAAGCTGCAGACCTATTTTTATGTAATCATCCCTCAAACGATAAGGAGATTGCTGCCTCCTGCCGTAAACCTGCTTACAAGAATGATAAAGACTACATCCCTGGTGGTGCTCATAGGCGTGGTCGAGGTAGTGAAGGTGGGAAAACAGATTATAGACGCCTCGAGGTATCAGACGCCCACTGCCGCGCTTTGGATATACGGAGTGATATTTATCATGTACTTTATCGTTTGTTATCCGTTTTCGAGGCTGTCGCTATGGCTGGAAAAGAAATACGAAATCTAGGATAATCCAATGGAATATCTTAAGAATTTGAGAGAGGCAAAATGAAAAAATGAATGAAGTTTTACAGGTAAAGCATTTGACGAAATCATACGAAAAAAACGAGCCGGTTTTGAAGGATATCAATTTTGACCTGAAAAAGGGAGAGGTTGTAGTCATTGTAGGGCCATCGGGATGCGGTAAGAGCACTTTTTTAAGATGCCTGAATCTGTTGGAACCCATCGATGAGGGAAGCATCGTTCTAGGCGGTGAGACCATAGACAGAAAGGATAAGAACGTTCATCAGCACAGACAGAAAATAGGTATGGTCTTTCAAAGCTATGAATTGTTTCCTCATCTTAGCATTATGAATAACATTCTGCTGGCACCGGTAAAGGTGCAGAAGAGAGACCGGAAGGAAGCGGAGCGGGAGGCATCAGCCCTGCTGGAGAGGGTGGGTTTGTCTGATAAAAAGGACGCGTTCCCAAGGCAGCTGTCCGGCGGGCAGAAGCAGAGAGTTGCCATAGTACGTGCCCTTATCATGAATCCGGAGGTACTGCTTCTGGATGAAATCACTGCGGCGCTGGACCCGGAAATGGTCCGCGAGGTACTTCAGGTAGTGCTGAAGCTGGCACAGGAGGGTATGACGATGGCAATCGTAACCCATGAAATGGAGTTTGCTAAGGCAGTGGCGGACAGAGTCATGTTTATGGATCAGGGCGTCATTGTAGAGGAGAATATGGCGAAGGAATTTTTCGCCTATCCGAAGACGGAAAGAGCAAAGCAGTTTCTAAATACGTTTCATTATGAAGCGTTAGAAATATAAACAAAATGAAGTAGACAACAAAAACAAGGAGGATTATTATGAAGAAGAAATTATTAGGAGTTATCTTGACAGCAGGTTTATTAGCAGGCGTACTGGCGGGCTGCGGACAGACACAGGAGGCGGCTTCCACGGCAGCACCGGCAGCGGAAGAAACAGCACCGGCAGCAGAAAGCGAAGCAGCGGAGGAAGAAAGTGCCGCAGAGCCGGCTGCAGCAGAATCGGAAGATGCTTCGGCTTCGGCACAGGCGAGAAGCCTGGAGGACATCAAAGCGGACGGAAAGCTGGTAATTGGTGTATTCAGTGACAAAAATCCCTTTGGATACGTAGATGCCAATGGTGATGTACAAGGATATGATGTGTATTTTGCAAAGCGCCTCGCTTTGGATTTATTCGGCAGTGAGGATGCGGTAGAATTCGTATATGTAGAGGCAGCCAGCCGGGTTGAGTATTTGAAATCTGCAAAGGTAGATATTATCTTGGCTAACTTTACGGTAACGGAGGAAAGAAGCGAGCAGGTAGATTTCGCATTACCTTATATGAAAGTAGCCTTGGGCGTGGTTTCTCCGGAGGGCAGTCTGATAACGGATGTAGAGCAGTTAAATGAAAAGACTCTTATCGTAGTAAAAGGAACTACGGCAGAAACTTATTTCCAGGAGAACTATCCTGAGATCAATCTTTTGAAATTTGATGAGTATCAGGAAGCGTATGACGCTCTGGCAGACGGAAGAGGAGATGCTTTCTCCACAGATAATACAGAGGTATTGGCTTGGGCTTTGCAGAACAAAGGCTTTGCAGTAGGCATCGAATCCATTGGAAATCTGGATACGATCGCTCCGGCGGTACAGAAAGGCAATACGGAGCTGCTTGACTGGATCAATGAAGAAATTGAGGGCCTGGCAGCGGAGCAGTTCTTCCATAAGGATTTCGAAGAAACTTTGAAGCCGGTATACGGAGACAGTGTGGATGCGGACAGCTTGGTAGTAGAGGGCGGAATTGTAGATTAATGAAGCATATTCATAAAAAATAGGACCGAAAGGTCCTATTTTTTTAAGTTTTTCTGTGCGGTGGAAAGCATCAGCTTTATTCTGTTCAACTGGTTTACCTCGCTGGCGCCGGGGTCATAATCGATGGCAACGATGTTGGAAAGCGGATATTGCTTACGAAGCTCCTTTATGACACCCTTTCCTACCACGTGGTTAGGAAGGCAGCCGAACGGCTGGGTACACACGATATTGTTAACGCCTCCGTGTATCAGCTCCACCATTTCGCCGGTTAAGAACCAGCCCTCGCCGGTCTGATTGCCGATGGATACGATAGACTTTGCATAATTCACGATTTTGTATATGCTTACCGGAGGATGGAAGTGTTTGCTCTTCTCAAATGCTCTCCTTGCAGAAGCGCGCAGGAATTCGATGCCGTCGATACCCAGTTTGGAAACGATGGCTGCTTTCTTGCTCATGCCAAGCTCTTCCGCTTTATATATTTGGTTGTAAAAGCAGTAGAGCATGAAATCGATCAAATCAGGAACCACAGCTTCCGCACCCTCGGACTCCAAAAGCTCTACAAGATGATTGTTGGCGGCAGGAGCAAATTTTACAAGGATCTCGCCTACGATGCCGACCTTCGGCTTCACCTCTTCTGTAATGGGAATTGCGTCGAAGTCCTCCACGATTAAGCGGCACATCTTCCTGAATTTAAAATAATTCATATGCTTTGCGGATACGAAGTCCTGACACTGCTTCAGCCATTTCGCATGCACCTTCTCCACCGAGCCGGGCTCTTTTTCATAAGGCCGCATACGGTAGATGCAACGCATGAAAATGTCCCCGAAGATAGCCCCGTAGGCGGCACGCATGAGCAAATCCGCATTCAGGCTAAAGCCCGGATTGGTTTCGATGCCGGCCATGTTGAGAGATATAACAGGAATCTGAGGCATACCGGCCTTTTCGAAAGCCCTTCGTATAAAACCTACGTAGTTGGTAGCGCGGCATCCGCCTCCGGTTTGTGACATGATGACAGCTACTTTATTTAAGTCATATTTTCCTGACAAGAGAGCATCCATAATCTGCCCTACGACCATCAGGGACGGATAACAGGCGTCGTTATTTACATATTTGAGCCCTACGTCTACGGCATGCTTGTTGTCGTTAGACAATACCTCGAAGTTATAGCCGCAGGATCTGAAGGCCGGTTCCAATATTTCGAAATGAATAGGTGACATTTGGGGGCAGAGAATTGTATATTCCTCGCGCATTTTCTCCGTAAACTCAACCTTATGGATGGCAGAGGATAGAATTTCCCGCTCCCGTTTTTTGCTATCCCTGACGCGGATCGCAGAGAGCAGGGAACGGACGCGAATTCTCGCCGCACCGAGGTTGTTTACCTCGTCGATTTTTAAGCAGGTATAAATCTTACCCGAACCGGAGAGGATGTCGCTTACCTGATCGGTGGTAACGGCGTCCAGACCGCAGCCGAAGGAATTCAGCTGGATCAGGTCCAGATCTTCTCTTGTTTTTACGAAGCTTGCCGCAGCATAGAGTCTTGAATGATACATCCACTGATCGGATACGATAAGGGGACGCTCAGGGCTCGCCAAATGGGAAACGGAATCCTCCGTCAGAACAGCAACGCCATAGGAGGTAATCAACTCGGGAATGCCGTGGTTGATTTCAGGGTCGATATGGTAAGGACGCCCGGCAAGGACGATACCATGCCTGCCGTTTTCTTCCAGATACTTTATCGTTTCTTCGCCCTTTTTCATCATATCGAGCCTTGCCTGATTCATTTCCTTCCATCCGGCATCCACTGCGTCGATAATCTCTTCCGCAGGAATCTCCGTAAATTCCTTGATTAGAGCTTCCGATATGGTCTTTACATCGCGGAAGGACATGAAGGGATTTCGTAAAACAGCTTCGCCGCGTCCGATTTCTTCCACATTATTTTTTATATTCTCCGAATAAGAAGTTACGATCGGACAGTTATAGTGATTGTTGGCCTCCTCGAACTCATTGCGCTCATAAAAAAGAGCAGGATAGAAGATGAAATCCACACCTTCGTGAATGAGCCAGCTCACATGGCCGTGGGCCAGCTTAGCCGGATAGCACTCGGATTCGCTTGGAATGGATTCGATGCCGAGAGAATAAATATTGTGGTTGGAAAGAGGAGAGAGGACCACCTGATAGCCCAGCTTCGTAAAGAACATATGCCAGAACGGATAGTTCTCGTACATGTTGAGTACCCTTGGAATTCCCACCCGTCCCCTTTTTGCCTCGTCGGCAGGAAGGGGCTCGTAGCCGAATATTCTTTTTAATTTATATTCGAAAAGGTTGGGGATTCCATTCTCGTTCTTCGTTTTTCCAAGTCCGCGTTCGCAGCGGTTGCCGGAAATATATTGTCTTCCGCCGCTGAATTTGTTTATGGTCAGGCGGCAGTTGTTCGTGCAGCCCTTGCATTTCGCCATGCTTGTTTCGAATTGGAGCGCGCCTATCTGCTCAATAGAGAGCATAGAGGTATCGTAGTCCTGTGTATAGCGTTCGCGGGCGATGAGAGCGGCTCCGAAAGCGCCCATGATGCCGGCGATGTCGGGACGAATTGCCTCGCAGTCCGCAATTTTCTCGAAGCCTCGAAGGATTGCATCGTTATAAAAGGTACCGCCCTGCACCACGATGTGCTTACCCAGCTCCGAAGCGTCTGCGACCTTTATTACCTTGAACAGTGCGTTTTTAATAACGGAATATGCAAGTCCGGCAGAGATGTCGGACACCTTGGCTCCTTCCTTCTGTGCCTGTTTTACCTTGGAATTCATAAATACGGTACAACGGGTACCAAGGTCGATAGGGTGCTCCGCGAACAATGCGGCCTGAGCGAAATCCTCTACACTGTAGTTCAATGATTTCGCGAAGGTTTCTATGAATGAGCCGCAGCCTGCAGAGCATGCTTCATTAAGCTGTACGCTGTCTACGGTCTGATTTTTGATTTTGATACACTTCATGTCCTGACCGCCGATGTCGAGAATGCAATCCACGGAAGGGTCGAAAAAGGCAGCGGCATAGTAGTGTGCCACTGTCTCTACTTCACCGTCATCCAGCAAAAATGCAGCCTTCATAAGCGCCTCTCCGTATCCGGTAGAACAGGAACGCACGATGTTTACATCCTCAGGCAGAAGAGTATAAATTTCCTTGATGGAGCGGATTGCCGTCTTCAAAGGGCTCCCGTCGTTACTGCTGTAGAAGGAATACAAGAGAGAACCGTCTTCGGCTACGAGAGCCACTTTGGTGGTAGTGCTTCCTGCATCGATGCCGAGAAAGCAATTTCCATGATAGGATGCCAGATCCGAGGTGGCTACGTGATGTACGGAATGTCTGTTCTTGAATTCCATATAGGATGCTTCGTTTTCAAAAAGCGGTTCCATACGTTCCACTTCGAAGTCCATTTTTATGTCGGAGGAAAGCTTTAAAACCATCTCCTCCATGGAGTAAAACACCTCTTCCTTTGCATGCAAGGCAGAACCGATAGCAGCAAAAAGGTGGGAATGTTCTGTATTTACAATGTGCTCTTCATCCAGTTTCAGAGTGCGGATAAAGGCCTCCTTCAGCTCGGATAGAAAGTGAAGAGGGCCGCCTAAGAAAGCCACATGTCCCCTGATCGGCTTACCGCAGGCGAGGCCGGAGATCGTCTGGTTGACAACCGCCTGGAAGATAGAAGCGGAAAGGTCCTCTTTGGTGGCACCTTCATTGATGAGAGGCTGAATGTCTGATTTTGCAAATACACCGCACCTCGCGGCAATGGTATATAGGGAATGATACTCCTTGGCATATTCGTTCAGGCCCGAGGCATCTGTCTGTAATAAAGACGCCATCTGGTCGATAAAGGAACCGGTACCTCCGGCGCAGATGCCGTTCATACGCTGCTCCACATTTCCTCCTTCGAAATAAATGATCTTCGCATCCTCTCCGCCAAGCTCTATCGCTACATCGGTCTGAGGAGCCAGCACCTGCAGTGTGGTGGAGACAGCAATGACTTCCTGTACGAAGGGAACCTTCAGATGATTGGCTAAGGTAAGTCCTCCCGAGCCGGTGATCATTGGATGCAGCTCGATATTTCCAAGCTGATCGTATGCCTTTTGCAATAGGCTTGACAGAGTTTCACGGATGTTTGCAAAATGCCTTTCGTAATCTGAAAACAATATTTCATGGGCATCGTTCAAAATAGCTATTTTCACAGTGGTTGAACCGATATCAATTCCCAAAGTATAGCGTAATTCACTCATAGTATCCGCCCTTTCCTTTTTTGATATTTAGGCATGTTAAAACCGGAGCTTTCCTATTTATAATATATAACGGATAGTCCTCAGACATGCCCAATCATTATACGACACGTAACTACAAAATGCAATGTTGATGCCGGAATATTTTCATTATATTTTTTAGAACATTTTGTAAAAAAACAGCATAAGAAAGTTAAATTTTTATTATATCTCGTGAAACCTTCTCGAGTTTATTTACTTTTAGAGATGGGAATGTTAGAATATACTCGCATGTTTTTAGGCATAGAATGGAGGAATACGGAAAAATGAGTAATTTTGAAAGAAAGTTCGGCAAGTATGCGATTAAGAACATTTCGCTGATGCTGATTATGTGTTATGCGGTAGGGTATTTGATCAATTTGATAAACCCTTTGTTTTTATCTTATCTGACCTTGAACCCTTATGAGATTCTGCATGGACAGATTTGGAGAATCCTTACTTGGATCATCGTGCCGCCGGATACTTCCAATTTGTTTTTCGTGTTAATTATGCTTTACTTTTATTATTCTATCGGAACGACCCTGGAGAGGTCCTGGGGAACCTACAGATATAACGTCTATCTGCTTTCGGGAATGCTTTTTACGGTAATTGGAAGCTTCCTCCTGATGGGCTATTGCTATATATTTAATGGGGATATGATGGCGGCTTATGGAGCGAAGGATTTTTTCAGCGCAATTTCCTTTTACTTCAGCACATATTATGTAAATATGTCCATTTTCCTCGCGTTTGCAGCGACTTTTCCCGAGGCGCAGGTACTTCTTATGTTTATCATTCCGGTTCGCATCAAGTGGCTGGGAATTATATACGCGGTAATGCTGGGAGCACAGTTCCTTACGGGAAGCGTTTACAGCAGATTTGCGATGGGAGCATCCTTGCTTAACTTCCTCGTATTCTGGTTCACCTCGAGAAACCATATTCACATGTCGCCGAAGCAGGTAAAGCGTCGTCAGGAGTTCAAAAAAGAAGTGAAAAGAAGTACGGGAGTGACCAAGCATAAATGTGCGATTTGCGGCAGAACAGAAGTGGACAGCCCGGAGTTGGAATTCCGTTTCTGCTCCAAGTGTGACGGCAATTATGAATACTGCCAGGAGCATTTATTTACTCATGAGCATGTGAAACTATATTAAGCGTCAGCAGGCAGAAGGTTGAAAGGAGTATGGGTATAATAATGAATAAGGAGATTCTGTTCGCAAATGCTTTGGAGGAACTGAAGAGGACTGCGAAGGAGCAGGGGAACTGTATATCGCGGGAGCAGATAACGTCTGCTTTTAAGGAGATGGAGCTATCCCTGGAGCAGATGGAACTAGTTACCGATTATTTAAAAAAGCAGAGGATAGGTATAGGGGAGCCGGTGGAAGCGGAGGAATACCTGACGAAGGAAGAAACCGATTATCTGGAAGCTTATCTGGAGGAGCTTAAGCACCTTGAACAAGCAGTGGCAGGAGAGAGGGAAGCGGTTACCTTGTCTGCCATGGCGGGAGATGCCCGGGCGCAGTCCCGCCTTATTGAGATTTACCTTCCCGAGGTGGTGGAGATCGCCAAACTGTACGGCGGACAAGGAGTCTATCTGGAGGATTTGATCGGAGAAGGCAATCTGGCCTTAGCGATGGGTGTAACAATGCTGGGGTGCATGGAGCATGCTGACGAAGCGCAGGGAATGCTGGGTAAAATGATCATGGATGCTATGGAGGAGCATATTGCAGGAATCCTTCAGGAAAAGCAGACGGATAAAGTGGTAGTGGATAAGGTCAATGACGTGACCGACCATGCCAGGGAGCTTGCAGAGGTACTGCAAAGAAAGGTGACGGTGGCAGAGCTTTCGCAGGAGAGCAAGCTATCAGAAGAAATTATTCTGGAAGCGATTCGCATGAGCGGAGACAATATCGAATATATTGAAAAGCGGTAAAATATGCGGATCTTAGACAATAGACCGCTCTCTGTCTACTTAGCAGAGAGCGGTTTATATATTACAAATGAGTTTTGTTCTGCATATGTTTTTCTATTTTGCTAAAAATGATAGAATATGATATGATAAAATTGCTTTTAATTTATTGAAAATGGAGAAAATAACGAGAAAAGAAGTTGACGGGAAAAGGAGAACGACAGTTAGTATGAGAGACATAGAAGAGCTGAAGAGAAATATAAAGGATTTGAAAAGCTATGAAATTATAGAGGCGAGAGACGTGAAGGATTTGAATTCCCAGGGAGTACTTCTTCGCCATAAGAAGACGGGAGCGAGAATTACCGTATTGTTAAATGAGGATGATAACAAAGTTTTTTATATCGGCTTTCGCACTCCGCCTGAAGACAGTACCGGTGTGGCGCATATCGTAGAGCATACTGTGCTTTGCGGCTCCAGAAATTTTCCGGCGAAGGACCCGTTTATAGAATTAGTGAAGGGTTCTTTGAATACATTTTTAAATGCGATGACCTATCCCGATAAGACTGTTTATCCGGTAGCGAGCTGCAATGACAAGGATTTTCAGAATCTAATGCATATATATCTGGATGCGGTATTTTATCCTAATATTTACAAAGAGGAGAAGATATTCAGACAGGAGGGGTGGCATTATGAGATGGAAAGTGCGGAGGATGAGCTGACACTTAACGGAGTGGTTTACAACGAGATGAAGGGGGCCTTTTCCTCGCCGGACGATGTTCTGGACAGAGAGGTTCTTAATTCCCTTTTCCCGGATACGCCTTACGGCACTGAATCGGGAGGAGACCCGGATGTGATTCCCTCCCTTACCTATGAGGATTTTCTGGATTTTCACAGAAAGTATTATCATCCTTCCAACAGCTATATTTATTTATATGGCGATATGGATATGGCGCAGAAGCTGCGCTTTATCGACGAGGAATATTTATCCCGCTTCGAAGCGCTTAACATAGACTCCCAGATTAAGCTTCAGGAGCCTTTCGAAACGCCCAGAGAAATATACAAGGAATATTCGATTATGGAAGACGAGTCGGAGAAGGAAAATACTTACCTGACCTATAATACCGTAATTGGCGATAATCTGGACAGAAAGTTGTATATCGCTTTCCAGGTGCTGGATTATGCTCTTTGCTCCGCGCCGGGCGCTCCCTTGAAGCAGGCGCTGACAGATAAGGGAATCGGCAAGGAAATATACAGTACCTACGATAATGGGATTATGCAGCCCTTCTTTTCCGTAGTAGCTAAGAATACGGACCTTTCCCGTAAGAAGGAGTTCGTGCGGACTATTGAAGAGGTGCTTGAGCAGCAGGCAGAAAACGGAATCGATAAAAAGGCGCTGGCAGCAGGCCTTAACTATTTTGAATTCAAATATAGAGAATCGGATTTCGGATCTTATCCGAAAGGGCTTATTCTGGGACTTCAGGTACTTGACAGCTGGCTTTATGATGAGAGAAAGCCGTTGATCCATGTGGAGGCTAACGATACTTTTGCGGCACTTAAAAAAGAAATAGAAACCGGATATTTTGAAGAACTGGTTAAAAAATATCTTCTTAATAACGCCCATAAGACGGTGTTGGTGCTCTCCCCCCAAAAGGGCCTGACCTCCAAGAAGGAGGCCGCACTGCAAAAGGAACTCCAGGAATACAGGGAAACCTTAAGTGAACGGGATTTGGAAAGAATCATAGAGGAGACGAAGGCGCTGGAACGCTATCAGGAGGAACCCAGTTCCAAGGAGGATTTGGAGAAGATACCGCTTTTGACGAGAGCGGATATGAAAAAGGAAGCGGAGGACTTTGTCAACGAGGAGCGGTATTCGGACGATACCCTGATACTGTTCCACAATATATTTACAAACGGCATTGGCTATCTGCGGTTCGTGTTTGACATCGGCAGCGTACCGGAGGCGCTGTTCCCATATATCGGCATATTGAAGCAGGTGTTGGGCATGGTGGATACGTTAAATTACAGCTATGGCGATTTATACCACGAGACGAATATAAAGACCGGCGGCATCGACATGGTAGTGAATACTTATTCCAATGCGCTGAATCTGGACGATTACAGTATGAAACTCGAAATCAAAGCAAAAGTACTGTATGAAAATTTGGAGGAGGCTTTCAAGCTGGCAGAAGAGATTGCGTTGCATTCCAAGTTCGATGATACCAAGCGCTTGTATGAAATCATTGCGGAGGTACAGTCCAGAATGCAGGCGACAATGACCTCATCAGGCCATTCACTGGCGGCAATAAGAGCATTGTCTTACATCTCGGGTACGGCGGCGGTGGCGGAACAAATAAGCGGCATACCGCAGTATCGTTTGTTGGAAAAGCTGGAATCGCAGTTCGAAGATGAGAAAGCCGATTTGGTCGAAAAATTAAAGCAGCTTACGTTATATATCTTCCGGCCGGAAAACCTCATGGTGGATTACACTGCAACTGAAAAGGAGTATCCTGGAATCGAAGCTATGGTGAGAGAATTTAAAAAAGGTCTGTATACCTCTCCTGTGGAGAAAAAGAAATTTGAGCCGAAGCTTGTAAGGAAGAACGAAGGATATCTTACCTCCTCACAGATACAGTTCGTATGCCGTGCGGGCAACTTCATCCACGAAGGACTTCCCTATACCGGTGCACTTAAAGTGCTTAAGGTGATGATGGGCTACGATTACCTCTGGAACAGAGTGAGGGTAAAGGGCGGCGCTTACGGATGCATGTGCAATTTCAGCAAATCGGGGGACAGCTATTTCGTATCTTACAGAGATCCCAATTTGGAGAAAACAGTGGAAGTATATGAGAATGCGGCGGATTATATAAGCACCTTCGAAGCGGATGAAAGGACGATCACCCAGTTTATCATCGGAGCCATCAGCGATTTGGACGTACCGATGACGCCGGCTACCAAAGGAATTTATTCTATGGGAGGCTATCTGACACATTTGTCTTTCGACAGGGTGCAGCAGGAAAGGGATGAGTTGCTTGCTGCGACGGCAGAAACCATAAGAGGGTTGTCGGAATATATCAGAGCATTTATGAAAGAGGACTGCTTATGTGTGGTGGGAAATGAAGAGAAGCTTAAAGAGAATGAAGCGATGTTCATGAATATCGAGCCTCTTTTTCATTAAACGATCATCGCAGTGATGGAAGGATAGGGAATTAGTGTGAAAAATGAATTTTTTACACACAACTTTGTGCCTGTGGCCCAAAGTTTGCAGGCTTTGAGAAAGGCATGGTTATTATTATGGAAAAATTATGGATAAGGAACTGGAAATATAAGCTGTGGGCAGCAATAATAGGCGTGACGGTGCTCGGTTTTTCGGGCTGTGGAAGTGTAGGCTCTTCCACTGCGGACAGCGCGGCGGCGCCCCAGGAAGCCAATAGCGCTTCTTATGGGGGATACGCCTCTGATGACGTGTATGTGCAAGAATATGAAATGGCCAGCGAGGAGTCTGCGCCCGCAGAGACAGGGGGAACTTCCGCGGAGATTTCCGTGAAATCCAATCGTAAATTGATTGAGACTGTGAGCCTGGATGTAGAGACGGAGGTTTTCGACGAGCTCCTTCCCAAGGTGGAAAGTAAGGTGTCGGAGCTTGGCGGCTATATGGAGAATCTGAATGTCTATAATGGAAGCAGCAGATACGGACAAAGCAACAGGTCTGCCAATCTTACTATTCGAATCCCAAGGGAGAGACTGAATGATTTTGTGACGGCGGTATCGGACATATCCAACGTAACGAGCCGCTCCGAGAGTACGCAGGATATCACGCTTCAGTATGTGGACACAGAAAGCCATAAAATGGCCTTGGAAGTGGAGCAGGAGCGGCTGTTAGAGCTGCTTGAAAAAGCGGAAAGCATGGAGGATATTATAGCTATTGAAGCACGGCTGTCCGAGGTGCGCTATCAGCTTCAGAGTATGGAATCCCAGCTTCGTACCTACGATAATCTGGTAGATTATTCCACCGTATACTTAAATATCCGCGAGGTAGAGGTGTTGACGCCCTCCCTTCAGGTATCTGCATGGGAAAAAATATCTGTGGGATTCATAAGCTCCATGAACAGTGTGGGAAACGGAATTAAAAATTTCTTTATCTATTTCATTATCTGGCTGCCATATATTGTCTTATGGGCGATAGTTATTCTATTGGCTGTGTTGCTCATCCGGCATTTCATTAGGAGAAAAGATAACAAAGGCGGCAGCTCCCGCTTTCACAGATATAAGCAAAAGAAAGAGGATAAGACGGAGAAAATAGAGCCAAATAAGACGGAAGCAGACAAAAGCAAAAGTGAGGAATAAAATGTGAACGATAATTATAAATCAGGATTTGTCACCTTAATAGGCAGGCCGAACGTAGGGAAATCAACGCTGATGAACCACCTGATCGGACAGAAAATAGCGATTACCAGCAATAAGCCCCAGACCACAAGAAACAGGATACAGACGGTCTATACCTCTAAGGAAGGCCAGATCGTCTTTGTGGATACGCCGGGAATCCATAAGGCGAAGAATAAGCTGGGAGACTATATGGTGCGTGTTGCGGAACGGACTATGTCTGAGGTGGACGTCATTCTCTGGCTGGTAGAACCCACTGCTTATATCGGAGCGGGCGAACAGCATATCATCGAGCAGCTGAAAAAGGTCAGTACTCCGGTCATCCTCGTCATTAACAAAACGGATACGGTAAAAAAGCCTGAGATATTGAATTTTATCGATATTTATCGAAAAGAGATGGATTTTGCGGAAATCGTGCCGGTATCGGCGCTTAAGGGCGACAACACGGATGTGCTTATAAGCTGTATTATGAAATACCTGCCCTATGGACCGGCATTTTATGACGAGGACACCGTAACTGACCAGCCGGAACGCCAGATCGTGGCGGAGCTTATAAGAGAAAAAGCGCTCAGGTGCTTAGAGGATGAGATACCTCACGGAATTGCGGTATCCATAGAAAGTATCAAATACCGGAAGAGCGGCAAGGAATCGATTGCCGATATTGAGGCCACCATCGTTTGTGAAAGAGAATCTCACAAAGGAATCGTCATAGGAAAGCAAGGCGCCATGCTTAAAAAGATAGGCAGCAAGGCGCGGCCTGAAATCGAAGATATGCTGGAATGCCGCGTGAACCTGCAGCTTTGGGTAAAGGTAAAAAAAGATTGGCGGGACAGTGATTTCCTTATGAAAAATTTTGGCTACAATCCAAAAGAATCCGAATAGGAAATCCAAAAAAAGCGAACCCTAATATTAATACTGAAAGTGAAACTAAAGTATAGCTTTTTAGTATCATTACGTTAGGGGGCACAAGATGAAAGAACGAAACTACTGGCAACAATTTTCTAATACCGGAAAAATTGAGGATTACTTAAGCTTTAAGAATGCACAGGAGGAAACGACGGCGTCCGGTTCGTCCGAAGGCTATGTACCGGGCGGCAGTGCGACCATAGGAGATAATCCATATGCAGGAATTTGTGAAACTAACAGGAATGGTTTTGAAGACAGTGCCTATCGGGGAATACGATAGGCGCGTCGTTATTTTGACGAAAGAGAGGGGAAAGGTATCGGCCTTCGCCAAAGGGGCGAGAAAGCCTAACAGCAGGCTTGTGGCTGCCGCCTCCCCCTTTTCCTTCGGAGAATTCAAGATGTATGAGGGGCGTTCTTCTTACAACATCGTGGAGGCGGATATATCCAATTATTTTGAAAAGCTCAGGGAAGATTTTGAAGCGGCATGCTATGGAATGTATTTTTTGGAAGTCATGGATTATTACACCAGAGAGAACAACGAGGAGAAGGAAATGCTAAAGCTTTTGTACCAGTCACTCAGGGCATTGCAGCTTTCCTCTCTGAATAAAAATCTGGTGTGCTGCATATTTGAAATAAAGGCGCTCGTTTTAAACGGAGAATATCCGGGAATACCGAATAAGAACAATTTCGCGGAATCCACCGTTTATACTATGAACTACATAGAACACAGCCCGGTGGAGAAGCTATATACTTTTACTGTAACCGATGAGGTGCTTAGGGAACTTAGGGCAATTGCGGATATTTTTAAGAAGGAATACATGGATAGGGAATTCAAAAGCCTGACCATATTGAAGGACTTGACCATATGAAATGCTTTGGCGTAATTTATATATTGAAAAACGAACTTAAGTCAGCTATAATATTGTGAATGTAAATGTAGTAAAGAAAGAGACGGACATGGAGAAGAATGTCCGGTGTCGGAGGACGAAAATAATGCGTAAAATAGGAGCGATAGCGGGAGTTCTTTTTGCGGGGCTCTCTTTATGGGGATGTGGGGAAAGCGATACAGACAGCAAGGCACAGGCGGCAGCCTCATCCAATACGGTGATGGAAGTCCTAAAAGACGGCAGCATAATGGAGACGATAACGGAGGATTTTTCCGCCGATTATTATATTGAAGATGATTTGCGAAGCATGATTCTTTCTGAGGTCGCGGAGTATAACCGGGATTCGGAGCGGGATATATCCGTGGATAAATTCGAAAATAAGAATGGAGTCATTACAGTAACGATGAAATATCCGTCTGCGGAGGCATATACGGATTATAATTCCAACCAATTTGACAGCAGGCAGCTATTTATCGGAACCGTGAGGGAAGCCTATGACGCGGGTCATTCGCTGGACGTAACCTTAACGAGTGCGGAGAATGAAGAGGAAAATATAGGAAAACAAGAGCTTCTTGGCATGGGAGAAAATCACATATTGATTTCTGAGGTGCCGTTTCGCGTGGAGACCTTCGGGAAAATTTTGTATTTCGGCGACGATGTAGTTTCCTTGGGCAAGAACGAGGCGGCTATGCAGACGGACGAAAATGGGGAAAGTTTGGGAAAGTATTATATTGTTTTTAAATAAAAAAGTACCGTAAAAACGGGCAGGAGGGTGTAATCATGGAAAAAACAATGGAGAAAATAGTAGCACTGGCGAAAGCGAGAGGATTTGTATATCCCGGCTCTGAGATTTACGGCGGGCTTGCCAATACATGGGACTATGGTAACCTTGGTGTGGAACTGAAGAACAACGTGAAACGTGCGTGGTGGCAGAAATTCATCATGGAGAACCAGTACAATGTGGGTGTAGACTGCGCAATACTCATGAATCCCCAGACTTGGGTAGCTTCGGGACACCTGGGAGGTTTCTCGGATCCTTTGATGGACTGCAAGGAATGTCACGAGCGGTTCCGGGCAGATAAAATTATCGAGGATTATGCAGCAGAATATAATGTTGCTTTGGATGGCTCCGTAGACGGCTGGTCTCAGGAGAAAATGAAGCAGTTTATCGAAGACAACAAGATACCCTGTCCTACCTGCGGCAAACATAATTTCACAGACATCCGCCAGTTCAATCTGATGTTCAAGACCTTTCAGGGAGTGACGGAGGATGCGAAGAACACAGTTTACTTAAGACCGGAAACCGCACAGGGCATCTTTGTGAATTTTAAGAACGTACAGAGAACATCCAGAAAGAAGATTCCCTTCGGTATCGGTCAGGTAGGAAAGTCATTCCGTAACGAAATCACACCGGGTAATTTCACTTTCCGCACAAGAGAATTCGAGCAGATGGAGATGGAATTTTTCTGCGAGCCGGATACGGATCTGGAGTGGTTCGCTTACTGGAAGCAGTTCTGTATCGACTGGCTGAAGACGCTCGGCATGAAGGACGAAGAGATGCGCGTCAGAGACCACGATAAGGAGGAACTTTCTTTCTACTCCAAGGCCACTACGGATATCGAGTTCTTATTCCCCTTCGGATGGGGCGAACTGTGGGGAATCGCAGATAGGACCGATTATGATCTTACCCAGCACCAGAATACCTCGGGGCAGGATTTGACATATTTTGATGATCAGAAGAACATAAGATACGTACCCTATGTTATTGAGCCGTCTCTCGGCGCGGACCGCGTAGTTTTGGCTTTTCTTTGTGCGGCCTACGATGAAGAGGAAATCGGAGAAGGCGATGTGCGAACCGTACTTCATTTCCATCCGGCGCTGGCTCCGGTTAAGATCGGAGTGCTTCCGCTGTCCAAGAAGTTAAACGAAGGCGCAGAGAAAATATTCCTTGAGTTGTCAAGGAAATATAACTGCGAGTTTGACGACAGAGGAAATATCGGAAAAAGATACCGCAGACAGGATGAGATAGGAACTCCGTTCTGTATTACTTATGATTTCGAATCAGAGACAGACAATTGCGTTACCGTACGCTTCCGTGATTCCATGGATCAGGAGCGCGTGGCCATTGCTGACCTCGATGCATATTTTGCGGATAAATTTACCTTTTAAGGACGAAAGAAAGGATTATGGAAATGAAACAGTATGGAGTGAACGAACTTAGAAAGATGTTTCTTGAATTTTTTGAAGGGAAAGAACATCTGGCGATGAAGAGCTTTTCGCTGGTGCCCCATAACGACAATAGTTTATTGTTGATCAATTCCGGCATGGCGCCCTTAAAACCGTATTTTACGGGACAGGAGATTCCTCCGAGGAAGAGGGTGACGACCTGCCAGAAGTGTATCCGTACCGGAGATATTGAAAATATAGGAAAAACTGCCCGCCACGGCACCTTTTTCGAGATGTTAGGCAATTTCTCCTTCGGCGACTACTTTAAACATGAAGCCATCGCCTGGAGCTGGGAGTTTCTCACAGAGGTAGTAGGTTTGGAAGCGGGCAGACTATATCCTTCCGTATATCTGGAGGACGATGAGGCCTTCGATATATGGAACAAAGAAATCGGAATCCCGGCAGAGAACATTTACCGTTTTGGAAAGGAAGATAACTTCTGGGAGCACGGTTCCGGTCCCTGTGGTCCCTGTTCTGAAATTTATTATGACCGGGGAGAGAAATACGGCTGCGGAAAGCCCGACTGTAAGGTGGGCTGTGAGTGCGATCGCTATATTGAGGTGTGGAACAACGTGTTTACCCAGTTCGAAAGCGACGGCAAAGGCAATTATACGGAGCTTGAACAGAAAAATATCGATACGGGAATGGGACTGGAAAGACTGGCGACAGTGGTGCAGGATGTGGATTCTATTTTCGATATAGATACCATTCAGGCGCTTAGCAGCAAGGTATGCGAGATTTCGGGCAAGGAATATAAGAAGAAATATGAATGGGACGTATCTATCCGCATCGTTACCGACCATATCCGTTCCGCGTCGTTTATGATTTCTGACGGAATTATGCCTACCAACGAAGGACGGGGCTATGTGCTGCGGCGTATTATCCGCCGTGCGGCAAGACATGGACGGCTTTTGGGAATTGAAGGACAGTTTCTTGCGGATTTGAGCAAGACGGTAATAGAGGGAAGCAAGGACGGCTATCCTGAATTGGAAGAGAAGAAAGATTTTATTTTCAACGTGCTCACTCAGGAAGAAGCGAAATTTAACAAGACCATCGATCAGGGACTTGTCATACTCGCTGAGATGCAGGCTTCCATGGAAAAGGACGGCGTAAAGGAGCTTGCCGGAGAGGATGCATTCAAATTATACGACACTTACGGTTTCCCTCTCGATCTGACGAAGGAAATCTTAGAAGAAAAAGGTTTTACGGTGGATGAAAAAAGCTTTGCGGAAGCGATGCAGGAACAGAAGGTAAAGGCTCGTGCGGCGCGCAAGGTTACTAACTATATGGGAGCCGACGTTACGGTATACGAGTCCATAGATCCTGCAGTTACGACTCAGTTCGTAGGCTACGACGGACTGGTGCACGATTCCAGGATTACCGTGCTTACCACGGAGGCAGAGCTGGCAGAGGCCCTGACGGACGGTGAGATGGGAACTATATTCGTGGAAGAGACGCCCTTCTATGCGACCATGGGCGGCCAGAGTGCAGATATCGGCATAATCTATGCCGGAGACTCCGAATTCGAAGTAGTGGATACGGTGAAGCTGTTTGGCGGTAAGGTAGGACATATCGGCAAAGTAAAAAAAGGCATGTTCAAAATAGGGGATAAAGTGACTTTATCTGTGGACGAGCAAAGAAGAGCGGATACATGCAAAAACCACAGCGCCACCCATCTGCTCCAGAAGGCGTTGCGAACGGTGTTAGGCACTCATGTAGAACAGGCTGGTTCTTTTGTAGACGGGGACAGACTCCGTTTCGATTTCAGCCATTTTTCCGCCATGACGGAGGAAGAAATTGCAAAGGTAGAGCAGCTTGTAAATGAGAAAATCGAACAGTCGCTGCCCGTACTTACGAGTATCATGACGATAGAGGAAGCGAAGAAGAGCGGTGCGATGGCTTTGTTCGGAGAGAAATACGGAGAAACGGTGCGCGTTGTTAAAATGGGTGATTTCTCCACTGAATTGTGCGGCGGTACTCATGTAGCTAACACAGGAGCGATATCTGCATTTAAAATCATATCCGAAAACGGCGTTGCGGCAGGTGTAAGAAGAATCGAAGCGCTGACGGGAGCCGGTGTATTCCATTATTATGCGGAGTTAGAAAAGACTTTGGAGGAGGCAGCGAAAGCAGTAAAGGCGACGCCTGCTTCCCTTGTGGAAAAGCTGGAGCATCTGTTGGCGGATATAAAAGCACTGCAAAGCGAAAATGAATCCTTGAAGAGCAAGGCTGCCAAGGAAGCTCTTGGCGATGTCATGGATCAGGTGAAAGAAATTAAGGGTGTGAAGCTTCTGTCTGCCAAGGTATCCGGTGTGGATATGAACGGTCTGCGGGATCTCGGCGACCAGCTGAAGGCGAAGCTTAAGGAAGGTGTTGTTGTTCTCTTATCCGAGGAAGCAGGCAAGGTGAATCTGGTAGCTATGGCGACAGAAGGTGCGGTAGCGAAGGGAGCACATGCGGGCAATCTGATAAAAGGAATCGCAGCCTTAGTTGGCGGCGGCGGCGGTGGTCGTCCGAACATGGCTCAGGCAGGCGGCAAGAATCCGGAAGGCATCGATGCAGCGATCACAGAATCCAAAAAAGTGCTTGAAACGCAAATAATTTAAAAAAATAGGTTGACTGCTCAAAAAAATGTGATATAATCATTATTGTGCATAAAGATATGTAAGCATATTTATGCGTAATAGAATAAACCCAATCAGTCGTGTTGCTAGGAAGGGACTGAAGGGAGGTCGGGTGTAGGAATGTCAAACGTAATCGTAAAAGAAAACGAGACTTTGGATAGCGCTTTACGTCGCTTCAAAAGAAGTTGTGCGAAAGCTGGAATTCAGCAGGAAATTCGTAAGAGAGAGCATTACGAGAAGCCAAGCGTAAAACGTAAGAAGAAATCTGAAGCAGCAAGAAAACGTAAATATAATTAATTGTGTGAACGGCAAGTCCTTGGTTTTTTAATCAAGGACTTTGTTATATAATAGGAAAGTGCTCCTATTATATAACAATGGATGCGGACTTGTCCGCTTTTTACACTATGATATATCTTATAGCGGGGAATTCGATATGTGGACAAGAGAAATACTGGGAACGGATATTTATCATTTTGTTTCAGCATTCGTAATCTACAGCATGCTGGGTTGGCTGGTAGAATCCATATACATGTCATTGTGCAACAAAAGGCTGACGAACAGAGGGTTCGCAAAGAGTCCTTTTTGTCCGATTTACGGCTTTGGTGCGGTGATAGGATATACCATACTCCATCCGTTAAACGGCCATCTCTTCGGATTGTATCTGGCGGGAGCTGTAATGGCGACTATTTTTGAATTTTTAGTAGGAAAGCTCATGCTTAAGCTGTTCGGAGAAGTTTGGTGGGATTATAATGATAAGCCATGTAATTACAAAGGCATCATATGCCTGGAAAGTACGGCCGCATGGGGCTTGTATGCGGTATTCATCATCACTTTTTTGCATTCGAAAGTGATAGGCTTTATCGACAGCCTGAGCTTTTCCATGGGAAGCCGGGTGTGCGGGCTGATACTCGCCGTCGTTACTGTGGATTATATTATTCAGCTGACTCGCGCGTTTCGCATCGATATACGCGGACAGAAGGACAGATGGATGGATAAATATGAAAACTTTAAAACAAGATGGTATTAAAAAGCGGTTCTAAACAGAATCGCTTTTTTATATTTATAGTAGTAGAACACCTGACAGGAGTGTGTATTGTGAAGAAATTGGTGAAAGCTGCTATTTGCTACGGGTTCAGTATCTGCTTGTTTTTCTCCTCCATACTTTACGCGAGGGCGGTGCCGGAGGTATCCGCGCCTTCTTACATATTGATAGAAGCTTCTACAGGGCAGATCATCTGCGAACAAGAGGCAGATGCGGAAAAGAGTCCTGCCAGCATAACGAAGATTATGACGCTGTTGATTATTTTCGATCATCTCAAGTCGGGAAGAATACATTTGGATGATCAGATCATGACTAGCGCATATGCCAAATCCATGGGCGGTTCCCAAGTGTTCTTGGAGGAAGGAGAGGTACAGACCTTAGAGACCCTGATAAAGTGTATCGCTGTGGCATCGGGAAACGACGCCTGTGTGGCGGTGGCGGAGTACATTGCAGGAAGCGAGGCTGAATTTGTGAAGCTGATGAACCAGAGGGCGGAAGAACTGCGTATGGATCATACGCATTTTGAGGACAGCTGCGGGCTTTCGGATTCGGATACTCATTACACTTCGGCCAGAGACGTGGCGATTATGTCGAGGGAACTGATAACCAAGTATCCAGAGGTACTGGATTATACGCAGATTTGGATGGAGGATATTTCTCATGTGACGAGACAGGGAACCTCAACTTTTACGCTGTCCAGCACTAACAAGCTTTTAAAGCAGTATGAATGGGCCACGGGACTGAAGACAGGTTCCACGAACAAGGCGAAATACTGTCTTTCCGCGACTGCCAATAAGGACGGTATTGAATTAATAGCGGTAGTTATGGCGGCTCCGGATAATAAGGTAAGATTTCAGGATGCGATGTCGCTGCTCAACTACGGCTATAGTGTGAGCAACATTTATGTGGATGAGAATAAAGATGCCCTGCCTGCACAGCTTATCAAGGGTGGCGTGGATGATACTGTCAACTTGAGCTATGCCGGAGAGTTCAGATATTTGGATACCAAAGGAAATAACCTGACGGAAATAGAGAAGACTATCAGCCTTCCGGCCCAGATAGAAGCTCCGATAGAGGAGGGGCAGGCGATCGGTGAGGCGGTTTACCAGCTGGGCGGACAGAGAATAGGAAGCATATCCATCGTTGCGGCCAAGGCAGTGGATAAAGCCGGATATAAAGACTATGTGATAAAGACGATTCGCTATTTCCTTTTATAATTTGAGAAAATGTGGTACACTAAGGAATGGCTGGTATGAAAATGCCGGCAAAAAGGTCTGGTGGATGGAGGAATGAGATGCCGGAGATGGGATCAACTGTTATACGGGTGCTTGAAATAGCGCTTCTCGTGGCGTTTGTCATATCGATTATTTATGACAGCACTCGTTTTGTGAAGAGAGAATATGTGATACATTCAGAGAAGATTTTAAGAAACAGCAGGATTGTCTTACTGTCGGATCTGCATAATAAATGCTTCGGATATAAGAATGAAGATTTGATAAAGGCGGTGGAGGAGGCTTCGCCAGATTTTATTCTGATTGCCGGAGATATGGTGACAGCCGCTGAAAGGAAGACGAAATACGAAGAGCCGATAGAACTTTTGAGCTATCTGGCATCGAAATACCCTGTTTTTTATGCGAACGGGAATCATGAGTACCGGATTAAGACATATAAAGAGGCTTACGGGGATTTGTATGAGGAATACAAGGAAAAGCTGATCAGGTGCGGCGTCCGCCTTTTGGAAAACGACAAAGTCTATCTTTCTGATACCAACATCGAAATTTTCGGGCTTGAGATAGGAAAAAAATATTATAAGCGATTTCAGCAAAACACCATGGAAGAAGGTTATATTGACAATCTTTTGGGAAAAAAGGAAGACAGGGCTTTTAGGCTTTTGATTGCCCACAACCCGGATTATTTTAAAGAATATGTAAAATGGGGAGCGGACCTTACTGTGGCAGGACATTTGCACGGCGGAGTGATGAGACTTCCATGGCTCGGAGGAGTGATTTCTCCGATGGTCCGCTTTTTCCCTAAGTATGACGGAGGTATGTTCGTGGAGGATGACTCCGTAATGGTGGTGAGCAGAGGGCTTGGAATGCATACGATTCCCATTAGGATATTTAATCCGGGAGAGCTTATTATCATCGATTTGTGCCGAAGATAGGAGCGGGATGGTTACTGCGAACGGAGTGAACAGTAACGCGGCATGCCGGGCGGGCATGCGGTGCATGTGGTATAAAATGATTATGCTTGAAATTATTGGAATTTTTATGTAGAATTATAAATACGGTTTTTGAACGGACAAGATTTGTTACTGTTTACACAGTAACCATGATTTATAAGGTTGGGGTGGAATATGGCAATTCCGGTTAAGCTGCAAGTATTTGAAGGTCCTCTGGACCTGCTTTTGCATTTAATTGATAAGAATAAGGTGGACATATACGATATACCCATTGTGGAGATAACAGCCCAGTATTTGGATTATATCAAGAATATGGAAACCGAAGATATGAACATAATGAGCGAATTCCTCGTTATGGCTGCGACTTTGATAGACATTAAGTGCAGGATGCTCCTGCCTAAGGAAATCAACGAAGAAGGCGAGGAGGAGGACCCCCGTGAGGAGCTGGTCCAGAAGCTGTTAGAATATAAGATGTATAAATATATGTCCTTCGAATTGAAGGACAGACAGATGGACGCCCAGCGTGCACTTTACAGACAGCAGCATCTGCCCAGGGAAGTGGAGGACTACAGACAGCCGGTGGACTATGAGTCGCTGCTTGCAGATGTCAATTTAAATAAGCTGCACGAGATTTTCCGGTTTATGATAAAGCGGCAGGAGGATAAGATTGATCCTGTGAGAAGTACCTTCGGGAAAATCGAAAAAGATGAGATCGATATGGATATTAAGACAGGATACGTGATAGAATACGTGAAAAATCATAAGAGCTTCGGTTTCAGGCAGCTTTTGGAGAAGCAAGGGAGCAAGATGGAAATCATAGTGACCTTTCTGGTCATACTGGAAATGATGAAGCTGGGACAGATTGACATTGAGCAGCAGGATATATGCGATGACATTATTATTACGTCCAAGCTGTTGGCAGAGGCTATGTAATACATAAAAACGGATACAGTTTTATACGATGTAAGGGAAATTGTGAAAGACAGGGATGAACATTGGAGAGACAAAGTGCGGAAGCGATTATAGAAGCCATTCTTTTTGCGATGGGAGATTCGGTGGAGATAGCGAGGCTCGCCGAGACCATAGAAGAGGATGTTAAGACGACGAAAGAGATTCTGACAGGAATGCAGGAAGGCTATGAGAAGGATAACAGGGGGATTATGCTCATAGAGCTGGAGGATTCCATTCAGCTTTGCACGAAACCCGATATGTATGAATACCTCATAAAGATAGCCAGGACACCGAGGAAGTTCGTGCTTACGGACACCCTTCTTGAAACCTTGTCGATCATCGCTTATAAGCAGCCGGTGACCAGACTGGAAATAGAGAAAATCAGAGGAGTAAGCTGTGACCATGCGGTGAACCGTCTCGTGGAGTTCAATCTGGTGACGGAGGTTGGAAGGCTGGATGCACCGGGAAGGCCTCTTTTATTCGGGACCACGGAGGAATTCCTAAGAAGCTTCGGAGTGAAATCATTGGGAGAACTTCCGGAGTTGAATTCAGTGCAAATGGAAGAGTTCAAACAGCAGGCGGAAGCGGAGGTACAGCTTCAGCTGGATATTTAAGTGCGTTTCTATTTTCCCCTTGGATGGCATATATTTAAACGATGAAGGTTTATCGGGAAATCATATGAAAAAAGTGGAGAGGAAATATAGACGGATAGTTTATCTTGTGATAGCGGCACTTTATCTGAGCTGCGCGGTATTCTGGGGTGGAAGCCATGCCCTGGCAAAGGAAGGGAACGAAGAAGAAAATAGTACAAACATAAAGCTATACGCCCGTTCGGCAGTCCTTATGGATGCGGATTCCGGGCGTGTTTTATTTGGCAAGAACGAAGATGAAGCAATGCCGATGGCAAGCACCACGAAAATCATGACATGTATTATTGCTCTTGAAAACGGCAATCCTGAAGACATTGTTACAGTATCCGGTTATGCGGCGGCTCAGCCGAAGGTCCATTTGGGAATGCGGGCCGAGCAGCATTTCAGGCTGGAAGATTTATTGTATTCCCTCATGCTGGAATCCCATAACGATTCGGCGGTAGCCATAGCAGAGCACATCGGAGGCAGCGTGGAGGGATTTGCCAAGCTCATGAATAAAAAAGCGAGGGACATAGGCTGTGAGGAGACTTTTTTTATTACGCCAAACGGGCTGGATGCTACGTCGACGAATGCGGCGGGAGAGGTGAAGGTTCATTCCACTACAGCGGCAGACTTGGCTCGTATTATGAAATACTGCATCGGAGAGTCTGAAAAGAGCGAGGAATTTCTGCGGATAACGAGGACCCAGAGCCATTCCTTTTCCGATGTGGAAGGGAAGAGGAGTTATTCCTGTGCAAATCACAACGCCTTTCTTTCCATGATGGATGGTGCTCTTTCGGGAAAGACCGGATTTACCAACAATGCGGGATACTGCTACGTAGGAGCGTTGAAAAAAGACGGAAAGACCTTCATCGTAGCTCTTTTAGCTTGTGGCTGGCCGAATAACAAGAGCTACAAATGGAGCGATACGAAAAAGCTCATGTCTTATGGATTGGAAAACTATGAATATCGCAACGTATATGAGCCGGTGGCTTTTGATCCTCTTTGGGTGGAAGGCGGAGTCCCTGAAAACGGAAAGCCCTATGGAAAGGCATATACAGAGGTGGAAATAAAGGGGGATGGTTCAAAGGAGCTGAACCTCCTTCTCCGGGCGGATGAGGCGGTAGAAGTAAAGCAGACTTTGCCAAAGGAGCTTAAGGCGCCTGTTACAGAAGGAATAAAGGTAGGAGAGGTAAGCTATTATCTTGGGGAGGAGCTGATAAAGGAATACCCCATTGTAGTAAAATCTGAAGTTTCGGATATGGATTTTCCGTGGATACTGCGATATATATTGACTTTGTATGCAATATAAAATTACTGTAAATTTTCAAAATTATTCTAGGATAAATTTCCTTTTTGTGTTATACTACTACAGTATGATTATAGGGAGGGACTTCCCTGCTAAATTGTTTTTTTTTATTTAATATAAAATGGAGGACTGAAAAGATGAGTACTACTTCACAAGCGAGTCAAAGAATCAAAGCTTTACTCGATGAAAACAGTTTCGTTGAAATCGGAGCACTTGTAACGGCAAGAGCAACAGATTTCAATCTGAAACAGACAGAAACTCCTTCTGACGGTGTTATTACCGGTTACGGAGTAATTGACAGCAATCTTGTGTATGTTTACAGTCAGGATGTTTCCGTGTTGAACGGAACGGTTGGCGAGATGCATGCGAAGAAAATTGCGAACCTCTATGATCTGGCAATGAAGACAGGTGCGCCTGTTATCGGTTTGATTAATTCTGCCGGACTTAGATTGCAGGAGGCCACGGATGCTTTAAACGGTTTCGGTGAGATTTACATGAAGCAGGTGAATGCATCTGGAGTAATCCCTCAGATCACAGCTATTTTTGGCACTTGCGGCGGTGGACTCGCACTGGTTCCTACGTTGACCGATTTCAGCTTTATGGAGGAGAAGAGCGCAAAATTATTCGTGAATGCTCCTAATGCAATCGACGGCAATGAAATTTCTAAATGTGACACTTCTTCCGCAGCATTCCAGAGCAAAGAAGTCGGTATCGTGGATGTGGTTTCTGACGAGGCGAGCGTTCTTGCACAAATCAGAGAACTTGTTTCTATCCTTCCTGCGAATAATGAAGATAACATGTCTTTCGACGAGTGTATGGACGACTTGAACAGAACATGTGAAGAGCTTGTAAACTGTGCGGGCGATACTTCTATCGCTCTTTCCCAGATTTCAGATAATGGTATTTTCTTCGAGACGAAGAGAAATTATGCAAAGGATATGGTGACTGGCTTCATTAAATTGAACGGAGCTACCGTAGGCGCTGTTGCCAACCGCACAGAGGTTTTTGATGCGGAAGGAAAGACAGCAGAGAACTTCGATGCGGTATTATCTGCAAAGGGCTGTGAAAAAGCGGCAGATTTCGTTAATTTCTGCGATGCTTTCGATATTCCGGTGCTGACCCTTACGAATGTAAAGGGCTTTGCTTCCAGTGAATGTGAAGAGAAGAAGATTGCAAAAGCAGCGGCGCGCCTTACATACGCGTTTGCAAATGCAACCGTACCTAAGGTGAACGTTATAACGAAGAAGGCTTTTGGAAGCGCATATGTTACGATGAATTCCAAGGCTCTTGGTGCAGATATCACGATAGCTTGGCCGGATGCTGAAATTGGAACGATGGATGCGAAGCTGGCAGCTAAGATCATCTGCGATGGACAAGGCTCCGAGGCGATCGATGCTTGCGCACAGGAATATGCGAAGCTTCAGACCAGCGCAGCAGGTGCAGCGGCCAGAGGATATGTGGATCAGATCGTTGAACCTTCCGAGACGAGAAAATATATAATCGGCGCTTTCGAAATGTTATATACAAAACATGAAGATCGTCCGGCTAAAAAACATGGTACAGTTTAGAAAGGAATACTTAATATGAAAAAATGGTTATTAGTATTAGGTATGATTACCTGCATCTTCGGCGTGAGTTTATCGGCTGAGGCGGCGGAGACCACAGCAGCGGTTCCTGAGGTATCGGAAGAAGAGGTTCTGGCATACGGAGATCAGCTTGTGGAATCCATTGCTACGGTCTGTGCTCAGAATATGCAGTCCCAGTACGCGTCGAACGCTGTAATTGCTGCAGCTCTCGACAGCTGGACGGTTGCGCTTGAGGATATGGGTAGTTATGTAAAGATAGTAGAGCATACGGCAGACCTGACCGGTAACGGTGCTGTTGCGAACGTTAAGGTAGAAGGAACGAAGAGCGATGCGATGGTAGAAATCGTCATGGACGAAACGTATAACCTTGTCAGCATCACTACGACGCCAATCAGCCCCGTTGGCGAATGGGTCAAGACCGGAGCGATTATTGTATTGGCCGTTCTGGGAGTAGCATTCATAGTTCTTGTGCTTGCCGGTTTTGCTAAATCCCGTTCCGGCTTCGTTCCGAAGATTAAAGCTGCGTTCACAGACCAGCCGGAAGCGGACAGACAGCCGGACAACGCAATTGCTCAGATTATGAGAAAAGAAGAATACTACGATGACCGCGAACTGGTGGCTGCTATCGCGGCGGCGATCGCTGCTTCATCGGGAGCTTCTTCTACAGATGGCTTCGTTGTCAGGTCAATCAGAAAAAGACGGGTATATTAAACAAAAATTTGATTTTTATTATAAGCTTATTGTATAAGTAGGAGGAAGATTGAAATGAAAAATTATACCATTACCGTTAATGGAAACGTATATGATGTAGTAGTAGAAGAAGGAAGAACCGCAGGTGCTTATGCAGCTCCCAGAGCAGCAGCACCCGTAGCGGCACCTGCTCCCGCGCCTGTAGCAGCAGCGCCTGTCGCAGCACCTGCTCCCGCAGCAGAAGCACCCGCGGCGGCACCTGCTCCCGCAGCAGCACCCTCCGGTACAGCTGGAAGCGTAAGAATCGAAGCTGGCGCAGCCGGTAAGGTTTGCGGTGTCGAGGCGAAGGTTGGGCAAGCAGTTAAGGCCGGTGATCCGGTAGTTATTATTGAAGCTATGAAAATGGAAATTCCGGTTGTTGCACCTCAGGACGGCGTTGTTGCCAGCATCGATGCAACAGTAGGCTCACCTGTAGAGGCGGGAACCTTACTTGCAACCTTGAACTAATTGCAGGAATTCGAAGTAAGACAGCTAAAATAATAGGAGGAATAGAAAATGTCAGAACAGGTTAAAAAACCGATTGGAATTGTGGAAACCGTTCTTCGTGATGCGCATCAGTCCTTAATTGCGACGAGAATGCCTACCGAAATGATGCTTCCAATCATCGATACAATGGACAAAGTAGGCTATCACGCAGTGGAATGCTGGGGCGGTGCTACTTTTGATGCTTCTCTTCGTTTCCTGAAGGAAGATCCGTGGGAAAGACTGAGAAAATTAAGAGACGGATTTAAAAATACGAAGCTGCAAATGCTGTTTCGTGGACAGAATATTTTGGGATACCGCCCTTATGCGGACGACGTAGTTGATTACTTCGTAGAAAAATCTATCGCAAACGGTATTGACATTATTAGAATTTTCGACTGCTTCAACGACCTTAGAAATCTGCAGGAGGCGGTCAGCGCTACCAGCAAAGTAAAGGCGAGAGAAGGCAGAGGACATGCGCAGGTTGCCCTTTCCTATACGTTAGGCGATGCTTATACGCTTGATTACTGGGTGGACATGGCGAAAAAGGTTGAGGAAATGGGTGCGGATTCCATTTGTATCAAGGATATGGCAGGCCTTTTGCTTCCTTATGAGGCTACGAAGATGATCTCTGCGATGAAGGGAGCTACCTCTCTTCCGATAGAGCTGCATACGCACTATACCTCTGGTGTAGCCAGCATGACATATATGAAAGCGGTAGAAGCGGGGGCAGACATTATTGACTGTGCGATTTCTCCGATGGCTATGGGTACTTCACAGCCCGCAACGGAGGTTATGGTTGAGACCTTCAAGGGAACCCCTTATGATACGGGTTATGACCAGAACGTTCTTGCACAGATTGCAGATTACTTCAGACCTCACAGAGACGAGTGGCTGGCAAGCGGTCTTCTCAATCCGAAGGTTATGGGCGTTGATATCAAGACTTTATTATATCAGGTACCGGGCGGTATGTTATCCAACATGGTTAGCCAGTTGAAAGAGCAGAACGCAGAAGATAAGTACTATGATGTGCTTAGAGAGATTCCTGAGGTTCGTAAAGATCTCGGCGAGCCGCCTCTTGTTACTCCTTCCTCTCAGATCGTTGGTACACAGGCTGTATTCAATGTACTTATGGGAGAACGCTACAAGATGGCTACGAAGGAGACGAAAGCCGTACTTCGCGGCGAATACGGCCAGACGGTAAAACCGATGAATCAGGCTGTAATCGACAAGGTTATTCCGGGTGAAGAAAGAATTACCTGTCGTCCTGCCGATTTAATCGAGAACGAGCTGGATAAATTGGAAGCGGAAATGAAGGAATGGAAACAGCAGGATGAAGACGTATTATCCTATGCGCTTTTCCCTCAGGTTGCTGTTGACTTCTTCAAATATCGTCAGGCTCAGCAGGAAAAGGTCGATATGACTCAGGCTGATACGAAAAATGCAGCTTATCCTGTATAATATTAAAAAGCAAGGAAGGGATTGCCGTTTTACGGCAGTCCCTTTTGTTATGGCACACTTTTGTTCACTTCATTGACAGGGAAAGCAATCCATAGTAAAATAATAACGGTTGTTATTAACTAATGGGGGATGCGTTATGGCAAGAAAAGAGACGATTATACAAAGTGATATTTTGCAGGCCGCATTTGAAATGGTCAAAGAAGAAGGGTATGAGAACGTGACTGCGAGGAAACTGGCGGCGAGGGCAGGATGCTCCACACAGCCGATTTTTCGTATTTACCGTAATATGGAAGAGCTTATGGAAGAGCTTTTTGTCATGGCGGTGGATTATTTCGAGACCTATTACGAAAGCTTTCCGAAATATAATGATATTCCTTTTGTGGATTTGGGACTTACCTATATACGTTTTGCCGAAGAGAATAAGAATATTTTCCGCCTGCTCTTTTTGTCTGAACAAAGGCATGGAAGAAGCCTTTATGATTTGTTGAACGGGAAAAAGGGTGCGGTAGTGAGAGAAATCAATTATGCGAAAGAATACGGCTGTATGTCCTCGGAGGAAATGTTCACCAAGATGTGGATATTTATCCATGGGGCGGCTTGTATGGCATTGACAGGGGATTATGATTTGCCGGAAAGCGAGACGGTAAATTTGCTGGAAGATTCTTTCCGGTCCTTTTTGAAATAAATGTAAATAATGATATAGGAAGCCAGAACGTAAAGGGAAAGAATAAATGGAGAAGCAGATAGGCGGCAAAAATGATAGTAGCATGAGCATCATATCGAGGGTAGAGGAAGGCTATGGAAAGATGAGCAAGAGCCATAAGGCCATTGCTGCTTTTATTACCGACCACTATGAGCAGGCGGTATTTATGACTGCGGCGAAGCTTGGGGAGACGGTAGGTGTCAGCGAATCTACCGTAGTACGGTTCGCTTCGGGCATCGGCTACGACGGATACCCGGAATTCCAGAAGGAGCTGGAGGACTGGGTTAAGGACAAGCTGAATACTGTACAGAAAATAGGCGCGAAATATGGAAAGAGCACTCAGTCGGAGATACTGACTTCCGTGCTGCACGCTGACATAGAAAAAATTCAAGATACCATAGAGCATTTGGACGGCACTTTCTTCGAAATGGCGGTGGATACCATTTTAGAGGCCGAAACGATATATGTCCTTGGAATGCGAAGTTGTGAGCCATTGGCCAGTTTCCTTCATTTTTATTTGAATATGATAAGAGGAAATGTAGTTCTTTTAAGCAGTACCAGCATCAGTGAGATTTTTGAGCAGATGATCCGGATCGGTGAGAGAGATGCGATTGTAGGAATCAGTTTTCCCAGATATTCCATGAGGACTTTGAAAGCGATGGAATTCGCTAACGACAGAAATGCTAAGGTAATCGCCATTACCGACAGCGTACATTCCCCTATGAACTTATATTCCTCCTGTAATCTGTTCGCCAGAAGCGACATGGTTTCCATCGTGGATTCTCTGGTAGCACCTTTAAGCGTCATTAACGCGCTGGTGGTAGCCCTCTGTCTGAAGCGTCCGAAAGATGTGAAGAACAATTTGGAGCAGTTAGAGCAGGCGTGGAATAATTATCAGGTATATTTGAATGATGAGATTAATTTTATCGATGAGGAGCCTATGTTAAATAATCCTCTTATGAAGGAATAAATTTATGACCGGAGAAAAAACTATGAGCAGGATAATTGTGATCGGGGGAGGCGCCGCCGGTATGATGGCGGCCGTCGCCGCTGCCGAAAACGGAGGGCAGGTGCTTCTTTTTGAAAAGAATGAGAAGCTCGGGAAAAAAGTATATATAACGGGAAAGGGCAGATGTAACCTGACCAATGCTTGCGACATGGAAAGTTTATTCGGCAATGTGGTGACTAACGGGAAATTTTTATACAGTGCTTTTTATGGTTTCGACAATCAGGCCGTCATCCGCTTTTTCGAGGAGGCGGGGTGTAAGACGAAGATAGAGAGGGGCGAGAGGGTATTTCCCGTCTCCGACCATTCTTCGGATGTGATTGCTGCATTGCACAGACAGATGAAGGGATTAGGCGTGGATATAAGGCTGAATACCGCTGTAAAGACATTGGTGACCGAGGAAGACAGGGTGATCGGAGTGGTAACGCAGGACGGGGAGACGGAACATGCAGAGGCGGTTATCGTGGCGGCGGGAGGGCTGTCTTATCCGGTCACGGGTTCCACGGGAGATGGATACCGGATGGCGGAGGAGAAAGGACACTCCACAAAACCCTGTTATCCTTCCTTAGTGCCGCTTATAGTAAAGGAGGATTGGTGCAAAGAGCTTCAGGGACTTTCGTTAAAGAATGTAACTGCAGCCTTATGCCAGAATGGGAAAAAGGTATTCTATGAGGGCTTCGGAGAGATGCTCTTTACTCATTTCGGAGTGAGCGGGCCGCTGATTCTTAGTGCCAGCAGTTATTATACGGGGAGAAAGAGCAAAGAAAACATTTCTCTATATCTGGATTTAAAGCCGGCGCTTAGCGAAGAACAGTTGGATAAGCGGGTGCTTAGAGACTTTGAGGAGAACAAAAATAAACAATTTAGGAATTCCCTCGGCTCATTATTTCCGGCAAAGATGATTCCGGTTATCATACGCTTATCGGGAATCGACGGGGAAAAGAAAATTCACGAAGTAACGAAGGAAGAAAGATTTCGTTTCGTTCATTTGATAAAACATATAGAAATGACTATAACGGGAACAAGGGAGTTCCAGGAGGCGATTATCACAAAGGGAGGAATCTCTGTTAAGGAAGTAAATCCCTCTACGATGGAATCCAAGCTGGTAAAAGGCTTGTATTTTGCCGGAGAAGTTCTGGATGTGGACGCACTGACGGGTGGATTCAATTTACAGATTGCCTGGTCTACGGGGTATCTGGCAGGGAGCAGCGCGGCAAAGGTCTGAATAGGATAGGAGATGATTACGATGGGCTACAGCATAGCGATAGATGGTCCTGCGGGAGCAGGGAAAAGTACGATAGCGAAGATGGTGGCTAAAAGGAAAGGCTTTATTTATATCGATACGGGTGCGATGTATCGGGCGATGGCGCTTTATCTTCTGAGGAGAGGAATCGGAGAAGGGGAACAGGAGAAGATAAGCGAAAAATGCAAGGAAGCGGATATCACCATCCGGCATGAGAACGGAGAGCAGATAATTCTTTTAAACGGGGAAAACGTAAGCCCTCTGATTCGAACGGAGGAAGTGGGAAATATGGCTTCCGCAAGCAGCGTCAATAAAGACGTGAGGGAAAAGCTGGTGGAGCTCCAGCGCAGACTCGCGGACAGTGCGGATGTGGTAATGGACGGAAGGGATATCGGTACTATCGTCCTGCCGGGGGCCGATGTAAAGGTGTATCTGACGGCGGATAGTTCAGTTCGTGCCAAGAGGCGCTTCGACGAGCTGACAGCAAAGGGAGAGCACTGCGATCTGGCAAAGATAGAAAGGGACATTGTGGAGAGGGATAAACGAGATATGAGCAGGGAGATTTCACCCCTGCGTCAAGCTGCGGATGCGGTGCTTGTGGATTCTTCTTCTATGACGATAGAAGAAGTGGCGAAAGCTATTTTAGAGCTGTGTGAACCTTTTTCATTTCATGGGAAAGACCTTGTTACGTTGCAGTCGTAAAGTTTCGGTTTCCCATGAAATGAAAGCGCTCCGAGCAGGATGCGCAGCTTCGCACGCGGAACAAAAGCTGTGCGGCCAAGAATCTGGCGGCGAGAATGTGCGAAGCACACTTTGGTTCGATGCGGAAAGGAAAGGGTAAAAAGATGGAAGTGATTATGGCTAAGAGCGCCGGCTTCTGCTTCGGAGTGAAGCGGGCGGTGGAAAGCGTTTATGAGCAAATAGAAACGGGCAAGAAGATATATACTTTCGGGCCTATCATTCACAATGAAGAGGTCGTAAAGGATCTGGAGGAAAAAGGTGTTCAGGTAATTGAAAATATGGAAGAGCTTGGAAGGATAACGGAGGGAACTGTTATCATACGCTCTCACGGAGTATCCAAGGAGGTTTATGAGCGCATCGATAAGCAAGGTCTGGAGTGTGTGGATGCCACCTGTCCTTTCGTAAAGCGGATACATAGAATCGTGGAGAAGGAAAGCGGCGAAGGAAAGAAAATCATCATCATAGGAAATCCCGGACATCCCGAAGTAGAGGGAATCAGAGGATGGGCGGTAACAGAAACCATCGTCATGGAGTCTGAAAAAGAAGTGGAGGATTTCATGAACGATAAAAATAACGGTGTATTGAAAAACGAAGAATTATGTATTGTTTCTCAAACGACATTTAACTACAACAAATTTAAAGATTTAGTTGAAATTTTCTCAAAAAGAGGTTACAATGTTAGTGTTGTTAACACCATATGTAATGCAACAGAAGAACGGCAGACTGAGGCAAAACAGATTGCATCTCAGGTTCAAACCATGATTGTAATAGGGGGGACTCACAGCTCTAATACAAGAAAACTGTATGAAATATGCAAAAAAGAATGTGAGAACACTCATTTTATACAGACACTGGATGACTTGCATTTAGAACTACTTAAAGCTGCTTCACCGGTCGGTATTACTGCCGGGGCATCGACCCCAAATAATATAATTGAGGAGGTTCAAAATTATGTCAGAATTAACTTTTGAACAAATGTTAGAGGAATCATTTAAGACAATACATTCAGGAGAGGTAGTAGAGGGTACGGTCATCGATGTAAAGCCTGAAGAGATTATTCTCAATATCGGTTATAAATCAGATGGTATTTTAACGAGATATGAGTACACCAACGAACCAAACGTGGATTTGACAACAATCGCTAAGCAGGGCGATAAGATGGAAGTGAAGATACTAAAAGTAAATGACGGCGAAGGACAAGTTCTTTTAACCTATAAGAGACTTGCTGCTGACAGAGGCAATAAGAGAATCGAAGAAGCGTTTAATAACAAGGAGGTGCTCACCGCAAAGGTTGCTCAGGTTTTGGACGGCGGTTTGAGCGTAGTAGTGGAAGAAGTAAGAATCTTTATTCCGGCAAGCCTTGTATCGGATGTCTATGAAAAAGATTTGTCCAAATACTCAGGTCAGGAAATTCAGTTTGTTATCAGCGAATATAATCCTAAGAGAAGAAGATATATCGGCGACCGCAAGCAGTTAATCGCTGCTGAAAAAGCGGAATTGCAGAAGAAGCTTTTCGAGACGATCAAAGAAGGCGACGTAGTGGAAGGCACGGTAAAGAATGTGACCGATTTCGGTGCATTTATCGATTTGGGCGGCGCAGACGGACTCCTCCATATTTCTGAGATGTCATGGGGCAGAGTGGAGAATCCGAAGAAGGTATTCAAAGTTGGCGATGTTGTAAAGGTATTGATCAAAGAAATTTCTGGAAATAAAATCGCATTGAGCCTTAAATTTGACGATGCGAATCCTTGGAAGGCAGCCGCCCAGAAGTATGCGGTAGGCAATGTGGTAACCGGAAAAGTGGCCAGAATGACCGATTTCGGTGCATTTATCGAATTAGAGCCCGGCGTGGATGCACTGCTTCACGTATCTCAGATTTCCAAGGATCATATCGAGAAGCCCTCCGATGTACTTAAGGCAGGCGAGGAAGTGACGGCTAAGGTGGTCGACTTCAACGATGAGGAGAAGAAAATCAGCCTGAGCGTTAAAGCGATGTTCGCTCCTGAACCGAAGGAAGAAGAGAAAGAATCCGATGAGGATGTGGTATCTGTGGATATCGAGGCGGTGATTGCCGGCGAACAGGAAGAGACTTCCGAGGAATAAAAGAATAAATTACGGTAGGTAAGGCTATGGCTTATGACTATGAATGGTTCAAGACTGCAGTTTATAATTTAACTAAAATTGATTTGAGCTCTTATAAAGAAAAGCAGATGAAACGCCGTATCGATACGCTGATAGCCAAAAATAATGTGGTGGGATATGATAAGTATATCGCATATATCAAGGAGAATCGTGTCAAGTTCGAAGAATTTGTCAACTATCTTACGATTAATGTATCGGAATTCTATCGCAATCCCGATCAATGGCAGGTCTTGGATAAGGAGATTATTCCCGAGCTGATAACTAAGTTTGGCAGGAACCTGAAGATATGGAGCGCAGCGTGCTCTACCGGAGATGAACCTTATTCTCTCGTAATGGCTCTGTCTAGGCATATTCCGTTAGAGCAGATAAAAGTGTATGCGACGGACTTGGACAAGCAGGTCATCGCTAAGGCAAAGGTAGGCTTGTATTCGGACAAGAGCATATCCAGTGTACCGGAGGACTTGAAGAAGAAATATTTTACCAAGGTTGGTTTATCCTATCAAATATCGGAGGATATTAAGAAACGAGTGGAATTCGGTGAGCACAATTTACTGAAGGACTCGTATCGCGATGGATGGCATATGATTATTTGCCGCAATGTTCTCATATATTTTACGGAGGAAGCGAAGGACGAGGTATTCGTGAAGTTCCAACGGGCATTGGCAAGTAAGGGGATTTTATTTATCGGCAGTACAGAGCAGATTATCAATTATAAGGATATGGGATACGGCAGAAGGAATTCCTTCTTTTACGAAAAACCATAAAGATAAAACTACTGAGTTAACGGGAAGGCATTGTTAATTCAGTAGTTTTTTATGTAACAGGAAAGTATTCTTATTTTTTGTTCACTTTAGTATGATTGCGCAATCATATTAAGTATGTGGGTAGCATATTTCGCAAACAGCGGACGCTCTTTTTTCATTTCCTCGGTCAGCTCGAAAAATGTTTCTTTGTCCTTATAATCTCTCTTGAAGAAGGGTTCAAATATAATATCCCACTGGGGCAGATAAGAAGAAAGCTTGCGGGTATAGCAGTTTGCCGCATTGGCTTGCAAGCGGTGACTCTTGTCCACAAAGGAGGCTACGGATTTATGGATGGCGGTATCCTCCTCTGGAAGATAGTAATAGCTCTTATAATTGGAATAGTAATATTTCATCTCCTCCTCATAGAGAGGGATGCGAAGGGTGCCTTCCAATCCTTCCCCCTTGAAATAGCAGCCTTTAAAGGTACCTGAAAGAGCGTCAGGAAGAGGAGACGGCAGAGTCAGCTTCATAAGGATTTCCTGATGTTGTTTGCCGTTTATATCCCGGTAATAGTTTGCCTGCACTTTTTTCGGCGTTATGGGGGAATGAAAGAGGTCGTAATAGGAAAGAATCGGGAGAATACGAAGCATGCCCTTCATGTCGTCGGCGTTGTGAAGCGTAAGGGCCTGCAAGGCATAGTCGGTAGGATTCTTTACATAGTTATGGTACACGCTTATCAGTTCTCCTCCGTCGAAGGTGTCTTCTCTGTCGACGCCAAGGTATTGCTCCAGCGTCTTCAACTTGCAGTTGGGCAGCTTTAAAACCCCCTTATAAGGAGAAACCCTTCTATAAATATCGATACCCTCGAAATGATTGAAATGATAAGGCAAATGATGCTGCTTACACTTTTGCAGCAGATAGGGAAGGTCAAAATTATTCCCGTTAAAGTGGATCAAATGTGTGTAGCTCCCGGCATATTGGAAAAAGGCGGACAGAATATCCGCTTCTTCTTCGTAGGTATTAGCGAACCACTGTTTAACATACCAGTTTCCTCCTTCGTAATAGGCGGCGCCTATGAGGTAAAGGGAAGAACTTTTGACCGTAAAGCCGGTGGTTTCTATATCGATGAAAAGTATTTTTTCAAGGGGAGCGATTTTTTCGAGGGGATAATTAAAACTATCGAAATGAATGGTTTGACGTAAAATTCTCATATAGCTCCTTTCGTCCGAAACGGACAGATTACTTATCTTCCTTTGGTTATAATAACATGTTTTTGCAAAATGCAGTAGCATTTTTTGTAGAAAAATAGTATATTGATAAGTGCCGGGGCCGCAGTTTGAGGAGGCAGTCCTGCGAATTAAAGAGAAAGAAGGGTGACAAATGGCGAAATTAACATTTGAGGGCGGTATACATCCCTGCGACGGCAAAGACATGTCCAAGGATAAACCGATGAAAGCGGTACTGCCTAAGGGAGATTTGGTATATCCTTTATCCCAGCATATCGGAGCACCGGCGGTGGCTATCGTGAAAAAAGGTGATAGAGTGCTTGCGGGACAGAAAATCGCGGAGGCGTCCGGCTATGTGTCGGCTCCTGTTTATGCGACCGTTTCGGGTACAGTCAAAGCGATTGAGCCTAGACGGGTAGTGACCGGGGACAGCGTAATGAGCATCATAGTGGAAAATGATGAAAAATATGAAGAGACTGAATATTCTACAGTCGATTCCTATAAGGAATTGACGAAGGAAGAAATCATTGAACGGATAAAAGAAGCAGGAGTGGTCGGCATGGGAGGTGCGGGCTTTCCCACCTTCATAAAGCTTTCGCCCTCAGAACCGGAAAAGATAGATTATATCATTGCCAATTGCGCTGAATGCGAGCCGTATCTTACCTCCGATTACCGGAGGATGATAGAAGAGCCGGAAAAAATCGTGGAGGGGCTTAAAATCATATTGAGCCTGTTCGATAACGCACGGGCGATTCTGGCAGTGGAGGATAATAAAGCGGACTGTATCGATATATTAAAAAAGCTGACAAAAAACGAGAAGCGCATTAGTGTAAAGGCTTTAAAGACGAAATATCCGCAGGGTGCGGAACGTCAGATCATCTATGCGACTACCGGAAGGAGCATTAATTCCAAGATGCTTCCGGCGGATGCAGGCTGTATCGTGGATAACGTGGATACTATCGTTGCAGTTTACCATGCAGTCATGAGGGGAATGCCCCTGATGCAAAGGATAGTGACGGTAACGGGAGATGCTGTCTCAGATCCGCGCAATTTCCTTGTGCGGATAGGGACGAGCTACCGGGAGCTGGTTGACGAGGCAGGAGGTTTTAAGAAGCTGCCGGCCAAGATCATCTCCGGTGGGCCGATGATGGGCTTTAGCATTTTTGATTTGGATGTGCCTACCACCAAAACGGCGTCGGCGCTCCTCTGTATGACGCAGGATGAGGTTTCCCAGATGGAGCCGGGGGCGTGTATCAATTGCGGAAAATGCGTGGAGGTATGCCCGGGCAGGATTGTGCCTAAAATGCTGTCGGATTACGCGGAGCATTATAACGAAGATGCGTTTCTTAAGCATCAGGGAATGGAGTGCTGCGAGTGCGGCTGCTGCAGTTATGTATGTCCGGCCAGAAGGCCGCTGACTCAGACGATAAAATCCATGCGGAAGATACAGCTTGCCAAGAAATCGGGAAGAGCAAATGAGAAAGAAGAAGCAGGAGGTAGGATAGGTGAGTGATTTGATGAAGGTTTCCTCCAATCCCCATGTGAGGTCCAAGGTAACCACGAGCAGCATTATGCTCGCTGTAGTCATCGCGCTGCTTCCTGCCGCGGGCTTCGGTATCTATAATTTCGGAATAGATGCGCTGATTTTAATAGGGGTAACGGTGGCGTCTACCGTTCTTACGGAGTATACATACCAAAAGCTGATGAAGAAACCGGTGACGATAGGCGACTACTCCGCTGTGGTTACCGGACTTTTGCTTGCGCTTAACCTGCCCTCATCCGCTCCTTGGTGGATCGGCGTGATTGGCGGAGTATTCGCTATTTTGGTGGTAAAGATGCTGTTTGGCGGCTTGGGGCAGAACTTCATGAACCCGGCGCTGGCGGCGAGATGCTTTTTGCTCATATCCTTTACCCCCATCATGAACAACTTCGAGGTGGACGCTTACAGCGGAGCTACCCCGCTCGCCCTGATAAGAAGCGGGGAAACCGTAAATATTCTGGATATGATTATCGGCAGCACGGCAGGAACCATCGGAGAAACCTCTATGATAGCTATTGTGGCGGGTGCCTGCTTCTTAATTCTGTTAGGCGTTATCGATCTGAGGGTGCCCGGCAGTTATATTATAAGCTTCGTGATATTTCTATGCCTATTCGGCAGTCATGGAGCAGATCCGGCATATATCAGCGCACAGCTTGCAGGAGGCGGCTTGATGCTGGGAGCATTCTTCATGGCGACGGACTATGTGACCCGGCCGATTACCAAGAAGGGGCAGTATGTTTATGGAATTATTCTGGGAATTCTCACCGGCATCTTCCGTTTGTTCGGACCGTCGGCGGAGGGTGTTTCCTATGCAATTATTATAGGTAACCTCCTCGTTCCGCTTATTGAAAAAATGACCTTCCCTAAGGCGTTCGGTACAAAAGGAGGGAAAGAGCATGAATGATCATATAAAAGAAATGCTGAAGGACGCTCTTATACTCTTCGTCATTACGCTGGCGGCAGGACTTATTCTGGGCTTGGTGTATCAGGTGACGAAAGAGCCTATTGCTGCGCAGAAGGCAAAGGTGAAACAAGAGGCCTGCAAAGAGGTCTTTTCCGAGGCGGAAAGCTTCGAAATCGTCCAGACAGCACAGGCAGAGAATGAATGGGTACTTCAAAAGAGCGAGCTCGGCTTTGAAGGCGTGGATATCGATGAGGTTATGAAGGCGTTGGATGCCGATAACAATATATTAGGTTATGTCATTACAGTAACCGACCACGAAGGCTACAGCGGGGATATCCAGTTCATGCTGGGCATAGGAAAGGACGGTACCCTGAATGGAATCTCCATCTTGTCAATAGCGGAGACTGCCGGACTCGGTATGCGTGCGGAGGAAGTGCTGAAGCCCCAATTTGCGGATAAGCAGGTGGAGGTCTTCGAATATACGAAATCGGGTGCGCAGAGAGATAACCAGATCGATGTGATCAGCGGAGCCACGATTACGACCAACGCGGTTACAAATGGTGTAAATGCCGGACTTTATTATTTCCGTACGGTTCTTAATACGAACATCATGGAAGGAGGAAGCGGCAATGAATAGTGTAAATGAAAGGCTTATAAACGGGCTTGTAAAAGAAAATCCAACCTTCGTGCTGATGCTGGGAATGTGTCCTACCCTGGCGGTAACGACTTCGGCGGTAAACGGTCTGGGCATGGGACTGACCACGATGGTGGTGCTGGCGCTCAGTAATATGTTTATCTCGCTGCTTAGGAACATTATCCCGGATAAGGTGAGGATTCCTGCCTTTATTGTTGTAATCGCTTCCTTCGTCACGATGATGGAGCTTCTTTTGGAGGGATTCCTTCCGTCTTTATACAATGCGCTCGGAATATACATACCGCTCATTGTGGTTAACTGCATTATTTTAGGAAGGGCTGAGGCTTACGCCTCGAAAAACTCTGTTATCCCGTCTTTTTTCGATGGTGTGGGAATGGGACTGGGCTTTTCCTTTGCTCTCACTTGTATCGGTGCGGTGAGAGAGATCATAGGAGCAGGGGAATTGTTCGGATATCATATCATGCCGGAGGCCTATATACCATGCACTATTTTCATCATGGCACCTGGAGCGTTCTTTGTTCTTGCGGCCCTTACGGCTATTCAGAATAAGATTAAGATAAAAGGTACGAGGAAGGGCAGAGATGTTTCTAAAATCCAGTCGGGCTGCAGCGAAGATTGCATGAATTGTTCTGATACGGGCTGCGGTCACCGGTTTTATGATACCGGTAAGCATGCTGAAAAGGAAAAGATAAAAGAGATAGAAATTACAGAAATAACGGATGATATCGCTGGAAAGGAGGACGAAGCGAATGATTATTGATATAAATATCAAGGAGTTACTTATTATTCTGGTGGGTTCTTCCCTTGTGAGCAATGTCGTCCTTAGCCAGTTTCTGGGCCTGTGCCCGTTTTTAGGAGTTTCAAAGAAGACGGATACGGCCGCGGGAATGGGAATATCGGTTATTTTCGTCATAACGCTGGCCTCTGCAGTATCGGGAATGATTTATAAGTATGTCCTTCAGGCGCTTAATATTACATATCTGCAGACCATCGTATTTATTCTTGTTATAGCGGCGCTGGTTCAGTTTGTGGAGATGTTCCTTAAGAAATTCATACCTTCCCTTTACCAGTCACTTGGTGTATATTTGCCGCTGATTACGACAAATTGTGCGGTGCTTGGTATCGCCCTCGTGAACGTTCAGAAGAAATACGATATCGTTACCGGTATTGTCAATGGCTTTGCAACCTCGGTAGGATTTACGATTGCAATTCTGATACTGGCGGGCATACGCGAGAAGATGGAATATAATGATATACCGGAATCCTTTAAAGGGATGCCTATTGTGCTCGTAACGGCGGGGCTTATGGCAATTGCTTTCTGTGGATTTTCAGGCTTGTTGTAGGAGGTATTCAAAATGAGTACAGTCGGTGTTGTAATTGCCATGGCGATCGTGGGAGGAATCGGACTTTTTACCGGTCTGTTTCTGGGCATCGCGGCGATCAAGTTCAGGGTAAATGTGGATGAAAGAGAAGAGGCGGTGCTGGCGGCACTGCCCGGAAATAACTGTGGAGGCTGCGGCTTTCCCGGCTGCTCCGGTCTGGCTTCGGCTATTGTCAGGGGAGAAGCAGCAGTGGGCGCATGTCCGGTAGGCGGAGAGGCGGCAGGCAAGGTCATCGCCGGAATCATGGGAGTGGAAGTGCAGGAGACGGTAAAGAGGACAGCCTTCGTGAAATGTCAGGGCGATCTCGATAAAACTGCGGTGGATTATGAATATTTCGGAGTGCAGGATTGCCGAATGCTGGCCTTCGTACCAAACGGCGGTCCTAAGTCGTGTAACTATGGCTGTCTCGGCGGCGGAAGCTGCGTTACGGCCTGCCCTTTCGACGCAATTCACGTAGTGAAAGGAGTGGCAGTAGTGGACAAGGTGGCATGTAAGGCCTGCGGGAAATGCGTGGAGGTATGTCCGAAGTCTTTGATCGAGCTGATACCCTACGATGCCAAATATGTAGTGGCCTGCAATTCCGAGGACAAGGGGAAGGAGACCGCCAGAAACTGTACGGTGGGGTGTATCGGCTGCCAGCTTTGTAAGAAAAACTGCCCTTCGGAGGCGGTGGACGTTATAGACTTTAATGCTGCCATCGATTACGAAAAGTGTACCGAATGCGGCATCTGCATGGAGAAGTGTCCGAAAAAGACTATTTTGAAGAGGGCATAAGTTTCATCAATCGACAAGTTCACACACGATGGGATATGGGAAACGTGCAGAGACTTGCGCACAGCCCGATTTCATGTTAAATTGTTAGTGAAGCGAATAACGGAAGATATCAATGATATAAAATCATGGAAAAGAAGTGAAGCGATGAGATTACCGGGAGAAAATGACGATATAGGGGCGAAGCTTTCTGCGAAATACGTGGTGATAGGCGTCAGCCTAAGTGCTCTATTGATTCTTGGAGTAGTGTTTTTTGCGAAGCAGGAGCAGACATCTTCAGCGAAGCTTAGGGCAGAGAAAGCACAGAATACAACTGTTATGGCGGTGGAACACGGGGATGCGAGTGTAACGGGGGACAGTGCGCCGGTCGCTTCCGAGGGGGAGCAGGATCTTGTGGTGAACGGCAGTGCCAGCAGGATGAAGAATATTGAGAGGTTGTATGAGGAGAATAAGCTCACTGCCTCGGACTTGGATTTTTGGGATATGTATCCGAACGATGAGCCGAAATCCGTAAGCGGCTCGGAGCACGAGACGTCTGAAACGAAGGATTCAGGGGACGCGCAGACAGAAGGCGATAAGTATTCCCAATATGACAGGGAGCAGCAGGAAATGCCTGAAAACGATGGAAAGCATACCTTGATTACATATGCCGACGGTTCAGAGGAATGGGTGTTGATCAATCCATATCTGGAGAAGAATATTTACGATTTTACTAATCTTACAATGAAATCTGACAAGATGGCTTATTATCAGGAAGGAAAGAGTGTTTCCTATCTGGGAGCGGATGTGTCCAAATATAACGAGGAGATAGATTTCGCCAGCCTAAAGGGGGCGGGAATCGATTTTGTTATGATACGCCTGGGAGCCAGGGGCTATGGCAGCGGCCAGATTGTATTGGATGAGAAATTCGCGGATAATATTGCGAAGGCTTCGGAAGCAGGGCTTGACATTGGTATTTATTTTTTCTCGCAGGCCATTACGTCGGACGAGGCGATAGAAGAGGCTAATTTCGTCATACAGAATTTGCAGAATCTGAGCAATTATAAGATAACCTACCCTATCGCCTTCGATATGGAATATGTGAAGAATGATACCGCGAGGATAGAAGCGTTGTCCAGAGACCAGAAGACTACTATAGCTAAGGCATTTTTGGACACTGTAAAAAATGCAGGCTATAAACCGATGGTTTATGGGACTAAGGAATGGTTGATCAAACAGGTTGATTTGACAAAACTGACCGGCTATGACATTTGGTTGTCTCAGCAGGAGGACGTGCCGGATTATCCGTATCAGTTCCAGATGTGGCAATATACCCTGGAAGGCAAGGTGAGCGGAATAACAGGTGATATTGATTTGAATATTAGTTTTATTGATTATTCTGAGAAATAAGATTATGAGTCTTTTAAGAAAAGCTCATTCAGTTTTGGGGAAATTTTAAGTTTTGAATATATATCGGCATAGACAGCAGGAGAAAGCCCTTCGATGTAGTTAGGGGAATAATTGCGGTCTATGCCGTTTCTTTTTAATACGTCCACCGCTTTATTATAGGCGATAGCGGCTTCCTCCTCCGTATGATAGATGCCCACCACATAATTACCCTTCACATGGATGCGCACCTTGTATCTCATGCCTTTCGCAGAGGGAATATGGCTGATTCCATGAAAGCGGTTGAGAATTTCAATATTTTCATAACGGAAATCAGTAGGATCCCCATTGATAAACCGGTAATCCTTGTCGGCCACCGCGTAATTTTTTATACCGTAACGGTTGAGGATATTGACCTGCATCCCGTAGTCGGCAACGAAAAGATGGCGTCCTCTCCGCATAATTTTGCGAGAGGAATAGTAGAATAAATCGTCAATATCGAATTTAAGTATGTAGGCGAGAGAATAATAGTATAAAAAATATTTCTTCCGCATGTAGATAGGTGTGGCAAAATAAAGTCCGTTATCCCGGAAATTCAGCAGACTGACCCATTTCCCGAAAGCTAAAAGGGAATCCGGAGAGTAATCCTCCACGGTTATGGAGTCGGATTTGATGAGCAGTTGCGCCTCCTTATAGGCGAGGTGGGCTGTTTCTTCGAGGTCATAGCTTCCAAGGCTTATATGCTTTTCTCTAAAAGTGATAGAAGCACGGTAATATGTGGAGTTATTTTTTTTCTTTGCGGCATATACACCGGGCAGTTTTTTATCCATGGCATCCCTCGATTTATAGAAAAAAAGTACTATTTTCTCAAATTTTGTCATTATTTTATCCTAAGTATAACATTTTAGAAAAAAGAATACAAATTTAGAAATATTTTCAGCACTCTTTGTATAAAATATTAAAGAACTGTTACATTTGTGTGACAAAAATAAAGGTCGTGAATCCTGACAACTGAAGATTCATGAAAATAAAAAGAGGACTTTAAAATTATGAAGACGTACAAAAAGAATATGACCATATTGTTGCTATGTAATGTGATCCTCGCCGTCACGTGGTTTAATGTGAAAGAGCTGCAGATTAACAGAATTGCTGCGACCCCGGCGTTTCAAATCCGTTTTATGGAAGATCAGGCGCGTCTGGACGCGGCCACATTTATCCGATTGGTAACACGAGCGTCGTCAGGACAGAGGGTAGTAGACTACAATGTCATTGAGAAAAAAGCGAAATACACGCTGTCCAATGAAGATTATGAGGTACTTTTAAAAATCGTGGAAGCGGAAGCGGGAGGAGAGGATATTACAGGCAAGATGCTGGTTGCCGGAGTGGTAATGAATCGGGTGGAAAGCAATAAATTCCCCGATACGGTGAAGGAGGTCGTATTCCAGAGAGAGAACGGAGTTGCCCAGTTCTCCCCTATTTCGGACGGAAGGTATGAGAAGGTGACCGTCAGTGAGGAAACGAAGGAAGCGGTGGACAAGGTACTGTATGGAGAGGACATAACGAAGGGTGCTCTTTATTTTGCATCGCGAAAATATGCGGACCCCGAGAAGATGAAATGGTTCGATAACAGCCTGACTTTGCTGTTTTCTTATGGCGGACATGAATTTTTCTCATGACATGGCGTTGCACGGATATAAAATATATGTTATACTTACTAACCGATAACAGCGTCTCACGCAAGGGACTCTAAGATAAAAAGAGCTGAGAGGTGGCACAATGGAAGTATTATATAACAGTACGAGAAATAACGGTATACGGGTAAGGGCATCGGAGGCCATTTTAAAAGGTATATCCGAGGATGGAGGCTTATTCGTTCCCGACCACGTTCCGGCACTTGATAAGAGCCTCAAGGAACTGGCAGGCATGACCTATCAGGAAGTAGCCTATGAAGTCATGAAGCTGTATCTGACGGATTTTACGGAGGAAGAGCTGAAAAACTGCATCGGACGTGCTTACGATTCGAAATTTGACACGGAGGCTATCGCTCCGTTAGTAAGCGCGGATAAAGCTTATTACCTCGAACTGTTTCATGGAGCTACCATTGCTTTTAAGGATATGGCATTGTCCATCCTGCCTCATTTAATGACCACGGCAGCGAAAAAGAACAATGTAACAAATGAGATCGTCATTCTCACAGCTACCTCGGGCGATACGGGTAAGGCGGCGCTTGCGGGCTTTGCAGGGGTGGAAGGTACGAAGATTATCGTATTTTACCCTAAAAACGGTGTAAGTCCGATTCAGGAGAAGCAAATGGTTACGCAGAAGGGCGATAATACATATGTAGTTGGTATTCACGGGAATTTCGATGATGCCCAGACCGGAGTGAAGCGCATCTTCGCGGATAAAGAGCTTGCAAAGAGGATGGACGGGCAGGGCTACCAGTTTTCTTCAGCCAACTCGATCAATATCGGCCGTCTCGTTCCACAGATCGTATATTACGTATATGCTTATGCAGCACTTCTTGCGGAGGAGAAAATAACAGAGGGAGAGAAAATCAACGTAGTGGTTCCTACCGGTAATTTCGGCAATATTCTGGCGGCGTTTTATGCGAAGAACATGGGACTTCCTATCGATAAACTGATTTGCGCTTCTAATGACAATAAGGTGCTTTATGATTTCTTCAGCACCGGAGTATATGATAGAAACAGAGAATTTGTTTTGACCAGCTCTCCTTCGATGGATATTCTTATTTCCAGCAATTTGGAGCGGTTGATATATAAAATAGCGGAAGGTGACGGGGATAAGACTGCGCAGCTTATGAAGGCTTTAAGCGGAGACGGTAAATATGAGATTACGGAGCCGATGAGAGCACTTCTTACAGACTTCTACGGAAATTATGCTTCAGAGCAGGAGACAGCGGACACCATCAAGGCTTTGTATGAGGAGACAGGATATGTCATCGATACGCATACTGCGGTTGCAGCCTGCGTATACGGCAAGTATAAGGAGGAGACCAAGGATGAGACTCCTACGGTCATCGCTTCTACGGCAAGCCCCTTCAAATTCACGAGAAGTGTAATGAATGCAATCGATGAGAAATACGATAGAATGTCGGATTTCGAACTGGTGGATGAGCTTTCTGTACTGGCTAATGTAGCCGTACCTGAAGCTATTGAGGAAATAAAATCAGCACCGGTAATTCACGACTATATCTGCGATAAAGAAGCGATGCAAAAAACAGTGGAAGAGTTCTTAAAGCTTAAGTAAGGAGCGAAATACTATGGATACATCAAATATGTTTGACCTATTAATTATTATCAGCGGGATATACCTGATTTATTCCGCTATTACTATGAAGACGACAGGAAATATATCGGGCGGAGCGCTGGTCAGTAAAGACGTGGATGTGAATAAGATCCGCGATAAGGAAGGTTTTATTACTTATATGTTCCCCAAAGCGCTGTTCATGGGAATTCTTACATGTGCAATCGGTCTGATGGGCATTATAACCACTGAGTACGGCGGTCCCGCCTATATATCGCTCATAGCCTTCGGCGGCTTCATCATCGTTTTGATCTTATTCGCGGTAGCTTCCAATAGGGCGAAAAAGATGTTCATAGACGGAGTCGATACAAAAAAGAAATAATTGTTCAAAAAAACCAGCAGACCAGTAATCTGTTGGTTTTTATATTTATAACCTCTATGATGATCCTTTTCTATCCGAAACATTCGTGTAGCTGCGGTTTTCACCGATGGGTTTGTAGGCAGGCCGGATGATTTTCCCGTTGTTGGCCAGTTCCTCCATACGGTGAGCGCACCAGCCTGAAATGCGTGCGATAGCGAAAATCGGTGTATACAATTCCATAGGAAGGCCGAGCATGTGATAAACGAAGCCGGAATAGAAGTCCACATTGATGCTGACGCCTTTGTATATCTGTCTTTCTCTCGTGATGACCTCCGGTGCCAGTTTCTCTACGAGAGAATAGAGCGCGAATTCTTTCTGCAGTCCTTTTTCTTCGGAAAGTTTTTCCACGAAAGATTTAAAAATGACGGCGCGGGGATCCGATTTGGAATAAACGGCATGGCCGACACCATAAATCAAGCCGGCATGGTCGAAGGCATCTTTCTGCAGTAATCTGGTAAGATAGGCAGATACCTGTTCCTCGTTCTCCCAGTCGGAGATTTCCTTTTTCATATCTTCAAACATCTGCACTACCTTTATATTGGCACCGCCATGGCGGGGCCCCTTTAAGGAGCCGATAGCTGCCGCGATAACGGAATAAGTATCAGTCAGCGAGGAAGTGACTACATGGGTAGTAAAGGTGGAATTGTTTCCGCCGCCGTGTTCCATATGTAATACGAGTGCGATATCCAGTATCCGCGCCTCTAGGGGCGTGTAGGAGCTATCCGGTCTCAAAATATGCAATATATTTTCGGCGGTAGATAATTCCGGCTTAGGTGAATGAATATACAGACTCTTGCCGTCATGATAGTGGCTGTATGCCTGATAGCCGTAAATGGTCAGCAGAGGAAACAGGCTGATGAGTTGCAGGCTCTGTCTGAGCACATTTGGAAGCGTAGTATCGTCAGCCCTGTCGTCATAGGAATATAGCGTCAGAACGCTTCTTGCCAAAGTATTCATCATATCCTTACTGGGAGCCTTCATGATGATATCGCGGACGAAGCTTGTGGGCAAGCTCCTGTAATAGGAAAGCAGAGCAGTAAAGTCTGCCAGTTCTTTTTCCGTGGGCAATTTATCGAACAATAAGAGATAAGTCGTCTCTTCGAAACCGAAGCGGTTGTCTTTTGTAAATCCGGCAACGAGGTCTTTTACATTGTAGCCGCGATAAAACAGGTCTCCGTGAATCGGCACCTGAACGCCGTCCACCGTTTTGCTGGCACGCACGTCGGAAATTCGCGTGAGTCCGGCAAGCACCCCTTTTCCATTTAAATCACGAAGTCCTCTCTTTACATCATATTTCGTAAAAAGTTCGGTCTCGATAATGTCGGCTTTTTCGCTTAGCTTCGCCAACTGTACGATTTCCGGTGTGACTTCGGAAAAAACATTGTGATCCATAAGATAGTCCTCCTTTCGCTGATACTCAATACCCCCCGCAAATGAGAGGCTGGAATTATAAACTGTCAACAGGTCAATAATATCATAAAAAAACTTATAAAAATAGATAAAATAAAATATTTAAATAAAAAATTAGAAAAAACCTATCTATTAACAGTATATTAAAAAACTGAAAAACAGATGCATCTTTCTACGTTTTTCAGTTTCATGGCAGAAGATTTATAATATAAATTTTCCGAATCAGCATCCGATGATAATAACGCAGATTGAAAATGAAATATTAGTAATTTTAGAAAAAAAATGAAATTTTGCGTATGAGAAATAGACATAATGACGGTTATGATTTAAAATTAAGGTGTTATTTTCATTATTCGATAAAAAAAGAGCTTCTTTGATAGGCGATGCGGTAAAGGAATGGGAAAAATATGCTGAAAATAGTTGCGGTTGATGATGAGTTTCTTGTAATTGAAGGGATTAAGCTGTTAGTGGGGGAGATCAATGTCGAGTGCGAGATTTTAGGATATGCAAATGAAGGATTGACTGCGTGGGAAATCATACAAGACAACGAGCCGGATGTGCTGATTACGGATATAAAAATGCCCCGAATGAGCGGCTTGGAGCTGATCCAAAAATGCCGGGAAAAATATCCGAAAATGCTGGCGATCGTAATCAGCGGTTATCAGGAATTCGCTTATGCGCAAAAAGCGATCGGACTTGGCGTGATCAGCTATGTCGATAAGCCGATCACACTTGAAAAGCTCGAGGAGGCACTGCGGCTGGCAGAGGATATGTACTATAAAAATATCCGCAAAAATACGGGGAATCCCTATTTGACACATAAGGTTGACGAACTGGTCCGGATCCAGTGCGCCGGAAAATATGAAGAAATGGAAGCAGCCTATAAAAATATCAAGGAGCAGATGCATAAAGAGTGCATGAAAATAGAGGATTATAAACGTTATATGTACAACCTCGTCACGTTTGTTGTGGGAGTTTATTACGACAACGCAAAGACAAACACATCGGAAAAGCATTTCCCGTCATACAGGAATCTGTTCATTTTGCAATCATATGATGAGGTGGATGAATATGCAGATTATATTATCTTGAATATCATCAGCAAACTGAAGCTGGAAGATCAGGGTGTTGTCCATGGGACGATTAAGGATCTGGTGCAATATATTCAGGGGCATTATCATGAGGATATCAGTTTGAATGAATTGGCCGAGCTTGTAAAAATGAGTCCGGTTTATTTGAGTACGCTTTTTAAAGAGGAGCTTGGCATCAGCTATGTGAAATACTTAACGGATATCCGGCTGCAAAAGGCAAAAAAGCTTTTGCAGGACGGTTATCTGGTAACGGAGGTCAGCGAGAAGGTTGGCTATCATAATTATCGTTATTTTTGCGATCTGTTTAAGAGAAACATCGGTATGACGCCGAACGAATATAAAGGAACGATCAGAAAGGGCCGGTAGCATCAATGGAACATAACTGGAACAGCAAAAGAAAGCTGAAATGGCAGATCGTAATTGCGATCATCATCGTTTCATTTGTTGCGGTAACGGTGTCGGTATTTACGGTTTACCGCATTTCCAAGCAAACAGTGCAGAATCAATATATTAAGCTGGCGGAGGACAATCTGGCGGCTTTTGATATTGTTGTCGACAAGGATCTGGAAACTTTGATCGGTACGATCCGCAATTATATGCTGGATCCTGCAATTATCAATTTGATCAGTACGCCGCCCCAGAATCCGAACGGACATTATTATGATTCCGACAGCCGGGCAGCTCTTTTTAATCAGGTCACGGAGATGTTTAATCAACTGAATATGGTTGAGGGCGTCTTTTTGTTCGATAACTATGACCGCTATTACATGTATTTGAAAAACGGAAAAAATACGTCTCCTTACCTTACCTACTATCAGGAAGGCATCGAAAAGGACAGCGTTTGGTATCAGTCCGTACAGGAAACGAGAGGCAAGGAGATTTTCTGGAACGGAGATGTGCTCAATCCGGATAATAAGACATGCTTTTCCATTATTAAAAAACTGAATGACACGTCGAAATACCAGCAGGAAGGAATCATGATCATCACGGTCAGGAAAACATTTCTAAAAGCGATCTACAGCGAGTTGAATACGCGCAATATCGTCCTGCTTCTGGATGAGGCCGACAATTATATCACGCAGATCGGACAGAATGATAATACGGAGGATTTTTTTGAAGCGTACCAGAATCGGGATGAAGATGGAGATACCGAGGAGTTTCTTTATCTGGAACGGATCAATGCGACGACAGGGTGGAAATTTATTACCGGTATCGAGAAAAATGAGCTGTATGAAGAAAACACATATATCGGCTCGTATATCGGTATTCTGCTTTTAATTGTTATCGGGGCCGTATTTCTCATTTCGATTCTTGTTACAAATAATATTTACAAGCCGCTGCGCAAGCTCGAAGAAGCCGTAGGAGAGATCAACGGCGGCAAACGTCAGATTGAGACGGAGTTTGACAAAAGTGAGATTGGTGCCATCGGTGAGACGATCAAACGGGTCGTGAACAATAATCTCTATTTGGAAAAACAGATTGTGGACATCGAGCTGAGCAAGAAAAAAGCACAGTTTCTGCTGCTGCAGGCACAGATCAATCCCCATTACCTGTATAATACATTGAATTCGATCTATATTATGGCGTTGAAATATAAAGCGCAGGATATTGCAGAGATGGTACTTTCCCTATCCGATATGTTCAAGCTGTCGTTGAATGAGGGTAAGGGTTATGTGCGTGTGCAGGACGAGATCACCTACGTGGAAAATTATATGCGCGTGATGAATTACCGTTTCAAAAACAGGTTCAAGGTTTATTTTGATGTTGACGATGATGTTCTTGAGTGCTATATGATGAAATTTTTACTGCAGCCGTTTGTTGAAAATTCTATTATTCATGGGCTGGAGCAGAAGGTCGGGGAGGGCAGTGTCATTATTTCCGGCAACCGGGCAGGTGAAGACATCGAGCTGAAGATTTTTGACGACGGAGTTGGCTTTCATGTAGAAGAAGAGCAGGCATCGGGGTATGGAATCAGAAATGTGACAGAGAGGATCGGTCTTATCTACGGGGAGGAATATGGTGTAAAAGTCTCGAGTACGATAGGAGAAGGTACAACGGTCATCATTAGAATTCCGGTGAAGGATCTGGAGTTTTACCGTCAAAGTGAACCTTAAAAATCTGGACATTTTATTTTTTTTACAGACAGGAATGAAAAAAAATCTGAAATTATATGACAAATTATAAGAAAAGACTCTCTGCAAAAAGGATGGCGAATCGGATATAACATAAGTATCAGGTTTTCGAAAACTTATGGAACAAGTCATCACAATTCAAGTAGGAGGCTAACATGAAAAAGAAATTATTATCGGTACTTTTAAGTGTATCCGTAATTGCGGTAATGCTGGCAGGGTGTGGAAGCAGCCCGGAGCAGGAATCGGGCGGGACGCAGGAAACAAAGGCAGATGCACAAGCGACAACAGAAGAAACAGGCGATGTAGAGGAAACTTCGGCATCCAGAACAATCAAAATTTTATCCATGTGGCCGGAGGACGATGCGGCGACAACGGCAAACGGAAGTATCATCACGGCAATGTGCGAAAAATACAAAGAAGAAGTGGACCCTGATTTTACATGGGAATTCGAGTATGTGGATTCCGATAACTTAAAAACAAAGGTTCAAACACTCGCAGCCTCCGATGATCTGCCGGATATGTTTGCTTATGATGCCGGTACGCCGCTAGTTGATTTGATAGGGGCGGATCTCGTTCTCGATGTGACACAGGCTCTTGAGGAGGCCGGTGTTTATGATAAGCTCGATAACGGCGCGACCACTTATCTGGCGGCACTCACAGGAACGGAGAACATTTATGATCTCCCGTTAGGACTCAATATTGAAGGTTTCTGGTACAATAAGGCATTATTTGAGCAGGCAGGCATAACATCAGCGCCTGCGACATGGGACGAAATGCTGGCAGCAGCAGATAAGCTTCTGGATGCGGGTATCCAGCCGTTTGCGACGGGAGCAGGTGATTCATGGCCGGCAACGAGGCTGATCCATGCTTATGCGATACGTCTGATGGGCAAGGATTGCATGCAGCAGGCGGCAGACGGAACGACAGCCTATAACAGCGAAGGCTTTGTGGCGGCAGCACAAATGATTCAGGATATGAATCAGAAGGGCTATTTCGGCGTCGGAGCGACGACGGTAGACCAGAACACGGCTGCAGACATGGTATTGTCCGGCGAAGCAGCAATGATCTATAACGGAAGCTGGTATACATCTTCTCTGAATGCGGATACGAATCCAGCCGGTGCAGACGGAATCGGTTTCTTTAATATCCCGACCGTAGACGGCGGTAAGGGCACAGGTACAGAATACGCGATGAACTGCGGAACGATCCTTTGCCTGAACAAGAAAACCTATGATGATACGATGGCAAATTTCCTCAAGTATTTCGTAACCAATGTGGGAGACTACTCAATGGCTGAATTCGGCGCGTTGAAGGGTTACGTGATTGAAAATTATCCGGCAGATATGAGCAGCTATACAAAGCTCGTTGCAGATGAAATGAATAAGGTAACAGGAACGGCAAACTGGTTCGAGGCATTGATGAACGGCGAGCTTTCTACAATCGCACAGGAAAACGTACAGTCCCTGATGAACGGAGATATGACCGCACAGGAATACTGTGATGCGATGCAGGAATGCTATGAAGCGACCAAATAAGAGAATCAAATAATAAATGTTTGAACAAGGAAGAGGCAGGCAGGGGATATTCTGCGCTGCCTCTTTCTCTAAATGCCGGCATGCTGCCGCGATAGAGAGGTGAACGGATTTGAAAAAAGTTTTAGGAAATAGACAAGCGGTTGGAATCTATATGATTCCAGGCCTGCTTTTATATACCTGTTTTTTAATTGTTCCGGTCGTGTGGTCGTTCTATTACACGGTATTTAACGGTTCACCCGGAATTAAATGGGAATTTTGCGGTTTTGATAATTACATTAAGCTGTTTTCCGATAAGCAGTTCTTTCAAGCACTGATCGTCAACTGCAAGTATATTTTGATAGTCATGTCCGGGCAGATCATATTTGGCCTGGCGCTGGCGCTGATGTTTCACTTTTGGCTGAGGCACTGTAAGTCCTTAGTGCGGACGATTGTTTTTTTTCCGGTCGTGCTGCCCATCGTTGCAGTGTCGCAGCTGTTTACGAAAATTTATGAGGTGCAGCCTCATTATGGACTGCTCAATAGTGTTTTTGCCAGTATCGGTCTGGAACAGTATGTACAGGCATGGCTTGGACAAAAGAGCACGGCACTTGGAGCGCTGTGCGCGATGGATATCTGGACGTCGATCGGTTTTTACGCCATCATTTTTTACGGAGCACTTCTTGACATCTCTCAGGATATTGTTGAGGCCGCACACATCGATGGTGCGAAATCCTTTCAGCTGCTCAGATATATTCTGCTTCCGCTGATCAGGCCCATTATGGTAGTATGCCTCATATTCAGCTTTACCGGTACGGTGAAAATGTTTGATTCCGCACTTGCCCTGACAGGCGGCGGGCCGAGCGGCGCGACGAAATCCCTTTCCTTGTATATGTATGATGTGGCCTTTACTTACAGTAAGGTCGGATATGCCAGCATTGTGGCGATCGTCGTCTTTTTGCTCTGTGTGGCCGGCTCTTATGTAATCAAGAAATTTGACAAGGATGTTACCGCTTAGGGAGGAAGTTTTATGAATGTAAATGCTTTATTTAAGATAAAGAAGAAAATCAAAAGATCTTTTATCACACTCCTTATTCTGGTCGTGGTGTTTATCGATATTTATCCGTTATTCTGGATGATCACGGCATCTCTGAAGCAACCGTCCGAATTCGTTACGAAGGCGGCCTATGCGCTGAATGAAGGATTCTATGTACAAAATTATATTGACGCGTGGACAAAAGGAAATATGTCGCTCTTTTTTAGGAACAGCCTGATTAATACATGCGTTTCGATCTTCTTTATTACGATCATCACAGTGACGATGTCGTTTGCGCTCGTTAAAATGGAGTGGAAGTGGAAAAAGGCGCTCGATCAGTACATTGCCTTTGGAATCATGGTGCCCTTTACAACCGCCATGATTCCCTTGTTTCAGATATTCAGTAAAATGAGTCTGATCAATACACGGACATGCCTTATTTTGATTTATGTCTCGACTTCGATCTCATTCTCTGTTTTTCTGACGAGCGGTTATATGCGTTCTTTGCCGGATGAGATTTTAGAAGCTGCGGTAATTGACGGCTGTGGGATTCACGGGCTGTTATTCCGGATTGTCATTCCGCTCATCAAAAATGCGATCATTACCAATATTGTCATCCAGTTTTTCTTTAAATGGAATGATCTGCTCGCTGCGATGACGTTTGTGAGCAGTAAGAGATTAAAGACCGTGCAGACGGGACTGCTGTATTTTACGGATGAGTTCGGAACAAAAAACTGGGGCGCAATCTTTGCGTCGGTATCGATCTGCGTCATCCCGATGCTGATCATGTATCTGTTTTTGAATAAGAGAGTAATCGAAGGCATGACTGCCGGAGCGACGAAAGGATAAGGAAGATGAGTTATCAGGAATATGAACAATTGATTAAAAACTATATGCTTAAAAACGTGGAGACGGTATTGAAGGAGCCGCATTCCTTCATTCGATATCCGTTTATCGATCCAGGATCCGTCTATGACGGAAATGTGTGGGATTGGGATACGTACTGGTCCGTCTATGGATTGCTTGGAATAATGGAGGAGTTCCCAAAGGAGACGCAGGAAAAAATTCTGGTGCATGCGAAAGGAAATGTGCAGAATTTCTTCGATCATCAGCTTGAGGATGGTTACATTCCGATGATGATCGAGGTGGGGGACTGGCCGGAGCCGTACTTAAACATGAAGCACAAGGAAGGTGTGCTCATGAACATGCACAAACCGTTTTTGTGCGGGCAGATTTGCATTATCAGCGAATATATTGATGATTATTCGTGGGCGGCGGACTTTGCGGACGGATTGAAGCGCTATTTTGAATATTACCGAAAGATTTATTTTAATGAAAATGCAGGTCTTTATGTATGGTGTGATGACATTATGATCGGGATGGACAACGATCCGGCCAGCTTTGGCAGGCCGAAGTTTTCCACGGCAAATATTTATTTAAACAGCTTTCTTGTGCAGGAGTTCAAGTGCATGGCAGACTTTTTAAGCAAGCTTGGAATGAAAGGGCAGGAGACATATCTTAGTGAGGCACAATCGCTTGTCCGGAGTATTCAGGCGGAATGCTGGGATGAGAGAGACGGCTTTTTTTATTCAGTCGATGTCGATATCAAAACGAGAAAATTTGATTGGTTCCATCAAGGGCTCGGCGTGTTTTGGAAAACACTGCCGATCAAAATAAGGGTATGGTCCGGATTTATCCCTCTTTGGAGCGGTTTTGCAACAAAGGAGCAGGCTGAGCGGCTTGCAGCGCATTTTTGGGATCGACGCACCTTTTATTCCGAATACGGAATCGCTACGCTTGCAAAGGATGAGAAGATGTTCAATCTGGAGGCGACGAACAATCCCTCCAATTGGCTTGGCCCGCTCTGGCTTGTCGCCAATTATGTCGTGTTTCACGGGCTGCTTCAATACGGCTATGTGGAAGAAGCCAAAACGCTGTGTCAGAATTCACTGAAGCTGTTAGGCGAGGATCTGAAGAAGAATGATTGTATGCATGAATATTATGACCCGTATACCGGGGAGCCGGTCATGAACGGCGGCTTTATCAACTGGAATCTGTTAGCCGTCACCATGGCGGCGGAATTAAAGAAGGAGGGAATCGACTATGAAGGGTAAGATGAGAGTTTGCGTGCTGACGGGAAAGCAGGAGTTAGAATGGGTGGAACGAACGATCCCGCAGCCCGGCTCAGGAGAGCTCCAGATTCAATTAAAGCATGTCGGTGTATGCGGTTCGGACCTGCACTTTTATCAGGAAGGGCGTTTGGCCAATTGGGAGTTAAATGGTCCGCTGGCACTGGGCCATGAACCGGGCGGCATCGTATCGGCGGTCGGCGAAGGAGTAGAGGACTTTGCGGTCGGTGACCGGGTAGCGCTTGAGCCGGGTGTTGGCTGCGGCAAATGCAAAGACTGTCTGGAAGGACATTATAATCTTTGCAAACATGTAAGATTTATGGCGATCCCAAATGAAAAGGACGGCGTATTTTCTGATTATTGCGTGCATGATGCGTCGATGTGCTTCAAACTGCCGGATAACGTGGATACGATGGAGGGCGGTTTAATGGAGCCGCTTTGTGTTGGTCTGCATGCGGCGGAACTTTCCAACGCCAAAATAGGAGAAACGGCGATCGTGCTGGGAAGCGGTTGTATCGGCCTATGTACAGTCATGGCTTTAAAGGCGCGGGGTGTCAGCGAAATTTATGTTTCGGATGTGCTCGAAAAACGTCTTGAAAAGGCGCTGGAGGTCGGCGCAACAAGGACATTTAACAGTGTGAAGGGCGAGGATATCGAAGCATTTGCCAGAACACTGTCTGGCGGCGGTGCAGATCAGATATACGAATGTGCGGGAAACCGCTTTACAACGCTGCAAACCTGCCGCCTCATCCGCAGAGCGGGGAAGGTGACTCTTGTGGGCGTTTCTCCGGAGCCGGTGCTGGAGCTTGATATCGCGACACTGAATGCGATGGAAGGAACGGTCTATTCTGTATACCGTTACCGCAATCTTTATCCGAAGGCGATTGCCGCCGTTTCGTCAGGCCTGATCCCACTCAAAAAAATAGTTTCTCATGTGTTTGAGTTTGACAACTGCATAGAGGCGCTAAGGTACAGTCTGGAACATAAGGATGAAGTGATCAAGGCGGTGGTGAGGTTTTAATAAATAGAAAACAAAGCTTTGAAAAGCGGATGCGGAGGTAAGAAAACGAAATGGCCGAAATTTCAAAAATAATGATCAATTATCAGGAGGAGCCGGTCGGCATCGAGAGTATTTTCCAGCTCGGCTGGAAGCTCGTTTCTGAAAAACGGGCAGTGCTTCAGAAGAACTATCAGCTCCAGCTTGCACAGGATGCGGCGTTTGAGAAAATCCTGTATGACAGCGGTGTTATAGAATCGGAAGAGTCTGTTCATGTGACGCTTAATCTGGATACCGGTGTTCTGCAGCCGGTTACAAAATATTGGATCCGCATGCGGGTTGAAACGACAGACGGAAACATAAGCTTCTGGAAGGAAAGCAGCTTTGTTACCGCATACCCGAAGGGCACAGAGTGGGATGCCGGCTTCATCACGATCGAAACCGAGGAGGATCGGGGAGACAGCAGGGGATATTATCTAAGAAAAAATGTATGTATACCCAAAAGGATCAAAGCGGCTTATGCATGCACGACTGCACTCGGGCTGTATCATTTTTATATCAACGGGAAAAAGGTCGGAGAGGATGAATTCGCTCCGGGATGGACATCCTATAACAAGCACTTGCTCTATCAGATGCATGATGTGACGGCGTATATGCAGGAAGGAGAAAATACGCTTGGAGCTTTGGTTGGAGCCGGTTGGTATAAAGGCGTGATGGGCTTTGCACATGCCCGTAATAACTATGGGACAAGAGCCGCTTTTTTGGCAAAGATCATAGTAATGTATGAGGATGGCAGTGCGGATAGCGTCGTGTCGGACGAGAGTTGGCAAGGCGAATGGGGACCGATATTGTTTTCGGAAATTTACGATGGAGAGTTGTATGATGCAAGAAAGGAAGTTGCCGAATGGAATACGAAGGAGTGTGTATATGAGGATTGGAAACCGGTACATATGATTACATTTGATTTTTCGGTGCTGTCCGCCCAGAGCGGCGCGAAGGTGCGGAAGATGACGAAGCTTGCGGCAAAACGACTGTTTGTCACGCCGCAGGGAGATACTGTCATCGATTTTGGACAGAATCTGACCGGCTGGGTGGAGTTTCGGGTAAAAGGCAGATCCGGCGACCGGGTTGTCCTAAATTGCTTTGAGGTGCTCGATGCAAAAGGGAATGTGTATCTTGATAATCTGCGCAAGGCGAAGCAGACCGTTACCTATGTATGCAGAGGAGGTCAGGAGGCCGCATTTCATCCAAACTTCTCCTATCAGGGCTTTCAATATGTGAGGATAAAGGAGTATCCGGAAGAGGTGGAACTGAAGAATTTTACAGCTTATGCGGTGCATTCTGATATGGAAGTGACGGGGAACTTCACATGTTCCAACCCCGATCTAAATCAGCTCCATCACAACATCCGATGGGGAATGAAGGGGAATTTTCTCGATGTACCTACCGATTGCCCGCAAAGGGACGAACGGCTCGGCTGGACAGGAGATGCCCAGATTTTCTGCCGCACGGCGAGTTATCTGATGGATACCTATACATTCTTTACGAAATGGCTCGTGGATGTCGCTGCGGACCAGACGGAGGATGGCGGTGTACCGCATGTTGTGCCCGATCTTTTGATCGGCCGCAGCGCCGGCGACTGGCTGATCGGGCAGGGTGAGCATTCGGCTGCGGCCTGGGCGGACGTTGCGGTCATCATGCCGTGGACGCTGTACTTGATGTATGGAGATACGGCTGTCATCAAAAGGCAATATAGCAGTATGAAGGCATGGATCGATTTTATGCGCACACATGCGGCAGGGAATATTTGGAACTATAAGCTGCAGTTTGGCGACTGGGTGGCGCTTGATGCCGAGGAGGGCAGCTACTTTGGAGCGACGCCGAACGATTTGACATGCACGGCTTATTATGCTTATTCGACACATCTGTTTTCTAAAATGGCGGCGGTCATCGGAAACGAGAAGGATGCGAAGGAATATGGGACGCTCTATAAGGAAATCGTGAAAACTTATCAAAAGACGTTTCTTTGTGAGGACGGGCACCTAAATGTGCAGACACAGACCGCTCAGATTTTGTCGCTCTACTTCGATCTGGTACCCCGAAACTGCCGTTCTGTCGTGACAGAGGACTTGTTAAAACTTCTGAAAAAGGAACACGGGCATCTTGTGACAGGCTTTGTCGGCACGCCGTATTTTTGCCATGCGCTGAGCCGGAACGGGCATACGAAGGAAGCCTATGAGCTTCTTCTGAAGGACGATTTTCCGTCCTGGCTTTATCAGGTGAAACAGGGCGCTACGACAGTATGGGAGCATTGGGACGGCAAAAAGCCCGATGGAACGATGTGGAGCGCCGACATGAATTCTTTTAACCACTATGCGTACGGTGCGATCGGAGAATGGCTTTACCGCGTGGCGGCCGGCATCGAATGCGACGAAGAAAGGCCCGGCTTTAAAAACAGCATCATCGCCCCGCATATCGGCGGAGGGTTAAGCTACGTGAATGCATCCTACGAAAGCATTTACGGAAAGATAGTTTCCAACTGGAAAAAGGATGGAACCTGTATCGTGCTGCATATCGAAATTCCGTGTAATACAACGGCTGTGCTGCGCATTAGCAACGTAAAGGAAATCAGAGAGGCTGCTGGTCTGTGTTTTGAAAAGAACAAGAATGAGCTGACGGTTCAGGTATTTTCCGGCGGCTATGACATTGTTTATGAGGAATGCGTATGCTGATAGAAAATCCAATCATACCCGGATTCCATCCGGATCCCTCCGTTATCAGGGTGGAGGACACCTATTATATAGCGAATTCCACGTTTGAATGGTTTCCGGGTGTGGCGATTCATCAATCGAAGAATTTAAAAGACTGGGAGCTGCTTACTTATCCGCTCGATTCCTCGGAAATGCTCGAGCTGCGCGGAGTCTTGAACGGCGGCGGAGTGTGGGCGCCCTGCCTGAGCTTTCATGGCGGCACCTTTTATCTTATATTTTCCATCGTCAGGACCGACGAGGAACGGATGCAGGATACGGCCAATTATTTAACGAGCGCAAAGGATATCAGGGGGCCGTGGAGTACACCCGTTTATTTAAACAGCGGCGGCTTTGATGCCTCTCTTTTCCATGATGAGGCAGATCGGACAGCATGGCTTGTCCAGATGAAATGGGACTTCCAGCCCGGACATGATCTGTTTCGGGGCATTTTTATGAGGCGGCTCGATATTGCGTCCGGCCGGCTCGTCGGAGATACGGTCTGCATTTTTAAAGGGACAGAGAGGGGATTTACGGAAGGGCCTCACCTGTACCGGCATGGAGAATGGTACTATCTGATGACGGCAGAGGGCGGTACGAGAGATACCCACTGCATTACAATGGCAAGAAGCTTAAAACGGGAAGGCCCTTATGAAGCCGACCCCGCAGGACCGCTTCTATCCGCTTATGAAGTACCGGACTGGCCGATCCAATATGCGGGGCACGGAGATTTGTTCGAGGACGGACACGGAAACTGGTTTATTGTCCATTTGGGTGTCAGAAAGCATCTGACGGGAGGTTACAGCGTTATGGGCAGGGAAACCTTTTTACAGGCGGGCAGATGGACCGAAGACGGGTGGTTCCGTCTTGCCCGCGGCCCGCTGCCGCAGGAGCGGGTAGAGGCGGAACATAACAGGGATGAGAAGGAAAAGGAATTTCGTACGGATTTTTATAGAACATACGTATTTGACCGTCCGGATTTGGATATTCACTTTTCCACCCTTCGAATTCCTCTTACGGAAGCATATTTAAGTTTAACAGAGCGTCCCGGTTATCTGCGTTTAAAAGGAGGCGAAAGCATTTTTTCAAAGCATGAGCAGGTACTGGCAGGCGTCCGTATTGCTGATACTTGTTTTACGGCGGAAACGGAAATCGAATTTAATCCGGCACATTACCAGCAGATGGCGGGAATCACCCTCTTTTATAACACAGCCAATTTTTATTACTGCTTTATCAGCTGTGAGGAAGGGATAGGCAGGCATTTGCAGGTAATGATACGCGATGCCAATCGAATGCGTTATCTTTGCGAAATGCCCGTCAGGCTAAAGCCTGATATTCCGGTACGACTGCGCGCCCGGTTCGCCCCCTCAGGCATCCGCTTTTATTATGCGCAGGGCGACGATGCCTACATGCCGGTCCATGACAGGAACACACCGCTTCCCGTATCGATCCTGTCGGATGAGTATGCGACGATCAGCGGCGAGCAGGGCTTCACCGGGACATTTCTCGGCCTGTGCTGCCAGGACTTAAGCGGTTCTGGAAACCCCGCTGATTTTAAATATTTAACAATTGGACCTTCATAAGGATTAATCCGTCCATTAAATCTCTTTGCCCATGGTCTGCCGGATGTGAATTGCTTCATAGCCTTTATTTAGGGTGCGCCTGAAAACTAAAAGTTGCATAAAAAACATTTTCTTGTTAAAATTCAAGAAAAACCTGGAGTCATTATTGTGGCACAGGAGTAACATGAAAGCCTTTAAAATAAAGGCTGAAGATTCCGGGAAGTTATAAAAAGAAAATGGAGGAAGGCTTTATGACGAACGAAGAAATTCTGCGGCATATAGATCATACGCAGCTAAAGGCATTTGCAACATGGAAGGATATCGAGACTTTATGCGAGGAGGCGCTGGAATATAAGACCGCTTCTGTGTGTGTTCCTCCTGCTTACGTGAAACGCATTCACGACGCATATGGAGAAAAAATCAATATTTGCACAGTCATCGGATTTCCCTTAGGTTACAGCGTGACGGCGGCGAAAGTGACGGAGGCCGAGGAGGCTGTAAAGGATGGTGCTTGTGAAATCGATATGGTAGTAAATATCAGTGATGTGAAAAACGGTTTGTTCGATAAGGTGGAGGAGGAAATCCGCACGATAAAGAAGGCCTGCGGTGAAAATATTCTGAAAGTGATTATCGAGACATGCTATTTGACGGAAGAAGAGAAAATCGCACTATGCAAGGCGGTGACGGCAGCGGGAGCAGATTACATCAAGACCTCTACCGGTTTCGGAACGGGCGGGGCGACGCTTGAGGATGTAAGATTGTTCAAGGCTCATATCGGAGCAGAGGTAAAGATAAAGGCAGCGGGCGGGGTGAAGACGAGAGAGGATTTGGAAGCATTCCTAAATGAGGGCTGTGAGCGAATCGGAACTTCCTCCGCAGTAGGAATATTGAATGCCGGAAAGGCAGAGAGCTATTGATGGTTCAGGACAGACTTACAAAACTGCGGGACTGTATGAAGGAGAAGGGGATCGATTTTTATATGATTCCTACCTCGGATTTTCACGGTTCCGAGTACGTGGATGATTATTTTAAGGTAAGGGAACACTTTTCCGGCTTTACGGGTTCTAATGGCACCCTTGTTGTAGGGCACAACATGGCGGGGCTGTGGACGGACGGAAGATATTTTATTCAGGCCGAAAACGAGCTTGCAGGAAGCGGAATCGAGCTTTTCCGGATGATGGAAGAGGGTGTGCCCGATATTCCCGATTTTCTGAGGGAAAATATGAAGAATGGGCAGACCCTCGGCTTCGACGGGCGGACGGTGAGCTGCAAAGAAGGAAAAGAGCTGGAACGGAAGCTGAAAGGTACGGATATCCGTATTTCCTATGAGGAGGATGTGGCAGGAAACTTATGGCAGGAGAGGCCCTTTCTGCCGGCACACGAAGTCATAATCCTTCCGGAAGAAATAAGCGGACAGAGCATGGAGGAGAAGCTTCTTACGGTCAGGGAAAAGATGAAAACATCCGGAGCAGAATACCTCATGCTGAGCAAGCTCGACGATTTGATGTGGCTTATGAATATAAGGGGTAACGATGTGGCGTGTAATCCGGTGGCGCTCTCCTATGGCTTCCTTACGCCCGCCAAGCTGTATCTTTTCATTCAGCCGCAGGAGATTACGGCGGACTTCACAGAATATGCATTGAAAAACCGTATCATGATCGAGGATTATGAAAATGCTGAAAGGTTCCTAGACGGTTATGACTATGAAGGGAAAGTGCTTCTGGACGAAGGGAATATCAATTATACTTTGTATAAGATATTGTCGGACAAAGCGGAATGTGTTTTTAAAAGTAACCCTACGGAAGCTTTAAAGGCAGTAAAAAATAAGATCGAGCTTTCCCGAATGGAAGAGATATATCTTAAGGACAGTGCAGCCGTTATAAAATTTATCTGCTGGCTTAAGAAAAACGCGGGAAAAGAGAAAATCACGGAGCTTACGGCGGCGGCGTATTTAGACGGTCTGCGGAAACAAATCCATGGATTTCTCGATTTGTCCTTTCCGACCATCAGTGCCTATAAGGAAAACGCCGCTATGATGCATTACGAGGCGCTGCCTGAGAGCGCGAAGGAAATAAAGGCGGAGGGAATGCTGTTAGTTGACTCCGGCGGACAGTATATGGGCGGAACTACCGACGTGACGAGAACTATCGTCTTAGGGGAAATCAGTCCTGAGATAAAGAAGCACTTCACCAAGGTCACTATCGGTATGCTGCAGCTTACGCAGGCTCGATTTCTCTATGGCTGTACAGGAAGAAATCTGGACATATTGGCAAGACAGCCGCTATGGGACATTGGAATCGATTATAAATGCGGAACCGGACATGGAATCGGCTATATACTCAATGTACATGAAGGCCCTCAGAGTATCCGCTGGCGTTTTGCAAAGGGAGCTGTGGAAGCGATCATTGAAGAGGGTATGGTAATTTCCAACGAACCGGGTGTATATATCGAAGGCAGCCATGGAATACGTACGGAGAATGTCATTGTGGCTAAGAAGGGCGAAAAAAATGCGGACGGTCAATTTATGTATTTCGATACTCTTACCTTCGTACCTATCGATAAGGAGGCTATTGACACAACTTATATGCAGCCTGTAGATGTAGAAAGGCTGAACCGGTATCATGAACAGGTTTATTGCCGGACAGAAAGCTTTTTGACGGAGGAGGAGAAGGATTGGCTGAAGGAGGCCACAAGTCCCTTGAGAATATAGATAAAGTGCTGATTTTTCCTTAAATTCCTTAATTTTCCTTAAGTGAAGAAAGGGAATTAGGAAATTAACAGTTGTATTTTATATATGGGTTGGATATAATAATAGTAGCCTGAAATGTTCGATAACTCTTGTTATTTTGAACCTACAGATACTTTAAACGGGATTCCTACATTGCCTTATCGCTGTCAAGCCCCCACTCGAAAGAGGATTGGAGGGGAAGGCAAAAGTAAGGTTGCGGTCACCCACCTAGCTTTGCTAGGAGTCAAAGTACAAGAACCGGCATTTCGGGGATTTATGTAGTATGCTACGAAGGAAAAAAGCAGCCGTATTGGCTGCTTTTTTCCAATAGAAAATTATGATTTATGAGGCGTCGTATTCCGGCGTTGCCGTGTGAAAATAGAAGACCGGGAGATTTTTAATGAATAATAATGTCAGAATGTTTCTGAAAATGCTGTTTTGTATCGTTGGCCTGCTTATCATTGTTTATATATTGGCTGTAAGTATCCGCATGGGGAGGATAAAACAGCCCGAAGGAGAATACATAAGGCTTCAGGATGCGCTGATCCTTAGCGAGGCACTGGAGGCAGGAGACGGGTTGGAAACGGCCCTTACTGAGCTTAAGGGGGAGCTGGCTGCAAATCCGGAAGCAGTCTTAACCTACGACCAGTTTTTAATCATATTTTCCGCGGCTATGCCGCAGGATGCCGCATCCGGGTATGAGAAGGAATATGAAGAGAAGTATAAGGAAGGCTTCTATTTTTTGAAAGAGGACTGGTATCGTCTTTACGACAGCCTGCTCACCTATTATGATATGAGAGAGAGAATTGCTTTTGAGAATGTAGTCATACTGGGGACGGGACAGGAGGTATGGGACGAAGAAGGAAATTCGCTCGCAGAGAAAGAAATGTTAACGGAGAAAGGAAGATTTTCTTATGCCTCGGATTCGTTTCCTCAATACAAATACCAAGTAATCAAGGCATATAAAAAGGACGATGTTTTCCTTGCCGTCTATCAGGCGGTGGGCCGTGGATATAGTCTGCATAATACGTGGCTCGTAGAAGCGCAGGACGGTACGCTGCGGGCGTTCGTGCAAGGATATGAAATAGAATTTCCGTATGAGAAGGCTGAGCAGGCGCAGAGGGAGCAGATTGCCGATATGGAATTTGCAGACGGAAGCCTGCAATCGGTAAAAATTAAAAATGAAAAGATAAACGGGAAGTTACTAAGCCTCGGAGATGGCAGTATCGAAATCGAAGGCTATGGAAAATATCCTTATGAGGAAGGGCTGAAGATTTATAAGCTGTACGGGACCCTGAGTGAGTGCGGACAGGAGGACTTGCGGATCGGCTATAATTTTACGGATTTTGTTTTGGAGGACGGAATGGTATGTGCGGGACTTATCACCAGAGATGAAGCCATGGAAAATATCCGCGTGGTCATAAAAAATACAGATTTTGCCAGCGCTTATCATGAAAAGCTGGAATTAACGTCGGATACGGATTTTACGGTAAGCTATGGCAATTACAATGACTTGAAGAGAGAGGAGCATAAGGCAGGAGAAAAAGTTGTCATCGATCGGGACAGCGAATACTTTGTAGGAGAAAGGGTTTATATAGAGCCCACAGCTTTGACAGGAAGAATCCAGCTATTGTCCGTAGGGCGTGCGCAGGGAACGCCCGCTTACCGGGGCAAGCTGGAGATATCCCGTACTTCGGAAGGCTTGGTGGCCGTGAACGAGCTCTTGTTAGAGGAGTATTTGTATTCCGTGGTGCCGAGCGAGATGCCGGCCTCCTATCCGTTAGAAGCGCTGAAGGCACAAGCCATATGCGCCAGAACCTACGCCTACAGGCATATGTCCCATTCGGGTGTCGCCCAGTTTGGAGCGCATGTGGATGACAGCGCCGGATATCAGGTATATAATAACATTGCTGAAAATGCCCAGACCACCAAGGCGGTAAAGGAGACGACAGGGGAGCTGCTGTACTACGGCGAAGAGTTGTGCGGTTCCTATTATTATTCCACCTCCTGTGGTTTCGGTTCGGACACCAATATATGGAAATCGGATTCCGAAGAGGATACTTCCTATCTCGTAGCCAAGCGGATAGGAGAAGATGGTGAGCAATATAGCGGAGAAGAAATGACGAAGGAGGAAGTATTCGATTCCTTCATCGGCCAGTCCTTCGATTCTGATTACGAAAAAGAAGAGGCTTGGTACCGGTGGAGATATGAGGTGGAACATGTGGACTCGGAGAAAATTCTTGCCTCAATTCAAAAGCGCTATGAAGTGAATGAGAAACTCGTCTTGACGAAGATAAAGGACGGAAGCTTTTCCAGTGAGCCCGTAAAAAAGCTGGGAGAGATAAAGAATATTTATATTGAAAAGAGAAACAGCGGCGGCGCGGCGGATGAACTCATCATAGAGGGGACAAAAAATACATATAAAATCGTATCAGAGCACAATATAAGATATGTGCTAAGTAACGGAGAGAGCATGGTGATCAGGCAGGATGGAAGTGAGGTGGCTACGCCCACGCTGCTTCCCAGCGCCTATATGACAATTACGACTAGCAAAGAAGGAAGCGTTGTGGTAGGATATACCTTAGTCGGAGGCGGATACGGACACGGCGTAGGAATGTCTCAGAACGGCGCGAAGGCTATGGCTAATACGGGTTTTGACGCGCAGGGTATTCTATCATTTTTTTATCAGACCTGCGAAATAAAGAATGCATATTAACAGGCGGAAGGGAGACGGGGAGTGTTTAAAAGAATCCTTTATATCTTCAATGACTTCAACAAACAGACGAACAGAAAAAATATCAGCGCTTTTGCGGCAAGTACGGCATTTTTCCTTTTTTTGTCGTTAATTCCCATGCTGATTTTGCTTTGCTCCATCATTCCGTATACGACCATCACTGAGGCGAACCTCATGACCTTTATGACGGATATGACACCCGATATGGTGGATTCTCTCGTAGTATCGATTATAGAAGACGTGTATGATAAATCAGCGGGAGTCATTTCCATAGCGGCAATCGCTACGCTCTGGTCGGCGGCGAAGGGAATGCTGGCCCTTATCCGGGGGCTGAATGAGATCAACGACGTAGATGAGGATAGAAATTATGTAGTGCTTCGGGGAATCGCTGCTTTCTACACGATACTCATGCTCTTAGTCTTGCTGTTGTCCCTGGTAGTAATGGTATTTGGAAATGCTTTGGTAAACGGCGTGATCAGAAATGTGCCGGAGACGAAAAAGATATTCGATTTTTTAATGAATTTCCGATTATTGTTTTCTTTTGCAATTATGATTTTAGGGTTTACCATGATTTATGCCTATATACCCAATAAGAAACTGAAATTCACGCTGCAGATACCCGGGGCCGTTTTCTCCGCGATCGTTTGGAACTTGTTTTCATGGGCCTTTTCCATTTATGTGGGAGGAGTGAATGATTTCAGCACCTACGGCAATCTGGCGACTATCGTTGTTATCATGCTTTGGCTTTACATGTGCATTTATATCATTATGATAGGCGCTTATATCAACAGATACTTTGGGCCGGCCTATAAATTTCTATTCGGCGTAGGGCTTCATGGCAATAATTGATGTACAGAAAAGAAGAGACTTGACATTTTAAAAAAGATTCACTACAATGAGAATCAGTTAGAATGCTATAAAATAAATATATAATAAGAAATGCTATGAAGGTGTTAGTAGAGTTACATTTTCTGTCAGAGAGAGGAAGTCACCGGCTGAAAGCTTCCCCCAGTTCAGATGGCGCTTGAGATTCCCACCGGAGCATCCTGTATGAAAATATATTGCTTAGCCGTTTTATGATTTTGAGAAGCATAAATTAGTGCAGGACGTAGATCACACGTTACGTGAGAAGAGAGTCTGTTATCTAACAGGAATTCGGGTGGTACCGCGGAATAAATTTCGTCCCTGACATTATGAGAGTAGTGTCAGGGATTTTTTATTTCATAGGAAAGACCTTGTTACGCTGCAGGAGTAATATTTCGGTTTCCTATGAAATAAAAGCACTCCGTGCAGGATGCGCAGCTGCGCAAGCGGAACAAAAGCTGTGCTGCCGAAGTATTTTAGCGCGAGAGTGCGCGAAGCACACTTTTGTTCTGTAATGGGAAAGTGCTCCTAATAACCGTTTCCCTGACAGTTAGAAGAAAGGAAAAGCAATGAAAGAAAAATTAAACCAGATTAAAGCAGAAGCCATCAGGCAGATAGAAGCCAGCGATGCGCTTGAGAAATTGAATGAGATCCGCGTAAATTACTTGGGAAAAAAAGGGGAACTTACGGCGGTTTTGAAAAGTATGAAGGATGTAGCACCGGAGGATAGACCCAAGGTAGGACAGTTTGTCAACGAGACGAGAGAAGAGATAGAAAAAGTATTGGAAGAATGCAGAGTGAAAATGGAACGTTCCCTGCGGGAGACCAGGATGAAAGCGGAGGTCATCGATGTGACGCTTCCTGCCAGGAAGAATAATATGGGACACCGGCATCCGAATACGATAGCGTTGGAGGAAGTAGAAAGAATCTTCGTAGGCATGGGGTATGAAGTTGTAGAAGGACCGGAAATTGAGAAGGACTATTACAATTTTGAGGCGCTGAATATTCCTGAGGGACACCCTGCTAAGGATGAGCAGGATACCTTCTATATCACCGGAGATATTCTTCTAAGGTCACAGACCTCGCCTACTCAGGTACACGAGATGGAAAAAGGACATCTGCCTATCCGCATGCTGGCTCCGGGAAGAGTGTTCCGCTCTGATGAAGTGGATGCTACCCACTCCCCGTCCTTCCATCAGATCGAAGGTCTGGTAATCGATAAAAATATTACGTTCGCTGATTTGAAAGGAACGCTTGCAGTGTTTGCGAAGGAATTGTTCGGGGAGAGTACCGAAGTCAAATTCAGACCTCATCATTTCCAATTTACGGAGCCCAGCGCGGAAATGGATGTTTCCTGCTATAAATGCGGCGGCAAAGGCTGCCGGTTCTGTAAAGGCTCCGGCTGGATTGAAATATTGGGCTGCGGGATGGTACATCCGCATGTGCTGGAGATGAGCGGCATCGACCCCGAGAAATATACCGGCTTTGCTTTCGGCATAGGCTTGGAGCGTATTGCACTTTTGAAATATGAAATCGATGACATGCGTCTGCTTTATGAGAACGATATTCGTTTTCTGAAACAATTTTAACGTCCTCTTTTCTAAAAAGCTAGAAAAAAGACGGCATACGTGTGTATAATGAAGGAGAATAGAAGATGAACACAGCATTATCATGGATCAAAGCATATGTACCGGAACTGGAATGTACCGATCAGGAATATTGTGATGCGATGACACTGTCGGGAACGAAGGTGGAAGGTTATGAAAGACTGGATAAGAATCTGGAAAAAATAGTAGTAGGTCAAATTGAAAAAATAGAGAGGCATCCCGATGCGGATAAGCTGATCGTATGTCAGGTAAACGTAGGAAGAGAAGTGATTCAGATCGTTACGGGCGCTCCTAATGTCAAAGAAGGAGATAAAGTACCGGTGGTATTAGACGGAGGTAAAGTGGCGGGAGGGCATGACGGCGGTCCGCTTCCTGAAAATGGGATCGAAATCAAGGCAGGCAAACTTCGCGGTGTTCCTTCTTACGGTATGATGTGCTCTGTCGAAGAGCTGGGAACTACGAGGGAAATGTATCCGGAGGCGCCCGAATATGGTATTTATATTTTCGGAAACGATGTGCAGGTAGGTTCCGATGCAGTAGAAGCTTTGGGCCTCAAAGACACCGTATTTGAATACGAGATCACCTCCAACCGCGTGGATTGCTATAGTGTGCTGGGCATCGCGCGCGAGGCGGCGGCAACTTTTAGAAAGCCTTTCGCCGTTCCGGCAGTCGAAGTGAAGGAAAATGACGAAAGGGTGGAGAACTTTATTTCTGTGGATGTAAAGGATCCGGACCTGTGCTCCAGATATATTGCGAGAGTATGCACCAATATTAAAATAGGACCTTCTCCTAAATGGATGCAGAGACGTCTGGCGGCCAGCGGTATCCGTCCGATCAACAACCTGGTTGACATAACTAATTACGTGATGGAGGAATATGGACAGCCGATGCACGCCTTCGATTTGGATACGATAGCGGGTCATAAAATCATAGTTCGCCGCGCGAAGGACGGAGATGAGTTTCAGACCCTTGACGGCCAGATGAGAAAGCTGGACAAAGAAATGCTTATGATATGCGACGCCGAGAAGGAAATCGGCATTGCAGGAATCATGGGTGGCGAGAATTCTAAGATTACGGATGATGTAAAGACCGTTTTGTTCGAGGCAGCAACCTTTCACGGTACGAACATCCGTAAATCGGCTAAGAGAATCGGACTTCGCACCGATGCTTCCGGCAAGTTCGAAAAGGGTTTGGACCCTCATAATGCGGAGGCAGCAATCAATAGAGCCTGCCAATTAATACAAGAGCTGGGCTGCGGAGAAGTAGTGGGCGGAATGGTAGACGTGTGCGTTCCGATGAAGGAGGATGTTCAGATACGTTTCGATCCGGAGAAGATCAATAAGCTTTTAGGTACTGATATTTCAAGAGATGAGATGCTTCACATCTTCGAGATGCTAGAGCTTAAGTATGAGAAGGAAACGGATATGCTGGTAGTGCCGTCCTTCCGTCAGGATATTGTGTGTGCTGCGGACGTGGCGGAAGAAGTGGCTAGATTCTACGGATACGATAAGATTCCGGTATCACTTCCAAGCGGCGAAGCGACGACGGGAAAGCTTCCCTTCAAACTGCGAATCGAGCAGAAAGCGAGGGATATAGCACAGTTTAGCGGATTCTCGCAGGGAATGTGTTATTCCTTCGAAAGTCCCAAAGTATTCGATAAATTGCTGCTTCCGCCGGACAGCGATTTGAGGAAGGCGATTACGATAGCTAACCCCTTGGGCGAAGACTTTTCCATTATGAGGACGATTTCCCTTAATGGAATGCTAACGAGCCTCTCTACGAATTACAATAGAAGAAATAAAGATGTAAGGTTGTATGAGCTTGGAAATATCTATATTCCCAAGACGTTGCCGCTTACGGATCTGCCTGATGAGAGAATGCAGTTTACGTTTGGTATGTACGGTGAGGGAGATTTTTTCACGATGAAGGGTGTTATAGAGGAGTTCTTTGACAGCATCGGTCTGAGGAAGAAGCCTTCTTACGACCCGGAGGCGGGAAAGCCCTTCCTTCATCCTGGACGTCAGGCGGGAATAGTATATGAGGGCACATTGGTAGGCTATCTGGGTGAGGTACATCCGGAGGTATGTGATAATTACGATATAGGAACGAAGGTGTATATCGCTGTTCTGGATATGCCGCAGATAGAGCCTTTTGCTACCTTTGACAGAAAGTACGAAGGTATCGCGAAGTATCCTGCGGTATCCCGCGATATTAGTATGGTGGTACCGAAGAGTATTCTCGTGGGACAGATAGAAACGATGATCGAACAGCGCGGAGGAAATATTCTGGAGGCTTATAATCTATTCGATATTTATGAAGGAGCGCAGATTAAAGCGGGTTATAAGTCGGTAGCTTATTCTATTACATTCAGGGCGAAGGATAGGACGTTGGAAGAGAATGATGTTGCGTCGGCTATGAAGAAGATACTGAATGGATTGGAGAGCATGGGAATAGAACTGCGTCAATAGACAAAAAAAGAAAGGAGAGGCCGCATATGCGGCTGGGATCGGTTATGGAGAATAAGAATATTTGGGGGACATATAGTGCAGAACAGCTTATAGAGCTTGAGAAGCATGCAAAGGAATATATGGACTTTTTGGATAATGGGAAGACGGAGAGAGAGTGCATCGATACTATCGTCAATATGATTGAAAAAGAAGGGTATCAGGAGCTGCAATCTCTGATTAAGAATAACAAGGCGCTGAAGGAGGGGGATAGGGTTTATTCGGTCTGGATGAATAAGTCTATCGTTATGTTCCAGATGGGAAAGAAACCGATGGCTGAGGGAATGAATATTCTTGGGGCTCATCTGGATTCTCCGAGGCTTGATATTAAGCAGAATCCGGTATATGAAGAAGGCGGGTTCGCTTACTTAGATACGCATTATTACGGCGGGGTGAAGAAGTATCAGTGGGTGACGATTCCGCTTTCCATTCATGGCGTGGTGATTAAGAAGGATGGGACGACGGTAGAGATCAATGTGGGAGAGAATGAAGATGATCCGGTATTTTTTGTGTCGGATCTGCTCATTCATCTTGCGGCAGAGCAGCTGGAAAAGAAGGCTTCGAAGGTTATTGAAGGTGAGGCTTTGGATATTATTGTGGGGAATAAGCCTCTTGTAATAGAAAAAAAGGGAGAAAAAGGGGAAAAGAGTAAAGGAAAGGATGGTAAGGATGCGGTAAAGAAGGGTATCCTTGCTATTTTGAAGGAAAGCTATGATATAGAGGAAGAGGATTTTATTTCTGCCGAGCTGGAGGTCGTTCCTGCCGGGAAGGCGAGGGAAGCAGGCTTTGATAGAAGTATGATTCTGGCTTATGGGCAGGATGATAGGATATGTGCATTCTCTTCATTGAAGGCTATGCTTGAAGTGAAGGAAACAGAGAGGACTACCTGTTGTATTTTAGTGGATAAGGAAGAGATAGGCAGTGTGGGAGCAACGGGCATGCAGTCTAAATTCTTCGAGAATGCAGTTGCGGAAGTGATGAATCTGGCGGGAGATTACAGCGAGCTTAAGGTGAGAAGGTGTCTGGCATCCTCCTGCATGCTGTCCTCCGATGTAAGCAGTGCCTTTGATCCGGCGTTCGCTTCCTGCTTTGATAAGAAGAACGTGGCATATCTGGGGGATGGAATGGTATTCAATAAATTTACCGGTTCCAGGGGAAAGTCCGGCTCCAACGATGCGAATGCGGAATATATGGGACATATCAGAGCGATTTTTGATAAAGAAAAAGTACATTTTCAGACGGCGGAGCTGGGAAAAGTGGATGTTGGCGGCGGCGGAACCATTGCATATATTCTCGCGCTGTACGGCATGAACGTTATCGACAGCGGGGTGGCGGTGATGAATATGCATGCTCCCTGGGAGGCGACCAGCAAGGCGGATGTATATGAAGCCAAACGGGGATATGTGGCATTTTTGAACAATGCGTCCCTGTAAATGAGATAAGAGGATATGAAAGAAAGATATGTGAAATGTTATGGAAGAGTTTAAAAAATCCGATTTCTATTTTGATCTGCCACAGGAACTTATTGCGCAGGATCCGCTTGAGGATCGTTCCGGTTCCAGACTTCTTATGCTGAATAAGGATACGGGAGAGGTGATGCACCGGATTTTCCGGGATATTACCGAATATTTGGAACCGGGAGATTGCCTTGTGCTGAACGATACGAAGGTAATTCCGGCCAGACTGTTAGGTACGAAGGCGGATACCGGAGCTGCAATCGAGGTACTGCTTTTAAAAAGGCAGGAAAACGACATATGGGAAGCGTTGGTAAAGCCTGGCAAGAAGGCGAGAACGGGAACGGTTATCCGCTTTGGCGATGGTATTTTGACAGGAGAGGTCTTGGATGTGGTGGATGAGGGCAACCGGCTGATTCAGTTTCGCTACGAAGGTATCTTTGAGGAGGTGCTGGACAGGCTGGGAGAGATGCCCCTGCCTCCCTATATCACTCATAAGCTTCAGGATAGGAACCGCTATCAGACCGTATATGCCAAATATGAAGGCTCGGCGGCTGCGCCTACGGCTGGTTTGCATTTCACGAAGGAGCTGATTGGTAAAATAGAAGAAAAAGGCGTGAAAATCGCCTATGTGACCTTACATGTAGGCCTGGGCACGTTTCGGCCGGTAAAGGCGGATAATATATTGGAGCACCATATGCACTCGGAATATTATCAGGTGACGAAGGCAGCGGCAGATATGATAAACGATGCGAAGCGTAACGGAAAAAGGGTCGTTTGTGTCGGGACTACCAGCTGCCGCACGGTGGAAAGCGCCGCGGATGAAAATGGTGTGCTGCAACCAGGCTGCGACAACACGGAGATATTCATTTATCCGGGATATCGCTTCAAGATATTGGATGGACTAATCACTAACTTCCATTTACCGGAGTCTACGTTGGTCATGCTCGTATCTGCTCTTGCAGGAAGAGAGCATGTACTAGGCGCATATGAGGAAGCAATAAGGGAAAAATATCGCTTTTTTAGCTTTGGAGATGCTATGTTTATCACAGATTCCTTTACAAAATCAATATAATGTTATATTGTTATATATAATATAGTTGTATATTTATAGTATACAATCATATTGATTCTTTACGAAAGGGAAAATGTGCCAAGGATATGGCGCAGGAGGATGGAAAACATGGATGTTGAAAAACTGAGAAAGTGCAGACGTATGGATTTGAATTCAAATATTGTTGTTAAGAGGATCGACAATGGCGAGCATGAGTTGATTACTATTAATGTTTTTGATATTTCCAAATCCGGAATGGGATTTCATTGTCCGAAAATACTGGAAATGGATGCTGTGTACGATTCTCATATTATGATCTGGACGAAAGAAGTGATTCGTGTTCTTCTTAAAATTGTTCGAATAGAAAAGCTTGAAACGGAATATGAGTATGGTGCGATATTTATGGGACTTTCGGAAGTGGATGCATTTAGAATCGAAGTATGGGATGCGATGGAGCAGGCAGCAGGCAAGTGCTGAACAATTATATAAGAAAAATAAAAAGGCACTTCACGGATAAATATCACGTGAAGTGCCTTTTTTAATCAGTAAATCTCGAATTCGAAATCATTGTGAGAGTTAATCGAGGGTAAAATTATCTACCATCTCCTTCAGCTTGTCCGATTGTGCCAGCGTTGTCTCAACCATATGATAAGTGTCCGCCGTGAGAACTGCTGTCTGAGCATTATTGGAAGCAACTACACCGACACCTTGACTGGTCTCGTTGATAGCGATATTAATTTGATGGATGGAATCGGCTATCTTTATCATCGTATTATTCAGCTCATCGATGGATAAATCGATATCGGACATCGTTCTGTTAATAAATCCGGCATCCTCCGAATACTGCTCGCTGACAGTAACGAAGCTTTGATAGTCCGCAAGCACCGTCTGATTCAGGAAATCCAAAGTCGCCGTTAAGCTGGAAGTCATCCTGTCGATTGCGGTATTGACCTCGGCCACTATAGCTGTGATGCTGGTAACTGTCTTGGAGGACTGGTCCGCAAGCTTTCCGATTTCACTCGCTACAACAGAGAATCCTCTGCCCGCTTCGCCCGCCCTTGCAGCTTCGATGGAAGCATTTAAAGAGAGCAGACTGGTCTGACTGGAAATTTCCATGATTGTTTTAGTCATTTCGTTAATTTTTGAAACGGATTTGGAGCTGTCGATAGCTGACTGCGTATCCGTTCTTACCGTTTCATACATTGCCTTTGTCTTTTCGGTAGCTGCCAGAGTGCTTTCGCGAAGTGCGATGGCACGTTTCATGATCTCATCCGAAAAACCTACTCCCTGTGTCGCCTTTTCGTTGATAGAAGCAGTATTTCCGCCCATAGCTTGAATCTGCCTGCTGATGGATTCCGTGTTCCGGGCAGTGGATTCCATGCTGGAAGAAAGCTGTTCTGCTGCACTGGAAGTAGTACTGGCGTTATCGTTCATCGTATTGGCTATTTCTAACAGCCTCGATGAATTGGTATTGATTACTTCTGAGGTGGAAGAAATGTCATGCATCATGCTGCTGAAAGCCCGTCTCATCTTAGATACGGCCCGTCCCATAGAGCCCGTCTCATCCTTCTTTTTCAAAAGGTAATGGTAGGAATCGTCCTGAGAAATATCGAGGTCTGCTGTCTTACGAACGATCCTTGTGATGACCTTGATGGGTGTTGTAATCGTAGTGGCAAATATATATCCAAGCACGGACAAGATAATGACGATGATAATACTAATATTTACGGAGCTTTGACGCATCTCATCGATCGGGGCAAGTACGGAGTCCTGATGAACGGCAATACAAAGAATCCAGTGGTTAAGATTGGAAATATTGTAAGCGATATACTGGCCCGTAGAGTTGTCGGTCACTACCTTAGCATCGGGAATCGTTCCTTTTTCGATGTCGGCTACAAGCTGATCGATCAAGGGCGTGTCCGCACGCTTGCCGATCAGCTCCTTGTCGGGATGATAAATATAAGTCCCATTGGTATCAAGCAGATAAGCGTAGCTTGTATCGGAATTGAACACTCTGATATCGGATAAAGTATCCGAGAGGAGAGAAGCTTTAACGTCTGTAAACATCACTCCCGACAGGGTGTTCTCATCGATATGGCTGGCTTGCGGCACTCCGATGGAAATAAGAGGTTCTCCCGTAGCGTCGTCTAAGAAGACGTTGCTTTGCGCAGGCTTATGGTTTTCCATTATGTAACTGATAAATGCCTCGCCCGAATAATCGGAGCCTTCCTTATCGATATCGGTACTCCCCAAAAGAGACAAGGTCTCCGCGTCCACGAAGTTAATACTTTCATGAGTGGGATTCTGGGTCATGTACTTGTTCAGGGCAGCATGGACTTCCTTGTAATACTTACTGCCGTGATTGGTGTTGTACACATAGAAATTTTCCGAACCGTTCAGGTAAGTGAGCGTAGAATTATATTTTTCGATGGACTGCTCGATATAATTATTCTGCGCTTCAACGATTTCCAGCAAGGTCGCTTCTGTGTAGCTCGTTAAAGTATCCTTTGAAAGGTTACTGAGATAATTGTAGTTAACAGAAACGGATAAAAGGATGAAAATAACGAGGATAAAAGTTATTTTTGTTCTGATGGAAAGAAAATAATCTCTTTTTCTTTTTTTACTTTCCGGCTGTTTTGCTTGGACATTCCTTTCTTTTTGTGCTCTTGTTTTAAGCTTCATTTTTGTAGTACCCCCTGTTCTAAAAGCATGATCAAGTTGTTCTACACCTATTATTATGTTGATTGTAGCATTCTTTGTCGAAAAATACAATTAGCCTAAACAAAATGAGCAAGTTGTACATGAAAACTGGAAAATAGTGGTGAAGTTGAACAAAGCCCTGCTTCCTTTATTCATGCAGGTTCCGTAAATCGGAGTAAAAGGATGGATAGCTGATGGATACGACGTCACTGTTTTGGATCTCGGTTTCGCCCTCTGCGATGAGCGAAGCAACGGCAAAGCTCATCGCGATGCGGTGGTCTGCATGAGGGTCGATGATGCTGCCCGTTAAGCGGTGGCCGCCCTCGATAACCATCCCGTCTTCGGTGCCTGTTATGTGACAGCCCATGGAGGAGAGCTGTTCCACTACGACGTCAATGCGGTTGGACTCTTTTACTTTGAGTTCAGAGGCGTCCTTTATCACAGTGGTGCCCTGAGCGGCAGCAGCCATAACGGCGATAACGGGAAGCTCGTCGATCAATGTAGGAATAATATCCCCTTCAATGGTAATTCCGTGCAGCTGGCTGTAGGTAACGTGAAGGTCAGCCGTAGGTTCGCCTACATGGTTGACGTTCAAAAGCTCGATATTTCCGCCCATAGCCTTCGCTGCCTTCAGTATGCCGTCACGGGTAGGATTGATGCCCACATTTTTAATGAGGATATCGGAGCCGGGAACGATAAGTCCGGCAGCGATGAAATAAGCGGCGGAGGAAATATCGCCGGGAACGTTGATTTTCGCACCTTTCAAAGAAGGGCGGGGCTCGATGGAGGCAGTAGTACCCTCTGTCCATACTTTCGCGCCGAAGGTGCCCAGCATGATTTCGGAATGATTCCGGCTGATTACGGGTTCCGTCACTTCGGTGACTGCGTCGGCGTAGAGTCCGGCCAGAAGGACAGCTGATTTTACCTGCGCAGAGGCCACTTTAGAGCGGTAGTGGATGCCGCGCAGTTTTTTGCCTGTAATCCGAAGAGGGGCACAGTCATTGCCGTTTAAGCTTATGATATCCGCGCCCATCATGGTCAAAGGCTCCATGATGCGTCTCATAGGACGGCTTTTTATGGAATCGTCCCCGGTAAGTACACTTTCGAAGGGTTGTGCAGCGAGGATGCCGGAGATAAGCCGGGTAGTAGTGCCGCTGTTACCTGCATCCAGGATAGAAGAGGGAGCGGACAGCCCGTCCAGTCCCTTTCCGTGTATTATGATCTTATCGGGTTCATTTTTAATATCGATGCCGAGACGGCGGAAACAGTCGATGGTGGAAAGGCAATCCGCTCCTTGCAGGAAGTTGGTTATTTCTGTAGTGCCAAGGGCGAGAGAACCGAACATAACCGCTCTATGGGAAATGGATTTATCGCCGGGTACCGCAAGCTCTCCTTTTAGTTCCTTCGTCTTATAAAATTTCATGACTGGAATCCTCCTTATTTTTTTTCATAGATAACATAGCCGCGGCTTTTTAATATTTCTCCGGCGGTTTGAATCGCGGCTTCTTCATAGAATTCTATGCGAAGGGCGCCTTCCTCCAGCTCTCTGTTGTGTACGATGCCAATATTTTTGATACTGATATTCTTGAGAGCGAGCATGGTGGCAATGGAAGCTAAAGCTCCTGCTTCATCAGCAATATCGATGGTGAGGGAATAGGATTTCTTAATGGGGCCGCTTGAAGTCTCGATAAAGGAATCCCGATATATACGAGCCTCATCGAAGAAGCGGTAAAGAAACTGAGCGTCCTTCTTGCGAAGCTGTTCCTTAACCCGTATGAGAGCCTCCACATAATCCTCCAGCAAAGATGCGATGTTTTCCGTATTGGTCAGGCAGATTTGCTGCCACATATCGGGAGAAGAGGAGGCTATTCTTGTGATGTCCTTGAATCCCCCTGCCGCTATGAGCTTCATGATGCCATCCTTCGAGTCGGAATCTCTGACCAGATTCACCAGAGAGGAGGCGATGATATGAGGAAGGTGGCTGATCGCGGCAGTTACATAATCGTGCTGCTCGTCGCCCAGAACTAAGGGAATGGCGCCCATAGTCGTGACCAGCTGTCTAAAGTCCTCCACTCTTTTCGCAGAAACGGAAGGAGAGGGAGTAAGAATATAGTAAGCATTTTCCAAAAGGATAGCTTTGGAATTGGCATAGCCGAAACGTTCGCTGCCCGCCATGGGATGACCGCCGATAAACTGGCCGGAAAGCCCGGCTTCCTCGATATGGAGGTGAATGTCTCCCTTTACGCTGCCTACATCCGTAAGAGTGCAGGAGGGCGGAAGGTATTGTTTTAATATTTTTAGATTCTCATCGTTTTCGGCAACCGGCGCACATAAAAAGATAAAGTCGCAGGCTGAAAAAGAGGCGTCGATAGAGGATGAGATGCGGTCCGTGATCCCTTCCTCCATAGCAAGAGCCAGAGTACTGCCGTTTACGTCATATGCGATTATGGAAGTCTCAGGGCATGCCGCCTTCAGCGCCTTGGCGATGGAACCGCCGATAAGGCCCAGACCGATAAAGCCCAAGGTAAGTTGTTTCATAAAGTTATCCCCGTAAATTCACGCCCCATCAAATCACAGAGCGGCTTGAGCTCCTTTGTCAGTTTGTCGAATTTCTTGAAGGTCAAGGACTGAGGGCCGTCCGAAAGTGCGCAGGAGGGATTGTCATGTACCTCTATCATCAGTCCGTCCGCGCCGCAGGCAACTGCCGCTTTCGCCATGGGCGGTACATACTTGTAAGCGCCTGTGGAATGGGAGGGGTCTGCGATAACCGGAAGGTGTGTCTTTTCTTTCAGAACCGGGACGGCACTTAAGTCCAAGGTGTTCCTCGTGGCAGTTTCGAAGGTACGGATACCTCTTTCACACAGTACTACGTCTGGATTCCCCTCTGCGATGATGTATTCCGCAGCATTAAGCCATTCATCGATGGTAGCGCATAACCCTCTTTTAAGTAAGACGGGAAGACCGGAACGTCCCGCTTCCTTAAGCAGGATAAAATTCTGCATATTTCTTGCGCCGATCTGAATCATGTCTACGTATTTGACGGCGGCTTCTATCGCTTCGTTGCTCACCACTTCGCAGATAGTGGAAAGGCCGGTTTCTTTTTTTGCTGTCTGCATGTAGCGCAGGCCTTCCTCCTCCAGTCCCTGGAAGGAATAAGGGGAGGTTCTTGGTTTGTACGCGCCTCCGCGCAGGATGGTAGCGCCGGACTTTTTCACCGCCCGGGCAATGCACATGAGCTGTTCCTCTGTTTCCACGGCGCAGGGGCCTGCCATAATGGTCATGTTTTCAGGGCCGATATAAGTGTTTCCTACCTTTACAGTGGTGGGTTCGGGATGAAACTTCCGGTTAGTCAGCTTGTAGCTTTCCGTGACCGGTACGATGCGGTCGACATCCTTGAAACTGATCAGGTTTTCCGTAGGAAGCTTCGTCTTATCTCCGACAATGCCGATAATGGTAACCTCCTCTCCCTTGGAGAGATGAGTTTGCAAGCCATTATTTTTGATATAAGAAACGACTGACTCGATACTTTCCGTCGCGGCATTTGGTTTCATTACAATAATCATATTTTTTTCCTCTTTCTTCTAAATTTTTATATTAATATCTGCATGTCTTGCATATACTTTTACCATGTATTTCGCGCGTGGACATATACAGTATTTACATTGATAATATAACACTTCAACGTATGAAAGTCAACGCGGCGATTTTATATATTGAAGCGTAATTTTATTGGAGTTTAAAATAAAACAAAAAACATGTGCAGAATGTTTAAATTGACTTGTAATATTTATGAGCTTTTAGTAAAATATACACATGGGAGTAAAAGGGCAGTGTATGACTAGAATTACGGCCTGGGGAAACTGCCTAAAAACTGCGAAAATTGGAGGAAATTATATGAATGTTTACACAACTGACAAGATTAGAAACGTAGTATTGCTCGGACACGGGGGAAGCGGCAAGACAAGTCTGGTTGAAGCAATGGCATATTTATCTGGTATTACCTCGAGAATGGGCAAGGTAACCGATGGCAATACAGTAAGCGATTTCGGAAAAGAAGAGCAGAAAAGACAAATATCCATTTCCTCTTCGGTAGTTCCTGTCGAATGGGAAGGGATTAAGATAAATATATTGGATACGCCGGGATTTTTTGATTTCGTAGGAGAGGTGGAGGAAGCGGTCAGCGCGGCGGATGCGGCCATCATCGTAGTATCGGGTAAGGCCGGCGTGGAAGTCGGAGCGGAAAAAGCCTGGGAGCTGTGCGATAAATATAAGCTTCCACGTTTTGTTTTTGTAACGGATATGGATGTGGATAATGCCTCTTTCCGTCAGGTAGTGGAGGATATGACGAATACATATGGCAAGAAGATGGCGCCTTTTCATCTGCCCATTCGTGAAAATGAGAAGTTTGTAGGTTATGTTAATGTCATTACAGAAACCGGCTACCGTTGGCAGGGGAAGGATGTTGTGGAATGTGAGGTGCCGGAATACAGCAAGGCTAATCTCCAGCTTTACAGAGATACTCTGTTAGAAGCAGTAGCTGAGACAAGCGAGGAATTCATGGAGAGATATTTCGGAGGAGATACCTTCTCGGAGGCGGAAATAAGAGCGGCTCTTCGCACGAATGTCATCGACGGAACGATTGTTCCCATGACTATGGGCTTCAGCCTTTTATGTCAGGGAATCTACACCTTGCTGGATGACATCGTGAAATATATGCCCAGTCCTGAGAATAAGGAAATAGCCGGAATTAATTTGAAGACCAACGAGATTTTTCAAGCGAACTACGATTTCTCAAAAGCGAAATCCGCATATATTTTTAAGACCATTGTGGACCCGTTTATCGGAAAATATTCCCTGGTGAAGATATGCTCAGGTGTATTCAAGACCGATGACCTCATATATAACAGCGATAAAGATGTGGAGGAGAAGGTGGGCAAGCTCTATGTTCTTCAAGGAAGCAAACCCTTAGAGGTAAACGAGCTCCATGCGGGAGATATCGGAGCGATCGCCAAGCTGACCGCGGCCAGAACGGGAAATACGCTCTCCACTAAAGCTACCACCATAAAATATGGTAAAGCAGATATTTCCGTTCCCTATACCTATATGAGATATCATGCGAAAAACAAAGGCGATATCGATAAGATATCCCAGTCCTTGCAAAAAATGATGCACGAGGATCAGACGCTTAAGTTATTGAATGACGCGGAAAACAGACAGATGCTTCTTTACGGAATGGGCGATTTGCATCTTGAGGTGGTTACCAGCAGGCTGCAGAACGAATACAAGGTAGAGATAGAGCTGACACAGCCTAAGGTAGCGTTCCGTGAGACGATTAAGAAGACCTCAGACGTAGAATATAAATATAAAAAGCAGTCCGGCGGACACGGTCAGTATGGCCATGTTAAAATGAGATTTGCACCTTCGGGAGATTTACAGACTCCTTATGAGTTCTCACAGGAGGTGGTAGGCGGCGCTGTGCCGAAGAACTTCTTCCCTGCGGTAGAAAAGGGCTTGCAGGAATCTGTGCTGAAAGGACCTCTTGCGGCATACCCGGTGGTGGGCGTAAAGGGGATTCTGTACGACGGATCCTATCATCCGGTGGATTCTTCTGAAATGGCGTTTAAGATGGCGACCATTCAGGCGTTCAAGAAAGGTTTTATGGAAGCTGGTCCTATTTTGTTAGAGCCTATCGCATCTTTGAAGGTAACGGTTCCCGACGCTTATACCGGTGATGTTATGGGCGATCTGAACAAGAGACGGGGGCGTGTACTCGGCATGAATCCGGTAGGAGGCAAGCAGGTAATCGAAGCAGATATTCCTATGACAGGATTGTTCGGTTATTGTACGGATTTGCGTTCTATGACGGGGGGCAGAGGTACCTTCGCCTATGAATTTGCAAGATATGAGCAGGCACCCAGCGATGTGCAGGAGAAAGAGGTTGCCGCAAGAGCAGCCAAGGTAGCGGAAGGCAGCGAAGAATAAGATATGAAAAAGAGTTGATAATAGAAAACAGGATGCCGTAATGCATAAAGCATGCGGCATCCTGTTTTTAATAGAAATGGGGACGGAAACCTTGACATGACAGGGGAAAAAGTATAAAATTACTTGAATTTAAAAATACATATTAAATACTTAAACACATTTTGCGCCTTTTGGCGTGAAATTTTTGAAAAATGTGAGGAAGAAAAGATGGCACAACCGTATAACCACAGAGAGATTGAAGAAAAATGGCGCAAGGAATGGGAAAATAAGCCCGTGAACGTAGACGATGGGAAGAAGCCTAAATATTACTGTCTGGATATGTTCCCGTATCCGTCGGGAAACGGACTTCATGTAGGGCATTGGAGGGGATACGTGATCTCCGACGTGTGGAGCCGCTATAAGATGTTGAACGGCGGACACTATATCATACATCCCATGGGTTGGGACGCTTTCGGCCTTCCGGCAGAGAATTATGCGATTAAGATGGGTGTGCATCCGGCGAAGTCTACGGCACAAAATGTGGCGAATATCAAGAACCAGATTAATCAGATAGCGGCACTTTATGACTGGGATATGGAGGTCAATACGACGGATCCTGATTTTTACAAGTGGACGCAGTGGATATTTGTGAAGATGTTCAAGGAGGGTCTGGCTTATCAGAAAGAGATGCCGATCAACTGGTGCCCTTCCTGCAAGACAGGACTCGCTAATGAAGAAGTGGTAAACGGCCAGTGCGAACGCTGCGGTGCAGAGGTGACTAAGAAGAATCTGAATCAGTGGATGTTACGCATTACCAAATATGCGGATCGTCTTCTTGAGGATCTCGATAAGCTGGATTGGCCGGAGAAGGTTAAGAAGATGCAGTCCGAATGGATTGGGCGTTCTTACGGTGCGGAAGTGGATTTTAGGGTGGATGGAAGGGATGAAGCGATCACTGTTTATACTACAAGACCGGATACCCTTTATGGAGCGACGTTCATGGTGCTGGCACCGGAACACAAGCTGGCAGCAGGCTTATCAACGCCGGAGACGAAGGCTGCTGTAGAAAAGTATATTCAGGATGCAGCCAACAAATCCAATGTGGACAGGCTTCAGGATAAGGAAAAAACGGGCGTGTTTACGGGCTCCTATGCTGTGAATCCTCTAAACGGTGCCAAGACGCCGATCTGGCTCTCCGATTATGTGCTGGCAGACTACGGAACGGGCGCTATTATGTGCGTACCCGCTCACGATGACCGCGATTTCGAATTTGCAACCAAATTCAATATCCCGATTATCCAGGTTATCGCCAAAGATGGAAAAGAAATAGAAAATATGACCGAGGCGTATACCGAGGCGGCGGGAACGATGATCAATTCCGGTGAATGGAACGGCATGGAATCCGCTGTTTTGAAGAAGGAAGCGCCGGCGATGATCGAAAAGCTCGGCTTTGGTCATAAGACGACGAATTATAAGCTTCGCGACTGGGTATTTTCACGCCAGCGTTATTGGGGAGAGCCGATACCGATTGTGCACTGTCCTAAGTGTGGCTGTGTGCCGGTACCGGAGGAGGAACTGCCGCTGCTTTTGCCGGAAGTGGAATCCTACCAGCCGACAGGAACCGGAGAATCCCCTCTTGCGGGCATTGACGAGTGGGTGAATACCACATGCCCTGTCTGCGGCGCTCCGGCTAAGAGAGAGACCAATACTATGCCCCAGTGGGCAGGATCCTCATGGTATTTTCTGCGTTATGTGGACAGCAAGAATGATAAAGAACTGGTGAGCAGAGAAAAAGCTGACAAATTCCTTCCGGTAGATATGTATATCGGAGGAGTGGAGCATGCGGTGCTCCATTTGCTCTATTCCAGATTTTATACGAAATTTTTGTGCGATATCGGAGTTATTGACTTCGACGAACCCTTTACCAAACTGTTCAATCAAGGAATGATTACCGGAAAGAACGGCATTAAAATGAGTAAATCCAAGGGGAATGTAGTGTCGCCTGACGATTTGGTGAATGACTACGGCTGCGATTCCTTAAGGCTATATGAGCTTTTTGTAGGACCGCCCGAATTGGATTCGGAATGGGACGACAGAGGAATCGACGGAGTTTACCGCTTTATTACGCGCTTATGGAATCTCGTAACGGAAAATAAGGACAAAAACGTGGAAGCGACCAAAGAAATGCTGAAGGTCCGCAATAAGATGATTGCCGACATTTCACAGCGCCTTGAGAATTTCGGCCTGAATACGGTAGTATCCGGCTTTATGGAATACAATAATAAGATGATAGACATGGCGAGAAACGGAGGAATCGACAAGGATACGTTAAAGACAGCAGTTATCCTTCTGTCCCCCTTTGCACCTCATATCGGCGAGGAACTGTGGCATCAGTTGGGTGAAACCGATTCCGTATTTCATGTGGTGTGGCCTGTAGCGGATGAAAGTGCGATGGTGGATGACGAAAAGGAAATCGCCGTACAGTTGAACGGTAAGACGAAGGTTGTCATTAAGGTGCCTGTAAACATCACGAAGGCGGCGGCGATTGCGGCTGGCAGGGAGGCACTGGGAGAGAAGCTTGCAGGAGAAATTGTAAAGGAAATCTATGTTCCCGGAAAAATCGTCAATATCGTAGTGAAGCCATAAATTGATTAATCAGGAGAAGCGCGTAGCTGCGCATCCTTTGACACTCTAATCATTAAAGAAAACAGCGTATGCAGGAGATAAGGCCCGCATACGCTGTTTTCTAACGTTTTCTCTTTAAAGCCATGAGCTTACTTATCTTCTCAGCCTCCTCGGGGGAAGAGTATTTGCGAAGCGCGGCGGCTATGGCAGCGATTTCTTCATCGTCGAATAAAATATTATTCATCCTTCCCTTTTGCGATACATTCATAAGAAATGGAATTAACTGTTCGCGGGAGAGGCTCCGGCTCTCGAAGACGAGTGTCTGCAAAAATTGAAGCTTATTTCTGTCGATGCCGGCAACGAGGGGATCATCCATCCATTCGTTCTGATTCATAGTTGTTACCTCCAAACATTTCGAACATCGCCTTCTGCTCGGGAGAAAGCATGTTCATGAGCATGTCGGCCATATTCATAGTCGCTTGATTATTCGCGGAATAACCGCCGGAATCCGGGTCAGGCTGAGGGGGCGCCCCAAAGGGGAAGCCGCCCTCGAAACTTTCCGGAAACAGTTCTTTCATTACTTCAAAGGTACTGAACATTTCTTTATACATATCCATGGAGCGGAAAAGACCTGCAATTTGTTCTACCTTTTGTTTTTCTTCCTGCGTGCAGTAGGGAAGAATCTCGGAGCATATTTTACCGATATTTATTTCTTCTTTTTTAATGGCGCAGCTGCGCAGTTCATAAGAATGTGACTGATAATAAGAAAGGGTGTGCTGCAGTTCCAGAAACTTCACATAAATTGCTAATTGTTTCTGCATCTGGCTGTCGAAATAAGGGATAATAATTTTTAACATCTGTATATGATTGTTTGTAGATAGGACATCAAAAGCCGTTATTTTGTCTTGCTTTTTTTCTTCCATAAGATCCCTTACCCCTTTGTTATCATAAAATCTTATGTACATAAAAGTGAAAATATACGTATTTCCATGCTATTATGATAGCATTACTATATGACAGCATTGTTATATAATAATAGATTGCTATTACATAGCATACACACCGGCGCCGCAGAAGGTAAGTCCCTGGCGGACAAGAGAAAATAGGCTCGGGAGAGCCTATCTTCAAGATGTGTAGTTGAAATCAGAAAAGCTCAAGCTTTGCATTTTTATCTGATTCCGTAGGGGCTTTAGCAGAAGGAATTTCCTCCGCAGCAGCTAAGGATAAGCAGGATAAATATGATGCTATCGCAGCCGCATCCGCTGTTTCCGCCAAAGATGCCGTTGTTGCCACAGCCGCTATTGTTGTTTCCGCCGCATACGCAGAGCAAAAGAATTATCCAAAGTATAGAACCACATCCGGAGTTGCTATCGCTTACTCCGCCACAGCCACATCCTGTTGCTGTTAAATCACTCATAAATTTGCCTCCAAAGAAAAATTTTTATTTATGGTTTATACTATGATGGATAGCATGTTTTTGTTTCCTGAATTATAAAAAAGAAATATAGAAATTTTTAAAAAAATTAGTACAATAAATCGACAAAATACTTGAATTAATTGCAAGGTATTAGTAATATGTTAATATATGTTGTTTTATAATTCAGGGAATATATGGCATAACGGATAATTGATACAAAGGAGACAGGTAAATGGCAGCGGAAAGGCAAACAGTTTCGGGCAGGCAATTCCGTACGAAAGCAGATTATGAAGCTGCACTCAGGGATAAGAAGAAGATAGACATCATTAGGTCCAAGACAGATTTGATAAATCCAAAGGAGGTATTCGCCCTATATGAACAGATGCGGGGCGGGACCTACCGGTTCGAGACAGCGGTCGGTAATGACTTCGACGATGAAGTATATGAACTGGTGGAGCGTTACAAGAGGCAGGAAAATAATGGAAAGGGGAAAAATAAAAATAAAAAGAAAAGAAACAAAAGCCATAAAGCAATTAAGGGCGGCAAGAAAATTTCGCTGGAGGACTTCGATGAGGACATGCGCCGTGAAATAGAAGACCAGCTAAAGGCGGTGGAAAAGCGCAGGAAGCTGACCGTGATGTTATGCTCTCTATGTGCGGTGGCCTGTTTGGGATATTTTTTCGTATATTATTTTTTTGCGGAGAGAACCGGCGCAAATTATGCACAGTTAGCAGAGCTTAAGGACAGTCAGGCGCTTGCGGACTTAGGAGAAAGGGTAATCGTAGTTCGGGGCGAGCAGGAAGCGATTGAACTTCCGGATGTTCTTGCTAAATATAAAACTTTATATAATAAGAATAAAAAGCTAATCGGATGGCTTAAAATCGACGATACAATAATAGATTATCCTGTAATGCAGACATCCAACAACGAATATTATCTTACGTATAACTTTAATCAAGAATACGATAAGAATGGCAGTATTTTCATGGATTACCAGTGCGAGGCGTTTCCGCGCTCCCAGAATCTGATACTGTACGGACATCATATGAAGTCCGGCAAGATGTTCGGAGATTTGGAAAAATATGTGAAAGAGTCTTACTATAAAGAACATAGTGTGATACAATTTGATACGATATATGAAAAAGGCACCTACCAGATCATGTATGTGTTCAGGGCAAAGGTCTTGAAGGAGAACGATGTCTCTTTTAAATATTATCAATTCATAAACGCGAATTCAATGGAAGAATTCAATTCTTATATGAAAGAGATGGCGGAAATGTCTCTGTACGATACCGGGGTAACCGCTGAGTACGGCGACGAATTACTGACGCTGTCGACCTGTGACAACTCGCAGACGGACGGGAGGTTCGCGGTGGTTGCCAAGAGGATTCAATAAAATCGTTTTACGGCGGAGGAGAGTAGCGATGGCTAAGGGTAAGGATACAAAGAAGAAGAATTTAAAATTACGGAGGCAGCTTAGGAAGACTCTGGGATGTCTGTTTATGGTTTCGGCGATCATTGTAACGACGATTCCGGTGACGCCGGCGGAGGCGGCGGGTGAGTGGGATACGGTAAGTAATCCGTGGGCTAAGTCTTTGACCAGTACGAAGAACGGGGGAGCAGTTCCTTTTTTGGATGCGAATGACCGGATATATCAGACGGAAGACGGTACCTTTCAGTTTGCTTATGTAGATGATAAAGGTGACAGCGAAAGTATCAATTCTAATAAATTTGCTGTCATTACAGGATATTTAAAAACGCAGTCTCTGACAGGCGGAAAGCTGACGATTCCCAATACCGTAGACGCTTATGTAAAGTATACGGATACGTTGGGAACTACTGGAGGTTATGCAGCGGCTGGTAAAAATGGGAAACCGCTGTATTATAAAACAACAAAGTTCGTTTATGTGGATGTAGCTACAAATGAGGAATATCAAACAGATGGTTCATGGGCATCAGGTGTAGTAACAGTAAAAAAGACGGTATTCGATAAGTTCAATCCATGCAGCAAAGAATCAAAAGGGATATGGAGCCCGGACGGGGAACAGGATGTTGACTTATTTTATTACACGGGTAATACAACCGGGATTCCTGCAAGTGATGCAGATTTAACGGATGAGACTAAATGGGAACTCGCTTCGGGAAATACTACAGGCAGGATCATGGATGCTAAGGTTTCTTATATAGGAAATGAATATTCTGCATACAATACAACCTATAACGATTGGAAGATTCAAGGTTCTTCCACCAGTGCGGAAAGCGTATTTGGAGGAACCGGTGAAGGCAAAGTAGCGGCGAATATCGTAAGCCTTACAATCGGCAGTAACTTATTAGGCATAGGCGATTATGCTTTTTATAATTGCTTCAATATTGAAGCAATATCCTTTTCGGATGGTCTGAATACATTGGGCAACTGGTCCTTTGCCAACTGCGGGAACCTGGTTTCCGTCGAGATGCCTTATAATGCGATGATCGATACAATAGGGCATCACGCGTTTTATAACTGCGGGAACCTGAAGTCCTTTGCCTTACCTACGGTTACAAGCGTGATTGGAGATTCAGCTTTTGAGAACTGTACAAGCTTAACAACTATGGATTTGATAAGAACGGAGGCCGGAACCGATAAGAATTCTAACCTTCAGAAAATCGGATATAAAGCGTTCAAAAATTGTACTTCTCTGCAGTCCCTGACATTTCCCAAAAGCTATGATGGAATGGACGATAACGGCAAATCGTATTTTCATTTATCTACGGTGCAGGGCTGTAAAAGTCTTAAATTTATATCCACCCAGAGCGAGACGATGGACTTTGTGACGGATAAGTATGCGGAAAGTGGCGATATTGACGGATCATATGGATTCAAAGAGTTTAAGGCCGATGTCGGAGAAACCTTCTATATTGAAGCACCGGGCTATGTGTCCGGGTCAAACAATACGACAAAGACCCCTTCCCATAAGACCGCTAATACAACGAAAACAGAGGGAGTCAGTACGGTAACCTCCATTGCCTTTAAATATTATGGCGAAGATAAATATGAAATAGTGGTACCTTCGACGGGAACGGATGAGGATGGGGAGTCTGTAAAGATTGGGCTTGTTTATGCCGTGAATAAAGCCGGAGACCTCATTGTATTCCGAGTGGAAGATGTGGATGGAAATTCTACAACAGGAATAAAAGTTCCGGAGCTTACCATGCCGGAGCAAATTGGACCATATGGGATTTATACCATTGCATACGGAAGCTTTAATGATAATTGCTGGGTAGAAAAGGTCACGATACCGGCATCGGTAATAACAATCGCTGCCAAGGCGTTCCAAGGCAGCCACAACCTGAAGCATGTTATTTTTACAGAGGCGGCTAATATAGAGAGTATCGGTGCCGACGCATTTGCGACTCAGGAGATAAGAACTACTGCGCCTACTCATGCAGCAGGCGGACAAGATGGTTATTCTTGTAAGGCTGAAACATTTTTATCTGGAACACCCTTCCTTAGTTTTTCGGGAGCGGTTGAAAACTCTAAGGGAACCAATACGGCACCTTTTAAATATGCGATGAAGGCCGATGCCAATATTAATGAAGGAAGACAGCCAATCACCTATATAACCTACTACAGCGGATTTCCATCTAATTTGACGATTAAATACAATCCTGATATAAGCGCTGTAGAACTGCAGGGATTTCCTACGAAGGCAGAGGTCGTGAGCGGTTATAAAAATACAGACGGAACTGGAACGGGCACCGTTAGTGGAAATAGTAGCATAGGAGAATATTTATATCCTTATATTACCAGCGCAATAAGCTCTGAAGCAGAAAACGCGTTTTCAAACACAAGTCCTACGGAAAATCAGGTGAATATGAAAAATTCCGTATACAATGTTGTAATACCGACAGGAGTTACTGCGATTAAAGAAGGTTTGTTTTCTGGGCTAGATAAAAATGGCTATATACTTGGGACGTCAGATACTCCAGCGAGCCTTGAGGCGGTGGATTCGTCTTATAACTACGCGACAGAAGATTCTCCGGCAAAGGATATTCAGAGTATTACTACAAAGAGTATACCTACCATTGAATCGTATACTTTCGCACAAATGCCGGAGTTGATCAGTGCTTATATAAGCGGAGCATCCGTCATAAATAATTATGCTTTTGATGAAAGTGCCAAGCTTGTATCGGCGGACATCGGTCCTGATACGGCAACCCTTGGGTTACGTCCCTTTAGAGGCTGCACCAGTCTGACAAATGTGACCTTTACGGACAGCCAGTATTTTGCTTACAGCAACGGAATTATTTATGGCTTAACGAGCGGTGTGAAAACGAAGATTGTAGAATGCCTGGAGAGCAGGGGAAATGCGATAGGCTCCGGTTTGGTGGGACCCGATGAATTTTCAGGAATAAAAGAGATTGCAAAAGAAGCATTCATGGATTGTGACGATATCGGTGAAGTGGATTTGACTAAATCTTCAGTTGTTGAAATTCCGGAAAGATGTTTTGCGGAAAGTAAATTATTATATAAGGTAACATTGCCCGGTACCGCCAGAGCGATTAGAGGCGGTGCGTTTTGGAATATGACGATACTTAAATTTGTTCAAATACCCAATGGTGTACAGCAGATTGCAGCTAATGCTTTTGCATATACTCCTTTCGAGGATGGGACCGGCGTATACGGAACTGATTTCTGGCCGCAGAACGATCAGGCTGCTAAGCATAAGATTGAAATTGTCTGCGATCCTACAAGTAATGCGGCACTATATGCAGCAGACTACAGCTATCTCATTCAGACGGATAGTGAAGATCTCCTAACGAAGTGGTCGGTAATGTTCTTCGATGCATCGGATGAAAGTAACCTTGTGCTTATCAAGGATACTCAGGTTACACACGGTCAGAATGTTGAATTACCCACGCCTCCAGACCACACTGTGGAGGGATTGGTATTCGACAGATGGTCGCCGAGTGAGACTATATTCAACCCGGTTACGCAGGACAGAGAAATATTGGCGCTCTATAAAGCAAAGGATGCTACGACTTATACGGTAAGATTCTTCGACTATAATAAAGCGGTAATGAGTGATTATACGCAGGAAGTAGTATCGGGTAAGGATGCGGTTCCGCCTTCAGCAGATAAGATGGCGGTAGACGGGATGGTATTTACAGGCTGGGACAGAGCCTATACCAATATTACGGCGGCGGTAGATATTTATGCTACCTATGAAGAGAAGGAGGCGGATACCTACACAGTAACATTCTGGGCAGATACGGAAATGACGTCTATGGTGGGAAAGCCGCAGCAGGTGGCGGCGGGAGAAAGTGCGATAGAACCGGCGCATCCCACTAAGACAGGATATACTTTCAGCGGATGGTTTCCTGCAACATTATGGCAGAATGTGACAAAGGATTTGGATGTAGTTGCGTTGTTTACATCGGGAAGTAGTACCGATGATGACGATGATGATGACGGCAATAGTAATAGCAATAATAGTAGCAATAGCAATAGTGATAGTGGAAGCAGCAGTGACAATTCGGTTTCCGGCAATACCACAAAATATACGGTTGTAGTGCATGGAGGAAGTGGAAGCGGTGATTATACCCCCGGTACAATCGTTACCATCAATGCATATGCGACGGCTGATGGAAAAGTATTTGATAAATGGACGAGTTCCTCTGCCGGAGTAGGATTTGTAGATGCAAGTGCTATTTCCACCACTTTTACGATGCCTTCGAACAATGCAGATATTACAGCGAATTTAAAAACAGGAAGTTCCTCTTCCGTATCGAGCAATTCGAGAAATACGCTTCGCAATTCGACGACAAGCGTGGATGTGACAAAGAGCGGAATATCCAATACGGATCTGGCGTCCGCAAATGTGAACGGTTCTTCGGACAATTATGTAATCAGGATAACGGAGGACGCACAGGCGACGGCGGCTGTTATAGCGGCTTTGGAGGCAAAATACGGCGATCTCAGTAATATCGCTTATTGGCCGATGGATATCAGCTTGTACGATTCTACGGGACAGACTAAGATAACGGATGTGAGCGGAATAACTGTAGATATTACGCTGCCGCTGCCGGATGAACTGGTTCAGTATGCCGGCAACAACAAAGCTGCAAGCGTGGTTAATTCTCAACTTGAGGAATTAGGAGCGAAGTTCACGACGATTGACGGAGTACCTTGTATTCAGTTTACGGCAACGCATTTTTCACCGTACACGATTTATGTAGATAAAGCGAACCTTACGGAAGGTCTGATCGATGCGACTCCTAAGACAGGAGATCCGATTCATCCGAAGTGGTTCCTTGCAATAGGACTTGCATGCATTTCTGTTATTTTATTTGCGAAGAAGGATAAAGTACAGCCAAAAGTAAAAACGGCTTAATGGCAGGGGGGCCTATGAATAAAAAAAGTAAGATTCTTTTTGGAGTGTTGCTCCTTGTTGCAATAGCAGCACTCCGGCTTCCCCTGCTTCAGGTGGAAGCTGAATCATCATCTGCTTCCGATTTCCAGATGAAGGGTGATACGCTGGTAAATTATACGGGTACGGCTAGTGCCGTGTCTATTCCGGTATCGGTGAAGCACATTGGAAAAGAAGCTTTTTCAGGACATACGGAACTTAAAAAGATCGAGATTCCGGGATATGTGGAAAGTATTGATTATAATGCGTTCAGTGGATGCAGTTCGTTGGAAAATGTAGTTATCCCTGATACTGTTACGAAAATCGGTAACGGAGCGTTCAGCGGATGCAGCAGTTTGAAATCTGTAACAATAGGAAAGAAGTTAGATACTCTCGGCAATGGGGTGTTCGTGAATTGTACGGCGCTTAGCGAAATTAAGCTGAGTAAGAATAATACGGGGTTTGCCTACGATTCCGGTGTGATTTACAGTAAAGATAAGACCATTGTGTACGCCATGATTCCTGGATATGCGCAGGAAACCTATAAGATGCCTTCCACAGTGAAGGAAATTAAGAATAATGCTTTTTGGGGATGTATGAATCTCAAAAAAGTAGAAATAGGAAGTAATGTTAAGAAGATATCAGATTATGCATTTGCCAATTGTCAGAATCTGGAGAAAGTATTATTCCCGTATGCTGTTACCTCTATAGGCATTAAGGCTTTTTCGGATTGTATTAGCTTGGGCGGCATTGAAATACCGGTGTCTGTTGCCTCGATACATGAGACGGCTTTCGATGGTTGTCCGAAGCTTGTCATTACTGCGAGCGAAGGTTCCTATGCGGCGGAATATGAAGCTAAGCGCGATAAATCTCAGGTGGCCCAAAGCGAGTATCAGGAGGTAACGAAGAGCTCGGATGAAAGCGGGCAGGATGGAGCTGACAGCTCGGATAATTCAGATACCGGGACTACATTGGGACAAAGTACAATTGTGGGCGGCAACGCGGTAGTGTTTATAGATAACAGCCGTTCCAAGGTATTGTCTGGAAATGTGCAGACGGAGGATGAACAGAGCAGTGCCGCATCCTCAGAGGTGATGGGAGGCGGGCAGACTTCCGGCGGCTATTCCAAGTATACGATCATAAACGGTAAGAAAATTGCGGCCCAGGCATATTATGGCAACGCGGCTTTGACAGAATATGAGATGCCGGAGACGATAGAGGAAATAGGAGATTTCTCCTTTGCAAGGACGGGACTGACCTATGTTTCGATACCTGAGGGTGTGACGACTATCGGATACGGAGCGTTCTACCATGCGGATAATCTGGCTTCCGTGTCCATTCCGGACTCAGTAACGACGATAGAACCTTCGGCTTTCGATAAGACGAAGTGGATGGAGAATTGCCTGGTCAATAGAAGAGATCCGTTCACAGTAGTTGGAGACGGTATTTTGATTGCTTATGGCGGAGTCGGCGATACGGTGGAAGTGCCGGAAGGGGTAAAGCAGATCGGTGCGGAAGTATTTAAAGGACACACTGAGATAACGACGGTTACTCTGCCCGATACTTGTACCATTGTGGGAGAGGATGCTTTTGCCGGATGCAGTAAACTGACTGTCATATCCGGTGGTGATAATTTAAAAGAAATAAAGGATAGGGCATTTTCCGGATGCCCGATCAGTACCATAAAGATTCCCGCCTCTGTGGAGAAAATAGGTTTAAAGGCCTATGATATAACAAATACGATAAAAGAGGATGGAAGCGAGGTCGCTGTTTTCTTAGGCAAGAGCATACCTGGCGTATCTTATGAGAAGACGGCAACCAGATTGATCAATGAAGAGGATAGAGACTCCGTGCTAAAGGGTGTGAAAATTGCTATTGTAAATGACAGCGTAACGCCTGAGGCAGTGAGGGGTACCGCTTTGGATTATGATGACGGATTCCGGGGACTGGTCTGCAGTGTAGAGAAGGCGGCAGAGGACGGTACGCAGGGACGGTTAAGGATTAAGTTTATCGTGATGCGCCAAGAGGACGTAAATGATAATACGATTCCAAGTCAGGTAACGGTATATGGTAAGAGCTATAAGATATCCAATCCGAGAGAAGCTGTAGAGTATGTCTCAGGCAGCAAAGCGGAGATATCAGGTCAGGGAACAGTGGCCGTGGAAGTAAATAGCGCTACTTTATCAGGAACACCGGCAGCAACAGCGCAGCTGTCAGGAATCAATGAAAACTATGTTTTGAGCATCAGCGATAATGCCGGTGCCGGAAGCACCATAAGCGCCGCATATAGAAAAGCGGTGCCGGGCGGTAAGATTGTAAGCCTGCAGGTTTACGACCTTGCGCTGTATGATGCGAAGACGCTGATTCCCATCAGCAAGACGGGAAAACAGCAAATGACGGTAACTATTCCCAAGCCCATGGGAGTAGCGCAGGAGACCCTTCAGGTCGCATGCTTAGATGAGGATGGGCAGTTAGAAAAGGTAGATTTCCGTTTGGTAACAATAGACGGTGCAACCTGTATACAGTTCAGTGTCCAGCGTTTTACCGCATACGGATTTTTTAATTAAATAAGAATACCAGTATGACAGGACCTGCAGGATAGGGCGAGGGCTTGCAGCTTGGAATATCTTCTGACAAAAAGTAACGAATAACGACTCCCGGCATAAATTAATTAAAAAGCCGGGAGCGTTTTATGTTTAGAGTCAGACAGCAAGTAGGCTGTACGGATGAGCTCGTAGCATCCTGCAATATTGGAAGAAATGGTGAAGTAGATGATATAAGGGTGGCAGTACTGGATACCGGGGTAGGCAGTCATCCGGATTTAGATGGCAGAGTAGAGGCTTTTTATGATTTTCTTCACGGGGGAAGGACTGCTTATGACGACAGCGGTCATGGAACCCACGTTATCGGCACTATCGGAGGAAGCGGAAAAGCTTCCGGCGGAATGTATAAAGGAATTGCTCCTTATTGCCGTCTGATCGTAGGAAAAGTATTAGATGAGAACGGTGACGGTAACATAGATAATATGAGGAAGGGAATAGAGTGGGTACTGGATAATAGAGAGAGATATAAAATAAGAGTGCTTAATATTTCCATTGGAATAGGGCATATCGACGATAAAAGCAGGATGAACGAACTGATCCGCACAGTAGATGCGGCCTGGGACAGCGGAATCGTGGTGGTCTGCGCCGCAGGCAATATGGGACCGGAACCTATGACAATATCGCCGCTTGGTGCCAGCAAAAAAGTGATAACGGTGGGATGTCACGAAGGAGGGTTTTTCAGCGGGAAGAGCTCGCTGTGTGAGGATTATTCGGGCAGAGGGCCGTCGCCCTATGCGGTGAAGAAACCGGATGTGGTCGCTCCTGGCACGGACATCATATCCTGCAACGTAGCCTGCCGCTCCACGTTTCGGGGGTATAAGAACGCTTATACGAAAAAAAGCGGAACCTCTATGGCTACACCCATCGTTTCGGGAGCGGCGGCCTTGCTTTTGCAGAAATACCCTTTCCTTACAAATGAGCAGGTAAAGAGAAAAATCAATTACAGCGCTACGGATTTACATGAACCGTGGACGAAGCAGGGCTGGGGAATGGTAAATGTAGGAAGAATGCTGTCACTTTAATACAATTTATATATTGACATGAATCGTATGATTGTATACAATAATACCTAGCGTTTCAAAGAAGAAGCGCCTTGCCGTATGTTAGGGCAGAATGGAGGTACTATGAGAGAAAATAACAGCACATTTGAAAACCGTCCTGTGACGATGAATGAAAAAAATAATCTTCTTCAAATAGAGGAGCATATGTATATTTTGGATGACGTGGAAAAGCCCAATGTCTTCCGCAACATGTTCCCTTATTCGGAAATCCCCAAGATTCCGTTCAACGACAGAATCGTACCGCATAATGTACCCAAAGAAATATGGATTACGGATACAACATTTCGTGATGGACAGCAATCCAGAGCGCCCTATACGACGGAGCAAATTGTAACCATTTATGACTATCTCCACAAGCTCGGCGGCCCTAACGGATTGATTCGTGCCAGCGAATTTTTCTTATATAGCAAGAAGGATAGAGATGCTGTTTACAAATGTATGGAGCGGGGATATCAATTCCCCGAGGTAACCAGCTGGATACGGGCGAGTAAGGAAGACTTTAAGCTGGTAAAGGAAATAGGAATGAAGGAGACTGGAATTCTCGTAAGCTGCTCGGATTACCATATTTTCTTAAAGCTTAAAATGACGAGAAGGCAGGCAATGGAGCATTACTTAAGTGTTATCCGTGAGTGTCTGGAGGAGGGAATCAGCCCCAGGTGCCATTTAGAGGATATTACGAGAGCTGATATTTACGGTTTTGTAGTGCCGTTTTGCGTGGAACTCATGAAATTGATGGAGGAATATAATATTCCTATTAAAATACGGGCTTGCGATACGATGGGATATGGTGTAAACTATGCGGGGGCAGTAATTCCCAGAAGCGTGCAAGGTATCATCTATGCGATTCATACACATGCGGGCGTTCCTCATGCGCTGATCGAATGGCACGGACACAACGATTTCTATAAAGCGGTAGCTAATTCTACCACAGCATGGCTGTACGGATGTGCGGGCGTGAATACGTCGCTGTTCGGTATTGGCGAGCGTACGGGCAACACTCCGTTAGAAGCGATGGTATTCGAGTATGCACAGATGAAGGGTACCTTAGACGGCATGGATACAACTGTTATCACGGAGCTGGCGGATTATTTCGAGAAAGAAATCGGATACGAGATACCTCCGAGAACGCCGTTTGTCGGTAAGAATTTTAACGTTACCAGAGCAGGAATCCATGCGGACGGTTTACTCAAAAATGAAGAAATATACAATATATTTGATACGGAGAAGTTTCTAAACAGGCCAGTGCTCTGTGCGGTAAGCGATACCTCCGGTCTGGCGGGAATCGCTCACTGGATGAACACGTATTTCAAGCTGCACGATGATAAGCAGGTAGATAAGAACTCCGTGCTGGTGCAGGAAGTGAAGAAGTGGGTAGATGAAGAATATGCCGGCGGACGGATTACAGTACTGACGGATGAAGAGTTGATCGGCCAAATCGACGCGGCATGTGAAAAACTGAACCTTACAATCGGCTGATAAATTGTTTATAAGCTACGAGAAAGGCATGGTTAAAGAATGGCAGGTTATGATGTAAAGCAGGAGGTCACTGATAAGTATTCCTTGAGGGGACGGGTATTCAATAAAATACGGGAAGATATATTAAACGGAAAGTATAAAGACCACGAGGAACTTAAAGAAATAGCCATCGGTGAAGAACTGGGAGTAAGCAGGACTCCGGTGAGAGAGGCGTTCCGCCAGCTGGAGCTGGAGGGACTGATTCAGATCGTACCGAACAAGGGAGCATATGTAACCGGAATTACCGCTAAGGATGTTCAGGATATTTATATGATTCGTTCTCTTTTGGAGGGACTTTGTGCCAAATGGGCAACAGAAAACATTACCAAAGAGCAGCTCGAAGAGATGGAGGAGAATGTGTATCTGGCCGATTTCCATGCGTCGAAAGGGCATCTGGATCAGATGGCGGATTTAGATAACCGTTTTCATCATATTTTATATGAGGCATGCAACAGCAAGCAGTTAGAACGCTTGCTCGTTGATTTTCACGAATATGTGCTGAGGGTCAGGAAGAAGACGCTGACCAACGGGGGAAGAGGAAAGACCTCCAATAACGAGCACAGGAGCATTATGGAGGCTATCAAGGAGAAGGATAAGGACAAGGCGCAGGAGCTTGCGAACAGGCATATCATCAATGCTTATGACAATATGGTAAAGAATGGACTGTACAATATCTACGGCACCAATGAAAATTGACTGTTAATCAGCTAAACAACACTGCCTGTTTTGCCATCCGCTGCGTTGTTGTCAGTCGACGTAGCCACCGCTACGCCTTCTTTCTCTGCCTTGTGGAATGCAAAATATTCAGCATTGTTTAGCTAAAGATGAACGAGACAACACACTAGATGTAAGGAGTGTAGGAATGGACAAGATTAAAATGGTAACGCCCCTTGTGGAAATGGACGGGGACGAGATGACGAGAATTCTCTGGCAGATTATTAAAGAGGAGCTTCTGCTTCCCTTCATCGATTTGAAGACGGAGTACTACGACCTTGGTTTGGAATACCGCAATGAAACAGACGATCAGGTAACAGTGGATTCTGCGGAAGCCACGAAAAAATATGGAGTGGCGGTAAAGTGTGCAACGATTACGCCCAATGCGGCCAGGATGACGGAATATCAGCTGAAAGAAATGTGGAAAAGCCCTAATGGAACGATTCGTTCTATTTTGGATGGTACGGTATTTCGTGCACCTATTGTAGTAAAAGGCATTGAGCCTTGTGTAAAGAACTGGGAAAAGCCCATTACTATAGCGCGCCATGCATATGGGGATATTTATAAAAATGTAGAGTTGAAGATACCGGGAGCAGGTAAGGCGGAGTTAGTCTTTACGGCTGCCGATGGAACGATAACGAGCGAAGTGATTCATGAATTTAAAGGCGAAGGTGTTTTACAGGGCGTACATAATACGGATGCTTCCATAGCAAGCTTTGCAAAGGCGTGTTTTAACTATGCACTTGATACAAAGCAGGATCTTTGGTTCGGTGCAAAGGATACCATTTCAAAAAAATATGATCATGATTTCAAGGATATTTTTCAGGAAATATATGAAAAGGAATACAAAGAGAAATTTGAAGCGGCAGGAATCGAATATTTCTACAGCTTAATTGACGATATCGTAGCCCGCGTTATGAAGGCCAAGGGCGGATTTATATGGGCGTGCAAGAATTATGATGGCGATGTGATGAGCGATATGGTATCCTCTGCCTTCGGTTCTCTTGCTATGATGACCTCCGTACTCGTATCTCCTACCGGAGTATATGAATACGAAGCAGCTCACGGTACGGTGCAAAGACATTATTACAAGCATTTGAAGGGCGAAGAGACCTCTACCAATTCCGTAGCGACTATTTTCGCATGGACTGGGGCTCTCAGGAAGAGAGGAGAGCTGGACGGAACACAGGATCTGGTAACTTTCGCGGATAAGCTGGAAAGTGCTACTCTGTCCACCATCGAAGAGGGTAAGATGACGAAGGATCTTGCGCTGATTACGACGCTTAAGGACGTAACGGTGTTAAACAGCGAGGACTTTATCAAAGCGGTGCGAAAGACATACGAAGCCATGTAATTGCAAAAAGGACGATAAAAATCCGGCATGCCTTGTTGTTGAGTGAAGCATGCCGGTTTTTTTATTTCCTATAAAATCCAATCAATCCTCGGACTCGAGGTCCTCCCAGCGGTTCAGCAGACCTTCGATTTCCCCGGCGATGTTTTCCTTTTCCCTGGAAAGTTCCTGAAGCTTGGCTACGTTTGTACAGACATCTGGAAGAACCATGAGCCCATCGATTTCAGCTTCGCGGTTTTCCAAAACTTCGATTCTGTCTTCGATGCGTTTCAGCTCGTTTTCTTTTTTGCGCTGCTTTGCCTGCTGTTCTTTTTGTTCCTTCCAATCCTGCTTGGAGACAGAATCGTTTTCCGTAGAAGGTGAAGGAGAGGCGGCAGAGTACGAGGAGGATAGCTGAGGTTTCTTTTCCAAATAGTAATCGTAGTTTCCCAGATAGTTGATGAGTGTGCCGTTTGTCAATTCCAGAATACGGGAAGCGGTTCTGTTGATGAAATAACGGTCATGGGATACGTACAGAACCGTGCCCGTATAGTTATTTATGGCATCCTCTAAAATTTCCTTGGAGGCAATGTCCAAATGGTTGGTAGGCTCATCGAGGATGAGGAAATTAGATTCCGAAAGCATTAATTTAGCCAGGGAAACCCGACCTCTTTCTCCGCCGCTCAAGTCGCAGATACGCTTAAACACATCATCGCCGGTAAAAAGAAAGGCTGCGAGAGTATTTCGGATTTCCGTATTATTTAAGGTCGGATAATCGTCGGAAATTTCTTCGAAAAGAGTCTTTTCCTTATGCAGCACGTTGTGCTCCTGATCATAATAGCCGATGTGAACATTGCTGCCGGTTTTTATTGTGCCAGAATCGGCAGGAACCAGACCGTTGATGATTTTCAGGATAGTAGTTTTCCCCGTGCCGTTATCGCCGATGACAGCCACATGCTCCCCGCGCTTTATATCGAAATCAAGATCACGGAAGAGAGAGAGGGGGCCGAAGGCTTTGGAGAGGTTTTCTCCATGGAGAACATCGTTGCCGCTTATATTTTTGGGCTCTAAGCGGATGTTCATATCCGTAGGAGCTTCCGCAGGCTTTTCCAGAACCTCGATTTTATCTAACATCTTTTCGCGGCTTTCGGCGCGTTTAATGGATTTTTCGCGGTTGAATGACTTTAATTTCTGGATGACTTCCTCCTGGTGCCGGATTTCCTGCTGCTGATTCATGTAAGCTTTCAGGGCAGCGGTGCGAATCACCTCCTTTTTCACAGCATAATCGCTGTAATTGCCGGAAAATACGGAGGCTTTTGTCTGGTCGATTTCAATGATTTTATTGGAAATACGGTCGAGAAAATAGCGGTCGTGGGACACGATGATAACCGCACCTTTATAGTTTAGCAGATAAGTTTCCAGCCATGTAATGGAGGACATATCCAAATGATTGGTGGGCTCATCCAGCATAATCAAATCCGGCTTTAATAAAAGGAGCTTGCCCAAGGCAACACGTGTCTTCTGTCCTCCGGAGAGGGTGGAGACGGATTTGGTAAAATCGCTTTCAGCAAAACCTAAGCCCTTTAAGACTCCGATGAGTTCGCTGCGATATGCATAACCGCCCCCCTGCTCAAACTGATGAGTGAGCAGAGAATAGGATTCCATCAGTTTTTCTAATTCTGCTCCGGAGGAAGCCTTCATTTGCAGCTCCGTCTGACGCAGCTGTGCCTCGATAAGAATCAGATCCTTTTTGACGGACAAGAGCTCGTCATAAATCGTGCTGCCGCTGTCTACGGACTGATGCTGGGACAGATAGCCGAAGGTTTTATCCTTGGAAAAAGTGACAATACCCTCGTCAGCTGTCATCTCTCCGATGATGATTCTAAGAAGCGTGGTTTTTCCTGCTCCGTTAATGCCGACGATTGCAGCCTTATCATAGTCTTCTATGTGAAAGGATATATTTTTCAGTATGCTTTTTTCATTGAATGCTTTGCTTATATTTTGACAAGATAATATCATGTTTCTACTCCTCATACAAAAACTGCCTGATAGAAATAGCAGAATATATTTATTACTGTCCACACAGCAACATTTATTTTACATAGGATAAAAGACTCTGTCAATTCATTGACATTATTTTAACAGTTTTATATAATAAGAGATAACTATCGAATAGGGGGAAGTGTCGTGGAAGAAAAAGAAATTTCTCAAGCTGTAATAGGCCGTCTACCCAGATATTTCAGATATCTGAGCGAACTTAAGTATGCGGAAATCGAAAGAGTTTCCTCGCAGGAGCTAAGCGATATCATGAAGGTGACCGCTTCGCAGATCAGACAGGATTTTAATAATTTTGGTGGATTTGGACAGCAGGGATACGGATATAACGTTGAATTTCTCCATAATGAAATCGGAAAAATACTAGGAGTGGATAGAACACATCATCTGATTATCATCGGAGCGGGGAATCTTGGACAAGCACTTGCCAATTATGTGAACTTCGAGAGGAGAGGCTTTTTGTTCCGTGGGCTTTTCGACAACAATCCCGAACTTCACGGCAAGAAGATACGGGGTATTGAGGTGCAGCCCATGGAGAACATGGAGATGTTCGTCAAAGAAAACGATATAGATATAGCAGTTCTTACCATACCGAAGACAGAAGCGATTACGGTAGCGGAGCAGCTTGTGAATTACGGCATCAAGGGTATCTGGAATTTTGCCCATGTGGATTTGAATGTGCCGGAGAATATTCAGGTAGAAAATGTCCATCTGTCGGACAGCCTGATGAAGCTGTCTTATAATATCAGCCGGTTTGAATTGGATAATACGAAATAGGGGTGAAGGGTATGGCGCGTTCAGAGGATGTATACAAGGCGGCGTTAGCGGGAAAGGAAATTCCGCTTTTAACGCTGGATAATAAATGGCATCAGCTTTTTACACAAGTGCAGACTGAGATTTCAGGGGAGATCAAGCGCAACGAGGAAAAGCTGAACGAACTGGTCAAGAGGCAGGGCAAGCTGAATACTGAGTCTAAGGAAATCAGACGGCTGAAGAAGAAGCTGATGGGAGAGATCATGGAGATGGCAGAGTCATTGGGAGACAATCCCGATGCCAAAACAGAGAAGAAAATGGATGAGAACAGGCGCCTTATCAATGACTGTAATGAGAAGCTGGAGGCTTATCAGGAGGAACTGCGCACTTTGCCTGAAGAAATAAACAGTGTGAACTATATGCTTATGTTGGATACTATGGACATCTGCTATAAAAGAATCGCGAAGAATACAAGGGAAATTGAAGCGATAGGCGAATGGGTTAAGAACGTCCGTGTGGAGATCAAAAAGAATCTTGTCCATAAAGAGGAAAGTGAAAAAGCGAATTTCGATTTATATTCCTATATGCATGATATTTTTGGGGCGGATGTAATCGAGATTTTTGATATGAAATATAATCCGGAAGAAAGAAAAAAGGCTCAGGAAGAACGGGCGGCGAAGAAAGAAGCCGCTTCCCCTAAAACCATCATAGTAGATAAGGGAGAATAAGCGGCAAACGAGAATGCGTCAGAACGATTGTTTTTGGCGCATTTATGCTTAAGCAGGCAGTCTGCATAAAAGGAGTATGAGTATATATGGAGAAAAAGTATTTTGTATCCTCAGAAGAAATGAAAAAATACGACAAAGCCACCATAAACTACTTCGAAGTTCCGTCTTTAGTGCTTATGGAGCGTGCCGCTTTGGAGACGGCAGGAGAAATCGAAAAGAGATTTGAAAAAGGGAGCAAGGTTCTGGTTGTTTCAGGCGTGGGGAATAATGGCGGAGACGGTATTGCGGTCGGACGGATTCTTATGCAGCGGGGATATGAGGTGGACTTCGTCCTCATAGGGACAAAAGAAAAATGCAGCGAGGAGACAAGACGTCAGTTAGTCATTCTCGCAAAATATGGATGTCCTTTGAAAAGCAAAATCGAAAGTACGGAATATGATATAATTATAGATGCGTTATTTGGAATCGGATTGTCTAGAAACGTGGAAGGAATATATAAAAAATGTATCGAGACGATGAACAGTATAAGCGGCTTCATCGTCTCTGTAGATATTCCGTCCGGGATAAACGCAGATACGGGTGAAGTGATGAATGCGGCGGTGAAAGCGGATATTACCGTCACCTTCGCGTTTGAAAAGCTGGGGCATATCCTGTATCCGGGCTGTGAATACTGTGGTGAAGTGCTTTGTAAAGATATTGGGATTACGAAGGAGAGCTTTCGTGGGGAAGGCCCCCGGGTATATTCCTATGCCGACCGTTATAGGGAGCAGGCTGCGGCACTTATGCCGGCAAGAAGCCGGGGAGGAAATAAGGGAACCTTCGGCAAAGCGTTGGTAATCGCGGGAAGCAGAAACATGAGCGGAGCCTGCGAGCTGTGCGCAAGGAGCACCTATCGAATCGGTGCAGGCATGGTAAAGGTGGTTACCCCGGAGGAAAACCGGGAAATCATACAGAAAAATCTGCCGGAGGCGCTGCTTTCTACTTACACAGATGCGGAGAAGACTGAGGCATGGGAGGAATTTTTACAGGATTTAAAAGAAAGTATGAAATGGGCGGACTGTATTGTGATCGGGCCGGGAATCGGCAAGAGCGGCACGGCCAGCCGACTGTTTAAATATGTTGTGAAGGAATCTGCAAAGTCTCTGGTCATCGATGCGGACGGACTGAATCTCCTGGCCGAGTCGGAAGAACTGCAGGAGATCCTGCGCACTTTGGCATTAAAGGAAAGCAGGCAGATTATCGTAACTCCTCATGTGGCGGAATTCGCCAGACTTTACGGTTGCAAGCCGGAAGAGGTAAAGAAGGATATTATAAGCAAGACCAAAGAACTGGCCGATAGATTATGCTGTACTGTGGTATGCAAGGATGCGAGAACTGCAGTGGCTGATTATAAGGAAAGGGATGTTTACTTAAATGCCACCGGCAATGACGGTATGGCTACCGCGGGTTCCGGAGATGTGCTGGCAGGCATTATCGGCGGACTTCTGACACAGGGGGTAAGGTGCAGGGAGGCTGCCGAGGCAGGAGTCTTTCTTCACGGGAGACTGGGCGATCTGGCAGCAGAGAGGACCGGGCGGTACGCGGTGATGGCAGGAGACTTAACGGAGCAGCTAAAGTACATTTTAAGCGATGAAGGGAAACGAAGATGATAGAAAAGTACAGCAGGGGTTATGCGTCAGTGGATCTGGATGCCATACATTCCAACATGGATCATATGAAGGCGAATATTGAGCCTGAGACGAAAATAGTAAGCGTCATCAAAGCGGATGGATACGGTCACGGAGCAGTGCCGATCGCGAGAGAGCTGGAACCGCTTGACTATATCTTTGGATTCGCCACGGCAACGGTGGAAGAGGCTTTGATACTGCGTCACAGTGGGATTACCAAGCCGATTTTAATATTGGGATATACGTTTCCTTATTGCTATGAGGAAATGATAAGAGAAAAAATTACCCCGGCAGTGTTCCGCTGCGATACGTTGGAGGAGCTTGCACTCAGCGTTCGGAAAATAAAGCAAGAAGCAGAGGCAGCCGGCCGAATACATGATGACATTCGCGTTAAGATTCATATCAAGGTGGATACCGGAATGTCCAGAATCGGAGTATCGCCTGATGAAGAGGGCCTTGTATTGGTGAAAAAGGCGCTTTCCATGCCGGAGATCGAGGTGGAAGGAATCTTTACACACTTTGCCAGAGCAGACGAAGCCGATAAAATGGCGGCGAAACGGCAAATGAACACGTTCAGGGCTTTTGTAGAAAAAGTTAAAAAGGAAACCGGATATGAGATACCGGTATGTCATTGCTCCAACAGTGCGGGAATCATTGGACTGAGGGAAGCAAATATGAATGTTGTCCGCGCCGGAGTGACCACATACGGATTATGGCCGTCGGATGAGGTGGAAAGGAATATTGTTCGTCTGACGCCTGCGATGGAGCTTAAGAGCCGTATCGTATATATCAAGGAGCTGAAGGCAGGAGCGGCAATAAGCTACGGCGGTACCTTTATAACGAAGAGAATAACAAAGGCAGCAACTATACCGGTAGGGTATGGGGATGGTTATCCAAGGGGATTATCCAATAAAGGATATATTTTGGTGCGCGGACAGCGCGCGCCGATTATCGGGCGCATTTGCATGGACCAATTTATGGTGGATGTAACGGATATTCCGGAAGCGGCTGAGGGTGACGAGGTAACTTTGATAGGAAGAGACGGCGGGGAGATCATCACGATGGAGCTTATAGGAGAGCTGTCAGGTAGATTTAACTATGAACTCGCCTGCTTGATCGGCAAAAGAGTACCGAGAATTTATTTGAAAGAGGGAAAGGTCGTGTTAACGAGGGATTATTTTCTCGATTTTGAGTAACAATTGAATACCTTCGGATAAACTGGCAATAATGTAACCTATAAAAGGTTTGCCATATAGAAGTTTAAATGAAGGGTGAGAACTATGAAGCGTGGAGACATATATTATGCGGACTTGCGGCCGGTGATTGGTTCAGAACAGGGCGGAGTGAGACCGGTACTTATTATACAGAACGATATAGGGAATAAGTATAGTCCCACTGTAATCTGTGCGGCGATTACATCCAAGATGAATAAGGCGAAGCTGCCTACACATATTGAACTGAATGCAGAGAGATGTGATATGATGAAAGACTCGGTCATCTTGTTAGAACAGCTAAGAACGATAGACAAGAAAAGACTGAAAGACAAGGTGTGTCATTTGGATGATGAAGTTATGAATAAAGTGAACGAAGGACTTCTTGTCAGCCTGGATTTGAATACATAAGAAAGGGCTTAAACTTGACGATAAGAAAGTAAAATGATATAGTTTAGTGTAATATTTTATGAAGTACAAAAGGAGATGGAAAGTTATGGATGATGCTGGGCCTACTGCCAGTATAATTATTTTTGTCGTATTATTATTGATCGATATGTTTTTTTATGGATTTGGTTCGGCAATTCACTGTCTGAATATAAAGGATGTGGAAAAGAGAGCGAAAGAGGATAAGGACAAAATGTCCTCCGACAAAAGGGCTAAACGTCTTTGCTCTATTATGGAGGCTCCTGTGAAATATGTGAACACGGTGCAGCTAATATCCATATTGATACACATCCTCATGGGAAGTTTATTCCTGAAAATATGGATACGGGGCATACGCCAGTTTATGGACACTTCTCTGGGATTGGAATCGCCGGGGATTTATTTGCTTGGAGCAATCTTGATGACGGCAGCTTTGATTTACATATTGCTGATTTTCGGCGTGCTGCTTCCTAAGAGACTGGGGGCAAGACATCCTGAAAAATGGGCATATTTATGTATCAATCCTGTATATTATGTGACGGAGGCGCTATCCCCCTTTACAGGTCTGGCAGCGGTAACGGCCGATGGTATACTGCGTTTGTTCGGGCTGAAGGTGGATAAGGATGTAAGCGACGTGACGGAAGAAGAAATCATATCCATGGTGAATGAAGGCCACGAACAGGGCGTCCTGCAGGCGACGGAAGCGGAAATGATCACTAATATTTTCGAATTCGGCGATAAAGAAGCGCAGGATATTATGACACACAGAAAGAATATTGTTGCGGTAGAGGGCACTATGTCCTTAAGAGAAGCGATAAGCTTCATGATGGACGCCCATAACAGCAGGTTTCCGGTATATGAAGAAAATATCGACCATATTATCGGAATCGTGCATATGCGGGATGCGATGAGACTGCATAATTCCCGTGCAAAGGCGAATATTCCAATTAAGGAAATCAAAGGGCTTTTGCGGGCACCGGTATTCATTCCGGGCACGAAAAATATCGACGGGCTGTTTCAGATGATGCAATCCACAAAGACGCAGATGGTCATAATTGTGGACGAGTACGGGCAGACGTCGGGGCTGCTGGCGATGGAGGACATCCTGGAAGAAATCGTGGGAAACATCTTGGATGAATACGACGAGGACGAGGAATATATAGAAGAGACGGACAATGAAGACGAGTACATCATAGACGGGCAGACTCCTTTAGAGGAATTGGAGGATCTGTTCGATATTTCCTTCGAGGAGGAAGAATTCGATACGCTGAACGGCTTTATGATTTCTAAGTTGGACAAGATTCCCGAGGAGGGCGAAGCGTTTGATATAGACGTTGGAGACTATAATTTTAAAATATTATCTGTGGAAAGCAAGATGATTTTAAGCGTTCTGGTAACGAAAATAAAGGAGCCGGAGCAAGAAGTTGTTTTTGAAGAAGATGAAAAGGGAAAAAAGGAGAAAAGTTAGATGTCAGGACATTCAAAATTCGCAAATATAAAGCATAAGAAGGAAAAGAACGACGCGGCGAAAGGAAAGATCTTTACCATTCTTGGAAGAGAAATCGCAGTAGCGGTAAAGGAGGGCGGCCCGGATCCTTCGAACAACTTTAAACTGTCGCAGGTCATCGCAAAGGCGAAAGCGAATAATATGCCTAACGATACGATCGACAGAGGAATTAAAAAGGCTGCCGGAGATATGGGAAATGTAAACTATAAATACGTTACCTATGAAGGCTACGGTCCTAACGGCATTGCGATTATCGTAGACGCCCTCACCGACAACCAGAATCGTACAGCAGCTAATATAAGAAATGCTTTTACGAAGGGGCAGGGAAATATCGGAACGCCGGGATGTGTATCGTTCATGTTCGACCAAAAGGGACAGATTATAATTGATAAAGAGGAATGTGAGATGGAAGCAGACGATCTCATGATGATTGCCCTCGATGCGGGAGCGGAGGATTTCTCCGAAGAAGAGGACAGCTACGAGATACTGACGGATCCGGACAGCTTCGATGCGGTGAACAAGGCGCTTGCGGAAGCAGGAGTCACCATGATATCCGCTGAAGTAACCATGATACCTCAAAACTATGTGGACCTTACGGATGAAACTGCCCTTAAGAATCTTCAGAAGACCTTGGACCTTCTCGACGAAGACGATGATGTACAGGCTGTTTATCACAACTGGAACGAATAATGTTACGTCTAGTCATTGGCTGAACTGTTACCGAATAATTGCTGTAAAGAGGATAGAAAAGTATGAATGAAACGCTGAAAAAAATAGCACCGCTTTTTGAAGAGATGGAAGTCCAGATCCGTGGATTTAAAAAGGATACATATGGAGATTTGCTGAACTCATATCTGGAGAAGAACCATGATTTTTTCGAGGAACTCAATCAAATGCTCGTTTCTGAAGATGAGGAAGATGCCATAGGGGAATTTGCGGATTTTCTCGTTTCTTATGTGGCAGGTGTGCTGGAAGAAGAGAAGAATAAGGTCAAAAAAAGCAATAAACAGCTAAACTTCAATATGTTCATGGCGGTTTATTTCATGCCCGCCGTTCTGGAAGGAAAGCAGGTGAAGGCACAGCTCCTTACGGATACTATATGCGAAAGATGGGCAGCCGGGTTCAAAGGAAACAATATAAAGACTGCGGATGCAGCCAGTATTCAATCTGGCTTTAAGAGCAAGCTATGCTATGTGACTACTGCCGTATGCAGAAGTCTGAACAAGCCGGAGGACTGTTATGAGCTGAATCTTTTAAGAGATTATAGAGACAATTACCTTGCACTGACTGAAAATGGAGAGACGTTGGTAAACAGATATTATGATATTGCGCCTACCATCGTAAAGAGAATCGATAAATCTGCCGATGCGGAGGAAAAGTACCATTATATATGGGAGAGATATTTGAAACCGTGTATTGCCTATATCGAAATGGGCGAGAAGGAACAGTGCGGCAGAGAATATATAAAAATGATGGAAGAATTGCAGGAGCAATATATAATAACGGCGAAAGATAAGAAATAGATGTGCAGTACGGGAGGCTATATAATGAGCGTCGAATACGCAAAGGGATCGAAAATGTAGACGATATTATAGCGGATTTGGAACAGGTGCTCAGAAAAATATAAGGAATACCTTTTTGGCGGAAAGTATAAAATGGTATAAACCGTAAGGAAACGAAAGAACATGAAGATGAAGAAAACATGGTTTAGTTATCTGTTATGGTTGCTTTATATGGCGATAACAGGTGTTTTGCTCGCTACCTGCATAATTACTATAAGTATATATACGTGGGGGATGAGCAATTATTTGGCGGCAGCGTGTGTGTGCCTGTTTTTTGCCGGCGTTGTCGGACTGTGGTTTGCCGGTTCAAAGATAGCGGCCTATGCGGCCGAAAGGATACCGGAGGATAAGCATTTTGCAAATATGTGGGAATGTTTTCTTGCTATGTGCATTTTTGCCGGTGCTGTTTTATATCGTATTTATTATCTGCTGCATGCCGGTGGGACGGTGGAGCGGAATATGTTTTATGAGATGGCGCAGGTGACGGACGGAGGAGGGATTCCCAATATCACTCACGGCGCTTCGTATGTATATACGACGCTTTTGTCTGCTGTATTTTCTTTTATGGGAAATAAGGCGGAGGCGGGAGTGGGGTTACAGCTCGTTCTGCAGCTGCTTTCGATGCTCTTTCTTTATTTTGGCATACGGCTGCTGTCGGGCAGAGTAACGGCTCTGAGTGCGGTGGCGTTTATGGCGGTTTCTCCGGCGTTCATGGCGAATATGTTCAGCCTTACCCCTCAAGGTTTATATCTTGTTTTATATGCGGCAGGGCTTTGGCTGACGGGCTTATATATGCGCGGACTGGTAAAAGGCGGCTATACAAAGAAGGGGAGTTATTTCGCTTTTTTGCTGTTAGGAATTTACATAGGAGTAATATCCTATTTAGATATTTTGGGAATTACTCTTTTCTTTTTTGCAGGCATGGGCTTCGTGGCTGCAAAAGGAAGCGGAAGGACTTCGAAGGAAAGAAAAAATATTAGTATAGGAATACAATTTATCGTGATCCTTGCAGCGGCATTGTCTGCGGCAGCGGGGCTTACATGGCTGGATGCGGTATATTCGGGACAGAGCTTCGTGGATATTGCATTGGCATGGGGCTTGCAGTATGGAAATAACATCCGTCCCCGCTACTTACTTCCGGCACCGGATGCTCAGCCGGTTGTCGGCATGGTCATTTGTTTTATTGCGGCTCTTGGCGCAGTAGGATTTCTGATGCGCAAACGTCAACGGCTGGACGCGTGGGTACTGCTTCTCGTTGCGCTTACTGCTATAAGCTTTTCCGGAATCGGACGGATGGATTACGGGATTTTTGCAGTCGTCATATGGGGGACATTGGCGGGACTGGGACTTTGTTCTATGGGAGTGGAGACGGATGAAAAAGCGGCGGTTTCTCCGGCAGGAAAGATACAGATTAACGATATAGAGGTTGAAGATATACAGATAGATGAGGCGCCGGAACATGATACACAAGTGGAAGCGGCACAAGTGAAAGATTTACAGAGAAATGATGTGCAAGCAGAAGCCGTACTGGAAGAAACTGTGCAGAAAGATGACAGCCAATCAGAAACCGTACATGTGAAAGATTTACAGGAAAAAGACATACTTTTAGGACCGGGAGATATAGATAAGGAAGTTGTAAGCAAAGAAGAAGTTATAGGTAAAGAAGAAGTTGTGAGCAAAGAAGAAGCTAAGAAAGAAATAAAATTTATAGAAAATCCTCTGCCCCTTCCGAAAAAGCATGTAAAGAAGGATATGGATTACGCCGTAGAGGTTTCATCCGAACAGATGGATTACGATATTTCCTTTAAGGAAAATGATGATTTTGATATATGATTAACAGCTTTACTGATTTCCAGACCGCTTTTCGTCCCTGGCACATGCCGGAGCGAAAGCGGCCTTATTTATGTAATAGGAAAGAACTCCTATTTCGTACTATCGAAGAGCCGGGCTGCAAGAGTAAGTGAAGAACACTTTTGTTTTATGTATAAAAAAATGAATTCCATGCAAACTAAGGACAGAAATTGTAAAACTGGAGGCAACCATGGGAAATCAAAAGTCAAAGGATATCGAAAAGGAAGAAAAAGATGTGGACAAAAAGGCGGAGAGTGAAAAGCACCGCGATGAAAGAATCGAGAGGAGCGGTCAGCTCACGCTGGATAAAAATGATAAGAAGCATAAGATTCATCTGATTACTATTATTGGAGAAATAGAAGGACATGACAATCTGAACGGCACCTCCAAGACGACCAAATATGAGCACATTTTACCTGAACTGGCAGCAATTGAGGATAGCAACGAAATCGACGGAGTATTAGTTCTGCTCAATACGATGGGAGGAGATGTTGAGGCGGGATTGGCCATAGCAGAGATGATAGCCTCTTTGAGCAAACCTAGCGTATCTCTGGTTTTGGGAGGAAGTCATTCCATCGGCGTACCGATTTCGGTGAGCACCAATTATTCTTATATAGTTCCCACAGGAACGATGGTCATTCATCCGGTGAGGATGAACGGGATGGTCATCGGCGTGCCTCAAACCTTCGATTATTTCAAACAGATTCAAAACAGGATAACCGGATTCGTATGCAGCCATTGCAGGATCAGCAAATCGAGGTTCGAGGAGCTGATGATGGAGACCGGAGTGCTGACAAAGGATGTGGGAACGATTCTTGTCGGACAGGAAGCGGTGAACGAAGGAATCATCAACGAGGTGGGCGGAGTAAAGGAGGCTATGGAGCATTTGCACAGCATCATAGATAAAGAAAAAAGCAAAAACGCCGATAAGGCCGAGAATAAAAAAAGAAATGTATGAGGATGACAACTTTCATTTTAGATGCTATACTATATAAGTTCAGTAAATTACGCAGGCTTAGGGGGCATATAGTATGGCATCCGGACAAGGAAATAGAAAGGGAACGGCTAAGAAAAGCTATTCCCGCAATACGTCTTCGGGAAAACGAAAGGCGACGAATTCAAAATCCTCCAGACAAAGTGAACCTATGGACAGCGCGATTAAAAATGAAGTAATACTGATAGGTGTGTTTGCGCTGGCAGTCTTTTTATTTTTGTGTAATTTCGGTGTCGTCGGCGTATTCGGAGACTCTATCAGCAGCATGCTGTTCGGTCTCTTCGGGTTGACGGCTTACATAGCGCCGGTGGTGCTGTTCTTAACCGTTGCCTTCGGCATTTCCAATCGGGGAAATAGGATTGCGACGAGGAAATTAGTGGCGGCGGTACTTCTTTTTCTCTTAATCGGTATGTCCTGCGATCTATTCGCAGGAGCATGGACACAGGATTCGCTTTATAACGTAAAGGAAATATATGAAAGATGCAGTGAAAGCAAGAACGGCGGAGGAGTAATAGCGGGAACACTTACCTTTCTTAGCTATCATTTTTTGTCCATGGTGGGCACAGCGCTTATGCTCATTGTGTTGGCAGTAATCTGTCTGGTCATACTTACGGAGAAATCTCTGGTAGGCAGCATGCGAAGCGGCGGGCAGAGAGTATATGAGAGGACGAAGGAAGACGCTTATGTAAGAAAAGCGCGGGTCCGGGAGAGACGGGCCAAACAGGAAGAGCTGCGAAGGACAAAGGAAGAAGAACGCAGACTTCGTGCGCAGGAGAGCGAGGACGAGAAGATTCTGCGTATGGATAAAAAGGTTGCCGGTGTTATGCTGGATACGGCGCTTGCCTCCAAGGACGAGGAGCTGGAAAAGGAAGGCGCTCTCAGCGACGATATTCATGAAATTACATGGACGGATTTTGATACTAACGATATAAAAGAGGTGGATGTGACTGTGAAGAATTCTGGTGAAAACGTTCACGCCATCGATTTCGACAAAATACATATTACTTCGGCACAGCAAATGGATATGTTCGAAGAAGATGAAGAAGAAATGCCTCCGGAGCCGGTACGGGCTTCGTCTGGTGTGACAGATCCGCTTCGAGCTGCGGACTCAGTGAAAAAAGACGATATATCTCAGAATATGGAGAGCATTATAAAGGCGCAGGAAAAGGGCGGCCTGAAAAAGTATGTCTTTCCCCCGCTTAAGCTTCTGCAAAAAGGGGCTTCCAAAGGGACCGCTGATTCCGCCGTCCAATTGAAGGAGACGGCGATGCATTTGCAGCAGACCTTGGCGACCTTCGGGGTAAAGGTTACTATTACCGACATCAGTCAGGGGCCGGCGGTAACCAGATATGAAATGCAGCCCGAGCAGGGCGTAAAAGTAAGCAGAATCGTAGGGCTTTCGGACGACATAAAGCTTAATCTGGCAGCCACGGACATCCGAATCGAGGCACCGATTCCCGGAAAAGCAGCGGTGGGCATAGAAGTGCCTAACAAAGAAAACTCGGCGGTAGCGCTCAGAGATTTATTAGAATCGAAGGAGTTCAAGGAATTCCCTTCCAAGCTGGCATTTGCGGTGGGTAAGGACATCGGCGGCAAGACGGTGGTTGCGGATATTGCGAGGATGCCTCATATGCTTATCGCAGGAGCTACCGGTTCCGGCAAGTCAGTCTGCATCAATACACTTATCATGAGCATTTTATATAAGGCTCATCCCGATGAGGTCAAGCTCATTATGGTGGACCCCAAGGTTGTAGAGCTTAGCGTGTACAACGGGATTCCCCATCTGCTCATTCCGGTGGTGACCGATCCGAAGAAAGCGGCGGCAGCGCTTCATTGGGGTGTTGCGGAGATGACTGAAAGATATAAACAGTTTGCGGATTACAACGTACGTGATTTAAAGGGCTTTAACAGAGCTGCGGAGGAAAGAAGGGCAAGAGGAGAGGCGGATGCACCTGCTCCAATGCCTCAGATTGTGATTATTGTAGACGAGCTTGCGGATCTTATGATGGTGGCGCCCGGTGAAGTGGAGGAATCTATCTGCCGATTGGCACAACTTGCGAGGGCGGCAGGCATTCATTTGATCATAGCGACGCAGCGGCCTTCTGTAGACGTTATTACCGGTCTGATTAAGGCGAATATGCCAAGCCGTGTGGCTTTTGCTGTATCCAGCGGCGTGGATTCCCGTACTATTTTGGATATGAACGGTGCGGAGAAGCTGTTAGGAAAGGGTGATATGCTCTTTTATCCACAGGGTTATCCCAAACCGGCGAGAATACAAGGCGCTTTTGTCTCGGACAAAGAGGTGTCGGATGTGGTGGATTACTTGAAAAATCAGGCGATCGGCAATATTTACAGCGAAGATGTGGAAGAGAAGATACAAAATATGGGTTCGGTAAGTCAGGGTTCTGCCGGCGCAGGTGAAGACGGCACGAGCAGCAGAGATCAATATTTTGCAGAGGCAGGAAGATTTATTATCGACAAGGACAAGGCCTCTATCGGAATGCTGCAAAGAGTTTTTAAAATCGGCTTTAACCGGGCGGCACGCATTATGGACCAACTGTGCGATGCGGGTGTTGTAGGCGAAGAAGAAGGCACCAAGCCGAGGAAAGTGTTGATGAGCATGGAAGAGTTCGAGCGGCTTATCGAGGAAGAGATATAGGCGTATGGCTCGTAAGGAAAGGATAGGTCATCGGGATGAAAACTGATATTCAAATAGCGCAGGAGGCCGTTATGAAGCCTATCGCAGAAGTGGCGGCAGGACTTCATATCGATGCGGAGGAATTGGAACTATACGGAAAATATAAAGCGAAGATTTCCGACGAATACTTGGAAAAGATAAAGGGCAATCCGGACGGGAAGCTCATACTGGTAACCGCAATCAATCCCACGCCTGCGGGCGAAGGAAAGACTACTACCAGCGTAGGATTAGGTCAGGCTTTTGGAAAGCTGGGTGAAAAGGCGATCATCGCCCTTAGAGAGCCGTCTCTGGGCCCCTGCTTCGGAGTAAAAGGCGGCGCTGCGGGCGGCGGTTATGCGCAGGTAGTTCCCATGGAGGATTTGAATCTTCATTTTACGGGAGATTTTCATGCCATAACCTCTGCGAATAATCTTCTGGCGGCGATGCTGGACAACCATATCCAGCAGGGGAATGAACTTGGCATCGACACGAGACAGGTGGTCTGGAAGAGATGCCTGGACATGAACGACAGAGTACTTAGAAATATAGTAGTGGGTCTTGGAAGCAAGGCGGACGGAACGGTGAGAGAGGATCATTTCGTCATTACGGTGGCTTCGGAAATCATGGCAGTGCTCTGTCTTGCGTCCGATATGGAGGATTTAAAGGCGCGCCTTGGAAGAATGGTGGTTGCCTATAACTTTTCGGGTGAGCCGGTGACAGCGGAGGCGTTGCAAGCCACGGGAGCGATGGCGGCTTTGCTTAAGGATGCCCTAAAGCCTAATCTCATTCAGACATTAGAACATACACCGGCGCTCATTCACGGAGGCCCTTTCGCCAATATCGCTCACGGCTGCAATTCGGTAAGAGCTACGAGAGCGGCGCTCAAGATGGCGGATTATGTTATTACGGAAGCTGGTTTCGGAGCGGATTTAGGAGCCGAGAAGTTTTTTGACATTAAATGTCGAATGGCGGGATTAAAGCCGGATGCGGTCGTGCTGGTTGCGACGGTCCGTGCTCTTAAATACAATGGCGGCGTTGCCAAGGTAAATCTGAACGGAGAAAATCTGGCTGCCTTAGAAAAAGGCATCATTAATTTAGAAAAGCATATTGAGAACTTGCAAAAATACGGAGTGCCGGTAGTGGTGACCCTGAATTCCTTCATTACGGATACTCAGGCGGAGATTTCTTATGTGAAGAGATTCTGCGAAGAGAGGAACTGCGAATTCGCTATTTCCGAAGTATGGGAAAAGGGCGGTGAGGGCGGTGTCGCTCTCGCGAAAAAGGTAATCGAAACCCTGCGTACGAAGGAAAGTCATTTTAAAGTACTGTATGAGGACGAGCTGCCTCTTGAAGGGAAAATTGAAGCTGTGGCAAGAGAGATTTACGGTGCGAAGGACGTGAGTTATTCTCCTGCGGCTGTAAAGCAGTTAGAAAAGCTGGGACAGTTGGGTTTCGGACAGTTTCCGGTATGTATGGCTAAAACCCAGTATTCCTTATCGGATGATCCGGTTCTTCTTGGAAGGCCGGAGGGTTTTACTCTGAATGTGCGTGAGGTCTATGTATCGGCAGGAGCCGGATTCGTGGTAGTACTTACCGGAGCGGTAATGACGATGCCTGGATTGCCGGGGTCACCCGCGGCCTGCCGCATCGATGTGACGAAGGACGGAATGATTACGGGTCTGTTCTAAATTAGAAGCTTGGAATTTGGAGAAAAGAAAGGCAAAGATGCATATGACACAGATAATTGATGGAAAATCGATTTCGGCACAGATAAAAGACGAATTAAAAACAAAAGTAGCAGCGATGAAGGCGGAAGGAAAGCAGGTAACTCTGGCAGTCATTCAGGTGGGAAACGATCCCGCTTCCAGTGTCTATGTAGGAAATAAGAAAAAAGCCTGTGAATACATAGGAATTAAATCCCTTGCCTACGAATTGCCGGAGGAAACTGCGGAGAAGGAGTTGCTTTCTCTCATAGGCGAGCTTAACAAAAGAGTGGATGTAAACGGCATTCTCGTACAGCTGCCGTTGCCGGAGCATATCGATGAGGATAAGGTGATTTCTGCCATTAACCCTAAAAAGGATGTGGATGGCTTTCATCCGCAGAGCGTTGGTGCTTTATGTATCGGACAGCCCGGCTTTGTGTCGTGTACGCCGGCGGGAATTATTCAGCTTCTTAAGCGTTCGGGAATTGAAACAGCAGGAAAGGAATGTGTAATAATCGGAAGGAGCAATATTGTGGGAAAGCCCATGGCGCTTTTAATGCTTCGCGAAAATGCCACAGTAACGGTAGCACATTCCAGAACAAAAGATTTGAAAGAGGTAGCTAAACGCGCCGATATTTTGATCGTAGCGATTGGAAAGCCGAAGATGATAACAAAGGAATATGTAAAAGAAGGAGCCGTAGTCATCGACGTAGGCATCCACCGCGATGAAAACAATAAATTGTGTGGGGATGTGGACTATGAAGATGTAGCGGCAGTTTGCAGCTGGGTTACGCCTGTTCCGGGAGGAGTGGGACCTATGACGATCGCAATGCTGATGAATAACTGCGTGGAGTCTGCGGAACTAGAGGCGAAGTAGAAAGGTATTTGCTTATGAAATGTCCAAAATGCGGATATGAGCTGGCAGAAGGTTATTTATATTGCGATAATTGCGGAGAAGAAATCAGAATCGTACCGGATTTCGAGCCCGAAATCGAACAAGAAATAAATGAGACTTTATCCACGCTTTTTGTCGAACTGGCAAAAGAAGAGATGCCCGAAATACCAATGGATGAGGATAAGATAACGGAAGGCGAAAAGGAAGAGCCTTCAGGCGAACTGCAAAATAAGCCGGGACGCGGACGGAAGATTGGTATGATATTGACAGCGGTCATTGCCAGCCTGATATTGTGTGTGGCAGGATATTCCTTGTACTGTAGCTATTCGGTTCCTTATCAGTTGGCAAAGGCAAAGGAATATGCGGAGCAGGGGAAATATACGCAGGCAATCGGATATCTGGAGAAGGTACACGATTTGGAAGCGGATAATGCTGATGTCATGTTTCTGATGGCAGATTATTATTATATCCAGGAAAAATATGATTTTGCGGTATATACGCTGCAGCAGATCATAGAAGCAGCGGATTTATACAAGGAAGTGGATTTGGAAGACGCTTACGACAAAATCATATCCATCTACAAAACGCAGGAGAATTATCAGGCAATTAACGAATTGCTGCTTTCCTGTCCCGATGAAAATATCGTCAATACGTTTCAAAGGTATATTGCCAAACCGCCGGAATTCAGCTATGTAGAAGGAAATTACGAGGAGGTCATCCCGCTTAAGCTGAGTGCAAATACTTCCGGGAAGATTTATTATACCTTGGACGGCGTAGAGCCGGATGCGGATAGTGACGTATATACGGCCCCGATTTTTCTGGAGACCGGGGATTATACAGTAAAGGCCTATTTTGTCAATGATTACGGAATTAAGAGCGATGTGGTGAGCAACACCTACCGGATTGATCTGGTAGAACCTGCGGCGCCGGAGGTTTCGGTTTACAGCGGAGATTATTATGAGCCTAATATGATCGAGGTGAGCGCGGCGGAGGACTGCCGCATCTATTATACTACGGACAGCACAGATCCTACCGAAGACAGTCTGTTGTATACATCGGCGATTCCGATGCCCCTTGGCAAATCTGTGTATAAGTTCATTGCTCTAAGCCCGGAGGGCGTGGCAAGTGATGTCATCATGCGTACATATAAGCTGACGTTGAATACGGAAATATCCACGGATATTGCTATTATGAATGTAGTGCATGCTCTGATGCGTGCGGATGTGCTTTTGGATGAACAGGGAAGTCTGCGCGGAATGAGCGGACATAACGCTTACAAGTTCGGCGCGGTATCGAGAATTGACGGCGGAGATTATTATGTGATTTATGAGTATTACGAAGATGCTCCGGGGATGCAGACGAAGACTGACAGAATCTATGGAGTGAATATTCAGGACGGAAGTGTTTTCCGTATTACCTATGATGACGCTGGGAAAATTATACTAATACCTTTGGAATAAAAGCATTGCACTTTGTGAGTTTTTCCAGTATCATTATTAAGATAGCTTTCATACAGTAAAGTGCTATACAGGAGGGATAAGATGTACAAGATTTTAGAAGCAAGAGAGCTGACTACCAATATTTATCTCATGGAAGTTGAGGCGAGACGTGTTGCGAAAAGATGTCAGCCGGGACAATTTGTTATTGTCAGAATGGATGCAGAAGGGGAAAGAATACCGCTTACAATTTGCGATTACAACAGAGAAAGAGGGTCGGTCACCATTGTTTTCCAGACTGTGGGAGCAGGCACTAAGAAAATGGGAGAATTGAAAGCAGGAGACAGTCTTCATGATTTTGTGGGACCGTTAGGATGTCCTTCCGAGCTCGTAGATGAGCCGGTGGAGGAACTGAAGGAAAAGAGTATATTGTTCGTTGCCGGAGGCGTGGGAACGGCACCGGTTTATCCTCAGGTGAAATGGCTGCAGAAACGTGGAGTGAATGCGGACGTCATAGTGGGTGCGAAGACGAAGGATTTGATTATTTTGGAAAAAGAGATGGGAACGGTTGCCGGAAATTTCTATATAACAACGGACGACGGGTCTTACGGAAGAAGCGGCATGGTTACGCAGACGATCAAAGACCTGGTAGAGGAAGGAAAGCATTACGACGTATGTATTGCGATCGGACCGATGATTATGATGAAGTTCGTATGCAAGATGACGGAGGAATTAGGCATTCCTACGGTTGTGAGCTTGAACCCTATTATGGTGGATGGTACCGGAATGTGCGGCGCATGCCGTGTGACGGTAGGCGGAGAAGTGAAGTTCGCCTGTGTGGACGGACCGGAATTCGACGGACATAAGGTAGATTTCGATCAGGCGATGAAGCGCCAGCAGCTATATCAGTCGATTGAGGGCAGAGCCCTGTTGAGGGAGCAGGAGGGCGCTACTCATCATGGCGGATGCGGTAACTGCACCGATAACAATTAGCAGCAGGCACGTAAGTAGGATTGCGAATAGAGAAATGGAACGGAGGATATTATGGACGTATTGAAGAAGGTTCCTGTACGCGAACAGGATGCAAAGGTGCGCGCGACCAACTTTGAGGAAGTGTGCTTTGGATATAATGAAGAAGAAGCGAGAGAAGAAGCGCTAAGATGTATTAATTGCAAGAATGCGAGATGTATCGTAGGATGTCCCGTATCGATTAATATTCCCGCTTTTATAGAGAAGGTTAAGGATGGGGATGTGGAGGCAGCATACCACATCATCAATGAGTCGTCTTCTCTTCCGGCGGTATGCGGTCGCGTATGCCCGCAGGAGAGCCAGTGCGAAGGCGTATGTATAAGAGGGATCAAGGGTGAGCCCGTATCCATCGGCAAATTGGAGCGTTTTGTTGCGGACTGGGCTTGCGAAAAAGGAGTGAAACCGGAAGCTGCAAAGGAGAAAAACGGTAAAAAGGTAGCGGTCATCGGTTCCGGTCCGGCAGGACTTACCTGCGCGGGAGATTTGGCGAAGTTAGGCTATGACGTAACCATCTTCGAAGCACTGCACGAGCCGGGCGGCGTGCTCGTATACGGCATTCCTGAATTCCGTCTGCCTAAGGAAAAGGTGGTGGCGAAGGAAATCGAGAATGTAAAATCTCTCGGTGTAAAAATAGAGACTAACGTAGTGGTAGGAAAAGCTGTTACCATCGACGAGCTTATGGATGAAGAGGGCTTTGACGCAGTATTTATCGGTTCTGGCGCAGGACTTCCCAAGTTCATGGGTATTCCGGGTGAGCAAGCCAATGGCGTATTCTCCGCCAACGAATATCTGACGAGAAGCAATTTGATGAAAGCGTTTCAGGAGGACTCTACTACACCGATTATGAAGGGGAATAAGGTGGCAGTAGTGGGTGGCGGAAACGTAGCCATGGATGCAGCGAGAACAGCGCTCAGACTGGGTGCCGAGGTACATGTAGTATACAGAAGAAGCGAAGAGGAGCTTCCTGCCAGAGTGGAGGAAGTGCATCATGCGAAGGAGGAAGGAATCATTTTCGACCTTCTGACCAATCCCGTAGAAATCCTTACCAATGAAAAGGGTTGGGTAAGTGGTATCAAATGTGTAAAGATGGAGTTGGGTGAGCCCGATGAGTCCGGCAGAAGAAGGCCGGTTGTGAAACCTGATTCCGAATTTATCATTGAGGTTGACACGGTAATCATGTCCCTTGGAACCTCTCCCAATCCGCTTATTTCCTCCACCACAGAAGGTTTGGAGACGAACAAGTGGAAATGTATCATTGCGGATGAGGATTCCGGTAAGACTACAAAGGAAGGCGTGTACGCAGGCGGCGATGCCGTAACCGGAGCAGCTACCGTTATTCTGGCGATGGGAGCGGGCAAGGCAGCGGCCAAAGGAATCGATGAATATTTAAATAATAAATAGTTGCGTGTGAGATTAGGTAAAATAATGCAGTAAGGCATGAAAGATTCCCGGACCGTGAAAAATCGCTGTCCGGGGAATTTTGTTGTACAAATCATTTATTTATATTCAATATATTTGGCTGCTTTAACGATCCGGTATCAGCCGAACAGGGAAAGCAGAATACCAGCAGCCACTGCTGATCCAATTACGCCGGAAACATTTGGACCAATTGCGTGCATCAGGAGAAAATTGCCGGGATTGGCTTTTTGTCCTTCCAGCTGGGAAATCCGGGCGGCCATCGGAACTGCTGAAACACCTGCCGATCCAATTAAAGGATTGATTCTGCCCTTTGTCAGCAGGCACATAAGCTTGCCGATCAGGAGACCGCCTATTGTACTGAATACAAAGGCAATCAGGCCAAGAGCGATAATCCCCAAGGTTCCAGCTTTTAAAAATTCACTGCCTGTGGCGGTCGCGCCTACGGTAAGGCCGAGGAAAATGGTTACAATATTGATCAATGTATTCTGAACCGTATCGGAAAGCCTGTCTACTACCCCGGATTCCTTAAAAAGATTTCCCAGCATGAGCATGCCGATCAGCGGAGCAACAGAGGGTAACAGCAGAATGCAAAGAACGGATACTAAAATGGGAAAACATATTTTTTCCAGCTTAGATACTTTTCTAAGCTGTTCCATTTTGATAACGCGTTCTTTTTCTGTAGTGAGAAGCCTCATAAGAGGAGGCTGGATTATGGGAATCAATGCCATGTAGGAATAGGCGGCAACAGCGATGGGAGCCAAGAGATGAGGAGCTAACCTCGTTGTAAGATAAATTGCAGTAGGTCCGTCCGCACCTCCGATAATGCCGATAGATGCGGCTTCTGCGGGAGTAAATCCAAAAAGACTTGCGATTATGAAGGCGATTGCAATGCCAAACTGTGCGCCTGCTCCAATGAGCATACTGCTCGGTCTTGCGATCAACGGGCCAAAATCCGTCATGGCCCCTATTCCTAAAAAAATTAATGAAGGATAAATCCCCATTTTGACGCCCTGATATAAGTAGTAAAGAAGTCCTGCGGCTTCTCCGGTTCCGGAGCCGTCGCTCATGAGTCCGGTCAACGGCAGATTGGCTAACATCATACCAAATGCGATTGGGAGCAGCAGGAGCGGCTCAAACTTTTTAGAAATAGCCAGATAAATTAATACAAATGATATGAGCAGCATAACAACCGACTGCCAGGTAAGCGACATAAAGCCGGAACTGTTCCATAAATTAATGAGTGATTCTGTAAACATAAACTCCTCCTAAGTTGAAATCGATATTGGTGTTTTATTAAGGCGTAGCAGCGTTCATCTTTCAGAAGCATTTACTCTGTGCGCGTAATTCTCAATCTTTCTGATAATAAAAGAAAACAGCGATATCATTCCCCATAACGCGAAAAGCACAGCAAATACGAGCAGCATGCAGAATAATGCGGTCAATACGCTTTGAACAAAAGACATAAATTCACCTCCTTGACAGAACAAAAGTGTGCTTCACACACTCTCGCAGAAAAATCCCCGGCAGCACAGCTTTTGTTCCGCACGCAGGTGCGCATCCATTTTTATGTAATAGGATGTACATTCTTATTACATAAAAAAGGCGGGGAGCTCTAGAAAGCTCTCCACCCAATAAGCTTGAAATCTTGAACAGTTTGTTTAACTGCCAACCGGACTCTAATCTTTATTCTCTTTAACCAAATTGATGTTAACATAGAGGGGAGGAACTGTCAACTATTTTGTCTCTATTTATCCATTAGAGGGCGCATCACATAGTTTTTCTCATTCACGTTAAGAGCGGGCAATTTTCTGCAAGCTGCTTTTTAGCATCTGTTGTTAGATCACCCTTGCACTCCTCGAAAGAAAATGCTATACTAATAAAAGTTGAATATAAAAGAACCGTCTTTGAGAAGGGCTTTTGGTAATACGCTTGTTGGCGTACTATGAAAAGCTCTTTTTTTATAAGACACCATGTTATGAATAGGAGGAGTTAAGATGAATACTATTTTGGCGCAGAAGCGCGGCCAGGATGCAAAGGCCAAACAACTGAGACGTTCAGGAATCATACCGTGTGTTATTTATGGAGCAAGTTTGAAGGAATCGCTCTCCGTCCAGATTGATCAGAGGACGGCAGGGCAACTCCAACGGACCAAGCGCAATGGAAGCAAGGTAAATATTCAGATAGATGGAGAAACCTATCCGACGCTAATTAAGGATTTGGATTATAATAGTATGAATAACGAAATACTCCATATCAGTTTTCAGGTGCTGGATGCTAAAAAAAAGTTCAATAGCGTTGCCGATATTGTGCTTATAAACAAGGAAAAAGTGACCGGGGTTTTGGAGCAGATGCAGATGCAGATTCCTCACGCCGCCGAGCCGGAATATCTGCTCGATACTGTTACAATCAATCTTGAAAATATTCCGGTTGGAACAACACTTACAATTGGTGACATCCCGGAATTTAGAAGCGATAAAATAGAACTACAGGCCGATCCGGGGAGTATCGTTCTGCGCATTAGCGATAAAAGGCGTGCCGAAGTGAATACGGAGCAATAATCTTTTGCCAAGCGCATTAAGGCGGCTCTAAAGCCGCCTTTTCTATTTATGGCTTTAGCCTGGCTGAGTGCGCAAAGCGTGCGAAGTCAAAAAACCACCCGCTATGCGGGTGCGCATCGATTGTTATACAAAAAAATCACCTTTCCGTTAGAATAGAAGTGTTCAAGCTACT
>JAEYJO010000066.1 GCA_023408815.1 Bacillota bacterium | reverse complement strand
CTACCGCTATAAATATCAGTCGCGAAAGCGGCCACACATTTTTATTATCTTGTCAAGCAAAAATAGCAAAAAAAGACCCACACCACGTATTTTGTGATGCGAGTCTTTTCTTAACTTAATGCCATTGAGCTTTCACCTGCAGGGCTCTATATGTGCACAACCACACATTCCACGTGCGCTAGAGGATTCGAACCCCCGACCTTTTGGTCCGTAGCCAAACGCTCTATCCAGCTGAGCTAAGCACACATCCGTTGCAAACGTCATTCTCGTTCGCAACGATTTTTATTTTACATGCTTCTTATATAAATGTCAAGTACCAAGCCTAAAAAACTTCATTTCCCGGAAATGAAGGAATTCCTGCAAATCCTTTCGCCAAATCCTCATCAGTAGGGACATAATCCGACATTTCTCCATTATGGAATTTCTCATAAGCCACCATGTCGAAGTATCCGGTACCGGTAAGTCCGAAAACGATGGTCTTTTCTTCTCCTGTCTCTTTGCACTTCAGTGCTTCGTCGATTGCAACTTTTATTGCATGAGAGCTTTCCGGCGCAGGAAGTATACCCTCTACTCTCGCGAACTGTTCTGCTGCCTCGAAGACAGAGGTCTGTTCAACGGCTACCGCTTCCAATAAACCATCGTGATACAACTGGGAAACAACAGAGCTCATTCCGTGATAACGTAAGCCTCCTGCATGATTCGGTGCAGGCATAAATCCGCTTCCCAGCGTGTACATCTTTGCAAGAGGACATACCTTGCCCGTATCGCAGAAATCGTATACATACTTTCCTCTCGTAAGGCTGGGGCAAGATGCCGGTTCCACCGCTATGATGCGATAATCCGCTTCACCTCTTAGCTTTTCTCCTACAAAAGGGGAAATCAATCCACCCAGGTTAGAACCGCCGCCTGCACATCCTATAATGATATCCGGTTTAATGTCATATTTCTTAAAGGCCGCCTTCGTTTCTTCACCGATAATCGATTGATGTAAAAGCACCTGAGACAGCACGCTTCCAAGCACATAGCGATAACCCTCCATACTGGTAGCAGCTTCTACCGCTTCGGAAATAGCGCAGCCGAGGCTTCCGCCCGTTCCGGGGAACTCCTCCAGAATCTTACGTCCAACGTTAGTCGTATCGGACGGAGAAGGGGTTACCTTCGCTCCATAGGTGCGCATCACCTCACGGCGAAACGGTTTCTGTTCATAAGAAACCTTTACCATGTATACGCGGCAGTCCAAATCGAAATATGAGCACGCCATGGAAAGGGCTGTCCCCCACTGTCCCGCTCCGGTCTCTGTAGTTACGCCTTTCAGGCCTTGTTCCTTCGCATAATATGCCTGTGCAATGGCTGAGTTGAGTTTGTGGCTTCCGCTTGTATTGTTTCCTTCGAATTTATAATAAATTTTCGCGGGCGTTTCCAGCTTTTTCTCCAGACAATAAGCACGGACAAGAGGCGCCGGGCGGTACATCTTGTAAAAGTTCCTAATTTCATCGGGAATATCGATGTAGGCATCCGTATCGTTCAATTCCTGCTTTACCAGCTCGTCGCAGAACACACCTTGGAGCTCCTCGAAGGTCATCGGCTTCAGGGTGCCCGGATTCAACAGCGGCTCCGGTTTATTCCTCATATCCGCACGTACGTTATACCACTGCTTCGGCATCTCGCTTTCTTCCAGATATATTTTATATGGTATTTTCTTTTCTGACATTTAATTTCTCCTCTCGGGACTTTATTGTTTTAGTGCAATACAGTGAAGCTTACATCAAGTTTATTAAAAGCAGCGGACAATGTCAACCTTTTTTGATGTTACTTTCATGGACACCTAGTGCGAAAGTTCTTAATAAAATATTGCATAATAATAGAAATAATGATGTATAGATTAAATATAATACAACCTTCACGGTAACCGGGTACCATACAATCATGTAATTCCATGTTGCTCCATTAAATAAAAATCCTGGTAAAAAATATACGATGCCGCTTATCATAACAAAGATAATCGATATAACAGATATTTTTATAACAATTTTTTTACTTAGTGAACAAAGCTTTTCTTTCTTTGTTGCCAACTGATAAATCGAACTTATAAGTGAGTATAGGTTTACACATATAGCAAAGAACAATATGAAAATTATCGCTGTGCAAACCTGATCTATCTTTTGATTATAATCTGCGACACTTATATAGCTGCTTTGACTGTCAGAAAAAAGTTTTATAATTGATTGCGCAATATCCATAGTGTATGTCGTATTTGTATTACATAAGATTGCCACACCTGTTTTTTCATCTGGTCTAAATATTATAAACGAAGAAAAATTAGGATTGGAACCGCTGTGAAGAATTTCCGTCCCCGCGTTATTATATACTATCCAGCCGGCAGCATAGGCCATTCCCTCTCCAAAAGTGTCTACACTGAGATTGGGATATTGTGATCGGGCAATTAATTTTGTGTCCAGTAAAGACGATTCGCTTGTGTCCATCTGAATTTTCAGCCATTCAGCCATATCATCGGCGCAGGAAATGATATATCCCGCCGGTTTATTGCCTTCATACCAAGGGGCATTGTAATGCTGCGACAATAAGAAGCCTGGTTTATATCCGGATGCCAGGTCGGTCGCATTCGCCTTGCCTTTAAACATATAGGTATCGCTTAGTCCTGCGGCATCAAGCACATATTTCTGAATATAATCTTCATATTTTTCCCCCGAGGCTTTTTCAATAAGCAGTCCCAAAACATCATAGTTAATGGTTGCATATTCGTATTTAGTACCAGGCTTACTTACTAGTTCCAGACCAACGACCGTTCTGACGGTCTTTTCAATTGCATCATCATTTTCATCATTCAGTTCAGGAATCCCGTAAATCGTATTGGATGAGATTCCGCTTGTGTGATATAGAAATTCTGCAATGGTCACGTCGGTTTCTTTACCGTTATAAAGGAGTTTCAACCATGGTATGTATTTTGAAACAGGCTCCTCCAGATTTATTAGACCGTCTTTTTGTAATTGCAGCACTCCGAGAGCTGTAAAAGCCTTACTGTTTGAAGCAAGTTGAAATAAAGTATCGGATGTAACTTTCTCGCCGGTTTTTATATTGGAATAACCGAAGCCCGCTTTATACGCCGTTTCTCCGTCTTTGACAATCGCCACTGATAATCCAGGAATCTTCCCTTGTCTCATTTTATTTATTATCAATTTCTCAACCTCTGAAAAAAGGAGGCGCGTATCCACGTCGATTCTGGTATTAGTCTGCCTGTCATTGGGTTGAATGATCCTTTTATCAATCCGAAATATAAATATATATCCAGAAATAAAAAGCAGAATTACTGTTATACTTATGATAAATATAGTTTTTCTTGAACTTTTGCCTTTCATTCCTTCCTCCCCATGTTTTTATCAACTTTTATATTATCCAGGCAATGACGACCGAATACAACCTATTCCATGTAACAGGTAATTTTTTAACATTTATAGTTTGTAGTGTAAACTCCAGATCGAATAAAATCAATAGAATAAATCTTAACTTTATATGTTGTGCAGCCGCTTACTTTTTTCTTTGGAGAAGTGAGAGACATGGATGAACCAGACAGGCCGATTGTTCCGGCGCCGGTTGAACGAATTGAAATCGGGGAAAGTGCCGGCACATTTCTCTACATTGCCACTTTCCCCTTCTGATTTTTTTTATATTTCTTTCTCGCCGCCAAAAGTTCCGATATTTCCTCCGCGGAGGAATAACTTTTTTCCCTATTGTCAGCCATGGCCGCCGTTACCGACAACAGTGGAAAACGCTCCATTTCTCCTTGTCTGTTAGGAGTTTCAATATATCCGTTTCTGCGGTCCTCCGGCGAATAATAGCTATGCACTTTTTCCTCATAATCCTTTATGATTCTCGTACAAAGGTACTCGCAGTTATGATTCTTGAATATGGCTACAAAATCGTCGCCTCCGATATGCCCTACAAAGTCCTCTTCGGATATATTGCGCTTCAATATCCTGGCGAATTCCTTGATTGCCAAATCGCCCTTTCCGAAACCATAAACGTCGTTAAATGCTTTGAAATTATCCAGGTCGAAATATACCACTGTATATTTTTCTTCGCTTCGTATCGCCTTTTCGATTTCCTCCTCTATTAAGAGGTTTCCCGGCAGCTCCGTTAACGGATTTTGTAATTTTGCCGTAGTTACTGCAATTTCTATCGTCTTTTGAAGAAGGTCTCTGACGGTCACTATCCCGGCATATTCTCCCCCGCTAGTCACCACTACGAAGTCATAGAGGCATTCGTTTTCTCTTTCCATGGCACTGTTCGCAACAGAACTGATGGAAGTCATGTAGTCCACCATCAAAAACCTTTTTTCCATGATGGAGCCGATTTTTTTCCTTTGGTGAAGGCTGAAACCGTATCTTCCCCCCAAACACTGGCTCAGCCTGTCCCTCGTTACGATCCCCATAGCCCTATTGTTATTATCGATTATTGTCACACCCTGAATATCGGGGTTCTTATCGAATAGCACAGCGACCTCTTCCACCATCATATGAAAGGGAACCGTCTTACCAAAGGTACTGATATTACCGATGTAATATTTCTCCACACCCAGGTGAATCCCACTGTTTTTCCTCGCATTGCATTTCTTTATGATAGAAAGCACTTGTTGATCCAGAGTTTCTATTACCTCTCCGGGACGGCAAAGCAGAAAGCCCTGTCCATAGTGAACACCCATCTCTATGAGCGCATCCAGCTCCTCCTCCGCCTCAATTCCTTCTGCAATCAAGAACATTCCCAGACTATCGGTAAGTCCCACCAAACTTTTTATCAAGGCACGTTTCATTCCGTCATTGTGAATGTTCTGTACTAATTTCCTATCCAGCTTTAGAAAATGAGGCTTTATGTCGCAGATCAGGTTCAGTCCGGAATAGCAGGAGCCCACATCATCCAGCGCAATTTCATATCCCTGTTCCTTATAGTGCACAACCGTTGCCTGAAATGCTTCGCTTTCCTCGACCGAGCTGTTTTCCGTTATTTCTATAATCACCTGCTCCGGGGAAACATGATAAGTATCCAAATGCTCCTTCGTGAATCCCTGCCGGAATTTCGCATCGTGCATTACAAGAGGATTCACATTTAAAAACAGCTTTTTCTTATAGCTTCTTGTTTCAAATAGCGTGCTTAAGGACTTTGCCCTGCACAGCTTCTCCAATTCCCAGATTCTTCCTTGCAGCACCGCCTGCTCGAACAGCACTTCTATATTTTCGATCGCAGAATCACCTATAATACGGCTAAGTGCCTCGAATCCGAGAATATCCCCATCCCGCAGGGATACAATCGGTTGAAATACCGACCTTATCCTCTTCCTCTCAATAATATCGTCCAGTTCCAGCTTCCAGTCTATCATCTTCGCTTTGCCTCTCAACAGATTTTATTACCGTTTGCATTTAATTTGAACTGCATACCGAGGATTTCCGACGCTCTTTTACACATCAGCATTCTTTGCAGAAATATTTCAAAATAATCCATAATAGAGCAAATTTCTTCGTCCAACTCTATATCCAGCCGGATGACCTTTTTATCCGCATGGATTTCAAGCTCAGAGGATATGGCTGCGTAATTTACCCTATCGTGCTTATCAAAGGTAGAAATATTCTGATTTCTCACCCGGTTTCTCCGTACATCGGTCTTATCCGCCAGTATCAGCGCTGCCGACACCTCGTCCACTGCCATTCCTGTGCTTTCATCATGCTGCCCGATAGCGCTTACCACCACTGCTATGTCCTTATAATCCATTCCCATATCGCGCAATATCTGAAATGCCATCAATGCGCCGCTATGGGCGTGATCCGAACGGTTTATGCTGTTTCCGATGTCGTGCATATATCCCGCGATCTTAGCCAGCTCTATAACATTTTTTCCATATCCCGATTCCCTTAAAATTTTTCCCGCCATCTCCGCTACCTTCGCCGCATGCCGCTCCGAATGTTCCGTATATCCCATGATCCCGAGAGTTTCATTCCCTTTCTTTATATAGGCGTTTATTTCCTCCGAATCCTTTATCATCTTATATGTGATCTGCTTCAATATTAAATTATCTCCTTTGCATTTCCTAATGAGTATTCTTCACCCATTTCATTCCATAGATGTTATTGCTTTCCATCGTAATATATTTATCTTTTTACAGCTATCCTTCTTATGTTAAGATTGGGTAAAATCAATGTAAAAAAAGAGGGCGTTAATACGCCCCCCCTATTTCCCGCATACCTTTACACAGTTTCTTCCGGCCCGCTTCGCTTCGTATAAGGCTTCGTCCGCCTTGCAGATAAAGCCGCGCATTTCAGAATTGTCTGCACTGTCGGGAATCCCCGTGTAAACTCCTATACTGACCGTAAGGAATTCCTGTGCCGTATCCTGCCTTTCAAAGTGGCTCTTTTCCACCGCTTCCCGCAGATTTTCTGCGTAGGCAAGGGCCTGCTCATCTGTGCAGCCAAAGATGAAGATAACAAATTCTTCCCCACCGTAACGTACGATTTTCGCCGTATCCGCAGGAAGGCACCGTTTCATGATTTTTGATATCTTTACCAGACACTCATCCCCTTGCTGATGTCCGTACGTATCGTTATACTGCTTAAAATAATCTATATCCAGCATCAGGCAGGCCAACGGCTTTTTCTCCATTTTGTCTATGCTGTCATGGAAGCGCAGATGCACGATTTCCGCCAAATAACGTCTATTATATAATCCGGTCAGGCTATCCACGATGATTTCTCGATTCAGGCGCTCATTAGCCATGGAAAGCTCTTTGTTCTGTTCGTCGATAATTTTCTGGTTCTTATAATTTCTCGCTCTATACCAATTGAAGTAAACAGAGACTGCAACAGAAATAAGAGCAATAAAAAAGCCGTTCATTCTCTGGTAAAAAATATTCTCTTCCCCGGCAGGGGCAGGAAAATAGGGAAGCCCTGCACTGAACACGACGAAGGCCGACGAAAAAGTCAGAATGCTCTGCCATGGCTCCAGCACAGCAAGCGCTGCAATCATCAAAAGCATATAGGTATATACGGTCAGACCATCCCCCCGGAAGCGGTCGAACAGCGTGATTCCGCAAGCCCATATCGCTGTAAGCATCACATAGACGAAGCCCAGATTTCTATAAAAGGTATACCTTTTAAACTTCTTCACTTCCCATAGAATATCCAGTCCTATAAAAGCCACCGTTACGGCCAGCATTCCCGCGTATAAGAGGAAATAGCCCATTTCCGTTTCCGCACTGAAAATACCTTCCGTCTTCTTCGCCGACAGGAATATCAGCACAAATTCGCATACGCAGATAATGAACCGCATAATGTGATACGACTGCTTCGAATAGTAAAATAATTCTTTCTCCACGTCTTTTCCATACCTTCCGCCCGGACACAGGCCTAAATACGTTAAAGCTTTTTTCATGTAACTCTCCCTGACTCTGACCGTCTTTTTACACAAAAAGACATATAAAACCATTCTTCCGGTTCCACATGTCTTTTGTATTACTGAAATTATATGTATTATTTTAACTCTTACATCAATTCTATTACTGCCGCTCCGCAAGATGGAAGAAGCAGTCTGCTGTCTCGGTTTTCTATATCCTCCATATTACATAGCAGCATTTTCCCCGCTCCGCCTACGTTAAGTAAAGCCTCCTCTTCCCCAAAGTTCGCCGCAATGAGGACTCGTCTGTTTTCCGCTTGTCTATAGTAAGCGAATATCATTTCCTCCGATTCGAAGGCCGGCTGGAAATCGCCGTAAGTAAATATTTCACTATAAGCCTCCGACTTTCTAAGAGCTATTAGCCTTTTATAGTAAGAGAGCACGGACTTTGCATCCTTCTCCTGCGCCTTTACGTTGATTTCCCTATAGTTTGGATTTATCTTAATCCATGCAGTCCCTTCCGTAAACCCCGCATTGTCCTCTCCGCTCCATTGCATCGGGGTTCTTGCATTGTCCCTGCTGTGCCTGAAGCATACCAGGAGAGCTTCCTCATCGGAAAAGCCGGCCCTTCTTGCATGCCCGTACTGATTTACGGTATCAATATCATTATATTCTTCGATGCTGTCCATCATGCAATTTTTCATGCCGATTTCCTGTCCCTGGTAGAGGAACGGCAGTCCACGCAGCAGAATGCTGGTAGTGGCAAGCATCTTGGTACCATTGTCATTCAGCGCATGCTTTGGAAGATAAGTACATGCCCCTCTGGGCTCGTCGTGATTCTCTATGATATTCGCCAAAAAGCCCACATTCCGGCATTCCTTCTGGGAAACATACAACGCTTCCCTCCATTTGCCGAAGTCGAATTCCGGCGCGTCATACCAGCCGTGTTTTCCAAAGGTTACAGAAAGAGGTGAAAAGTCGAACATGGTAGAAAAATGTCCTTCCTCCCCGATAAATTCCCTAAGCTCGTCCTCTTTCATATTAAATACTTCCGCCACAGTAAACGCATGATGCTTCTCAAAGGTTTCCCGCTTTAGCTCCTGGAGAAAAGCGCCTACTCCCTCCGCCTCCTCCACCATTCTCGTACATCTGACCAGACCATCGTCTCCGTCGGGTTCATAAGAAGGGAAACTTACTACCTTCTTTATATTGATGATCGCATCGATACGAAAACCTGCCAGCCCCTTATCCAGCCACCAATTGATCATCCGGTACAGCTCTTTTCTCACCTTCGGGTTTTCCCAGTTCAAATCAGGCTGTTCCCTGGCGAATAAATGGAGATAGTATAAATCTGTTCCTTCCACCTGCTGCCATACGCTGCCTCCGAAATAGGAGCGGTAATTGCTGGGCGGATCGCCGTCTTTGCCTTTTTCAAAGTAAAAATAATCCGCATATTCGCCGTAAGGATCCGCAAGTGCTTTTTGGAACCATTCATGTTTGTCGGAACAGTGGTTGATCACCAAATCCATAAGGATATACATATCCCTCTTCTTCGCTTCTGAAAGAAGCTCGTCAAAGTCCTCCATCGTTCCAAATACCGGATCTATCTTATAATAATCCGAAATATCGTAGCCCTGATCCACAAAGGGCGACTGATAAAGAGGTGAAATCCATATGATGTCGACTCCCAGCTCTTTCAAGTAATCCAATTTCTCGATAATGCCTCTGATATCCCCGATTCCGTCACCATCAGTATCGTTGAAGCTCTTAGGATATATCTGGTATGCTACCTTTTCATGCCACCACTGTTTTTTCATATTCATATAAATAACCTTGCCTTTCTGTTAATCTGTAAGCTTAATTACATTATATGAACACATATCCTATCATTCTTTATCTATTATGACCAATTATTACACTATTTTGACTTTTCGCTCTGTATTCAGAGGGCGATAAACCTTTTTGTTCTTTAAAACGCTTAATAAAATATCCCATGTTATCATAGCCGCACTCCATGGCGATATCTATGATCTTTCGGTCGGTCTGCTGGAGAAAGCACGCTGCCTTCTCGATTCTTACCTCATTGACATACATGGTAGGAGTCTTTCCTGTAATCTTTTTGAAATACCGGCAAAAATACTGCTCGTTAATACCGATGAGCTGAGCCATATCCCTGCCCGTAATCCTTCTATTATAATGCTCCTGAATGAATCCCAGGACTTTTTTTATATTATTGATCTTCTCGCTGTTATAATCTCCGGCATTTTCCATGTTGACGAAGCATCCGTTTTCATAAAGATACGCCAGCATTTCATACAAATATGCCTTAGCCTTCATACGGGAAGCAGGATTTTCTTTTTCCGACTCCGAGAGCACCGCTTCATAGAGCCTCTTAAGCGCTTCCCATATCGGATCATCGCCCGTAACGATTTGAGGAAACTGCATACGCTTTTCTAACAAGGGAGTTATAATCTGCAGCTGCACGCCGTCCAACTGTTCGAAGCTCAGCATCTTCATATCGAATACTACTGCATTTTCCAGGCCGCCCGGCTCTCCCTCTATGGAATGGATATCGCCCGCGCCCACAAATAAGATGACCGGACCTTGCAGCTTATACATTTTCATGTTGATATTCACGCTGAATCTGCCGCTCACGAGATAAATGATTTCAGTTTCTTCATGCCAGTGAAGCTTTACCGCAAAACGTTCCCCCGTCTTCTGCCAGTAATATACGGCAAGAGGAAACTTCACTGTTCCATGTACCATATTCTCTTTCAAACCGACCTTGTCAATCATTCTTCCTCTTCCCTATTCTTATTGAATACGAAAAGCGTCACGTCCTTCTTGCTTTATCTGATACAGCATTTCATCCGCTTTTTTAAACAGGCTCTCAAGTGACATTCCTTTTTTCGGCACCACACCGCTTATGCTGAGCCCGATGGGATATGCCACTCCATCGTATTGAAATTCCTTCATTCTCCGGCGAAGCTCCTCGACACGCTTTCTAAGCAGCTCATCCTCCGCTCCGGGCCCTCTGACGAACATGATGAACTCATCGCCGCCCCAACGGCAGACAATCGTATCTCCCTGAAAGATTTCCTGCATATTCCGGCCCAGTGCCTGAAGTACCTCATCTCCGTACAAATGTCCATAACTATCATTAATTTGTTTGAACTTATCCACGTCCATCAGCAGAAATACGTTCTGCGAATATTCTCCCAGATTTTGCAGCGCCTGTACAAGTAGCGCCTCCGCTCCCGCCCGGTTAAAAACTTTCGTCAGTTTGTCGTACTGCCCGATCTCCAACAATTTCTCCTGAGTCTGGTGCTGCTTCTGCGCATCCACCAAAACGCCCAGAAGTCTCCTTTGCATGCGGCGCGATTCCTCAATGCCCACTACGATATATATCATACTGAACCAGTTCCATCCCTCTCCCCGCATGCCGCATTGGAATTCTGTCTGATAGGTCTTGCCCGGTTCGCTGTTCATACAGAATTTATCGAATTCTTCCTTCGTCAGCGTAATGCGAAGCTCCCGGTTCTCCAATTTCTCATGGAGGTTCTCCACTACCTCCGGTATATCTATTTCATCATGTCTATTGCCAAAAAGCACTAATCTGTCATTTAGAAAATCATACTCCATCCCCGCCTGACCAAAGGTATCCGCAAGAAGCTGATAACTCTGTTCATGGCTGTGCAGCTCGCTTTGCCTCTCCGCATGCACTTTTATGTATAAGAGTAAAATAACGATTGCGGAAAAGATGAATATGAGTATACCGTTAAAAATAATAAAAGTATTATTGTATATAAATTTTATAATCTTCGATTCATTTGAAAGGCGATCGCCGTGAAGCGCCAAACTATCCGCCACTTCTGCCTCGGATATGCTCCCCCGCAGCTTTTCCAGAATTCCCTGCAGGATAATCTCCGATTCTCCGGTCAAGTATCCTATCGTCACATAGGAGTCCGGAATATTCTTTACCTTTATCGTCTGAGCCATCGTATAGCGCGTAAGCGACTCAACCGTATAAAAATCACTTATGATAAAATCCGTCTGTTTTTTTTCTACCGACTTAAAACAATCTTCCAGCGTCGGAAATTCCATCCGCTCAATCTTTCCATAACTTTCAAAATTTATGTAATCGGCGCCCGTCGGTACGGCCGCCTTCAAATTCCGCTCTTCAAATAGTACCACATCGTTTCCCGTAATCATCTGTACGGGCGCAGTCATATAGGGGACAAAGCCCTTCTGAACATCCTCTTGAAGGCCTTCCTTCTCCATAAAGGCGGCGATATCGGCCTGGCCGTTCTTCAGCAATTCAAGAGCCTTCCCATAATCTTCCGCTTCCACATATCGCATTGATATTCCATTTTGTTTCTGCAAGTCTTCCAATATATCCAAGGCAAAGCCTGAATAGGTATCCTCGCTGCTTTTGTACATGTAAGGCTGCCATCCGTCAACTACTGCGACTATGAGAACTTTCTTTTCCTCCAGATACCCCTTTTCATCCTGAGTCAAATCTACCGCACTGCTTCCTGATGCCAGCGCCGGAACGGAAGTTATCATATTTAATATTATGCTGACACAGAATGCAAAAAGGCACCCTTTCCTTTTCCGTTTCATAAGCTCCCTACTTTCTTACCAACCAAGTTTGCTTACTCCCCACGTAAGTTCCAATATATCATATTGGTTTCGCGTATTCAATAATATTGATAAAATAATTAAAAATCGGGCAGAATATTTTTCGACATTCTCCCCGATTTTATGCTAATAAATGACATTAATATACTGTTAATTGCTTTTTATTGATAAAATAACCTTGCGATAGCGGAATCCTTATCCAGAATAATTGTCTTATTTTCGCCCTGCAAGGAGTTCTTAAGCGCATCCAAACTTCTGATATACGTATAGAAGTCCGCCTTGCTCTCATCATTATAAGCCTCCGCCAGCTTTTTCATATATTCCGATTCTCCCTCGGCTTCCAGGACAGCCGCCTGTTTCTTCGCCTCCGCCAGCATGACCGATACATTCTTATCCGTCTGGTTCATGATCTTCTGCGCTTCCGACTTACCTTCCGCCGCGTAGGAAGCCGCTATGTTGTTACGCTCGGAAACCATTCTTTCATAAACTGCTTCCTTATTATCATCAGGCAGATCCAGCAGCTTGATCTCCGTCTTGACGATTTCAATGCCGTACTCTCCGATTGCCGCATTGGCGTTCTTGGTAATCATCTCCGTCAGCTTCGTTCCTCTGGCCGTAATGATTTCATCCTGCGTCATGGAGCTTATAACATTTTTAGTGGCATTGTAAGCCGCCACGCTGCTTCTGTCCTCCGCGCTGCCGATGGCATAGTTCAGCGTCTGTGCGAATTTAACCGGATCCGTGATGCGCCATAATATATAGTCGTCGGCAATCATCGATTTTTTATCGCTTGTAATGACATCCGACTGTTTGATATCGTAAAGCCGAAGCTCTTTCGGAATCTTCCTTACCGTCTGGATGAACGGAACCTTGACGCTTGCTCCCGCCTCCGATACTACATATTGAATCTTTCCAAATTGAGTCACTACCGCGTATTCATTCTCCGCAACAGTAAAGATCGAATTGCCGGATATGAACAGCGCCGCCAGAACTACAATAACCGCTATAATTTTCGTTTTTTTCATCTATTTTCCCTCTTTTTATCCGTACTCGCTTTTCTGCTATTCCTTAATTACATCGTTTTCTTCAAGGAGCCCGTTTCCCTCCATGTCGGTACCGGTGCTCTGGGTAATGGAAGACTTGCTGCCTTCCGTGCCTGTAAAAGGCTCCAGGGGCAGAATGTTCTGAGTGTTTCCATCGTCAATAATAACCTTTGCATCAGGAAGCACATCCTCCATTGTCTCATAGAAGATACGCTGCTTCGTTATAAGAGGATTCTTGATGTATTCCGCATACATCTCGTTAAATCTCGCCACCTGTCCCTCTGCCTCGTTAATTCTCGCCGTCTTAGCCGCTTCCGCCTGCTGGATGATCTTATCCGCATCCGCTTCCGCCTGCGGCACCTTCTCATTCTGATATTTCTTCGCGTTATTGATAGCTGTCTCTTTTCCCTGTTTTGCGGTCTCTACGGACTTAAACGCCTGCATAATAGCATCTGTGGGCGGCTCAGCGTCCTGAATGGTCAAGTTTACGATCTGGAGTCCGATGTCGTTCTTTTGCAGCTCCTCACCCAGCAAAACACGAATGTCCGCCTGAATCTGGCTCTTTCCCGTGGTGATAACATCGTCGACCTTATAGTTGCTTATAATCGTTCGGATGCATGCCTGAGCAGTATTGCGAAGAATCTCCTCGGGGGATCCGGAGGCATACAAATAGGTTTGGGGATTACTTACTCTATATTCCAGATAGAAATCCACATTGACAAAATTGAAATCGGAGGTGATCATCATCGCCTCTTCGGGCACGCTGTAATTGTCCGACTCCTCGCTGGATGTACGATAGCCTATCTGTAAGCCATGGGTTGTAGTATCTACTTTAATAGCGTGCTGAATGAAGGGGATTTTGACATATAATCCGGCTCCCTTCACATCTACTACCTTACCGAACATGGTAATAACAGCCTGCTGCTGTTCGCCTACTTTATAAAAGCTGCTTAGAAGGCAGACTGCTGCGACAAGTACCAGAAGGGTTATCTTGATCCCCCTGACTACTTTCTTAAAATTGGAGGGACCTTTGTTTACTTCTCCTCCGCTGAATCTTTCGAATCCAGCTCCATTTTCATCTCTCGTTACTTTCATTTTCTCTCCTCTTTTTAAGATTATATTAGGTCATGAAGAATTTCTTAATTATATTATACACTATGATATTTTAGATTCAAAATTAACATTATATAAAATATATAAATTTTATTTCTTTTGCAGGCATGACAATTCCTGATCAAACCATGTTTGAATGTCATCCCTTATATCTAAAACAGAATCATCCAACGATATGGGAAGCCCACGGCAACCGCCGGCACAAAAAAGCCCTGAACGCCAAAACACCCTCACGTATGCTCTCTTCAGCCGAAACATTTGTATATGCAGGATCGATCGCATATGCTTCGTACGTTTCGGGCACCATAATTTCTTTCAAATAACCTGCTACATCCTGAAGCGTTTTTCTCATACGTTTCCCCCCTTGTGATTTACTTATAAATATCTATAATTTCACTTTCCGTTTATTATTTCAGGCACTTTCCCATCATCAATATGACAGTTTCCCCACTCGCACAGGCATTGCAAAACGGGCATAAGAGTCAGCCCCCTTTCAGACAGGGAGTATTCCACTTTAGGCGGAATCTGAGAGTATTCTTTACGCACAATCAAATCATCCGCTTCCAGCTCCTTCAGCTGAGTGCTAAGCATTTTATGCGTAATCGTCTCAAGCGAACGCTTCAGCTCTCCATACCGCAAAACATCCCTCTTCCAAAGCCAAAACAATATATGCATTTTCCACTTACCATCGATCAAAGACATCGCATAGGCAAAAGGCTTCACATTCACTTTTTCATCCGTTCCACAGCTTTTCATTCTCTTTCTCCCTCCCAACCAATTGCTGGATTATACCGTATTTCACAATCCCTACTCTCTATTTTGATAGTATCTCACTAAAAAGTGCATACTTGCGGTTTCATGCATATCAATGTATCATACAAATAATAAATCTTCAAGGAGGAATATTCGATGAAAAGAGAAATTGAAGTTTTTAACTATGCAAATGAGATTATGAACGGCGTGAAGACAGGCGTCTTATTAACTACGAAGGCAGATGACAAAGTAAATTCCATGACCATATCCTGGGGGACGCTGGGCATTGAATGGGGCAGACCTATCTTTACCGTTTTTGTCAGAGAAGGCCGTTTTACGAATTCTCAGCTGGAAAAGAATGCGGAGTTCACGATAAGCGTACCTTACGGCGATTATGATAAAAAGATTTTGGGCTTTTGCGGCACGAAATCCGGCCGGGACGTGGATAAGATAAAGGAGCTGGGCTTAACTCTCGAAACTTCCGACAAAACTTCCGTACCGGGAATCAAAGAGCTTCCTCTTACACTGGAATGTAAGGTGCTCTATACGAATAAGCAGGAAGGCAGCAGGCTTCCCGACGAGATTAATACTGCATTTTATCCGCAGGATGTGGACAGCAGCTTCCACGGCGCGAACAAAGATTACCATGTCGCATACTTCGCAGAAATTGTCAGCGCATATATCATAGAGTAGAAGAGACACATACGAAACAATCAGAGCAATTTACCGATATATCATAGGAGGAGCCTTGCCGGCCCGCCTATGATATATTTTTTATTTCTGCCTCGGCAACTGCCAAATCTGCTGCAACTATCGGTATCTTTCTCCGATTAATTTAACTTTTCAGGGTTATTGGAAATATAGCTGAAATATGTTAAAATATTGCCAATATTAAGGCTTGGGAAATGGTACCAACGTTTTCAATGAATTGTGAGGAGAATGCTATGTTAAAGGAAGAACGCCACCAGCATATTTTAGATGTTCTATATGCTTCCGGCAAGGTGAACGTGGAAGAACTGGCGCATAATTTCCGGCTGTCCAGAGACACCATCCGAAGGGATTTGAGCGAATTAGAGGAACAGGGAATCTTAAGGCGGGTATACGGCGGCGCTATTGCGAGGAAGAGGCAGCCGTTAGCTCTGGATGCGAGAAAAAACCTGGAAAGGGATGAGAAATATATGGTCGCCAAAAAGGCTACCAGCCTCGTCCGCCCTCATTCTCTCATCGCAGTGGACGGCGGCACGACGAATACGCTGTTCGCCTCTCTCATGCCAATTTCCATCACTCTGCGGGTGGTGACCAATAGCTTCCCGGTTGCCGAGGAGCTTCGCAAACGCCCCAACATAGATGTCACCTTTCTGGGCGGACATTATAACAAGGAATCCCAGACTACCGTAGGCGAGACGGTCTACCAGCAACTAAGGGAATTCCGCTTCGACCAATGCTTTCTGGGCGCCTACGCGGTGGATGCACAGGGAGGCATCTCGGTGCCTTATCCCTATGAGGATGAAACCTCCGTAAAACGGCTTCTCGTGGAAAACAGCTCCGAAATTAATGTCATGTGTTCCTGCTCAAAGCTGGACAAAATCTCCAACTATATCATCTGTCCCATCGATGCTGCGGACAGGATTATTTGCGAGCATCCGGTCACAAAACAGATACAGACTAAATATAAGAATAAGATCTGTTGGTGATATCATCTTGAAGTATGCGAAACAATACTTATAATTGTAGGTAATAGGTGGTGATATCATGTTTAAAATTGGAGAATTTTCAAAGCTGACACAAATTTCAATACGAATGCTCCGATACTATGACGAAATAGGACTTTTAAAACCTGCCGAAATCGATAAATGGACCGGGTATCGCATGTACTGCGCCACGCAAATACCTGTTCTTAACAGAATCGTGTATCTGCGTGACAGCGGCTTTAATGTTGCAGAAATCGCGTCGGCTCTTAACAAAAATGATGATGGATTGCTTGTGGAACAGCTCGATGAAAAATATGCAGAAATAGAAAAAGCAATTCAAGGTGAGCAGGAAAAATTAAGGAAAATAGAACTTGCTAAAAAGGAAATCTTAAACGAGAAAAATGAAATGCACTATAATATTTCGATCAAATCCATTCCTGGTTATCAAGTCCTTTCCCTGCGCAGGGTAATAGCGGACTACTATGCCGAGGGCGCGCTATGGCATGAGTTATCCGCTTTCGCCGAAGAAAATCATATTATTATATCCAATGACACTTTCGCTATTTATCACGATAGCGAATACAAAGAAACTCTCGTTGATGTTGAACTATGCGCTCCTGTAAAAGATTATTTCAGGAGCACTGATATTTTTATATGTCGGAACACTGAGCCCGTACCGGCAATGGCTTGTACCATGGTATATGGAAATTTTTCCAATATAGCCGGAGCCTATACGGCTTTTGCCGAGTGGCTGCAAAAGAACAGCCAGTATAAGATGTCCGGGCAAACGCGGCAAATCGTTCATCGCGGGCCATGGAATGAAAATGATCCTGAAAAATATTTGATAGAGCTCCAAATACCCTTGACCCTCACATGATGTGAGGGTTTACGCTGTTCTCACATCAAATATAAGGAGGATATGATATGAATAATTTAGCAGTGCGTCCAATTGGAAAGATTTGCAGCAATGAAAACGGTACCTTTATTGAGGTGGATAAAAATTATATTCCGGCTTTGCAGGCGCTGGATGGTTTTAACCATATCAATGTGCTTTGGTGGTTCAGCGATTATGATGACGAACAATCACGTTCTGTACTGCAGACAGAACAGCCTTACAAAGGCGCTCCCGAAATAATGGGGATCTTTGCCACAAGATCGCCGGTACGTCCTAATCCGATAGCTTTGACTACGACAGAAATCATTCGAATTGACTTTGAAAGGGGCGTTATTCAAGTTGCTTTTATTGATGCAAATGACAACACTCCGGTTCTGGACATCAAACCCTACACACCAAGCTTTGACAGGGTGGAAGCTCCCGGTGTCCCTGCATGGTGCAGCCAGTGGCCGAATAGTACGGAAGAATCCGGCAGCTTCGATTGGGAAAAAGTTTTTAATTTTTAGGAAGTATATTTTATAACGGGATCATTACCCTGCTGAATGCGGAACTTTAAAGGCTGCATTTTCATACTGACGAAAAAGAAAACATGCAAAAACACGCAAAATATATGCTTGATACTACACCATGCAAGTGCTACGGTAAATATGGTAATGCGTTATGCCTTATTACGGCCATAGCGATAAGCAGTTGCGAAATTGCAGCTTATTTGAAGGGAGCAGGATTATAGAATGAACACGAATGTAAAGAAGGAGGAACGCTGTCTGCGCGTAGGTGTGCTGGGATGCGGCATTATCTGTCAGGCAGCTCATCTCATCGGAAGCAGTAAGGCTAAAAATATTCATTTGCAGGCGATCTGTGACGTTTCTGAGGAGCTCTTAAATAAAATGGCCGCCGTTTACGAGCCGGACAGCATCTATACAGATTATGAAAAAATGTTGGCGGATTCCTCTGTAGAGGCAGTCATCATCGGAATCGGCGACCAGTTCCATGTCCCCTGTGCAAAGCAGGCTATTTTAGCAGGCAAGCATGTGCTTTTAGAAAAGCCGATGGGCGTTTCCATCGAGGAATGTCTGGAACTGAAAGAATTGGCGGAAGAAAGAGGCTTGCTTTTGCAAGTCGGGCATATGAAGCGCTATGATGAGGGGCTGCAATATGCGAAACGCTTTAAGGAAGAGAAAATGGGCGAAATTACCACCTATAAAGGCTGGTACTGCGACAGTATCGGACGCTATACACTGACCGATAACGTCATGCCCATCCTTTATTCCAGCGCATCTATGAAAAAACCGGATGGGAATCCGAAGGCCATACTGGACCGCTATTATCTTCTCGGTCACGGCAGCCATTTGTTCGATACCGCTCTTTATTTCATGGGACCCATTCGGGACGTTTCCGCCCGTTATGTTCATAAGGAAAATCTGCATTCGTGGCTCATCGACTGTAACTTCGAAAGCGGCGCTATCGGCAGCTTAGACCTTACGGTGGCGATTGCCCAGCACTGGCATGAAGGTTGTGAACTTTACGGTACACAGGGAACCATCTATGCAAAGACCTTTAATCCTTGGGAGTTTCGTTCTTCTATGGTAGAGTGCTTCGATAAGTCTACGGAAACCGCTTTCACTCCCGCTGCCTTTGACGGGCAGTTCTATCGCAGAGAGCTGGAGGGCTTCGCTGGGAGCGTCCTGGAGAAAAGCCCATGCACGGGAGCGACCGCACAGGACGGCATTATGATCATGCAGGCGCTAATTGCTACTTACCAGTCCGTGCAAGAGGCCGGGGCATGGGTAGCGCTTAAAGATGTAAAAGGAGGATTATAAGGAATGAAGCTAGGAATCTTTTCCCGCACTTATGAAACAGACAGTATAGAGGAAACCTGCCTGCGAATGAAGGCCGGAGGGCTTATCCATACGCAGTTCAATCTGATGAACGCCGGAATACCAACTCTGCCGGAGACTTTCTATGAGAGAGAAATGGAAGAAATAAAGGCGGTAACCGGTAAACATGGAATTATCCTGGATGCGCTTTCCGGTACCTTCAATATGATCGACCCCGATGAAGAGGCAAGAAAAGCTGGATGCCGGCAGTTCGAAACCCAGTGCCGGATCGCCCGCATGCTGAATATTCCTATCGTCACTCTCTGTACCGGCTCCAAGAACAAGGAAAGCAAGTGGAAATGGCATGAGGATAACGAGAAGCAATCCTCCTGGGATGATTTGATGCGTTCCACGGAGACTATATTAAAGTATGCCATGGACAATCACATCGTTCTGGGCGTGGAGACGGAGGTCAGCAATATTATCAATACGCCGGAAAAAGCCCGCAAATATCTGGACTGCATGGGAAGCTCCAATATTAAAATCATCATGGACGCCGCCAATCTCTTTCGAAAGGAGCAGGCAGCCGATATGTGCCACATCTTGCAGGAGGCTTTCGATGTCTTAGGAAAGGATATTGTTCTTGCCCATGCCAAAGATTTCACAGCAGCGGAAAGCATGGAATTCGTCGCGGCAGGAGAAGGAATGCTAGACTTCAGGCTCTATATATCCTTACTGCGCAGGAGCGGGTATAAAGGCCCCCTCATCATGCACGGACTGTCGGAGGCACAGATTTCAGGGAGCAGGAAATTTTTGGAGGAGATAATTACAGATGCGTGAATTCATACACCAAGGTTTAAAGCTGGAATACGAAGTGTCAGGAACAGGAATTCCGCTTCTGTTCCTTCACGGAATGGGAGGAAGCACCAAGCAGATTCATTCTGTCTATCAACCGTCACAGAACATACAGTTAATCGCCATGGACCAGCAAGGGCACGGTGAAAGCGATGCGAACTGGGAACACTTGGATTTCAATCGTCTGGGTGATGACGCTGTCTCGCTGCTAGATAATCTGCATATCGAAAAAGCTTATCTTGCCGGCATCTCTATGGGCGCTGCTGTCAGCCTGAATGCCGCCTCCCGATATCCTGACCGCATTAGGGGACTGCTTCTGATTCGAAACGCCTGGACGGACAAGCCTATGTCCGAAGAGGTAAGAACAGCTTACCGCGACTTAGGGATGTCACTAAAAAGCGGAGGCCCGGAAGCCTTTTATCAAACAGAGGGCTGGAACATCGTGAAGGAGTGCTCTTCTTATACAAAGCAGGCCTTCCTTTCCCCCTTTTTCGAGCCCGCCTCCGTAAAGAACTGGCAGAAATACGTGATTCTTCCGGATAAGGCTCCGGTAGCCTCTCTCACAGACCTCACTATGCTGCATATGCCGGTCACCATATTGGCGAACAGAAACGATTTATGCCATCCTTATGAATACGGGGAATACCTGCACACATATATCCCCTGCTCCACATTTATTGAAATTCCCGACAAAGATGGCGGCAAGGCTGAGCATAACGCAATGATAAATCAAGCGATTCATTCGCTCCTTCCTATAAGTCCGTAATCTGCACATACCAGCTTTTTTCCATTCGGAAGCAGATATTCGCCTAAATAAATTCTGCCGTAGCCTATGGATTGCATGGCGGCAGTAAGTCTCTCCTCCTCTATTTCATGATGTACTCTGGCTATGCCATCAAAAGAATGCAGATAAGGAGAATCGGAAACGAACCCCTCGTCCGCGTTTACCTGAATAACGCATGATACATAAGGCGCAGCCGCCTCCGCTGCCACATGAAGAAATCTATCGTAGCCAATATATTCTATCAGCAGATTCGCAACAATTAAGTCACAGTGAGGAAGCCTTATGTCGTCCGATAGCAAATCGACGCATAAAGGCGAAAAAATATGAGAAAGAACAGGGTAACGGTGCAGGCACTCCGTTAAATATTCCTTGTTGATGTCGACACCGTATATCCGCCGGATTCTCTGTACGTCTATATGTTCCAGGCCATTGCCTCCGGCAATCCCTAATATCATTATGTCAGACACTTCGTAACGGTAAAACTGAGCCTTCATCATCTCGTTCAGCGCTTGAAGCTGTTTGACGGATGCAAGGCTCATATGCTTTTCATAATCCTTTAAATCGATTTCTTCCCATGGATTCATTGTCTCTCCCCTCTGCTTCTCCTGAAGCCTCAGTTTCACCAATATGGTAAAATATTAACGGAAAGAAATATAAATGTCAAACGCCTGGACTTACATCCTTCCCATTCCTCTCCAGATTCATCAACACCGCCAATCCCACCGGCAGACATATCATCCCTGCGATTCCAAAAAGCTTCAATCCAATAAACATGGCAATCAATGCTGCAAGCGGATGAAGTCCTATCTGTTTTCCCACTATCCTTGGCTCCACCATATTTCTGACAGCTGTGACCACGATATACAGAACAAGAATCCCCACTGACATCGGTATATCTCCCAGAACAGCCATAATTACCGCCCACGGAAGCAGGATTCCGCCAGTTCCAAGTACCGGAAGTATGTCGAAGATGGCGACAGCCAGAGCTACCAGAATCGCATAAGGGATTCTTAAAATTAAAAGTCCAACGCTTAACTCCACAAAAGTCAGCAAAAATAACAGTATATATGATTTCAAATAAATCCCTACAATATTTTTTATATATTCTATCATCTTACGAACATCATCTTCCTTGCTCTCCGGCAAGAACCTCCTGGCAAATCCTATAATCTTATCGAAATCCGCTGCCATGAAAAAGGTGGAAACCACCGTTATTACAAGTCTTACAATAAAGCCCGGAATCCCCGATGCTCCCGCTGAAAGCACTTTCACTGCACTCATGGATAAATTAGAAATATATTGTCCCAAATTCTGTGATATCTCCCGGAAAAATCCATCAATCTTTTCCGCAGTCTCCGCATTCTGCGAGGCTGCAGTCATCTCAAGCTTGTCCGCCAGTTCGTTCAGAAAGGGGGAAATACTGCTTTGATATATATCCGGAAATGAAATCATCAGATTCCCCGCCGCAGTTATAAGCTTTGTTCCCATACCAAGTGTGAAAAAGAAAAGCGCTCCATATAAAAGAACCGTAAAAAAATGGACAAAAACCTTTTCTTCCTATTGGAGTCTCCAGCCATTCTTCTTACCGGTATCTGTATGATACCCGCTATCAAAAATGCCAGAATAAACGGTGCCAGCACCGGCAGAAGATAGCGCCCCGCCATCCATATAGCCCCCGCTATCAGCAGATAAAATATAACATCTATAATAAACTTTTTCTTTTTTTCCATTCGTTCGTCCATTTCCTTATTTATATCGGATTGTAAATCGTATCCTTCAGACAATTCAACCGGGCCAATTCATAAGGAAGCTGGTTCGGTAAATATAGAGATGCTTTCTTTTGTAGATTGACCGAATCGGTTAACTGCAATAGTTCCGCAATAAACTGAGAACAGAAATACTTCCCTTTTATCTTGTGAGGAATATGCAGCAGACATAAAAATACACCGATTCTGCTATATGTCCAAACATCTTTTGTTCTCTCCATATCCTCTATCATCTTTGCTATTTTTTCATAATCCGATACAGTGATTTCCAGTAAATAGCATACGCTCTCCCCGTTTCTCCTCTTATGTTTTCTTGGGTACTCCCTGTTAAATCCCTTCATATTGAAGCTGTAATAATACTCACTTTCGGCATCCAGTGCAACCGATGTATGAGTATATTCTCTTCCGCCGACCCAATAGATAAAGTTCGAAAAAGTGTTATAATATCTGGTAAACAGTATGGAAATCACCTTCTTTTTTTCTTGTTCCAAGCCTCTATCCTCTCTTAAAAATATATTTTTTCAGAAAAACCCTAATTGGCACCTCTTTGCCTTCTTTGATTTTGCTAATGTTATCCATATGCTTGTAAATCATGCACCCGCTGCAGGCGGCCAGCAGCACGAATACTTCGACGAGCCGAAACTGAAACGTCATAATAATAGGAAAAAACACCGCTGCGGAAGTTCGTATAAACTGGAAACATATGTCCAATGACCGCAAAGCAGCCGGCAGCGATACCCGTGAGAATCATCCCGGGAAACAGCCACTCACATAGTTTCACAGCCGTAATCGCCTTCCCCATATCGAATGCCAGAACAAACAGCCCCCAACCCTTGCCGAAGTGGATGAAAGCGTTGGTTGTTCCTAAGTTGCCGGTTCCGCTTTGCAACATATCCACCCGTTTTATTCTTTCTTATTCCATAATACAATTCTACTTATTGATATCCTGAACAACGGCGGCAGGAACCACAGCCTCCCTGCTCTTCCAGCTTCCTTTCCTCCGCTTTCCTGGACTCTTTCCACAGCCTGTCCGCGACAGGTGCCCACTTTTCGGCTATCTCTACGCATTTGTCAGAGAATTCTTCAGCGGATTCCAGGTTCTGATAATCCGTACTCCTGGCCCCGCTCTTTTCCACGATATCTGTCAGTCTTCCCGGATTGTCCAGCACAGGGCAGGGCCTTAACATGTTGTCATTCCAAGGCTGATTATCGTGATAGCCCATAAAGAGAGGCGACTGATAAGCCTCCAGCAAGGTTTTTTCTCTGATATTGGAATCTGAATAGTGTATAAATGCGCATGGCTCGATATCCCCGTTCGCATTGATATGTAAATAGCAGCGGCCTCCCGCGATGCAGCCGCCCACATATTCCCCATCGTTCCAGAAATCTACGGTAAACAGGGGCTTGGTACTTCTATATTCGCGAATCTTGTGATACATCATTTCCCTTTGTTCTGCCGTCGCCATCAATTCCTTCACCGCGCCCTTACCTACCGGCATATAAGTGAAGAACCATGCGAATTTTGCCCCCAAATCCACCATCTTGTCGAAATATTCCTCACTGCCGATTACCTCCGCATTGGCGCTTGTATAGCAGCAGGAGATTCCAAAGGGCAGCTTCTTTTCTTTTAAAATATTCATAGCACTTATAATCTTCTCATAGGTTCCCTCTCCGCGCCTGGAATCGGTAGCCTGCTGGAAGCCCTCGATGCTGATTGCCGGAATGAAGTTCTTCACCCGGAGCATCTCATCGGCGAAAGCCTCATCGATCAGAGTTCCATTGGTAAAGGTGGAAAAAACGCAGTCCGGATGGTCTTCGCACAGACGGATGATATCCTTCCTGCGGACCATAGGCTCTCCTCCGGTAAATAGATAAACATATGTTCCAAGCGCTACACCCTGCGTCACGATGCCATCCATTTCTTCATAAGTGAGATTCATATGATTGCCATACTCTGCCGCCCAGCAGCCTGTACAGTGAAGATTGCAGGCACTGGTAGGGTCCATCAGAATTGCCCACGGTACATTGCAGTTATATTTTCTCTTATTTTCCTTCTGTCTCTGATATCCCAGCAGGCAGCCATTCATAATAAAATTCTCAAACAATCGGTTTCTGACACCACTGTCAATATCATTCCACAGACTCATGATCAATCGATACCAGTTACCGTCCTTATCCTCCACAACCTGACGAACCGCATTCCTTTCCTTTTCGAGCGTATTTTTTACATCGAATTTATCGAACCAGTCAAGAAGCTTAGGCAGGTTGGTCTCCGGGTCCTTATCCATATAGGCCAGTGCCTTCTTCACCGCAAATACTTCCATATTTTCAATAATTGCCATATCTTTAGTCCTCATCTTTCTTTTGTTTACTCATTCATTTTTACTGTTCTTCTGTATTTTCTGCGTCTTCCACTTCTTCTAAAAAAGTATCTACAAATTTTTCTTCTACCTTTTTGTAGCCGCCGACTACGGTATTCTCAATTTTTTTGTAGCCGCCGACAAACGCATCTTCTACCTTTTGGTAAGTTTTTGTAACATTCTCAGCTGTCTTTCCGACTTTTAATCTGTATTCACTCATAACGAATTCTCCTTCCAAGTTGTTTTATTTTTTATTGATAAATTAATGTACTCGCTTTTTCGCACACGGTATAAAGCTCATCGTATTTTCTGTCGATTAAGGGTGTTACTTCCTCTGTCTTCTTACTCTTTATCTCCCGGAACACCGGATAAGAAACTACCCAGCCCCAAAATGCCGGAACCGCTAAGAGAATACTCAAAGGTACCTTTCCTCCTGTCACCGCAAACACTGAACCCGCCATAAAAGCCGTTCCTATCACACCTATTACATACGCCGCCGCAGAAGCCTTTATCCCTTTCGACTGCTCCAATGCCGCAATATCGTTGGCACAAGCCTCAAACTGTCTCTGAAGTCGCGTCAGTTCAGCCTTATTACGAATCTTTCTGTCTCTCTTGAATTTCAGGATAATGTAATCCACTTTATCGATAGGCTCGCTGATTCCCTCTTCTATCCATCCAAAGCACGTATAATGATCTTCATATAAATTCATCATTTTCTTCTTTACCTTCACTTCACGATACTCAAACCCAACAAAATCCTTCTTCATTCCTTCTTCATTCCTTCTTCACTCATAGTCATTCTCCTTTCCAATAAACTTACTTTATTCAAATTAAACAGGCTGCTTTGCATAGCCTTGTGCGCCACCGCCCCAGCTTAACAAGCCCTCACTCTTCATCCACAGCAGCTCATCCTTTATTGTCTCCTTAAAAGGACGCACCTTATAACCCAGCTCCTTCTCTGCCTTTTCATAGGAGAAATCATTGTTGCGTGCCAGATTATACACGGCAAAGGAAGTCAGCTTTCCGGGCTTTCCTTTTGCCTTTGCCATAAAATCCCCAACCTTACCCAATAACTTCGCCGCTTTGATAGGTATGATAGTTTTTACATTTTTACAGCCTGTAATGCCGGATAACAGGTTGAACATTTCCCTTATGGTCACTAACTGGTTTGCCATAATATAACCCTCTCCCTTTCTGCCTTTTTCGGTGCAGGCAATACAGCCCTCAGCCAGATCCCTCACATCCACGGAATTAAAATAACCTTCGATACCCGCGGGCATCTTACCGCTTACATATTCTATAATGAACGAACTTACCGGTCCGTTTGCAAAATCGTTAGGCCCGCAGATACCGCTGGGAAATACTATGGAGGCATCCAGATCGTATTTCTTTACGGCATCCAGTACGGACTGCGTTGCCTCTGCCTTCGTCTTACCATAGAATCCGATGACTTTATCCGGTGAAAAACTGCTTACCTCCGAAATGGTCCTGCCTTGCGGCAGCTCCGGAATGGCGCTGGTGGAGCTGATATACACTAACTTCTTCACCTTGTTTTTCACACACATATTCAAGATGTTCCTGGTCCCGTTCACGTTGACCTGATAAACCTTCTCGCTATAACCGTCCGCCACGGTCACAATACTGGCGCTGTGGATGACAATGATATCCTTTCCCTCCTCCACATTGAAAAAGACCTTAAGGGACTCCATATCCGTCACATCGCCGTATACGATTTCCACACCCTTGGGTATATGCTTTGCCGCCGGGTCGCCTTTCAGCACGAACGCCCTAACCTTTTCTCCCTTCTCCAGCTGCTGCTTTGTAATATTGCTTCCTAACAGCCCTGCTGCGCCTGTCACTAAGTAAATTTTCTTATTCATCTTATTTCTCCTTGTTTATAAATTTTTGTTTATCATGTTTTTTTGCTTTATAGGTGCATTATAGGCACCTAATGTTTTGGTACTGTTTGTGTATTGTTTCTGTTTTATTAAAAGCAAACTATTTTGACCAAAATATATAGACCGCTGCAAATAGCATAAATTATACTATTTGCAGCGGCCTATTCTCTCGTACTTGCTTCTTTTATTCGCTATTCTATTTTGGTTTCGATTACTTTTATTTCAAGCTATTGACCAAAAGTTTCTCCTCCAGACTCAAATCAGCAGCTTACTTCCCTTTTCACAGATCTCATAAATCTCATCAAACTTTTTTTCAATCAAAGGATTTACTGCCTTCGACCGCTTTTCCACCAGTCTCTTGTAAAGAAATACCGGAAGAAGCCAGCCCGTGAACGCTGGTACCGCAAGCAGGATACAGAGGATGATCCTAGGCGGCTGTGCTGTTACCGCAAATACCGCGCCTGCCATAAATGCCGTACCAATAATTCCTACCGTCAACGCAAAAATCATCGCCAAAGTACCCTTTGACCTTTCCAGCTCCTCGATATCACTGACGCAGGCCTCGAAGTTTCTTTGAAGCCTGGTCAGTTCCATTTTATTCATTATCTTCCGGTTCCGCTTCAGATGCAGCGTTACCTTATTCTGGTTCGGATGATAACCGGCATGACTATTGCCGTTAAGAATGTTCTCGCTTCTGTTGCTATCGATTTCCCAGCCGAAGTTCTCATATCCGTCGATTAAGAAGGAGGTCTTCGATATATCCGCGGATATCTCCATATATTCATATCCTACAAATTCCTTATTCTGTTTATCCATCTCACTCATAGCTATTCTGCCTTTCCCCCATGCCGTCAACTCCCTCTGCCGCGGGCATAGTCACGGTAAAGGTGCTTCCCTTCCCTTCCTCGCTGAATACATGGATATCGCCATCCATGAGATGCAGAACCCTCTGCACCAACGCCAGTCCCAGTCCGTTTCCTTCCATGGAATGGGAAGTGTCGCCTTGGTAAAACTTATCGAAAATATGGTTCATGCTTTCATGGTTCATGCCGCATCCGGTATCGGATATGGATACCGTAATGCTGTCTTCTGTCGATGCCTGACAGATCGTGACCCTTCCTCCGGCATCCGTGAACTTGATGGCATTGGAAAGCAGATTGTTCCAAACAAGTTCCATAAGGTTAGCGTCGGCATTTATCATGGCTCTGTCCTCTATATCCACCTCCAGATCAATTCCCTTCTCTTCCCACAAATCCTCAAAACGTATAGCACACTCACAAAGCTGCCTGCACACGTCATAAATTTCCATTTCCGGCGCAATCCTTTGATTTTCCAGTTTGTTTAATTTCAATATATTGCTCACCAGATCCGATAGCCTCGTTGCGGCCTCCTCAATCGTAACCGCATACTCCGCACGCTTCTCCTCCGATAAGCTTTCTTTTTGCAGCATTTCCGCATAATTTTTAATGATGGAAATAGGTATCTTCATCTCGTGGGAAACGTTGGAAACGAAATCTGTCTTTAACGTCTCGATGCTTCCCAGCTCCTCAACCATTTTATTGAAGTCCAAAAACATGACGTCCACATAATCCAGTCTGTCAGGCCTGTGCAGCGGCTTTAAAAATACGGAGAAATCTCCTCCTGCCACTTTTTTCGTGCCGTCCGCCAGAATCTTTACCGGTTTTTCATAATATCGTTTGTTATAGTAGTTGATAAGCAGCGTAAACACTGTCGCGGCAAACACCCAATAGCTGTGCATGAACATGACCCGTGAAAAACTGATGGCCGTATAATCGATATATTCTCCTAAGATAAGAGATTGTATCGTCGTCATAACTACCAGCACCAAGAAAATTAAGAGGAAAATGGAGAACCGTCCTCTTTTTTTCCTTAACCGGTATTCCGCCTTTTTTGTTCCGCTCATAGCAGCACCGCCTTATATCCCAGACCTCTTACCGTTACGATTTGAAAGCCGTCGCATTCCGACAGCTTATCCCGAAGCTTCGTCACATAAACATCCACCGCGCGCAGGCTCGTTTCCGTATCTACGCCCCAGAATTCGTCCATAAGCTGTGCTCTTGAAAAAGTCTTTTTCGGGTAGGATAAAAGCTTGTATATGATATTGAATTCCCTCGTGGTCAGGCTGATTTCCTCCCCGTCCACCGTCGCACTGACAGCATCCGCATCCAACTCCAGATTGCCTACCTTCAGCTTCCTCTCCATCTCGATGTTAGCCCGGCGCAGAAGAGCCCTGACCCGCAGGAGCAGCTCGTCCAGCTCGATAGGCTTTACCATGTAATCATCTATTCCAAGCTGAAACCCTCTTTGCTTGGAAGAAAGATCGTCTTTCGCCGATATGAATAAAATCGGGATACTCCGATTCACCTGCCTTACCGTTCTCGCGAACTCGAAGCCATCGATTCTGGGCATCATGATATCCGAAACAATCAGTTCATACATATTGTTATACATTTCATCATACGCCGCCTCCGGCCCCAGACAACCTTTGGCATGAAAACCACTGTCATTCAAATAGGTGCAGACGACCTTGTTCAGTTTTTCATCGTCCTCCACAACGAGTATATTTATCATAGCAATATCCCTCTCTTTCTCACAGTCTGTAAACTTCCGTTTTCTTCTCCTTCGCCGCCATACGAATCATACGAATTCCCATGATAAGAATCATCAGACATACCACAGTCCCCGTGGCTGCGTTCATAGGCCTGATAAATTCATTATCCCCTCCAAACGAAGCAAACATGGCTGTCTGTAAGGATAGAATGGATACGAGAGCGTCCGCAAAGCCAATATCCCGAATGGCCGTCAGCAGCATCTGCTTCATTCTTCCGGCCTTCAGCACATTCCAGACGGAAAGAATAATTTTATAAAAAGTATACGCCGCAACAGCAAAAATCAAAAACCCCGGATAGCTCTTCCCCTGCCCTTTCAGCACCATCAGCATCACGGTGCCTCCCAGCGCGATCGTCATCATAATAAATGAGATACCGCACCTATGATAGATAGTAATCTCTCTGCTCCTGCGTTCCCCAACTTCTTCCAGCCCGGCTGCTTTCTTCGCATACCATATCGCACTATACCTCATAACGCTCAGCACAATATAATAAGCCGCCATAGAACCGAACCAGGGAGATCTGCTGACAATTCCCACGATGCCATTAAAAATCGCAAAAACCATATTGATTCCCAATCCGGGAACGGCAAGAAGCACAGTCCGATACTTATAATCGCTGAAAACCCGATTCATAAACGGATTCTCATAAATCGCAGGCTTTAATTTCTCCTTGATCCCGTAATTAATATCCCGTATCAGATAATAACAAGCCCCAAAGAATATAATCGCAGCGGCAGTATCGATAATGATCCTGACCGCAAAGGGAAACAGCCCATAAATCACATCTGCTAAGGACAGTATGACAAATATAATCGCCAGTGTATAGCACAAAATCTTTTTACCCAAGCTTAAACTTGGTATTTTCAGCCTTTTCCATACATGCAGTACCTCCGGTACTTTTAATATTTTCAATTCTGAAAAGTCAAATTTCCTCTTTCGATTCCTTCCTCTCATTTATGGACTGCTCCTCATAAAAGTAAATGTTTTTTATAGCCACAATTATATCTGCCATTTATTTAAGTATTGTTTGTAAATTGTGTCCAAACTGTGAACATTAATACCTGACAATTTCTCCTCTCTTTAATTCCTCCGTAGCTGATACAATAACCTTACTATCCTTATTGATCGTCCCCTCCTCCAATGCCGCGAATCTGTCATTCTGATCCGTTACTTTCACGCTCACCTTTTCCGCATACAACTCCGCTCCCAGAATTCCTTCCTTTTCCTGTACCTCAAAAACATAATACCTTTCCTCTTCTTTATACAAAGCTTCTACCGGAATACACAGTTCATGGAGTTCTCCCTGCACGCTTACGCTCATGGTTCCGGAAGCTCCCGGACTTGCTGCTTTGTCGGGAAGATTCATATACACATCATAGCTCCCCGGACTTGCATCACTTTCCTCAAGATAATCCACCGTCACTTCCAGGCTGTTCTTACCTCCAAGCTTGACCACTGCTCCATCTCCCAGATCCACATACTTTTTCTGTTCCATTTCCAAGGTCACTTTGAATCGACAGGGAATCGTATCATCCGTGAGCAAAAGAGCCGCCGTATCCGGTGTCCTGCCTCCTACCATAATGGGAATATCCGTAATAAATCCGCTTGTCCGGGCGGTAATCGTTCCTCCCTGCTCCATAATCTGCTTATATCCATCAAGATCTTCCTGCAGGGCTGCCAACTCCAGCCGATTAATGGACAACGTGGAATCCGACTGATTGGGTAAAAGGGCATCCTCCACTCCTCTTTCTTCCTGCTTTAATGCGTTGTTTCTATCTACATAGGCATCCTCTCTGACATCCTCCGTATCGTCTGCCGTTTCCTGAAGATTTTCCGTCTGATTCTTCCAGTTCTCATAGGCATTATCCTCATCGCTGAAATTCGGCTCCGCCACCTTGTTTCTTTCGTGAACGGTAAGCTCATCCTTCAAGTTATTCAACTGCGTCTTTGCTTCTTCCAGCGCCGCCTTTTCTTCCTCTGTTTTCGTTCCTTCCGTAGATTCCATATCCGTTACGATTCTTTCCTGCACAGTGATCTTATCGAGCAATTCATATTCCTTGTTCAGCCATGCGTTATATGCATCCCATGCCTTTTGCCTGTCTTCGTTGGAGGTAACGCTCACAGGATTCTCCAAATGGTTTTGCAGGCTGCCCTCCGCTTTGCTCTTGTCCCCCTCTGCCCGCTCTACTGCCGTACCGGTTTTACTGTCCGCAGATACGTAGTCCTCTCTTGCCCTCTGCTCCTCTAATTGGCGTTTCTGTTCCTGCAAGGTCTGATTAGCCTGTAAATCGGAAATCTGATAGTTTAATTTAGTTATTTCCGTTTCTTTTTCTTTTATTATTTTCTCCAAATCCTCAGTATCTACTTGAAATAGTGGCATTCCCTCTTCTATCCGGTCTCCCTTTTGTACAAAAATGTTCTCTATCCTCAATCCCTCGATCGCCGTCACCGCCTGCCTGCCGCCTTCTACTGTAATACCTTCCGCCTCCACAATATGCTCCACATACTTTTTTTCAGGCGTGTCGGTCTGCACCACCGGCAGACCTGACGCATAGACACTTTTGGATATCATGGTACACAACCACATAAATACTAGAAATATGGCAAAAGCAATCATCCATTTTTTATAACCGCCGGTTTGTAAATTTGTATCTGCCGAATTTACCGGACTTTTCTTTTCATACATATTCCATCTACCTCTGTCCAAAATATTTCCTACATTTTTAACCCTGAATAAACGATGCCTTGTTCCAGATAATCCTGACCTATCATAAATACGAACACCGACGGCAGCATCATCAATAAGGACGCAAAGAAGGCATATCCCGCATAGTCCCACGTGATTTCAGACAAATAAAGAGACAACGGCCAAAGCGACTTATCCTCCAGGAAAGCCATAGGCTGTTCCATCATATTCCAATACTCCAAAAAACCTAACACCATGGCCGAAAACATACCGCCTTTTCCCAACGGCAAACCAATTTTCCAGAAAATGTATTCCTCTCTTGCTCCGTCCATTCTGGCCGCCTCTAACAGTTCTATTGGAATTGTCCGGAAGCCTCCATAGGTAAGAAAAATAGGAAAGGTACTAAAAACTGCCGGCAAAATCACTGCCATATGGGTGTCCAAAAGAGAAAAGCTGTTCATCACAAGATAGCTGGACAGCATCGTTACCTGAAAAGGCAGAAGCATCAGCACGATGTAAAGTGCAAAAAGCACCTTGGCCCCCTTTATCCTGTAAACCGCGAACGCCCATGCGGCAGGCACTCCCACCAGCAGCTGGCCTGCTAAAATTAATGTTACCAACTTCATCGAGTTCCAGAACAATACAAAAAACTGCGGTGTAAAAAACAGCAGTTTTGCGTAATTTGAAAAAGTCGGATAGTCAGGAACAATCTTCCATGAAATAAATCCGGTACCATTCGAAAGAACCGGCGAAAGATAATCCTTTAATTCATTACTCCCCATAACTGATCCTGTTACCAATAAAAGGATAGGAATACATACGAAAATACCCGGCAAAAGAAGTATCACTGTCGTCACTGCCCTTATTGCCATTCCTTTTATCCTTCGAGCCTCTCTCATACTTTTTTCACTCCTTTTTGTCCCAAAAATATTGTAACAGCATAATTACCAGGAACAGAAAGCCTCCTACACATACCGCCGCCGCTGCCATTTTATCAAATTCCATATTAACGAACCAGTTATTGAACAGATGCTGGAGCAAATAAATATCCTGTGCCGGATAGGCGCCTGCTACCAGATAGGCCTCTCTGTAAATCTTAAAGGAGTTTAAAAAGGAAAGAATTACTATCGTATAAAGGCTTCCTTTCAGGTTCGGGAGAACAATATGAATAAAACACTGCAAACCGGTGGCTCCATCTACTTGGGCGGCTTCTAAGAGCGCGTTCGGTATTCCCAGTAACCCGGCCAGCCACAAAATTACTGTATATCCTGTATTTTTCCAGATATAGCTAAATATCAATACCCAGAATGCCGCCCCTCCTCCAATATAATCCGTATGAACCTCTCCCCAAAGCCCCGTCCATTCTCCCAGGCGGCTTAAGTATAAATTCAGGAACCCCTGCTTATAAAAAAAAAGCTTCCAAACGATGACCACTGCTGCCGTAGGCATGGCGAGCGGAAACAGATAGAAAGACTTTACGACTCCGGCTTCCTTTATCCGGGAAAGAGGTACCGCGATAAGAAGCCCAATTATTGTGAGCAGCGGGATGCATACTCCCGTAAACCGCAGCGTGTTCTTTACCGCCAGCAAAAATGCCCGATTACCCAAAATAGTCTTATAATTTTCAATACCGTTAAATTGTCCGGTGACCGCCGTCGTAAAGGACCTTCCGAATACATCGAAAAAGGGGAGTATGACGAACAGGAACACGCCTGACAGACTTAATGCCAGGAACCGGAGGAAAGCCCTCCGCTCCCTGACCGACCTTTTATAGGTTCTAAATTCCTTCACCGCTTCCTCCAATCAATCTCTAAATGTTACCCTCATCGGGCACGAAATCCTGTCCGGCAGCTTTTTATTCAGCCATATAAATAGCCGCCTTTTCTACAATGGCGCTTACCGCTTCCTCTACACTCCGGCTTCCCTGCATATAATTGATTCCCTGCTCAAGTACCGCTTCTTCCAGCACACTATCCTTCACATAAGGAGTGTCTGCTTTTGCCATCCAGTTTCTCAGTGTCTGAAGCTGTCCCTCATCTGGCCAATACACATCCAGAGAAACCATCATTCCTTCCCCATCTGACATTGCAACAGAACCGTAAAGTCCGTCTTCCCCCATATATTCTTCATTAGGTACAAAACTCTCCTCAAATGCCGCTTTGTTTACAGCAAGACCGTTGAACAGCGATGTCTGATTTTCCTTCCCTAAGAGAACCTTAAGCAGATCCTGTGCCATTTCCGTATGAGAGGAAACCGCACTGATCCCTATAAGCGTTTTCGGTATGAATACGTTCGTACTCTGTCCGCTTACCGGAAGAAGAACATTATCCTCGAAACCCTTCACCCTCTGTACGGAGTTGAGCGAAGCATAGCTGTAGGGATATGATAAAGTTCCCAATACTATATGGGCCATTCCTCCTACATAACCCAGTTCATTCATAGCTGCAAAGTAATCCCCTTCTTCTCTGCTCATTCCATATTCCGCGATATAATCATCATTTACACTGTTATATCGATCGACATCCTTCTCCGACGCACCTTCCATCTGAGCGTCGTAGATTCTCTTTGCCTCTGTCAAAAATTCTGAAATGGCTGCCTCATCGATCTCTCCGCTCTCCGTCTTCCATGCAGGCGATGAAATCATGGATAATAACCGGATAATTCCGCTCTCAGAGTAGATGTCCAGCAATCCTCCTTCCGGATTGTCCTCGCGAAGCGCTTCCATCGCATCCGCTATGCCTTGCATATTCGTAATTCCGGAGACATATCTCTCTTTTCCCAATACCAGCGGAATCTGTATCTCACAAGGAATGGTATAAATTCCCCCGTTCTTTTTAAATGCATCCGTAATATTGGAGAACAGCTCCGCTTCTCCCGTCAGACCTTCCAGACACGTACTCAGATTAAGTAACATTCCTTTTTCGATATAGGAATCCACCGGCATATTATCCAGCACAAGTAGATCGGGGCCTTCTCCCGCCATAATCTGTGTATTTAACTTTTTTAGGGCATCCTCTCTCGTAACGGAGTTATCATCACCCATTCCAACCTCATACTCGATGAAAACATCGGGATTATTGGTCTGATAAATGGAAACTGCCTGACGCATGGTGTCGCTTTCTTTTAAGCTGTAAACTTTTAGCTTTTCACTGGGCATTGATGGTATATCCGGATTATAGACATAATGAACCAGTTTACCGCCGGAAAACAAAGTTAAAAATTCATTGTTTTCCAGTGCAATCATCCCAATCAATCCATCGGCAGGATTGCTCAGGCTGGATAAGCTTCCGTCAATAACCTGTTCTATGGCACTTCCTCCGATAACATGCCGATGCAGACCTTTTCTCCCAGCCATGTAAAGAACTCCATCTTCTCCGGTGAAGAAGTAAAAATCATAAGTACCGCTTCCGTTTTCTCCTCTTTCCTTATAATTCTCGAGAACAAAATCGTTTAAAACCTCATCCTCCATATACTCTTCTTTGTCCATATCATAAATTAATAACCCATTGTCATAAGAGTACCCATCTATAATCATGAGATCTCCTTGAATCCATATCATATCAGGGCGTCCTTCTACCGTTAGAAATTTCTCACTGCTGCCGTCATCATTTACTTCATAAATGGTTTCTCCCAAGGTAGTTACGAAAATCCTGCCGGAATCCGCAATCCATATCCCACGAGGGTATATCTCATCTTCCGTCAAAGAAAACTGCGCTTCCACCTGGGTTCCATCCGGTTTTACGATCATACAAACAGGATCGAGCTGGAATTCCCCGTCGTCTCCTTCCGCCGCATTCTCATCCATAGGCTCCTCTTCCAAGTCCTCTTTCTCATCTGGGGAAGAACTCACATCATAAATAACACCCGTTGTTCCATCTGCTCCTATCGTAATATCCATGAAATAAGCATCTTTGGCCTGCAGCGCGGTAAACCAGTCCGCCTCTTCGGGATTCCATGTAAGACCGTTATCTTCAGATACGATCTGTTGCATGTAATGATCCGCAATGATTAATTTCCCGTTGGACAGCTTCTCGATGCCATCCGGCTGGTAGCAGTATTCTGACAGATCTGTCACATTCTCCACATATCTGCCCATCCCCGTGCTGCCTTCCCCCACTCCCGTTATACCATCATCTATTACCTTCTCCTGCTTCATATCAGTACTGTTGTTTGTTTCTGCCGTATTTTGGCAGCCTGCCGCCAAAATGACCATTGCTGCGACCAAAAACATACTTATCAGCTTTTTTTTGAAAAAATTCTTTTTCATTGCTGTTCTCCCTATTATTCTAGCTTTTCTTACTTAACTTCATTGATCGATATAAAATCCGCATAAAAATCATTTCCGTCCCAATTGCCTGTCATATGTAAAATCATGCCCTTTTCAATGTCTTCAAAGGCCCCTTCTCTGCTTTCTACATTCCCTCCTCCATCTCTGATTATATTAAATTCATACTTCGCGCCAGCATTGAAATATATACTCAGTATGTTTTCATCTCCATCCTCAGAAACAGAAGACACGGCAATCAGACCGTCTCCCGTATCCATGGTAAATATCTGACTGACCGTTACATTACTATCTCCAACACTTTTTACCATACCGCTTAGTTCTGCCTTCATACTTTGACTGCCGGAATTGTTTTCAGTGTTATTCTTTTGCTTGTTTGCTTCCGTATCTATGTCTTCTGTATCCGTATTTTCTTCTGCAGTTATATCTTCTTCTGTATCCGCAGAAATATCTTCTTTTTCACCATCCTTTGTTTTACTATCCTGCGTTCCATTATCTTCTGTTTTCACCGGTACTTCATCTTCTACAATTTCTGCTTCAAGAGGTACCGCTTCTTCCTGCTTCCCTTGACAGCCTGCCACCAGACAAAGCGCCGCGGCCATCAGCCCTATCATAAGAACCTTCTTTTTCATTGCTTTTTCTCCTTCTTCATTTATAATCAATTGATGGTACCATCGATGGTATGCTCATCATATCAGATCATTCTCTAAAGTATCTCTAAGGTAAAATTATTTAAATTCAGTCTTTCCTCATAAGGGAATATAAATTTTAGAGAATATTTAAAGATTTCTATGTTACTATGGTAATAGTATTTACATCCCAATTAAGAGGTCATATCAATATGAGAATTTTACTTGCCGAAGACGATACAAACTTAAATCATACGCTTTCTTATCAGCTAAATGTCCAAGGGTTTATGGTAGATTCCTGTTTTGACGGGGAAGAGGCACTATTTTTGGCTAAAGAGAATATTCATGATGTCATCCTGCTTGACCGCATGCTTCCCACTATGGAGGGCACCGATGTGCTGCAAGACTTGCGCAGAGAAGGAATTACCATTCCGGTAATACTGATAACCGCTCTTGGAGCGCTGTCCGACAAGGTAGAGGGATTGAATATGGGTGCGGATGATTATTTGGTCAAGCCCTTCGCCTTTGAAGAGCTTCTGGCCAGAATTTATTGCGTAACGAGGCGCTCTCCTATCCTTGCCAACGATAATAAATTTATTTTGTCCGATATTACTTACTCTACTGAAGAAAATATTTTGACCGGACCAAAGGGAAGCTGTTCCCTTTCCAAAAGAGAAGGCACTTTGCTGGAAGCCTTTTTACGAAATCAAGGGCAGACACTTTCCAGAAACACGCTGTTATTAAAGGTATGGGGCCCGGATAGCGATGTGGAAGACGGGAATCTGGATAATTATATCCATTTTTTGCGCAGACGGCTTTTGGCGATCGGAAGCAGGCTCCAAATCATGACGATTCGGGGGATAGGATACTGCCTGAAGGAAGGAGCCGCTAATGTTTAAAAAGGTACAGTATCGCCTGACACTCATGTGCGGCGGCATTACAACCTTAATATTGGTGATTATGACGCTGGGGTACTTATACATATCCGAAAAAAATCTAAAAGATACCCAGCTTCTTTCCTTTCGGAATAATATTAATACAGTCACTGCAAATTTAGAGCAGCAGTCCGTCATTACGGATGAATGGCTGTCCAAACTGGAGGATAACGGTAAATATCTGATTTTTTTGATGGATAATAATATTCCCTTTTTATTTAACAGTCTTTCCGCACATACAGATGTGGAGGAACTGTATACAGAGGCCTTTGCCTATTATCGGAATAACTTTTCCATAGAACCTACCGGGCCTGCGCTCTATCATTCTACTCATGTGGAATTTATCTTTAGATCTGGGAATGAAGAAGAATTTTACGCTTCGGTCATCACATTGGAAAAAGGAAAAAGCATGCTGCAAATGCTGGTACTTTCATCGCTGACACCAATGAAACTGCAGCTTTTTAATCAGCGTCTTCTCTTTTCGGGAATCATCTCCTTCGTTCTCGTTATTCTATGGATACTTTCTTATGCTTTTACTAAAATACTGCTGAGACCAATTGAAGAAAACAGGAAAAATCAGATTCAGTTTGTAGCCTCTGCCTCTCACGAACTGCGCACTCCTCTGGCAGTTATCCTTTCCTGTCTGGAAAGCTTTAAACAAGCGCCTGAAAATAAAAAAGAGACTTTTCTCAATATAATGGAATCTGAATCCCAGCGGATGTCAGCTTTAATTGAAGACATGCTTGACTTGTCACGGTCCGACAACCACAGCTTTTCCATCGAGAAAGAGAGCGCAGAGCTGGATACACTTTTGCTTAATTCCTACGAAGCCTTTGAACCTATGGCAAAGGAAAAAAATCTGACTCTTACCGTTCATCTGCCGGATACCGCCCTGCCCTCTTGCCGCTGTGATAAGGCCCGCATCGAACAAGTCGCCGCAATCCTCTTGCACAACGCGATAAGCTATACTCCCGCAGGAGGAACCGTAAGCCTCTCTCTGCAACAGAGAAAAAAGCATTTTCTTATTATCGTCAGCGATACGGGCATCGGTATTCCCAATGATGAGAAGGAGAAGATTTTTCATCGCTTTTACCGAAGTGAAAAATCCCGAAGCGCCAAAGGGCACTTCGGGTTAGGTCTATGTATCGCTTCTGAAATTGTTCAGGCTCATAACGGCTCTATCCGGATTACCGATACGCCTGGAGGAGGATCTACCTTTACGGTATGTCTCCCGCCGTCTTAAATAAGCTCTGTCCTTTTAATATAAAGCTCCGTCGTCACCCGCAAAAACATTACAATTTCTTTTTCAATCCACTTTCCATATTCCGGCATCTGCCATACGGTCCATGTTTCCTCATCATTAGTATTCTGCAATGCGAAATAAGCATCCTCGCTGGGCGGACTGTTATAACCCATTTTATTTTTACGTTGGCTAACATCTATAACCGCCATGCCCAAAGAAGTGGGCAACTCCAGATTCTTTAATGTAATCATGCCTACTGCCTCATAAAAAAGCACAAAATCCGAAACTGCAATGGTTCAGCTTCGATTCTATTAGCCCAATCAAATATTCTTCATATTTTGATTGTTGAGCTTCTCATCTTAATTCTATAGCATAATGGTATCTTTACAAAAAACAAACTGTTCTGGTTTATGAGTAGCTATAAACACATATTTTTCTTCTGTTATTGTAGATATAAGATTAACAACAAGTTTTTGAGATGATTCATCCAGACCCTCTAACGGTTCATCAAAAAGAATTATTTGTGATGGTCTAAGACATGCCCTCACTAACAGCATTTTCTTTTTCTGTCCAAAAGAAAAATCTCTTATTTCACTTATTTGTGTGTCAAAATTTTTCTCAAGATCAAGAATATCATTCAGTATGCCTACTTTCTTACAAATATCAGCTAATTTTTCATCTGAAATAGCCTCATTTCCTGCAAAAGACAATATGTTATCTTTAATTGACATATCAAAAATCAAATCACCTTGCGAAGCATATGAAATTGAATTGCACAAGCTCTTAAAAGAAATATTTTCAACTGGCATATCATTATACAATACGGTTCCGCCTTGTGGTGATAGTATCCCTGATAATATATTTAAAAATGTAGTTTTACCTTTACCGTTATTACCAGTAACCAATATAGCATTAAAATTTACTTTTTTATTTAATGCAGAAATAACTTTATGTTCACCATAACTGAAGTCCAAATTTGATATGATAATAGAATTCAGTTCCTTTGGAAAATCAACTTTTAACTTTTCATCTTCTTTTCTATATATTTTCAATAAATCAAATACTCTTTCAACGGAAACTGTCATTTGTTGCAAATCAGAGTACTGGTTTAATATGTTCGTTATTCCCGTACTATAGATTCTTGAATAAGAAAAAAACAATATAAAGTCTGATACATCAAGTTGATCTAGACTTAGCAGCTTCGCTCCAATACATAAAAATATGATAGTCCAAGCGTATCCCATAATGGAACTTAAATACCCCAAGCGCCATGCCGCTTTATCCCTATACTTAGTACTCTTTTTTACTTTATCAAGGTTATCTGTATATCTCTCAAAATGAAAATCACTTGAATTTGACAAACATATATATTTAATACTTTTTAAAATATCCCTCGTCAGCTTAAAATGAACATCAGTTTCTTCTCTCAATTTAATGTTAATTCGTTTTAATACTTTGGAATAATTGAATACGAAAAGCGCTGCAAAAACAAAAATTACCGTTAAAATAAGTGCAAGAGAAATATTTATTGAAAATAATAGTACACCGGTGAGTATTATTGTGAATCCCCCAGTCAGCAAATCAACTGTAGCAAATAGCAAAGTAGTAATATTATTTGCATCAGCATATAATATTTCATTTGCTTTTGCCGAATTTATAGATTGTCTTTCTCCTTGATTAAGTGAAAACGAATGCAACATATTATCCAAAATTACTTTTTTCAGTTCTATACGAGTATCCTTTTCAACCTTCTGATATAATGCAAAAGAAATATATTGACAAATCAATGAAATTCCGTACGTTGTTGCCAATACCAATATGTACATCATCAAATGCCGAATATCCGTCATAGAAATCAACGCTATTATGCGTGACATGCAAAAAGCAATAACTATTGATGTTATAATTGAAATTCCCTTTAATAAAACTATAGCCCAAAAACCTACTTTATGATTATTGATATAACTATAGCACTTATGAATGAATGAGATAATCTTCATAAACAATACCTACTTTATCTGCTATATTTTTTCTGTCATAAAAGTTAATTTCAAAGATATCCTTATCCCCATAATCACTTAATAACAACGATAATTCCTTTTTACTATATTTGCTCTTTTTTATTTGATTCAAAAATATAATATTATAGGAATATATTTTCTGTGACGCTTCATTTAATTTCAATGCGAAATTATATACTGTGGAAAAAAAAGCATTTAGTGAAGCAAAGATAAAGCATTGGAATTCCATATCAAATCTGGCATATTCTTGTACAATATAATATTTATCCGGATTATCAATCGTAATACATATTTTTTCTTCCAGTACTTGCAGATCAATAATATTCCTATCTTTCATTATAAGGATTGCTTCTCTCAAAGCATATTCCAAAGCCATATATTCATCTTGTATTATTCCTGCATTTACCGGCGTTTTCCTAATCTCATGTAGAATACAATTAAACTCTTTTATTTCATCCGTAAAACTTCCTTCTCCCGAAACCATAATAACAGATATTCCTTCCATAGATAGCCATCTATAGAAAGCACCAACCTCACCTACGCTCTGCTGTCCATAATACATCTCAAGGATATCCATTCTAAAGGTATGATCAAACCGTCCGCCACTTCCCCGCTTTCCATGGAATCCTAGCATAATCGCAAAGGAGAACTTCTTTACTTCGTTTACAAGACTTGACAGACCTTGAATCAAAGAAGCATTCATGTTCTCGATTACAGCCGTATCCAAGCAAGTCCCCCTGTCATGTACATTGCATACTGAAATATTAGAAAAACCAGCTTTTCTAAGCTCAGAAACAACCAAAAATATTTCATTGTAGGCCAACCTCACATTACTTTCCATATCTGCAAGACTTAATACACCTATTATACCTTCTAAATCAACCAGCAACAGTATCGGCTCACTGTAAAGCTTGTCCCGTGTTTCTTCTGTCTTGCATATATTTTTTAAATAATCTGGGTAATTCATAGTACACCTCTTTCTGTATGGCAGAACAATTCGGCTTCATCGCATTGCCGTCTGCATCAATAATAGCATTGGCACATCCTCCTCCACAAAGAAATTTTAACTTGCAGTTTTTACACTGTTCTACTGATTCAATATTTCTGGTAAATATACTATTCTTCTTCAAAGAATAATCAGGATAATATTTCCCTATCGAGGCTGCTTCATTTCTTAAAGATAACGTACAGGAATATATGTTTCCTTCCGCATCATAAAACATTTGCCTGCCTTCCGCGTCACAATTACAATACCTTGGGCGAAACGGCATCTTGGCATTATTGGCAAACATTTTAAGTACCGGAGATAAGGAAAGTGACATCCTATTGTAATTATAAGGAATTGGTGCTAATAGAGAATTATCAAAAAAAATTATCTCATTTAAATTTGATTTAACCTTTGAGGATGATTGGAAAATAGGCTGTAATTCAAACATTAGAATTCCCGCTTCATACTGTCTACTAAATATGCTGATAAGTTTCTCCCTTAGTCGGATACATTGTTCAACATTATTATGTGAAATATTCATTCTTATCTTTATTGGAATTGATTGCTCTAGACATAATTTGATTCCCTTCATTACTCGTTCATATGTGCCCCGTCCGTTCTTCAATATACGTGTTCTATCATGAAGCTCCTTGGGTCCATCTAATGTTACCATAATGTATTTAACTTTAAGCTTAATTAGAATTCCAACAAAGTCCGATAAATAGTAACCATTTGTTATTATACTGTATATTGCATCGGGCGCCTTTAAAATAATATATTCCACCACTTGTTTCGTTTCCGGCAAAAAGGGTTCTCCGCCATAAAGCAATATATTTTCTAAATGTTCATTATATATACTGAATATCTTGTCTACCATTTGATTGGTAAGTATTTTATTATTAACGTAATCTAAAGCATGTTCATAACAGTACGGACATGCATAATTACATTTATATGTAAGGACAAATGCTGCATCCGCATTATGTCTTTTCATATCTTCATGTTTATTTCTACATTTAGATAATATGCTGTCAACTATCCGTGCCTCCGCCTCCGCATTCTCAGACAGATAACCATTCTCCATTAAATCCCTATATACTCCCCTCTCACTTTCATCTGTTGGTTCTATACTGAGTTTTCCTTTCCAACTTTGTATGTATTCCTTTTCCTGTTTAGAAAGAACACTTATGTTTCCACTTAACGTATGAATCAGAAGACCATGCTGTTCTTCATCATCCACATTAATCAAAAGCATATTTTCAATTAACCTCACCTCTTTGCTCCTCCTCTCATTGTACCTGTTACCGATATTCATAAGTCACTCAATATTTATTCCTTCTGATTTAGGCAGATATATCAACAAGAAATTCTGAAAATATTTCCTCATAATCCCCCTGAAAGGCTTCTTGAAATGTCTTCTCTCCTATCATTACCGATACCACCATATCAAGCCCATAATTCTCTGCGAGATACTTTGCAAATACATAGGCTTTCGGATAGGTCAACCCATTTCCGCCTTCTCCCGGTAGGCTATCATAGCCAAATATGTTTTTACGTTGGTTAATGTCTATAACTGCCATTCCCAATGTAGTGGGCAAGTCTGGTTTCTTTAACGTAATTACCCCAACTGCCTCATAAAATAGTGCAAAATCCAAATCATCAATTTCCATGGGAAAAGATGCTTTTCCCAAATAATACTCCGCGATATAGTTCATAAAAACTTGGTCGTCCTGAGATAGTCCGGCACAAAATTCATCATTTGCTACACAATCAAAAAAGAGAGCTTTATCTTCTTCCATATATTTGGATTGCGTCTGAATGGTAAGTAACGTTATAATCCCTTCCTCAAGCCAACGCTCTTCCTCACGCTTACCTGGTAATAGTATATGAAATATTTCATGGTATGCATCTGCTTTCATATTAAGGTACACGCCACCATCCCTTGATGCATGGGATACTAAAACGTCTGAATCCATAAAATAAACATTGATATGCTGTTTCTCTCGTCTTTGTGAGACTATTGCATAGGTCTCAGGTTCCGTTTTCTCCAGTGTCGAAAAAAGAGAATCACAGCCTTCAAGTAAGTCTGCCAAAAAAACATAAATATCATTTCCATCCTTCAGCCAATCGGTGGGGACAAAATTGAAAGTGTAATTTTCATAACCTATCACCACAGGATATTCCTCAGACACAGTAAAACTCATCGCATCACCCGTTATCCTTAATGAATTAGAATCTCCTACAGCACCTATGGACTGCAACCATTCTTTCCGGTATTCCTCCACAGGATCCGCAATAAGGTATTCAGAGAGCCCCGAATTGGATATGATGTATTCCGTCAGCGAAAAGGCTGTACTTTCTGCCAGGCTTATGGTATCTGCATCGGAAAATTCTTCTATGAAGTAGACCGGCAACAAGGAAAGCATGGGCATATTAATTTTTTCATCGTAATAAGCCTTCAACCTTTCTGTTTCCGCACTTTTCGTTTCCGGTACACCGAAAATATACCATTCCAACCCAATGCCTTTCCATAGACAGGATAACCGAAAGCTTGCCTGCGTCAAATAAAGTCTGTATTCCCCGGTTTGTATATCCTCCGGCGTACAAAAAAGCTTATCCCCCACCGTCTGTGGCTTTCCAGAAAGAGTTTTATCCACAAGATAGACTGCCACGGCATTTTCCTGTCCATTTCCTGCCTTTTGTATTTGCTTGTAATCATCTTCTATTACTTTTGCCGCATTTCTAGCCATATCCTCTTCAAAAATGGCTTCTTTCATGTGCATCGTCAAATCATCCATTACTAAATATTTTGTCCGAAATGAAGCAGCATAGCCTTCCTCTCTATTATATGTCCCATTCACAAACTCTCTGTTCTTTGAACAGCCGGATATAAAAAATAGCATTGATATGAAAAGCAGCATTGATGTGGATATCCCAACAAGTCTTACTTTCTTCATATTTAGTCTCCCCTTATCAAATATAATCACCTACCATCACATCTTCTTTTTTATAATCATTAACCACGTAGTAATTTCCAAGCTTGCAATAGCTCATATTTAATTCTTTCAACCCAGACAAATGATTTTCATTTATTATTGGATAGAAACCACAGGACAAGCATGTAAAAATAAAACCAAAATTAACAGGATTACTTACAAGTAGCTCATAATCATATAAAACCGCGGCACCCTTGGGAATGTCTTTGAATTCCAGCTTTTTGTAATGATTATCTTCAAATATGAAAGTGTCCGAATCCTCTATAGATGCTGAAATAATATATATCTTCGCCCCACTATAATTTAGCTTCTTACTTATATCAGTCAGTATTCTTTTCAAATGTTCAGCATTGAGATCTTCGCTATACAGATAAATATTGTTTGGCAGCTTATAACAGTAATTTTCCGGCAAAGTGTTACTTACTGTACAAACAGTTCTTATCTTGTTTCCATTGATATTCATGTACTTAACTAAAGTTTCCTTGTATGGCAAATATGTAAATATTTGATCATATGCTTCTAAATTCGCATTCATATAAGGCCATACATAGTCGTCCATCATGCACTTAAAAGATTCAGCCCAAAACAAGAAAAGATAACATGGTATGTTATATCTTTTTTTTAACAACTCCACTATTGGGCTATAAATAATATCGTCAGCGAAAATAATTTGTGTGATATGTTCCCTTTCAATTACCTTGCAGCCTAATCCCAAAAAAGCATTGAAAATATCTATGTTATAGTTTCTTATCTGAACGGGATCAAGAAAATACCTTTTATAAAACGGATAATCGCATGACAGCTTTTGAACAGTTCCATAAAAATTATTTTCATTTACAGTACACCATGCCTTACTTAGAAGAATAATATCATGTCCTTTTTTATGAAGTTCTTCCACAATATTAAAGTTTTGTCTTGATTTATAAGAAAATAAAGGATAATAATCCCCGATAAATAATATCCGATCCATATGTATTTCTCCTCTTATAAGACTGTTTCGAAATACTCCAAAAATAACGGAGATTCCCAAAGTTCACAGCAGACACCCAAAGGATTACCCAACTTCTTCATAACTGTAGCAGCACAACCACCACGACATAAAGCCTTCATGGAACATTTTTTACATTTACTCATAGTATCGATTCTACGCTTTCTAAATAATTCAATTTTTTCTTGGTCTATCTCTATGTTAGGTTTGTAGCGCCCCACACATCCAGAACTGTTCTGAAATGCCGTGCATAAATGAATCGTTCCGTCCGGAAAAAATGTAAAATCGGGGGAACCCAAACATGCACACCTATACGGATCGTATATCTTCTGCTGCGCTTCCATAATCGCCTCAACCAGATTCAGACACCCTGGGACCAGTTTTTGGGCATTAACATAATATGTACGTTTATCAATACTCTTCAACTTTCGAAAAGCTTTCAATGCACGAATTACATTATCCGCAGCAATATCATCACCTCCGCAACCTATCTCCAAAACGAATCCAACCGTCAATTCCGGAACCCTTAGCCACCCAATACCTTCAAGTAAATCGAAAAACCTGGGGTAATCTTCTATATTTTCAGGATCAAATACCGTGACAATAGTTGTATTAATTTGATTATTTAAAAGCATGGAAATACCTTTAATAGCCTTTTCATAAGCATCTTTTTGCTGACATCTTCTCCGCTTAAAATGAATTTCTTCCGTACCATCAACAGATACCTTGAATTGCACTTTATTGTTAATTATATAATCTGAATATTCTTCTATATATGTTCCATTTGTCGTTATTTTCAGGAGACTGTCCGGCCACAGTTCTGATATATGCTCCAATGTCTCTCTATTTTCCGGCAGCAATGGTTCTCCTCCCATAATAGTTAACGCTCCGAAAGTAAATGGAAACGAATAGCGCTTACAATATGCCTGATAAAAATCCATAATCAGAGGAATATCCTGAGGAAGTAAACGCTCATGGCATCTTTCAATTCCATGTTCAAAACAATACTCACAGGAATAATTACAATTAAAGCTGGTAATAATAGTAGGTTCTATTATTTCTTTGCACGATACCGGATTAAAACGATCTACATATGACAATTTCACTCTTAATTTTTCATCACAAGAGAAATTTAATATCTCGTTTTTCGGAATCATTACATATTCCAAGCTGTCTATGTTTATCATCATGTAATTTTGACCCGCATCTATTACATATATATTATCATTCATCGGATTTACACCTCCAGCAATAAGGTTCGTGCCCAAAAAAATCACCCGTAACTGCATATTTCATAGACGGACAACCACGACAAATAATATTCGCTTTGCAGGTAGAACATCCCGTAAATTTATCATATTGCCTGAATAATTTAGTTACTTCATTATTAATAAAAATATCTTTAAAACTTTGCTCTGGATATTTTCCTCCTGCCATCTCCAATTTTCTGCATGGAAACACTGTACCATCAGCCAATACAGAAACAGTACCCGTACCACAGGCACAGCCTATTACAAAGTGTTCTTTTTGGCTGGTATCAATAGGATCAATTAATCCCAACTCATATAGAAGTAATTTCCACATTTCTTCTTTTTTGGAAATAATAAGATAAGACTTTTTTAACACCTCATGCTTTAAGACATCAAACAAAATCTGTCTATATTCTCCGGAAGTAAAAATCTCATCTTTAATTTTTTGTCCATTTCCAGTGGGAATCATTCTATCAAAACCAAATCCGCTTATAAATTCCTGACTTTGTAAATATTCAAATAAGGGGATTAACTCCCCAACGTTTAGTTTTGAAAGGGTAAAAGCCACCATCGTCTGAATTCCCGCATCATAAAGAGTTTCTAGTGCACGCATAGAACTGTCAAAACTGCCAGATTTTCTTAAATAATCGTGCGTCTTTTTTAAGCCATCAAGACTAATTTGATATCCGTCCACACCTAATGATTTCATTTTTTTTGCCGTTGCTCCCGTAATATGATAGGGATTACCCAGCACGACTACAGAGCATCTTTCAGAATAATGTAAATTAATGTGCTTAAGTATATTCCAAAAATGCTGGCTTAGTAACGGATCTCCACCAGTTAATGCCACATATCCAAAACTACCATATTCTGCAAGTAATGCAAAATACTCATCAATTAAATCAATCATTTGTTGACCATTTAATGTATTTTCAATCTGGGATTTATAATAAGACGAATTGAACATATAACAGTGTTTACATCTTTGATCGCATTCCGCTGTGATATGGAATTGCAGCGAAATACCCTGAACACCTGATATATGCTCCATTGCATTGACACCATAAAAAAATGGAAGCATAAGATTAGCCATCTGTATGTAATTCCCCCTCTTACATAAATTTAAATAAAAACGTTAATAAACTACCACTATAAGCAGATAAAAGGAAGGCAACAAAACAGCCTAATTATTTACAGCCAATACCGCTCACATGTGTAGGCGGCGGATTACCGCCAGTTCCACCACAGCATACATAGAGTTCAAGCCTATCATTAGGCTCATAAATATTATCACTACCTATATTGTTACTTGCATTATCCGGAAGGGCATCCCCCCATAATATGTCTTCTAAACGTTTCATAATTGCAAATTCCTCCTTTTACCAAATAATAATCTTAAAATAGTAATTATGAAATAAGAAACTTATATTGCCTTCCTTCATTACTATTTTAACAAAAAATCGATAAATGTCAATAAACATAAAAGTATAAACATAAAAGTGTTTTTTATTAAAACATTTTAATACCTACTGTTTATTATTAGAAACCAATAAATCTCATTTTAGTTAACTTTAGTTTGGGCATAGATAAACCGAGATCATTTACAAAATATTACTCTTCTTTGTTGAATTCATTGGATACAACGATATATTTATTATTAATTTTGTAAACATAGAATTATCTTGCTCCATACGTTTAACGTATCTTATCTATACTAAAAACATCTTTGTCAATCGTTTCCACATTAGAATCTTACCCCTTTTTTGATAATATTATCGAATTCTATCTTCATTTAGGGGAGGAGAATTATTTATTATGTAAAAATAAACAGGCGAAGGAATATGGGCAGGACGGTATATGAAAATATATCTAAATAAAAGAAAATCCAATTACTGACAAACAACCTTCTTCTAATTAAGTTTTTTATATGTTATCCTTATTGCTACTATACACAAACTAAGTCAAATACTTAATATCAGTACCAAAACAGTTTATAAAATTGTAAAAGGAAAAAAGCATTTTCTTATTATCGTCAGCGATACGGGAATCGGTATTCCCAATGATGAGAAGGAGAAGATTTTTCATCGCTTTTACCGAAGTGAAAAATCCCGAAGCGCCAAAGGGCACTTCGGGTTAGGTTTATGCATCGCTTCTGAAATTGTTCAGGCTCATAGCGGCTCTATCCGGATTACCGATACGCCGGGGGGCGGATCCACCTTTACGGTATGGCTCCCGCCGTCTTAATTTTTCCTATACTAAAGCTCCTCCGCCGTCTACAATAATAAACTGTCCCTGTACATAGCTGGAAGCATCGCTGGAAAGATAAAGCACCGTACCGTTTAATTCTCCTTTGTCACCCGGACGTCCGGCAGGATTCATCGTATTGTATTTTGTCAGGAATTCCTCTGATTTAAATAACGTTGAGCTGGTCATCTCACTTTCAAAAAGAGCCGGCCCTATGGCATTTACCGTGATCCCATATCTGGCATAGGAAGCTGCCATACCCCTTGTCAGGCCGACTACCGCCGCCTTTGATGAGTTATAGGAATGTCTGATGAATACATCAAATTTATCCGCAACGACGGCATTGACAGATGCAATATTAACGACCTTGCCATAGCCTCTTTCCTTCATTTGAGGAATCACATACTTGCTTGCCAGAAATATCCCCTTTACGTTGGTATCAAAGGACTTGTCCCATTCTTCCACCGTCATGCTGTCAACACCTCCCCGCACGGCTACACCTGCATTGTTCAGTAAGATATCAATATGCCCAAAGGTCTTCAGTACGGTATCGATTGCCGTTTTCACACTTTCCTCATCTCTCACGTCACAGCCGACTGCCGCGACCTTTCTACCTGTCTTCTCAATTTCAGCTTTTACCTCATTGAGCTTTTCCACACGTCTTGCCAATATTGCTACATCCGCTCCCGCCTTTGCATAAGCAAACGCCGCATCTGCCCCAAGTCCTGAGCTTGCTCCTGTTACAACTGCTACTTTCCCCGTTAAATCAAAAAAATTTTCCATCTGCATACATCCTCTCTTTTTTTATTTTAAGTTGTTAAGTGCCTCTAGCTGCAAAATCAAATACGCCCGGTTTCCATAAAGGCGGTACGGTCGTAACGTCCTGTCAGTAAATACGGAATAATATCCTGTGAGTCCAGATTCTCCACCAGATTCAGCTTATGTACAAGCAGGCTGTTCTTCGAATAAGCGCCTCCTATGATAGTACTGATAGGAAGTTCTCCCCACGGATCATCCATGCTCGATCTTATATTCATTGAAACGGTGCCGGGCTCCCATGACTGATAATTGTATTCACATTGGTTCATGAGCAATGCACCGCTTTTAAAGTGTGATACTCCGTTTTCATCCGGCATGCGGTCGAAATGAAAGTAAAAACCGCCCCCGAAGGTCTGCTTTCCTGCTGCCGGAAACTGATAAAGCTGAGCTGTCAGCGGGCTGTTGTATTCTCCCAGCTTCATGGTCACATCTACCAGCTGTGTTCCTCTTCTGCTGACTCCTGCATTGACCATGTCCCCATCTCTTCGAATGACAAATTCCGCGCCCATTTTCTTTGGAATACTTCCATTATCACGTCCGCACTGGACTGCCATTTCAGCACCGGGACCGCCGAGAACAAGTCCCATCGTGTAAAGGCCCAGAGATTTGCCGTAGGTTGCGTAAACACCCAGAATCGCTTCGTAATAGTCATCTGCAAAGGTAGGATTGTTCACATGGCAGACCGACAAGGTAACAACCGGAAGGGAAAAGGGCTTCAGCGGAGGAGGAAGTATCCTTGCAATGGCAGCCGGGTCCGTAAGATAGCTGATATAAAGTCCCTCTTGATTGTCCATCAAGGATACTTTTCCGAAATTTGATATGTCAGCCGCAGGCACCTTGAAGCTTGGATTCTTGCTTTTGCCAGTAAACAGCTCTCTTCCCGCTTCGTAGCCTGTACGGACAGCCGACGCAATATTTCCGTCCTTCACGGCACTTCCCACTACCTTTACCTCTACGCCTCTTTCCTCCAGTTCAGAAACCAGCGGCCTGTCCGGCCGAAATCCCAGAGAAAGTACTACCGCATCGGCAGAAAGCTTTACCTCTTCCTTATTTTGTACTGTTTCCAATATAATGCCATCTTCGCACACTTCTTTCAAGGAATGTCCAAGCATATAGGTAACTCCTGATTTTGCCAGCCGTCCGCAGACATCGGCTACATTGGTATGATTCGCATTTGGCGCCGGCTTATCAAGTACATCGATGACAGTGACCTTATTTTTCCCTTCCAGCAGGTATTCTGCTGTTTCAAGTCCAGTCAGTCCGGCCCCTACCACTGCTATGTTTTTGCCGGTCAGGGCTGCTTCGCCGGACAATACAGCTTCAACTGTATATACGTTATTACCATTTATCCCGGGAATTTTTTCAGGTATTACCGAAACGGAGCCGGTGGCAAGAATCACTGCATCCGGCTTCTCTTCCATTACCATATCTGCCGTTGCCTCCGTACTTAGCTTTACCTCTACGCCAAGCCTTTTGAATTCGTTATTATAATAGTCTGCAATCCACTGCATACGTTCCTTAAGAGGAGGCTTCTTTGCCAGATTCACGGTTCCTCCAAGCTCCCCCTGACGATCCATTAAAATTACCTTTACACCGCGAAGCGCGAGTGTTTGTGCGGCACACATCCCGGCAGGTCCTGCACCTACCACCACTGCCTTATGCCCCTCCGTATCGCGAATCATATCTCCGTATTTTTTCTCCCTTCCATAGGCGGGATTTAACGCACATTCCGGCGGAAGGCCTGCTCCGTTGTATTCATTCAGGCTTTCAAAGCATCGAAGGCAGGAGATACACTTTCGAAGCTCCTTTTCTCTTCCCTCCTGTACCTTTCTCCCCCATTCAGGATCCGCATTCCATGTACGGCCCATGGAGACAAAGTCCACTACTTTTTTTTCAAGAAAATCTTCGGCAATTTCAGGATCCCGGATAACAGATACGCCTATTACGGGAACCGTCACATGATTTTTTACTGCCAAAAGCAAATCCTTTCTCCATCCCTGAGGAAAGGAGATCGGTTCAACACAGGTCATTCCCGTTTCGTACAGACCGCAGCTTACATCAATGAAATCCATTCCCACCCGTTCCAGTGCCATGGCAATTTTCACACCGTCCTGAACATGGATATACTCCTCCGTCACTCCTGTTTTATCAAGAAATTCCTCTACACTCAGACGAACTCCCACCGGGAAACCGGGGCCGCAGACCTTATGGATTCCTGTGATGATTTCTGTTACTATTCTAAGTCTGTTTTCAAAGCTTCCTCCGTATTCATCCTCTCTTTTGTTTGTATAGGGAGATAAAAACTGGTGAAGCAGATACCCGTGTGCCGCATGCAGCTCCACGCCGTCACAGCCGGCTTTCTGCACTCTTACTGCGGCCTCAATAAACTGCTTTATTAATTCTTTTATTTCCTCCGTGGCAAGGGCCCTCGTTTCCTGTCTGACCAATTTACAGGGTATAGCCGAAGGCGCGACCACCGGCTGTCCACCAAGAAGTGCGGATACCGTTTCTCTTCCCGGATGATGCAGCTGAATAAATATTCTGCTTCCATGCTTGTGAATCGCCTCGGCCAGCCTGGAAAGCGGCTCGATGTGTTTATCCTTCGTAACGGAAAGCTGTCTCATAAGACCCGCTCCGTGCACATCATTGACTCGTGTGATTTCCGGTATGATAAGACCTGCCCCTCCAACAGCTCTCGCTTCATAAAAAGCAATCATATCCTCAGAGGGAGTTCCGTCCAGATTGGCAAGCCCGCACCCCATTGGCGACATGACCAGACGGTTCTTCATGGTTATCTTCCCAATACTTCCTTCTTCAAATATTTTATGATACATTTGCTACCTCCTTATTTACTAAGAAATACTGCAGTCTCCAGTTGTCCTAAGAATACTTGAAAGCACATTTTTTGACAACGTGTATGATAAATGATAAGAATTTGACAATTTGTTTATGATGCACTATAGTAAAGTGGTAATACAAATGTGGACATCATTGAAAAGGGGAATTTTATGACATTTACGCATTTGACAGAACGAATCTCGAAAGAGTATCCAATCACTATTTTATCTCAGGGAGAGGACCTGAAAATACAGGATGTTGCCTTCCTTGATAATAAGCACGACACCGCTTCAAGGAATACACTTTACTTTGGTTATGATAGACAATTAAAAGACCTTGCTCTTCAGCCTAACTTGTGTATATTGGCAAAAACCGGCTCCTCTTATCCACTCACTTCCTTCTCCGGATGCAATCTGCTTCTGGTAGACGAGGATAATCTGTTCACCATATTCAATGATACAAGGGCCCTGATTGAGACCACCAGCAGCAAAGGCATTTTCGAGGAACTTACAGAACTTGCGGATAAGACCCACAGCATTGAAGCTGTTATAGACGCTGCCTCCATAAGGCTCGGGAACTCCCTGATTTTCTGCGATATGAACTTTAAAATCATCGCATGTTCGACAACGGTGCCTGTTCTTGACCCTCTTTGGACGGAAAATATAACGCAGGGCTATTGTTCCTATGAATTTATAAGCGGGGTAAAGGAATTAAAATCTACGAAAAACACTTCTTTGACAACGGATGCGGTAGAAGTAACCTGTCCCCAGTCTCCTTACCGGAAGCTTACCAGCAAGGTTTTCCACAATCAGACACAGATTGGATTTCTATTGACAATCGAAGGCGAAAAACAATTTCTTCCTATACACTTTGAGATGCTTGGCACCATAAGCCGTGTGATCAGCTATACGATAGCATATTATAGTCCCGGCTTATTTGAAGGAAATACCCTCTATAATGAGCTGTTATATGATATGCTCATCGGAGCCCCCTCCAAAGAAATCATGCCAAAGCTGACCAAGCTGCATTTTCCTTCCCAAATGCAGGTACTGTTCATCCGTCTCACCAGATATATGGGTGCACAATATCTGGATAACTTTATATGTAAGCGGTTAAGGTTCCTGATTCCCGGTACCCATGCCACTTTTCATAAAAAAGGAATCGTTGCCGTAATTCCGCTAAAGGAGACGGAGGAAGGCGAGTCTGAGTTATTGGATCTTTTAAAGGCACTTTGTCAAAATGAACACATCCGGATAGGAATCAGCAATTCTTTCAGCAGCATTGAAAATTTTGTGACCTATTTTGAACAGGCATATACCGCCTATGAACTGGGGCAGAAGCTGAGGGCGGAAGAGACACTGTGCCGTTATCAGGATTACCAGATATTTCATTTGTTTTCAGAGATAAAAAATCCCAATCAGTTAGGCTCTTACTGCCACCCTGCTTTATCCAGCCTCCGCTTATACGACCATAAGAACGGCTCGGAGCTTTATAAGACCCTGTGCGTTTTTATTGATAAGGGCTGTAACATCAAATTTACTTCGGAAAGTCTCTATATCCACCGGAACACCCTTGTCTATCGTCTGAACCGGATCACCGAATTATGTCAGCTGGATTTTACAGATGTTAATACGGTATTCCTTCTTCGCCTATCTTTTCTCATCGACCGCTACAATGAGTTGAACACGAGCACAGAATGGAAATAGCTAAAAATGGCATATCAAAGGCTACTTGCCTTTTGATATGCCCTCTATCATAAATTACTCCCTACCCTCCAAATACTTGTCAAAACGTTTTGTCGTTTTAATTACTTCATTTAAGAATTCCTTTGTACTTTCTGCATTCTGAAAGTTCTTCTCGCTGATTGCCGCCGCTTCCTCAGAGCTTGCCATAATTTCTTCTGTGGTGGCAGATAATTGGCTGATACTGTCAACAATGTGGTTATTTGCCTTTGCGAGCTCCGTAAGCATGTGGTCGATATCTGAAATATGCCCCGTTAAAGTTTCCACATTATCATTAATTTTTTCAAAGCTTTGGGAAGCCGTAGAAATGAGATTCCCCTGATTATCCGTGGATTTAATGGATTCCTGTACATTCACGGATACCTCCTGTGCATTTTGATTCAACTCATCGATAATTGCACTGATGTTCTCGGTTGACTTTCTCGTCTGTTCTGCCAATTGCCTGATCTCATCCGCAACAACTGCAAAACCCTTTCCTGCATCTCCTGCCCTTGCGCTCTCAATGGAAGCATTTAAGGCTAACAAATTAGTCTGGCTTGAAATATTAAAGATAATATTTGCAATATCATGAACCTCTTTTGTCTTTTCCTGAAGCTTCTTCATGGAATCAACCACCAGTCCGTTTGTCGATGCGATATAAGCGGACTGCTCTTTTAAATCGGTCATAATCTGCAGCCCCTCCACAATAGAATTTGTAGAATTATTGGAAACGGCTACCATCTGATCGGAACGTTCCACCGTCTGATTAATAGATTGCTGAATGGACTGGGTCATAATATTTTGTTCCTGGATATTATTTGCATTGACCTGTGTGGTCGTCGATATTTCTCCAATGGCAGTATTAAGAATTTCCGTCGATTCGCTCAGACTGTATACCAGTTGATTGCTCTGTGTCGTTCCGTCCTGTACAATCCTTGCAATATCCAGAACGTCCTGAAGCATTGACTCTTGAAGCTCCTGTTGATCCTTTACCGCGTGAAGCGAATCAAAAGAGAACCGGTGTCCGATATCAGTACATTTATAAATCGTATTGAGTGTTAATAAAAGGATAAGCAATTCAAGATAATTTAAGGACATAGTATCCGTCTTCATAAATGCCATTGTCGCCGTATATATTATATTGACAGCCGCCGCCAACAGGCAGAAGATTTTTGAAAGCTTTCTGTCATAAAATAAAATTGCGGCACACAGGACAGGAATCGCGCTGATTCTTACAAAGGTACCTCCCTCGGCAATCAAATAAAAAGAATAAATGATCAAATAACTGGTCAGGCTTCCCCAACCCAATTTACTGCTGGTTGGTTTTTTCTTAAACACAACCCAATTAATTACCAGTGCAATGAAACTGAAAAAAATTATGATGGCGGCAACTGCAAGGCTGACAGACTGTGTCAGGTAACCGTTGACCAATACTCCTGCGTATACAAGATATAATATCGTAGTTCCAAGCAGCATAAACCAGTTTATTACTTTGCATCTTTCTCCTGCTTCATTATATTTTCTTACCGTCAACCCTTGATTTTTTGTATCCATTATTTTACTCCTTTTATGTTATGTCATTCCAGCAGAACTCAAAAGTTTATTACCCTCGCAATTCTAATAAGTACATAATATCGTAATAATACATAAAAACAGATAAACTGACAATATTTACCATAAATAATAAAAAACCTTCATTTTGTTTATAATGCACTATAGCACAAATATTCCCGCCAATTCTCATCTATACCATACGGGACAAAACCAGTCACAAAGAAAGTGAAATCCGGAGGGCAAAGTGCCTTCCGGATTCTTAAATACTAACTATGAAATTATTTACGCTTTCATCTGCTTCTCTTTGTACCCTCTATGTACAATCAGCGCTCCCGCACTTAAGAAACCGACTCCGAGGAGTACGAACAGTATTATGAAAGCGATAACGAGACCGAATTCCCCGCCGGTACTAGCTGTACGGTTTCCGAATAGCTGATAGGCCAGATATAACAGATAGATTCCCGCCAGCTCATATATGACGGCTCTTCCTCTTGTCTTCATCCTTCCCTCTCCTTTATCTTCTTAATTATATTACTTTCTTACCAGGTATTTCCTCATATCGATTGCGCACGCTACGAGAATAATCAGACCTTTGATGATATACTGCAGGTTCTGGTTGATGGATAAGAAATTCAACGCTACGAAGATGATTCGAAGCAGAAACACACCCAATACAACACCGCTGATTTTGCCGGTTCCACCTACGAAGGATACACCTCCGATAACACAGGCCGCAATCGCATCGCATTCGTAGTTCAGACCGGTATTGGCTTGATTGGAGCCGATTCGCGCCGACTCTATGAAACCGGTAATCCCGTACATACAACCCGCAAGCGTATGAACACCGATGGTCGTCTTCATTACATCAACGCCGGATACGTTCGCCGCTTCAGGGTTGGAGCCGACTGCAAACATGTTCTTACCAAAGGTCGTCTTGTTCCAGATAAACCACATAATCGCCACTACAATACAGGCATACCATACGTAATTCGGAATCGGAACTCCCATTACAGAGAGCTTGCTTCCCGTAACGAAGCTCTTAAAGGAATTGTCCAGACCGGAAAGCGGCTGTCCGTTGTTACCATTAACCATAATATACATCAGCAAAACACCGTACACAATTAACTGTGTTGCTAACGTAACGATGAACGGATGCAGAGAGAATCTTGCGACGAAAAATCCGTTAACCCAGCCCACAATACCACCTACTATGATGACAATGACAATGACGAGCGGAATAGGCAGCACAGGCAGATTCGGGAACATCTTTGTGGCGTAAGTGACTGACTGCAGCAAGGACGCGGAGATACATGCCGTCAGACCGACAACGCGCCCCGCCGAAAGGTCCGTACCCGTCAATACGATACATCCGGCGATTCCGCATGCAATCGGAATGTTTGCCGCCGAAAGGGAAATGATGTTAATGATAGAATTGATTGCCAGGAACCTATGATTCTGAGAAAACGTATAAATGACCGCGATAATGAGCAATATGTACATCGCGTTATTAATCAGCGCTTCCCTCCAGAATGTTCCCTTTTCTTTACTACTCAGTACTTTATAAGCAGCATAGCGGTCTTTTGCATTATTAATAGCTCTCATTTCGTACTGCCTCCTTTACACGTATTTTGCAGCAAGAGTCATGATTTCTTCCTGCGTTGTTGTTTTTGCATCCACCTCGCCAGCGAGCCGTCCCCCTGACATAACCAGTATCCTGTCACAGACACCCAAAAGCTCCGGCATCTCCGACGAAACCATGATAACCACCTTATCTTTATTTGCAAGGTCCAGTATCAACTGATAAATTTCGTATTTTGCTCCTACATCGATGCCGCGCGTAGGTTCATCCAAAAGCAGCACCTCAGGTTCGGTCAAAAGCCATCTTCCAAGTATAACCTTCTGCTGGTTTCCTCCCGACAGTGCCCTGATCTTCGTTGCCTGTGAGGGCGTCTTCGTTCTCATGGCGTCGATGGACCATTGGGTATCCTTACTCATGGATTTCTCACTCAGATATAAATGATGTTTTTTATGCTTTTTCAGGCTGGAGATAACCGTATTTTCCCGTATGTCAAGTATTCCGAATATACCGGTCGCACGACGTTCCTCCGTCAGCATCGCGAAACCATTTTTAATGGATTCCTTCGCGTTTCTGTTGAACACCTGCTTCCCATCCAGCGTAATGGAGCCTCCGCTTCTCGTAGCAATCCCAAATATATTTTCCAGACATTCCGTCCGGCCGCTGCCGTCCAATCCGGCGATTCCCACTACTTCACCTTTTCTCACATCGAAGGATACATCCTCAAGTACCGAATACTGAGCCGATAGGTTCCGCACCTCGAGAGCAACCTCACCCGGCTCGTTCGTCTTGGGGGGAAATTGATTGTTCAGCTCACGCCCTACCATCAGTCTGATGATTTCCTCCGTCGTAAGCTCTTTGGCGTGTTTGGTCGCCACGTAAGTACCATCCCGCATGATGGTGACTTCATCGGAAATACGCAAGATTTCCGCCATCTTATGCGAAATATATATGATGCCGCAGCCTTTATCCCGCAGCATATTTATGATTTTAAACAGATGCTCCACCTCTTCTTCTGTCAGGGAAGAGGTCGGTTCATCAAATACAATTATTTTCGAATTAAAAGAAACCGCCTTCGCGATTTCCACCATCTGACGTTGGGATACCGGCATCGTACTCATGATGCGCTTGGGGTCCACATCTATCTCCAGCTCATCGAATACTTTTTTCGTATCGTGATATATCTTCTTCTCATTGACCATGACACCCGCAACCTTCGGATAACGACCAAGCCAGATATTGTCCATAACGTTTCTTTTCAGCGCCTGATTCAGTTCCTGATGCACCATTGCCACACCGTTTTCCAGCGCTTCCTTTGAGTTCTTAAAATTGATTTCCCTGTCCTCCAGAAAAATCTGTCCGCTGTTTTTTGCATAAATACCGAACAGACACTTCATCAGGGTCGACTTTCCCGCACCGTTTTCTCCCATCAACGCGTGTACCGTACCCCTTTTCACAGTTAAAGAAACGTGGTCCAGAGCTTTAACACCGGGGAATTCCTTGCAGATGTCCTTCATTTCCAGCAGCACTTCCTGCTCCATAATCTGCCTCCTTTGCGTCAAAACGCTTCACTTCATATGCGATTTTATGGTGGATAGAAAAAGGGGCCGCCGCCACCAGCCCGACAGCCGCCCCTTTTTCTCCATATATCTAAACTTATTTTTTTATCATTCTCCTGTGTAGGTAGCATAAGGAATATAAATCTTGTTCGCTACTTTTTCAGAGATATTGTAAGAATCTGTTCCATCCATCAAAGCTTTTCCCGAAGCCGCATTCTGAGCGAGGAAAGCGATGCCGTTTGCCATACCTTCCGCGTCTTGCTTAATCGTTCCCGTCATCTTTCCGTCTGCGATCAGCTGCTTTGCCGCATCGGTCGCATCAACACCGAATACCGGAATCATCGTGCTGCTGCCGTCGCCGAGATTGTATCCCTTGTCGTTCAATGCGGAGATAGCGCCTTCTGCCATACCATCGTTGTTACAGATTACAAGCTCAATCATGTTACCGTTTGCTTCATTGTACTGGGAAAGGTTCGTGGTCATATAGTTGTTGGATGCCGTCGCACTCCAGTTACCGTCCTGGTCAACCTGATAGCAGTCCGCATTTGCCGAATCGAAGTAAACGAGCGCCGGCTTGCCTGCCGCTTCGAGAACCCCATTTGCATCCTCTACGCCGTACTGTGTACGATAAATCGCTTCTACATTGCCGAGCTGTCCCATGAACATCGCATATGAGATTTCTCCGTCGCCATTCAAGTCGATATCGTCATAGTTCTCGAGTACGTACTCGCCAATCATCTGACCTTGCATATGACCCGCTTCCGGTGCGTCTGTTCCTACGAATGCACATTTGTCATAGCTTCCAAGAACAGTACCTTCATCCTCATCACCTTCTACCGCACGATTGAAGAAGATTACCGGAACACCAGCCGCAGATGCTTTGTCAACGATTGCCTGAGAAGCATCTACCGAACCGGAGGTAACGATATTTACAATCAGGAGCGTAGCGCCCGTGCTGATAGCCGTATCGATTTGTTCGTTCTGTGTCGTCTGGTTACTGTTGGAGTCATAATCCTGATAGGTTACTCCGAGTCCGTCCAATGCCGAATCCAATGCCGTTCTGACCGATGCGATGTACGTATCGGAATATGTATAATAGAATACCGCGATATTTGCCGCCGATAAATCTGCCTGGTCCGCCGCCGCGTCTACGACATCCTCCGCTGCGTCCTCTGCTGTGTCCTCCGCCTTTGCTTCCTCCGTCACCGGTGTTGTCTCCGCTGTCGTCTCCGCTGCCGTACTTCCACAACCAGCCAATAAAGCTGCTGTCATGGACATGCATAAAAGTACTGCCAATAACTTCTTTTTCATGTAAGAGCCTCCTTTTTGTTTGCTTTGTTTATCCTATAATCGGATTGAATACACACAAAAGAATAACAAAAGGAAAATAAAAAACCTATGCAAAATCCTATCACGAAGGTATAAAATTTTACGCTTTCGTACATGGATTATACATAGGTCTCTCATATTTTATTACCATCTATTTACTCAGTCAAAGGAAAACAATATTTTCTGATAATCCGGGTCGTACATATTCTCCTTCGTCACAATCGTCGTAGCTGTGTCGATGACCTTTTCCCGAATAAAAATGTCGTTGATGACATTGTACGCATTTTCTATACCAAGATAACCCATTGCGTATGGATTCTGGACAATCAGCGCATCCACTTCTCCCGTTTCCAGCAGTCCGACCGAAACGACGTTACTGTCGAAGGCAATAACCTTTGTGCTGTCCCCAAGCCCCATTTCCTCAATTGTATAGCCCACTCCCAGGCTCGTCCATTCATTAAAGGTCGCAATCACATCGATTTGCGGATGCTGTTCCAACATGATGCGCGTGCCTTCCATGGCATCCTCCACATTGGAAAGCACGTTTATGGAATCGATAACAGTAACACGGCTCTCTCCCATGATCGCATCACGAAAGCCCTGTTCCCTCTGCTGCCCGTTGGCGGAATTCTCATCGAAATTAACGATACCGACATATAATGCCTTATCGTCGGATTCCAGTGCCGCCTCTCCCGCCATCCGGCCCGCTGCATAATTGTCCGTGCTGATGACACAGCTCACCCCGCTGCTATTCACTTCGCTGTCTATGATGACTACCTTAACGCCCTGTGCGATCGCCCAGTCGATCGCCGCCGCATTGGCATTGAAGTCCACAGCAGAAAATACAATAACTTCTGCACCATCCGCCACAGCCTTTTCCACCATTGCATTCTGTGTTTCATAATCCTCTTCGCTTTCGGGTCCGTCGCATGTGATTTCCAGATTGTATTCGGTGCTGGCGGCCTTTGCTCCTGCAAATACCGATTTCCAGAATGCCGACGTCGTGGATTTTGCAATGACTGCAACATAATGCTTCTGCCCGTCGCTGTCCCGGTTCCCCGTCCCAAATGTGGGATTCTTGAAGAGAGCGATTATGAGAATGCCGATTGTAATAAGGATCCCTGTGCAGAACACGATGAATAATTTCATTTTTCTACTTCGACTCATATTCACCCTCCAATATTTTCGGTATCCATATTTCGACCCGCGTTCCTGCGTCCAGCACACTCGTAATTCTTAGGCCATATTTTTTGCCAAAATATATATGGATTCTGTCATTCACGTTCTTGATTCCGATGCCCGTTCTATCTCCGGCCTCTCTGTTTAGTATCTCTGCACACTCCTCTTCGGTCATACCTACTCCGTTATCCTCAACACAAAGAAGAATCGCATCTCCTTTATCATGAATGCCGATTTGAATGTGCCCTTCCTCCGATGGGTCGAGTCCGTGGTAGATGGCATTTTCTATAATCGGCTGCAGCGTAATTTTGTTACAGTAATACTGCAGGCATTCTTCGTCCACATCGAAATCATAGGTGAACTGATCCTCATAACGAAACTTCTGTATATTCAAATAACTCTGTGCGTGCTGCAGCTCTTTTTCCAGCGTAATGAGCTCATGCCCCCTGCTTATACTGATACGAAACAGTCTGGCGAGAGCCGTTACCATCTCCACCGCTTCCTTGTTACGCTCCTCCTCGCACATCCATGCGATAGAATCCAGCGTGTTATAGAGGAAATGGGGATTAATCTGCGCCTGAAGGGCGCTCAGCTCCGTCTTCCGGAGGGAAAGTTCTTCTTCTCTCACCTGTTCCATCAGATTTTGAATCTGAACGACCATATGAGCAAAAGAATCGGATAAGGCGACGATTTCCACCGTGCCATTTACCGGCTGGAAATCAAAATCCTCGGTATTCGTTTCGAATTCTCCCATCGCTTCGGAAAGCCGTTTTGCAGGCATTGTGATAAGCCGTGAAAATAAGATTCCACAAGTGGCTGCGGTGAACAACACGAGCACTACCAGCGCCAGTACTATCCGAATCATATTCTGCACCTTCGTTGACACCATTTCATCCACAAAGCTGATCCCCACGATTCTCCAATCGGAATTTTCCAGCGTATGTATCGTATAAATCATGTTGGATTTGATATAGGAGCCATCCTCATCCTCCATGATCTCCTTCGTATCCTCGTTCTTCAGTCCGGAATAAATCAACTGCTGCTGGGGATGATAAATAATATTTCCTGCCTCATCCATAATAAAACAATAACCGTGCTGCCCGATCCCGACCTCATCCACATAGTTGGCAATGCTGGAAAAGCGGATGTCCATGGCGATACGTATATTTTCACCCTGACCATCCTGTAAAATCTGTGAAATCGTAACCACCCACGGATAGTTGTTCACGAACAGCGATTCCACATGCGGACTGGAAATATTCAGCTTGCCGTCCTCGCGCTCGAAACTGACAAAGGACAGGTTCTTCATGATCTTATCCTTTAGCTTATATCCTTCTGTCCAGCATCTTTCCATATCGCCGTTTTCATTATAAATCGTGATGGCGACAATATCGGAACGGATCTCCAATAAGTTCCGAAAGTATTCATTTCTCGGCATCTCATCCTTTGTGATATTGTCCTCAATCATATTCATAACTTCCTGAATATCTTCTGTGTAATTCGTAATCGTGTTCTGTACCTGTACAATTGCCTGCTCGCTGCTTATAATGGCATTCTGCTCCATAGACCGCTGAAACAGCTCGACAAAAATGAGAAGGGCAAGAAATGTCGCGAAGAAAACGATGGCGACGACCAGAGCAGTCATAATCGCAGAAAGCGAAACACGGTTTAAGATATTCTCTTTTTCAGGCTTCTCCCATTCTTTCTTCATGTTCCCTCCGGCAGGCATTAGGTGAGATTCCGACTACTCTTTTAAAGCAGTAGCTGAAATAATGCTGGTCATTGTACCCGCATTTTTCTGATATCTCCCTCACCTTCATCGATGTACACAGAATCATCTCCTTTGCGATAGTAATCCGCTTTTGGGTCAAGATATCCGTGAATGTGTTTCCCGTCGATTTTTTAATCAACGCGCTTAAATAGTTGGGACTGACCGCAATTTCAGTGCTGATGGACACAAGGGAAATATCCGGGTCCATATATCTCGTTTCTATGAGTTTCAAAGCTTTATCACATATGAGGGCGCTGCTCTTTTTCCTCTGCTCTGCAATAATTTTCTGCGCCGTCAGACAAAAATCGATATATTTTTTCTTAAGTTTTGAAAAATCCTCATAAGCAATCCGGCTCGAAAGAGGGTTCTGTTTCTGCAGTTCCTGGAGCATATCGTGGTCGGCAACCGCATAAACAATCTGAAATACCGCTAATATCATCTGCACCATAACAAAGTTCATCGTTGTAATGGAAACATGCGCCTCCACCATCTTATCGAAAGTATTGTTCAGATAATTTTCCAATTCAAGACATGTCCCGCCGCGAATCAGGACCTCTACATCGTTGCTGAAGCTCTTCATCCCCTCCACATCGTATTCATCTGCCCGCTCAATATCCGATATGAATTGGATACCGTTTCCGTTTCGTTTAGAATAGCCTACTGCATTTACTGCCTCGATATAGGACTCATGAACGTTTTCCAGTTTTTCCACAGCCCTGCTGATACCGATAACACAAACCTTTTTCATGATCCGGTGCACGCTTTGGGCGATTTCCTCCGTCAAAATATGAAGATACTTGTCGAAGCCGGCTCCAGTCGCCACGAGCAACGAGACGACCTTTCCCTCTATATAAAAGCTCATATGCTTCACATACTTTTTTAAAATGGTATCCACCGCGTTCACGTTCGCAGGCTCCGTAATATTCTCTCCACTCTCATCGAAAATCTCGACGACCGTAACAGCATACCTCAGCTCGCTGTTCTTCGCATTCAAAATGCCAAAACGCACCGCATTCTCCAAAATACCCTCCTGCTGTTTTTCGCTCAGACTTCCCCGAAAGCCGTCCAGCATCAGAGGCAACAGAAATTCCGCAGCCTTAAGTTGCTCCTGCGTCTGATTATGGGTGGTAAATTCCCTGTATTTTTCATCTATTTTATTTTTTATATTTATAAGTTCTTCGTTTATCTCGGCAGCCGAGACCGGCTTCAATATATAACTGATGATATTGTATTGAATGGCTTGCTGTGCATAGCTGAAATCGTCGTAACCGCTCAAAAATGCAATTTGAGTCGCGGGCTTGACCTCGCGAACCTGTCTTGCCAGCTCAATTCCCGATACGAACGGCATCTTGATATCTGTCAATAGTAGATCCGGTTCCAGCTTCTCCACGAGCTCCAATGCCTCGGCCCCATTTTCCGCCTCCCCCACCAGTTGAAAGCCTATTTCAGCCCAGTTGACATTCCGTATCAGGGCTGTCCGCAATTCTTTTTCATCATCCGCGACAACTACCGTATACATGCATATACCTCCCGTATCCTCTCCCATACCAACTCCTTTATTCTATTTCCTTTCTTTTCTCATGTCAATGAAAAACGGGTTTCGCTAAAGACACAAAAAGCCCCTTCCCCAGCGACTAACTAAAAAAAGGACTCTCTGCATAAACCTTGAAGCGATATTAAAAAAACTTTTTTATTTCGTTCATGCTCATTTGATCGGGGTTATAAATTTCCTGCTTTATCTATAAATGAAAAACTTTTTAAAATGGCAATAAACTCCTGAATGATTCCCTTCTTAATTACAAGTGCAAGCATCCCTGTTAAGATGGCTAAAGCGCCGGCGAATACTATCATGGGATGCCATTCTGAACTCATAATAAACTTCCCGACATCATCTCCCTGAGGTGGAGAATCCACCAGGCTAACAACAGGTACGATCAGCCATGCCAAAAGAGGTGAAACACCCCATAAACAAGCCGTCATATAACAGCAATGATAAAGAATACTCTTTTTACCCTGTTTATAAGAAATGATAATTGGCACTATTAATATTATCGGCAATAACATTCCCGCAGCGTGGAATAGCAAATACATAGCCTTACTGAATGTTCCTCCATTATATGACATATGGGCATCGAGAATGCTAAACTCTGTTATCTCCGCCCCGTAGACAAGCGCGATGATGGTATGTCCTAACTCGTGTACAACGACATATAGTAAGGCTCCAACAAGGAGAATACATGGAAATAAGATTGCGAATTTTATATTCGGTTTCATACACTTATCCTCTTTTCACATACTACTTTACTCAAGCTTTCATCCATTTCTTTATCGAACAAATCCCCGCTACCTGCATAATATGATAAACTTTATGCTCATTATATACCTAAGATAAAGTCATCTATCTCTTTAGCAATTTTTATCGTTTCGTATGCATGTACATAATGTCCGCAATCCAATAACAAAGACTTTCCGTTCTTAAAGTCAGCTATATAATCGGATAGCATTTTACCCCAGTCAGCGATTATTTTTTCGTTGTCATTTGAGATAAAAAGGTAAATCGGAGTGTTAACGGGGAGAGTTCCATTTTTAACCTTATCCGCATTTTGTCTTATATATTTTGCTTCATTAAGCATATCAGATGTAAATGTGCGATTTTTAAGCGTCTCAATATATGCCTCGTTATCATCTTTAGTTAGATACCCTGACTGTGCCGCCGGTGACTTTTTATAAAAAGACTTTACAAAAGGCTTATGTATTCCTATCTTGGTCAAAAAACCAATAACGCTGAGAATCGACGCGGACGGCATTTTGAAATTATCGTAGGCTTCCGGAATTGCCGAATCCAACCCGATGATTGCCTCTACCTCATACGGATACTTTTGTGCCCAATAAATAGCTTCCAATCCTGCAAGTGAATGTGGAACCAATATAAATGGCGCTTCTATATTGGATAGTTTTAATACTTTTCGGGTTTCTTCAAGTACAGTATCTAAATCCCGAGAGATGTTTGTCGTTTCACTCCAGCCATAGCCTGCCCTTTCTACTACGGCAATTACATTTCCGGAAGATAGTATTGACCATAAAGGCTTAAAATCAAGGGTTGGGCAGCTCGTACCATGGCCCGATAAGAAAACAAAAGTACGTTTCCCTTGTCCGGTACAAAAAACATGTATTTTATGACCATTCACATCAACCAGATTACCAGGTGCTTGAATCGTTTTACCCATTACTTCACCCTTTCTTGCACCGATGTGCGCAAAATATAAATAATTTAAAGTGCAATCAATTTCTGCCCCGCATTATTGTATAAGTATAACATAAAAAATCAGCCTAAAACGGATACATGTTTGCAGGTATAGTTTGTCCTGATGTTTATAAATCTAAGCGTACTGCACGCATGTCACATTATGCCCATGTTATTGATTGTTGTTTTTTTACAGCTATCGAAAAACAGTCACGTAAAATAGGATATGTTAATTCCTCCGGTAAGGATTCAAAGAAACCTATTTTACCCATTTCACTGTAGCATGGTAAGTCACTCAAAGTATGAACGATTGCAAAGTAGACTTGTCCATTTCCTTTGAAGGTCCAGCCATTTTGTTCACCGTTTATATAGTAGTCACAAAGCGGCTCAATATCAAAATCAATGGCTCCTGTTTCTTCATATAACTCTCTTTTAGCCGCTTCCAGTGGCGTTTCGCCTACTTCAATATGGCCGCTTGGATGTTCCCATGTAGTTCTTTCCTTATGCATGCAGAATATCCATTTTCCTTTATGCATTGTCATAATATCCGCTGAAAAGTAATCCCCCAATGAATCAAAAGGATAGGTTTTAAATTCCATAACATTTTCTCCATTAAATATAAATAATCTGAATCTCAATATATTTATAAGTATAACATAAAAAATCAGGTTGAAACATATGCGATTACGCATCCATTTCAACCTGATAACCATACTGCTGGTGGCCGGACTTGAACCGGCACGGGATTGCTCCCGAAGGATTTTAAGTCCTTTGCGTCTGCCTATTCCGCCACACCAGCTTATACAAAAAACCTAATGGGACCTATAGGGCTCGAACCTATGACCCTCTGCTTGTAAGGCAGATGCTCTCCCAGCTGAGCTAAGATCCCATAATCAATATAATATTCAAATAAACGACCCGGATGGGACTCGAACCCACGACCTCCGCCGTGACAGGGCGGCGCTCTAACCAACTGAGCCACCGGGCCAACTAACCAAAAATATAAAACTTACAAATGGACCTTCGGGGACTCGAACCCAGGACCGACCGGTTATGAGCCGGTTGCTCTAACCAACTGAGCTAAAGGTCCGCAAACCCTAACGGGTATTACAACAGCCGATGATCGGACTCGAACCGATAACCTGCTGATTACAAATCAGCTGCTCTGCCAATTGAGCCACATCGGCGGACTGCGAACAAACGACTAAGTGTCATATTATATTGACACGAGTGACTCCGACGGGAATCGAACCCGTGTTACCGCCGTGAAAGGGCGGTGTCTTGACCGCTTGACCACGGAGCCTTATCTCTTTCCTGTGGACCTTGCCACGGTCAGGTATTTCCTTACAAGTGTCCTTCACCTGTTACAAGTGTCCTCTACTTGTTACAAGTGTCCTTCACTTGTTACTCCCCGAGTAGGGCTCGAACCTACAACCCCGCGGTTAACAGCCGCGTGCTCTACCATTGAGCTATCGAGGAATCTGTTTCTTTAAGGGGCCATACCCTCAAAA
>JAEYJO010000046.1 GCA_023408815.1 Bacillota bacterium | reverse complement strand
CATACTTAAAATCAGCATTATAATACAATCAAGGGCAAGACTTAGGAAAACAGCCTTGCCCTTAATGCAACTATTCACATATCTTTTATCAGTTTTTTGTGTTTACACAAACTTTGAAACGGTCTCGAATATAACCACAAACTTTTTGATGTCGTTTATACCCTTATAAAATAGAAGAATTTGAAATTGAATTTTCTCTTTGCATCCCAGCGGCTTCATCATTTACATCCACGGAAAAAATATGCGGAGTCATTACAAATATCATTGAAGTATCATCTGCAAAAACAATTATCCCATATTCATTAATATAAACATCACCGGACGCACTGGTAGTCGGGCCGGTAGTAACCGTTATACTGTCACCAACCGCAACATAATTATAAATGTTCCTGATAAGGTCGGTATCACAGTTTTGAGGAAACGGTTCCGGTAGATTTAAATAAGTTATCGAGTCATCATACACGCTATTCGGAAAATAGAGAATCGCTACCTTATCGATGTTAAAAGCAACCTCCTCATCACCCAGAATAAGCAGCGGTATACTTCCGGCATCCGGTGCTTTGTACAGCGAGTTGATCGTTCCTGTTACTGTGGCAAGTCTGTTAGAGAAAATGCTAACAGATGCTCCTTGGTACATTGTGACTATTTGCTCTAAGACATGAGCAAATTGGTCTAAAGCAAAACAGCTGCTATTATCAGCGATATCACTACTTAAAGAAAAAACCCGCAGATTGGCTTTAGCGATTACCGTACTGGGAAAAAATACAGCTGAGTTCGAAAGATTCACTAAAGAAAAGTTAATAGGGGCATCATCCACATTGAAAACAGCGATTCCACTCATAACGCCTGTTTTATTTGATGAATTACTATCAAATTCATGACCCTTGTCAGACATTAACTTAAAGATAGCACTGGGCGAACCAGCAGTTGCCTGTATAGCCGCCCACCAATCAACCATATATAAACCATTTTCAGCAATAGTAACAACGCCTGTCGTATCATTATAACTTACATTTCCTATCGCATCGACTATTTCATCAAATATAAAATTATTATTATTTAAAATACTATTATTATCACTTTTTTGAAGTTGCAATACTATATTGGCCATTATTTTATCCTTTTTATAATATTTCAATTACTCTTCTTATATAAATAATATGCCTTTTGATTCTAATATGTTAAAAACAATAGTTACCGCTGTATGTTTCCACAAGGGTAAGCCCTGATCGGACAAACATAAAAAGGCGTGGTGATCACCACGCCTTCTAGAAATTTTTCGTTTTCAAACATTAAGTTTTTTCGTTATATTCTGTATGCCACTTCACGGTTATCTTTTCATGCCGACAGCCAGTTTTACCTTTTCAGCCAGCTTATTTTTATTCAGGCCGTATTTCTCCATAAGCGCCTGCGCAGTTCCCGAATGACCGAATATATCCTCCACGCCATGACGGATCAGGGGAACGGGGTAGGTCTCGCCGAGCACTTCCGCTACGGCTGCTCCTAATCCTCCTATCACGTTGTGCTCCTCTGTCGTTACGATGGCACCTGTCTCTTTCGCCGCCTTTACGATAATATCCCTGTCTATGGGCTTAATGGTATGCATGTCGATGACTCTGGCCACGATTCCATCTCCCTTCAAAAGCTCCGCTGCTTCCAAAGCGACCTGGACCATGAGTCCGGTGGCTATAATCGTTACATCATTACCCTCTTTTAGGGTAACGCCCTTTCCTATCTGGAACTCATAGTTTTTGAAATCAGGAGTAACATTTTCCACTCCTGAGCGTCCCAGTCTGAGATAGCAAGGACCTTCGTACTCAATCATAGCTTTTACGGCCGCTTCCGTCTCATTGGCATCGCATGGGTTTATTACCACCATTCCGGGAATGGTGCGCATCAGGCTTAAGTCTTCAATACATTGATGGGTAGCTCCGTCTTCTCCCACCGAAAGTCCTGCGTGAGTGCCGACTACTTTTACATTCAGCCTCGGATATGCCACGGAGTTTCTGATCTGGTCATAGCCTCTCCCTGCCGCGAACATGGCAAAGGTATGGCAGAAGACCGTTTTTCCCGTGGCTGCCACTCCGGCCGACATTCCTATCATATTTGCTTCCGCGATACCGGCATTGCGAAATCTCTCCGGATATTTCTCCGCAAAATAACATGACATCGTGCATATGGTCAGATCTGCGTCGAATGCCACAATATCAGGGTTCTCTCCGCATTCACAAAGAGCGCGCCCATAGGCTTCCCTCGTTGAAATTATTTCTCCCATGTCTATACCTCCAGCTCTTCTATTTGTTCCCGGATTTCTTTAAAGGCCTGCTCATATTGTTCCGGGGAAGGGGTTTTCCCATGCCAGTTCACGTTGTTCTCCATGAAGGAAACGCCTTTACCCTTTACGGTCTTTGCGATAGCCACAGTAGGCCTTCCTTTGAAAGACTTTGCCTGTTCTACCGCGTCCGCAATTGCTTCCGGGTCGTGTCCGTCTATGCAGATTACATTCCAGTTAAAGGCTTTAAACTTGTCGTCGATGGGATAGGGAGACATGATCTCCTCTATGGTTCCATCAATCTGCAGATTGTTGTTGTCCACGAACAGCATGAGGTTGTCCAGCTTATAATTTCCCGCTGCCATTACTGCTTCCCATATCTGTCCTTCCTGAATCTCTCCGTCGCCGACCATGGCATATACCCTATAATCCTTCTGGTATATCTGTCCGGAAACAGCCATTCCAACCGCAGCGGAAAGACCTTGTCCTAAGGAACCGGCGGACATATCCACACCGCGCACCTTGGTCATCTCCACATGACCGGAAAGATCGCTGTCCACATTCCTAAATGTCTTCAGTTCTTCCACCGGAAAGAAACCCCGCAGGGCCAAAGTCGCATACAGCGCCGGGCTTGCATGCCCCTTTGACAATACAAAACGATCCCTATCCTGCATTCTTGGATTTTCAGGGTCAATATTCATCTTGTCAAAATAAAGTACTGCCAAAATATCCGTTTCTGAAAACGAACCTCCGATATGTCCTGAATTGGGTACCTGTACCGCCTTCAGCGCTTGTTCGCGTATTTTCATTCCAAGCGACAGCATTTTTTTTCTTTGTTCTTGCTCCATGTTAGCCTCCTATCTGTAATCATCTGTAATTCGATGATTTCATCCTATTTTATAATTCCCGATAATCTTAAAAATTCTCATAGTTTATAACATGTTTGCGATATTTTATTTCATATATTCTACTTTATGAAATTTATTTTCACTCAGATACTATCATTATATTTCCTTATTGTCAACATTTATTACTTCTTTATTTTATAAAAAGATTCTTTTATGCAATACGGATAGAATATAAACAATCTATTGCGCAAACTGCTATTTTTTCGCTAAGAATTAGTCTCGTTTTTATATTCCATTTTAACAATTTGCTAATTCATATTACAGCAAAAAGGCAGCTAGCATATTGATATGCTCCCTTCTAGGTAGACAAGTGAAATAATAAAAGCTTGTCACTTAGAAGGGAGCATATTTTATGGGCAGAAAAGCAAAGTTTTCCTTTGAAGTCAAAATAGATATTGTTCAGAGGTGCT
>JAEYJO010000045.1 GCA_023408815.1 Bacillota bacterium | reverse complement strand
CATACTTAAAATCAGCATTATAATACAATCAAGGGCAAGACTTAGGAAAACAGCCTTGCCCTTAATGCAACTATTCACATATCTTTTATCAGTTTTTTGTGTTTACACAAACTTTGAAACGGTCTCGCTTTCAAAAGTCATAAAATGACTTGAGAAAGCCCTTGTTTTTTATACAATCACTATCCATCTACATACTCCAAGATTGAACTTAAATTTCTACATAATTCCTACAATATATCAATAAAAACTTCTAAAATTTAGCCCTGCAAACTGTGCTTCAATAGCACTAAAACACGGTGAGGGCATTTTTAAGACCTTCGGAATGTATTCTTTAGTCCTGATCTTATATTGCTTAGAAGAAAAGGATTTTGCAAGTATGACTCCATAACGTTTACACATATTACCATCACCAGCCCCTGGATATGAACTGCTTACAGATCAAATACTTTAGTAAAAAACGCCTCACAACTATAATAGTATCAAAATGGTAATCTGAATTGTTCATAGTCTCTTATTTGATCGAGCTGAGACGGAATTTTTTGTATAGCCCAATCCGCAAACTCGTCTTCAAATATCCAATTCTCTAACTCATTCTCCTTTAACAATAACGGCATACGGTCATGTACATTCCGGACAGATTCATTGGCCTTCGCTGTTAGTATGACAAACCGCTTGGCATCTTCACATGATTTCCATATCCCAGCCATATATAAAATATTGCGTTCCTTTCCTTCAAAGCGAATCTTGTTCTTCTCCCTGTCCCATTCATAGAACCCGTTTGCAGGGATAATGCAGCGATTATGTAAAAAAGAGTCCCTAAAAGTCATCTTCGTCTTTACAGATTCACATCTGGCATTAATGATGACTCCTTTTCCATTGAAATGAGGAAATCCCCATATCATATCAGATAGAATCAGAGAGTCCTGATCACCGCAAATTACAGGCACTGTATTGGTCGGAAAAACATCGCCTTTAAAGTTTATCTTATCATCTGCCTCTATTACTATTTTTACTATTTCATTTATCAATTCATCCTCAATATAATATCTTCCACACATATTAATTTATCACACAAACCCTAAATTATTCTCTACTATATCTAACCATACAGAAACAACCACTAATAAAATTAACCAAAAGCACTTTATCATTTCTAAAATGTTTCAGTGTATAAAAATTCTTCTATCTGTCGTTCCATACACAGTGATACATCTTGTTTTTTTCCATTTAGATATATATCTGTCCACTCAACAATCTTTTCCATAGTTGTTTCTATATTCCATCGCGGTTTCCAATCAAAGATTTTTTTTATTTTGGAACAATCGAGTTTTAGGAAATTAGCTTCATGTGGTCCGCCGTCATATTCATTTTTCCAGTAAATAGAAGCCCCCATTCGAGCATTCCACTTATCACAAAAAAGAGTCACCAAATCGCCCGTTGTCCAACAATCCGTTTCGTCTGGTCCTACGTTATAACTACCCGCATAATCAATGTCTTCATATTGAGCTTGGCAAATCATTAGATAAGCCATTATAGGTTCAAGCACATGTTGATAAGGTCTCGTAGAAAATGGATTCCGCACAATGATTTCTTTTCCATCCATAGCCGCCCTGATACAATCTGGAATAATTCTATCCATAGCAAAATCACCGCCGCCAATAACATTTCCGGCACGTGCTGTCGAAATTGCAATTGAAGTATCCTTAAAAAAAGAATTCCTATAACTGCTTGTAACGAGTTCAGAGCATGATTTAGAATTGGAATAAGGATCATAGCCATTCAATTCATCATTCTCCCGATATCCCCATTCCCATTCTTGATTCAAATATACTTTGTCCGTGGTGACATTAAGAAATGACTTTACAGAGACAGAATTACGTACACATTCAAGTACATTGACTGTTCCCATAACATTTACCTCATATGTATATGCCGGGTTCTTATATGAATCACGTACAAGTGGCTGAGCCGCCATATGGATGACTATTTCTGGTCGCACTTCGTTGAATACTTGTTGTAAAGATTCCAAGTTCCTAACATCACCTATAATGGATTTCATCTTATCTGCCACGCCACATATTTCAAAGAGACTCGGATTTGTAGGCGGCTCTAGTGCATAACCGGTTACCAGCGCTCCGGCATCAGTCAGCATCTTACACATCCAACTCCCTTTAAAGCCCGTATGACCAGTTACTAAAATATTTTTTTGTTTGAAAAAATTAATATCCATATCCAATCTCACCTGATTTTTTCGATTTAAGTTTTAGTACGGCATTATTTATTTTATCCATTGGGACCACTTCATCCGATATTCCTCGGCAGTCATTTTTTCACCGTCTTGAAATAACTTTCTAAATAAGTCATCATTCCGGATTCCGGATTCTTCTATAATTTCTTTTATAGGCTTTATCGTGAAACGAAGTAATTCCTTTGCTGCCGTAAATCTTCTGTTTACAATATAATCTCGCAATGTTATTCCATATGTTTTTTGAAAACACATATCAAGTTCTTCTTCATCTATTCCATATCTACTGGTAAAAATATGAAGCAATTCAGGCTCTTGATATTTTTCATTTACACATTCTCTAATTTCGTTACATATCTTTTTATATTTCTGCTGATTTTCTTTTTCATGATGTATCACGGCAAAAAGACAGGCATTTATCAGCTGTCCCAGAATATTTCCACTTAATAATTCTGACTTCAGATCCTTTTCTTTCTGGTATTCCATCAATCTATTTATATAGTCTTCTAATTCTACCAGATCTTCCAGCAAAAAAATATTCTTTTGTTCATTCTGCTCCATGAACAAATTAAAATATTCTTTCGCGGTATTTCCATTGAAGTGTACCCACATAAGCTCCCATGGCATCTCTTTGCTGCTCTCATGAGCATAATAATCCATACAATTAATTAATGCACAATAGCCCTGTTTTACATCAAACTCTGTATTCCCTATCGTGATTGTTCCTGCACCGCTTAATACTCCAAGAAATAAAAAAGAATCAAGCTTTTCTCTCTGCGACTTATGCGGCTGCAAGCTTTTTAATTTTCCTACTTCCTGCACATAAAGTAAATTACTTTTCGCAAATTCTCCAGGGGTATGCAATATCCTCTTAGAATCCGTTATCCCAGTTGTCGTAAATAATGTACTAATATCACTCATTGTATTACCTCTCTATACTCTCTTACGCCAATAATTCAGTGTTTCTTTTATTGTCTGTTCTAAAGTTATCTCCGGCTCCCATCCGGTAAGATTTCTCAACTTTGTTACATCTGCTTCAATAATAGGTACATCTATTGGCCTTAATTTATTAGAATCAATTTCAACTCTAATGTCCTGACTAGATAAAGAAATGATTAATTCCAATATCTCTCTGATGGATACAGCGTGACCGCTTCCTACATTGTAGGTCTCTCCAGGATTGCCTTTCTCAATTAACATGGCATACGCCCGCACTACATCTCTCACATCTGTAAAATCACGTTTCGCTTCTAGGTTGCCAACATATATGACAGGCTCTCTTATTGCCTCCTCGATCTCCGCAACCTGTTTACAAAAATCAGCCACAACAAATGCCGGTGCTTGCGTTGGACCTATATGATTAAAGGCTCTTACCATCATCAACTCCATATCATAAGCTTGAGCATAAATATTTCCAATCATGTTCTGACACACCTTTGTTGCTGCATATATATTCCCCGGTCGAATCATATTTCCCTCTTTAATTGGGGTCTCACCTTCGTTAATATGTCCATATTCTTCTCCCGAACCTATTAAAATAACTCTTGGTTTATAATATAACTCGCGAACTGCATCCATAACATTTACGCTGCCTTTTATATTTACATCAATCGTCAAACAGGGATTCTTCCATGCTAACCCTACAGAACTCTGCGCCGCAAGATGGAATATATAATCCGGTCTGATTTCAAATAGCAGCGACACAATTGCTTCTTTATCCAGAATATCCAAATCATATACTTTCACATACCCATTATTAATTTCTTCGCGTAAAAGCTTTGTAACATGCACTTCCATGTTACATTCTTTTCTTAGATATTCCATTAGATAATTTCCTACAAATCCAGCGGCCCCTATAATCATTGCTTTTTTCATTTGCCTAATACCATGAAAGGGAATCCTTAATTAGAATTCCCTTTTCCCTTGTTGTCTTATTTTTTTATAAGTTATTATATGCAATTTCATTTTTTACTAATTCCATATCATTATTAATCATGCGCTCTACTAATTCATCAAAGGAAATCTGGCGATTCCATCCCAGTTCCTTTTCTGCTTTAGCTGGATTCCCAAGTAAAATGTCAACTTCTGCAGGACGGAAAAAGTCTTTATTGATTTTGACAATTATTTTACCAGTAGCTTTATCTTTTCCAATCTCATCAATTCCCGTACCACACCACTCTACAGCAATTCCCACTTTCGAAAAAGCCACTTCTACAAATTCGCGTACCGTTCGAGTTTCATTCGTTGCAATTACATAGTCATCCGCCTGCTCCTGTTGCAGCATTAGCCACATAGCATATACATAATCTTTGGAATGCCCCCAGTCACGCTTAGAATCCATATTTCCCAGTTCAATATACTCCTGTATACCAAGCTTAATTCGTACTACTGCATCCGTAATCTTACGAGTGACGAACTCTTTTCCTCTCCGCTCACTCTCATGATTGAAAAGTATTCCACTGCATGCATATAAGTCATAGCTTTCCCTGTAATTCTTTGTAATCCAGTGCCCATACAACTTCGCCACACCATAAGGACTCCTAGGGTAAAAAGGTGTTGTCTCGCACTGCGGAATAGCTTGTACCAAGCCAAACATTTCAGAAGTAGACGCCTGATAGAATCTACAGGAAGGCTTTACCGTACGAATCGCTTCCAGCATATTGGTAACGCCAACTGCATCTATCTCGGCTGTTGCTAAAGGCTGTTCCCAAGAAGTTGCAACAAAAGACTGTGCAGCAAGGTTATATACTTCATCTGCCTGTGATATTTTCATTGCATTAATCAATGATACTACATCTGTCATATCTGCATAAACGAAATGAAGCCTATCTTTAATATGTTCTACGTTTCCATAATCCACTACAGACTTACGGCGCATAATTCCATATACATGGTATCCCTTTTTTAATAACAGTTCTGCGAGATAAGAACCATCTTGTCCATTAATTCCTGTAATTAGAGCATTTTTCATATTTCTACCTCATTACTTATATTTTAATTTATAAATTTATTTTATTACATTACTAATAAATTAGCAAGTCAATATATATTAGTGATAACTAAGTCAGGCATTGCCTTTTTTAAAGACAATAATTTAAAACTTTATCTATATCAATTATAACGCTTTTATTTTCTATCTAATATTCGAAAGTAATAACTCCATAATCGTACGTTAAAATATAATGATAGTAAGAACAAAATTCCACAAAATTCTATTGTTGCTCCTAAAACTCCATATTGATTAACAATATAAGGTAATAATAACAGTGATAAAATCGCACTAACCCCATATCCTATCAAAATATCTTTTCGTGCATCCATAACCGTTAAAACAATATTCAAGAAACCATCAAATGCTAAGAATCCACCACCTAACATTAGTATAAGTAATTCGTTACTATATTGTGATAAATTCGTTCCATAAATAATAGAAAGAATTGGTACGCCTAGCCGCCATGTTCCTATTAAGCATATTATTGTTAAGGCTACTATCGTAATATACTGTTTTAAAATGGATATTTTGAATTTCTCATACTCTCCAGTATTCCAATAATTTGATATTTTTACCAACATCGGATGAAAAATAAAATTACTTAATAATTGTATTAAAAAAACAGGCATAGCTATATATCCATAATAAGCTTGTATTTCATCAGACATATAAGTATCGATAGAATATTTAGGCGCATTGCATATATAATAATTAAAAAACACGCCTAATGCTAAAGGTGTACACTTTATAAATAGTAATTTTATTTGCCCCCAATCCCATCTGGACTTTTTATAATCGCACTCTTTACGGACTAAATTCATGCAAAATAAATAAATTACCCAAGAGCAAATTGTCGCTGCTAATAAGGATTCCAGTAAATTGCATCCTAAAAATAAGCCTATATTGATTATGAGCAATATACTTAACCACCGTAATATAAAAACTTTCGCGCCTGAAGCAAGTTTATTCTCCCTTTGCAAATATCCCCAATATGTATCCTCCATTGATTCTACTGCGTATATTATACACATAAGAACTACCACGCACATTTTATACCAGGAATATCCATTATTAATTTTCCCATTAACAATGTAAAGAAAACAGAAAAACAACATAATTGCTATTGTAATAACTCGCATATTTCTATATGATTCTAAAGAAATAGGTGTATTGCAATTAGTTACTTGAAAATATCTTACTCCATATTTGCCAACCGCAACAAATAGATTCGCTACTGCAAATGCTATTGATAAATATCCAGCCTCCTCTACACCACAAACCCTAGTAACAACAGCTAATAAAGCTACAGCCTCTATTGCATTTAACAAACCCGCAAACGTATTCCATGTTACATCCCGTTTCAAGGAGTATACGGAAGTAGGAAATAAAAAGTTATACAATTTCTTTTTCATCGTCATTTATCCCATTATAAGTTACATATTTATTTTTAGGCCATTGAGTAGGGTATATATTATCGCTTATTCTCTTTTTATGCATACCCCATAATACCCTTTTTTCTCCCAAAACATAAATTATAATGTCTTTAACTTTCTGCAACAACCGGCTTTTCGAATCTGATATATACTTTTTAAGTGCAATTTCAATACCCTTTTGTTCTATTTCATCAAGAAACAATTCCCGCCCTGAGTTTCTATCCGTTGACTTCCAAAGGTTTAAATTAAAAAAGCAGCACTCATCCAATGTTCTTCTTTCATCAATTATCCTTTTGGTGCATGATTCATATATCGCTTTACCCTTACAACTATTAATTAGTACTTGCGAGATTCCTTGTTTGTTATAGAAATTCGTTGTTTCTAGTACCCCTAACCCCGCAAAGTCTCCTAAAGTTATATCTCCAATACGCGGAAAACCATTATACCTGCATAAATAGCAGCTTTCTTTCATCGCTATATTTTTCAGAAATGTTGCATAATATGGCTCACTTGTTAAATTACGATTATAATGCCTACCATTATTAAATGCTAAATGCATTACTGTTCCATAACTCATCGGTTTCCAATTACTAGCCTTGTAACGAAAAACCAAATCTGACAATTTTGAATTTTCTTTTTTTTCACGATATGAAATATATTCTTTTAATATTTTTTCAGACAAAACGCCTCGACAAACAACATCTATAGTAAATAAATTGGCATAATCTTTTCCTAAAAAAGAATATAATCCCCCTATCTGACATGGCAACCCAGAAAATAACACAGGGATCTTTTTTTGTAAATCTTTCAATACACTTTTATATATCATATCAATATTGCTTTGCACATATTTTGAACCTTGTAATTTTATTATTTCACTTTTTTCTTTTATTCTAGTAAAGTTTACGCTAAAATCATTTTGCATTTGTGCCCCATAAACGCATCCGCCCTGTTCAATAATATGTTCAGCTAGTATAGGAAATATGCCGCCAGAGGTGCTAACTTTCATCTGCTTAGAATTTGAAGAATATGCGGCGAATACAGTAGGATTGCTATAACGATTTAATCTAATTGAATTATTTTGTGGACAATGCGAAACACATGACATACATTGTATACATTTTTCTTCATCTATTTGTGGACGCAAAAAACCGTCTCTATCTTTTTCTATAGTAATACATTGTTTAGGGCAAATATTTGCACAGGCACTGCAGCCTGTACATAATTTTGCTTCACATATTTGCATGCTATATTCCTCTTTAATTTTACATTTTTTTGTCTGCCGCTTTATTTAAAGCCCGTTTTAAATAATCATATGATTTATCTTGCCACATATGAAGCTTTTCACTTACATGATTATAATCTATCTGCATATTTACACAATCAATATTTTTTCCAGTAAATACCCGATCTTCTAAATCTATTTGACTTAGAACAAAACGTATTTTTTCAGTTCTTCCCGGTGCTGGAAAAGATGTAAATTGTCTATGATTCAAAACTGCAAATATTGTTCCATGAAAAGTGGACGACATACAATATTCGCTTTGTGAATATAATTTTTGTAATTCTTCCCCGGATTCTACATTCTCAAATTCATCACACCAGCTTTGGTGCCATGATACAGCTTTGGTCTTCCATCCCGTCTTTCGAGAGAAACTTTTAATCAATTCTATCTGCTCATCCGTAAAATGTTCTCCATAAACTAAAATATACTTTCCTCCGCCTTCTCCTTGTGAACCAAAATAAGGATTCAGTAATGTTGGGTCAAGTACAAGTTCACACTCTTTACCCGCATTGCTTTTCACATAATCGCACGTAAAGTCATCGCGGCCAGACAACATACTAAATCCCTTTATGCCCTCTATCATCCGCTTTTCCATCTTGATATTCGGTCTTTCCAGGGTCAAGGCAGAAGTGGCATAAGTAAAATGTGGACATGATATTCCTTCTCCAAAATATGCTGGTACAAACTTCATGCAGGGATTGGTAACAGCCCATAAAATATCACTCCCTATTATTACACAGTCATATCTCTTCGATAACTTCTTCATACTAAAACTTACCGGAGATATTTTTAGTTTTCTAACATCATTTTTTAAGGAACGATATATATTAAATGCATTTACCTTTTCAGCCACTTTCTCCATCAAAAAATCAGGTGCAACACTGTCGACAAACTTTCCAATATAATATTTATACAATTTCCATCCACGAATAGATGTATTTACCAATTCACATTCGTGTCCCAATTTTCTTATTGCATCGCAAAGTGCCTCCGCTTGGTAATATGAACCATAATTTGCATAATAAACGGTAATAACTCCTACTTTCATAAATTAATCCTCTTCAAAATTTATTCTCTCTTCTTCAATTACTAACGGACGTCGCATAATTCTTGTATTTATATTCATAATATACTCACCTAAAAAACCAAGAAAAAGCATTTGTATTGATGACATGAAAAAAAGTCCGATAATAGCCGGAGAAATGCCTGCTTGAAAGCTGTCCCAATGTATCAATTTAAGAATCAAATAAATAATTGCGACAACTGCACTAAGTCCCCCACAAATAAACCCTATGAATGTTGCTAAACGTAATCCCACTTTTGTATAACTTGTAATACTCAACATCGCCGCATCATACAGACGATACCAATTATTACTAGATTTCCCTGCTCTTCTTCTTTGCTGCTCATAGGTTATATCCTTACGCTTATATCCGAATTCAGCAACTATCCCTCTTAAAAAAGGAGACGGGTCATCAAGAGTTTTTAAAATATCAATAAAACTTTTATCATATAAACCAAAACCTGTAAAATGCTCTATCTGTTCTACATCTGACATTTTCTTTATTAATTTATAGTAAAAAGAACGTAATAAATACACAAACCGGTTTTCTTTACTCGCTGTCTTGATTGCAGAAACAATTTTGTAACCCTTCTCCCACTCTTTAATAAAAATCGGAATCATTTCTACCGGATCTTGAAAATCTGCGCACATTACAATTGTACAGTCGCCTTCAGTCTGTAACATTCCATAAAATGGAGAATTAAACTGCCCGAAATTCTTTGCATTCAAAATAACTTTAATTTTTTTATTTTCTGCTGCCAGTAACCGAAGCTTATCCCTTGTCATATCTCTAGAACAATTGTCAATAAATAGCAGCTCATAATCATATTGAGGCAATTCTCCATGGATAATTTCAATTATTTCCTTACTTAGCGGAACTACATTCTCTTCTTCATTATAACAAGGCATCATAATACTAATTTTTTTCATAGACATACTCCTTATACCACAAATATGTATTTAATATGCCAGTTTCAAAACTAGTCTCTGGCTTAAATCCAGTATCCGCGTGTAATTCTTCATTTGATGCACATAAGTACATAATGGATTGTGGTGCATAAGAAATTTTTCCCCATAACAAGTTAGAATGATTAGGAATGATTTTGTTTATTATTTCAATATACTGTTTCAATTCCACAGCACTGCCACTACCTAATACATATGTTTTTTCAGTTATACCTTTCTCTGCTATTAGCCACAATGCCCTCGCCGCATCTTCACTATATAGATAATCCCATATTTGGACTCCCGCTGTCAATTCAATATCCTGATTTTTAATCATTTTATCAATCAGTGACATAACCAACGTATGCTTTCCATCATATGGACCATATATGCTCAATATTCTAACCCAATTAAACTCCATTTCTAATTTCCGCGCCTCAATTTTGCTCATATATGAAGTACATAATTTACCAATTCCATATCCCGTGAGCGGGTTCGTTGAGGAGTCAGCCGTCAATTTCTCATTTTTTATACCATATTCTGCTTGCGAACCTATTCCCACAAATTTTTTGCATCCCAATTTTTTAGATAACCGCAAGCAATCTAATGTATACTGCACATTTTTTAATTGTAAATCCAAATCATTGCGTTCTGCTCCAGATGTCCCATCCCATGCCAAATGAAAGAAATAGTCCCCATTACCTAATTCTTCTGAATGTTCATTTATTTCGCATAAATCGAACTCTACAATTTTAATTTTATGACTTTGCGGGATATTTTTTAGCCTTTGGGAATTTTTTCTGCATATCGCAACAACCTCATGATTCATTCCAACTAAATGATTAATCAAAGCTATCCCTATAGCTCCCGTTGGCCCTGTAATAAATATTCTCTTCAAAATAGAACTCTTCCTTTTACAAAATATTCATTAATTCCTTTATTGCACTTTTTATTTCATCGAAATTTAAATCATGAAAAATCGCCAAACCTAGTTTTTCATTTTCAAATAAAATTGCAGTTAATGAAGAACTTATCTGCTTTTTATCTTTACTGATCGCTCTCATTATATTATCAAATTTATAGATATCTTGAATATTAAGATTATTATTTTCTTTCAGCAACTGTATATCTATAATGTTCAAAAGTATACTTTGAATCTTTTTATTTGTTTCCTTACTAATGAATCCCCTCGAACAAGATATGCTACTAGCTACTATAGTTCCCATAGCAACTGCTGTTCCATGAGGTATTGCATAATTGGTAGCAGTTTCAAAAGCATGACCAAACGTGTGTGCAAAATTCAATTTAATACGTATTCCTCTATCAAATTCGTCAGCCTCAATAAATGTCTTTTTAAATTCCAAAGATTTATGTATATATTGTTTAATAATCTGTTCATCCCGCTGAAGCAGTAACACTATATCATTCTCTATTAATGAAAGAGAATCCCTCCCAGACATAATATTAAACTTCACAACTTCTCCTAATCCACTTAATAAATCAATTTCCGATAATGTCTTAAAAAAAGGTAAACATATATATAATTCATCCGGCGGATAAAACGTCCCCAGCAAATTCTTATATTCTTTAAAATTCAATGAAGTCTTACTTCCTATACAACTATCACATGCCGCAAGCAAAGTAGTGGGAATAAAAATCCACTGTACTCCTCTATATAAGATATTTGCAGCAAATCCTGTAATGTCCTGAGTAATTCCACCGCCAACCGAAATCAACGTACTATTACGTTTGCCCTGCAACAAAGTCATTCTCTCACAGATACTAAGAGCCGTTTCTATAATCTTGTTGGACTCTGTCGCTTCAATCAGCATAAGCCTATCTTTCTCAATGTATAAATTAAATATATCCTCATATAGTTCATATACATTTCTATCAATTACCCATAACGATTGTTCAATCCGCGCAATCTTTTCAATAAAGTCAAAATTTTCTTTAAATATAACCTCGTAATTTTTTGAATGTGCTTTTATCTCCATAATCATCCTCTTCCAATTCCTAATTCAGCAAAATCATATCATATCTATAAACATATTCTTCTCCAATTCCTCCCTAGGTAAAAACGGATATAAATCCTCCAGCGGAGGAGAAGCCAAGGTTCCATCTTCTAATCTTTTTGTTGCTGATTTCGGCTCATAAATTTGATCAGTATCCGTAAAAACTTCCGCAATTAACGGTCCCTGAAAATTAAGTGTTGCTTTTATGAACTCATTTAACCCTAAGTTATCCTCACATTTAAAATATTCGTATCCGTAAGCCCAGGCTAATTTCTCCATATTAGGAAAGTCCAAATCGTTGCTCTCAGGCCCTACACCAATTAACGTTTTTTCTGCAAAGATATTTTTTTGTGTTAACCTAATCTGATGATATCCCTGATTATTAATTATATATATTTTTATGGGCAACTTGTTTGTAATTATTGTCTGCAGTTCCTGTAAATTCATTTGAATACTACCATCCCCTGCAATGCAAACTAACGGTTTTTTTTCATCTGCAATACATGCACCTATAGCGGCGGGCAAGTCATACCCCATAGAGGATAGAGCACAGTTCATAATAAAGCGCTGATTTTCCTTTATAAAATATGTCTGGCTCCCAACTACACTTGCTGACCCATTAGCCACTACTGTATTCATACCTTCCGGTATTGCTTTACTTAATTCATGAATAAACGCATAGGCATTACACAATTTGGAACTCTTATAATGTTTTTCCTGAATTACAGGATATTCGTCCTTCCATCTCTGGCATTGCTCAATCCACTCCAAATTAGGTTCAATATCTAAAGCATTAAATCGCAGCCCTTCCATAAACATCTTTACATCATGACAAACAGGCATATCCACTCTTATCGTAGGTTTTTTTAGTTCTTCTCTATCAATATCAACAGCTATTACATACGCCTTTCTCGCCCATGTTTCTAGGTTATATCCTACTTGATATATATTCAATCTGCTTCCTAATGAAATTAATAAGTCACTATTTTGGACAGCAAAGTTTCCCGCCCTATCTCCCATTATTCCTGCTCTTCCTACATAATATGGTGAATTTGTAGGAAGTAAATCGATGCTATTCCATCCTGTAACTACCGGAATATGTAACTCATCTACTAACTTTCTAAATACCTTATATCCACCGGAAAGTCTAATGGCATTCCCGCCGTACAAAATTGGGCGTTTTGCTCTTTTTATTTTCTCGTTAATTATTTCCCAATCGATAGTCTGATCTATATTTATTATATAATTATCTGTGTTATATGAACATAAATCATCTGTATCAATATAGCTTCCCTGAATGTCGAGTGGTATATCCAGCCAACACGGACCAGGTCTCCCACTACTCGCTATATACATCGCTTTATCTAAATAATATTTTATTTTTTTAGGCATTTCCACCATTTCACTATATTTTGTCATTCCTTTAATAGCACTAATAATGTCAAATTCTTGATTTCCTAAAGTTCGAAGATTAAGTCCGCTATGTTTCACCGTTAGTGTGCTTTTCGTTTGCCCGGAAATAATTAACATTGGAATTGAGTCCAGATATGCTCCTGCCACACCGTTCAGAGCATTAATTGCACCGGGGCCACTGGTTACACAAGTTACTGCCATTTTATTGTGAATCCGAGTATAACTCTCTGATGCTATAGCACTTGCTTGTTCGTGATGATTATATGTACAATGTAACCCTCTTTTATGCCCAAACGCATCATTAAGATGCATAGCGCCTCCACCCACAACTGTAAAAACATCTGTAATTCCATGTTCAACAAGATATTCCGCGATATAATCAGCTATCTTTATTTTCATATCAAGCTATCTTCTTTCATTTTCATTATAATAACTATCTGTCACAAAATATATTTTATCCAAAACTTTTGAACGCTCTAAAGCATTGCGAACATCATTGTTAATTTGTTCTGCCCGCTCTTTTGTAAACGTATATTCCATATTGGCATTTACATAATTAGTTGTCTTCGCTCTATCATATCCATCAAAACCAGCAAGCGCAATAGATGAAACATCACTATCTCTAAATAGTTTCAAAAGCATAAATAAAGGATTATCTCTCATCTCTGCTGCTTCATCCAATAGATTTCCATAATTTAAAATGAAATCAAATTCGTTCGTAGAGCTTGTTATATTAGATGTAGCAATTGTTTTTACATTTTTTGGCTTTTTACTAAATGTCGTTGCCATTTGCACATATCTTTTTGCATTAGACATAAACAAATAATCAACATCAAAAGTTTGTGGAAGAAAATTAACGGAAAAGACAACAAGCTCCTTTTTTAGTATATACTTTAATATTTTATCGCTCTGTGCATAAACATTATTTCCGGAAGCTAAAATCAGCACTTCTTTTCCTTGCAGCAAGGTAACTAACCTACCATAACTATCTGTATCATTGCACTCTTTTTTTTGATAATTCATATATAATTTTTCAATATATTTTTCATCATATAATAATTTTTTTTGAGAATCTATACTAACGAGAATTTCATTAATTGATTTTACCGATAACTTTTGCTTGTCTTGTAAATACGCTACATAACCTGGATGACAATCATTAGATGCCGATAAAAAGAATTTAAAGTTATATCCCCAAGGTGTTTTACGGTAAATATCTAACATAGTTACGTCAATAGCTTCCAATAGCTGATGAGTGCGGTAATTTTTACTGTTATGCTCATTCATATACATGGCCAATAACTCTGTAGGAGCGTTTCCCGCGCTTTTTCCCATTCCATACAATGTTCCGTCTATAATCAGTGTCCTATCTATTTTTTTCTCCAAAACCTCAATACAATTAGCATACGCTAACTGAAAGTTATTATGAGCATGGTACCCAAGACCTATTTCCGATTTTAATAATTTATCGGACATAATAAAATAATGTTCTAATTGCTTCTTGTGTAACAATCCATATGTATCTACGAGAGAAAATGCATAAGGCTGCAATTCATTTACTAAACCTACCAGTTCCGCAAATTCATCGTCGTTATAACTAGTAATAGATACCGCCTGTGCAAAAACAAAATATCCTTTTTTCTTTATCTTTTTGCAAAAATCTATGGCATCATACATTTTCTCTTTTTTAAAAATCACTCGTATTCCATCCAAGTAAGAATCTTTACAAAATTGTATATAATCTATACCACAAGTTCCATAATCAATCATCCCTACTATCATAGATTTTCCGCATTTTAAATCCCCATATGTAACCGCTACACTATTTGTATCTGGCAATATACTTCTTTCATAATCATAAACTCTACGCGCGTCCAGAAAACCAATTTCAATAATATCCAATTGTGCGCTCACTAATCTTTCAAAAATCGTAACGATATTATCGTGACCAAATTTCCAATCATTGAGATATCCGCCATCTCGTAATGTACAATCTAATAATTTAATTTGTCCCATGATATTTTCCTAATCTCTTATACTTTTGCCGCTATAACGCATCTATAATACTTTGTGCCATATAATTTATCATCTTGTCCGTCATTCCTGGATAAACGCCAATCCAGAAAGAATCTTTCATAATTCTATCTGTGTTTTTCAATTTACCTATCACACGATATCCCTCTCCAGCTTTTCGCATCTCGTCAAAGCAAGGATGCTTAATTAAATTACCGGAAAATAACATCCTGGTTTGTATTCCATTCTGTTCCAAGGTATTTACTATTTTATGCCTATCAACACCCTCTTTACACGTAATCATAAATCCAAACCAACTAGGCTCTGAATTTTTACAAGGTTCAGGAAGTATTAACTTATCCGCCACAGGCAGAAGCTCTTTTTTCAATTTTTCAAAATTCTCCCTCCTACGCTCAATAAACATAGGAATCTTCTCCAACTGTGCGCAGCCTATAGCTGCTTGTAAATCTGTTGCTTTTAAGTTATAGCCAAAATGAGAATATATATACTTGTGATCATAACCAAACGGTAATTCACCATATTGTTTTTCAAAGCGATGCCCACACATGTTATCCTTTCCTGAAGGGCAAACGCAGTCTCTACCCCAATCGCGAAAAGATTTAATTATTTTATTTAATAAAGGATTATCGGTATAAACCGCCCCGCCTTCCCCCATAGTCATATGATGTGGCGGATAAAAACTTGAAGTACCTATATCACCTACAGTTCCAGTAAATCTTTCTTGACCATTAAGAATATATTTTGAGCCAAGCGCGTCGCAATTATCTTCGATTAACCACAAATCATTCTTTTGACAAAATTCTCTAACTGTATTTAAGTCAAAAGGATTACCCAATGTATGAGCTATCATGACTGCCTTTGTTTTGTCCGAAAGCGCCGCTTCTAATTGTGAAGCATCAATGTTATACTGTGGTATTGTTATATCTAAGAATACCGGAATGGCTCCATACTGAATAATCGGTGTAACAGTTGTTGGGAATCCCGCCGCCACCGTTATTACTTCATCGCCTCTTTTTATTCGTTTTTCTCCCAAAAGTGGCGATGTCAGCGTCATAAATGCAATTAAATTTGCAGATGATCCGGAATTCACTACTGCACAATATTTTGTTCCTAAATATTCAGCAAATTTTATTTCAAATTCATTGGTATATCTTCCTGCTGTCAGCCAAAACTCTAACGCACTATCAACTAAGTTAAGCATTTCCTTGCTATCATAAATTCTAGAAGCATATGGAATTCTGTCGCCTGATTTAAAATCCTTTTTCGGGTTATGATACTTTACACAATATTCATTTACTAATTCAAGTATCTGCGCTTTCGCTTCCTTTTCTGTGCAATTTTCAAACATATTCATTCTCCTTTATTAACTCCACAACTTCCAAGGAGCTTGTCCTGAATCCCATAATTTTTTCAAAACATCTTGATCCCTTTGGCTGTCCATACAACGCCAAAAGCCAGCGTGCTTATACGCAATTAGTTCTCCCTGCGATGCAAGGCTCTCCAAGGGATCTTTCTCAAAAACAGTTGAATCCCCTTCAATATAATTAAATACCTCTGGTTCTAGCACTAAAAATCCACCATTTATCAAACTGCCATCATCCATCGATTTTTCTCTGAATGCACATATTTCATTTTTATTATTTAGTTCCAAAACCCCAAATTTCTGCCCTACATTTACAGCTGTCATAGTTGCTAATCTCCCATTTTCTTCATGGTATCTTACCAGCTTATGAATATCGACATCAGAAACACCATCCCCATAGGTTACCATAAACGTTTCATTTTCAACATATTTCTGTATCTTCTTAATACGCCCACCTGTCATGGTATTTAAACCTGTATCTACTACTGTTACTTTCCACGGTTCATTATATGTTTTATGTATCTCAATATCATTTCCATTAGCAAAATCAAAAGTAACATCACAATTTTGTAAATAATAGTCTGCAAACCATTCTTTTATCATATGCTGCTTATAACCACAGCATATAATAAATTCATTATATCCAAAATAAGAATATAGCTTCATAATATGCCACAAAATTGGTTTTTCCCCGATCTCCACCATCGGCTTGGGCCTCGTTGTGGTTTCTTCACTTAATCTCGTTCCAAAGCCACCTGCTAAAATTACAACTTTCATAGTTTATCCCTTACCTTCCAAACTTCATCATCAATATAGTAAATCATAATTTATCGTATTTTATTTATAACCAACTTTGATATATGCTGAACTGGCTTTTCCACGTAAAGATTAACTATCATCGCCAAAATTATTACTATAGAAAATGTAATTATTAGACATACCCATACTGGAAAACCAGCTGTAAATAATATACTTAATAAAATATAGCCTAACAATCCATGTAATAAGTAAATCGCATAGCTTTTGTCTGCGACAAAATTTAAAATTTTATTCCCTTTCAATACATCTCTAGTAAAGTAAAAATTCAAAAATAACATTATTGCACCACCGTAATTAACTATAAACTTTTCAATTATTGAACTATTCGCACTATTAATTATTGATAACAAAAAACTAAAAATTAAACACTGAAATACTATTATCAGTGATTTTTTATTCCATTTCCCACTATGATAACAATAAAATATCAGACCAATCAAAACAAAAGTGATATATGCAAACGAATCTCCGATTACACTCATAATCTGATAAATACGAACATTATGCAAAATCAACCATTCATCATTAGCATAGAGAACAATATTAAATATCATTCCAAATATACCAACAAATACTATCATATATTTGTCGTATATTTTTCCTATTAATAATAAAATTAATATCAAGACATAAAATTTAATTTCTACTTCCAAAGTCCAGCTTATGCCGTCTATGCTAGGTACCCAAAACCAATCTCTTAACAAACTTATCTGAACAAAATAATCTTTAATTGAATATGTAAAATTACCTTCAATTATTTTACTATATAAAAAAAGCGAAAGAAAAGTGATTGAAAATCCACAAATATATGTAGGCCATATTCGTAAAATTCTTTTTAGAATAAACAAGAGTTTATCTTTAATATTATTATCCTTTTCTATAGAATATGGTATTATAAATCCACTGATCAAAAAAAAGACGGCAACTCCAAACATTCCAAAATCTAAATTAATATACGTTAAGGCATCTACAATATTAGTGTAAATAAAGTTTAAATTATCTTTCCCACCTTCTATTGGTTTCAAGCTAAAAATTGCACTTATATTATCGTTACTATACCAAAACATTATAGTTAAATGCCAAAGCATTACCATAATTGTAGCTATACCTCTTAATTGGTGGATAAAAATTAATTGTTCCTTTTTATCTATCATCCTTTTCTCCTGCTTTCTGAAACATACGAATGAATAATAATGCCTATTATTACCATAAAAATAAATAGATTTGTAATATTAGACAACACAGTAATCTCAGGAAAATATTTAAAGCATACTTTATGAGTCCCCTCTGGAACTACCACTCCTTGAATGAGACCATTTACTGTAACATTTTGAGTTTCAACATCATCAATATAAACTTTCCAGTCCTTAGTAATGCATTGAGAAAAATTTATAAATGAAGTACCCTCGGCTTTAACTTCAGCAATAACCTGATTATTTTCCCAACAAATATTAGTGATTTCTGTATTAGCAGGAATAAATCCCTCCAAATCTTCAACATAGCTAGTTTTATCCAAAGACTCTCTCTTTTGATAATCATATATGATTGAAATATCATTTGTAAAAATCACTTGTTCCGGCACATACAATATATCCCTAGCATTAGTGTTTTCGTAAATTTTTACTTCATTATTATCAAATCCTTTTCCGCTTGCAAACTGTTGGTATATATCATTTTTTTCCATTATATGTGTTTTAATTTCTATATCATTAAATGTTATGTCGGTAGAGCCATTGCTAATAATTCTAAAATAACTAATAATATCTTGCGGTATATTTCCAGAATTTAATATGATACTATACTTTCCCTCTCCGGAACTTAAGTTTAATTTTATATCTTGTTCTTTATAATCATAATTTTCTCCATAAAAGTCTAAATATACACTATCATCCCAATCATTACATATATATTTAAATGAAACAATATAGTCATAATCATTTAATAACTCTATAGGTTCTGCAAACACCACCGTTGGTTCTCCTGCTTCAACTTTCACTTCATTAACATGTAAAATGGTTCTTGAATCATTCCTATTAAATACTTCTAGATTATTGATGATATCTTCAGAATCTATTAAGTACTTTATTCCTAACATAGAGAGTAAATCATTTTGAAAACTCAAATTATCGTAGCTATTCTTAAAATACGCCATTGCATTCGTTTGGTTTAAAAGAACATCACCAGAAGATAATGATAGTAGATTATTCAAAATAGGATTATTATAGGGGCTTTCTGCATTCATTGTTGGTATCCCCGTATATAGTGCCCTATTATAATGTACAATACTTTTAACATATGAAACATCATCCGTCGAAAGTTGCAGAATTTTATTATTTCCAATATTTTCTAATATTATTTCTTCTATCGGAAGTAAGAAAGTCTTTATACTAACCCCATTTACCTGATTGTATTCTCTTGTTTGAAATATAGTAAATATCAAAATAAATGCACATACGAATTTCTTTAATAACTTTTCATATTTGCCAAAAGCATTATATTTACTTAATAATAGTACAAAAAAATTAAATATGCAAATCCATATAGCAATGCTTCTTCCTTGATTATACACATTTTCAAAATATTGCAATCCCACTACCTTTTCAACAACACACATTATTCCCCAGCACAAAATATATAACCCACTTGATTTATATAACAAATCATATCTTTTATCAGAAATAATATTGGATAAGGTAATCGCTGAAATTACATATATAAATAAAATAAAAATAAATAGGACCCTGCTTGGCATACGAAACATATTAACTATAGGAATCTCAAAAAAAATTTTAGCTAGTGGTGTAAATGCGTAACAAGAGGCAAATGCAAATGATATGAATACAAAGAAAAAAGATAACCTAATTAGACGAATCTTTTTGAAATATGCTACAATACCGCTTACGCTTATTATTGCTACTAATGTTCCTAGGAATATCTCAATATCCATTCCAGATGTTCCTATATTGTATTCCGCTAATGGAGTATATACATTATCCCATATATTTGGAATAAACATCATGATTATTTTTATGGGATGTATTGATCCGCTTATAAAATATAAAAAAGAAGAATCTGTTGATGATTTCTCGGAATACTGTGCTAACAAACTAAAGATTGGTATTACAAATCCTATAATTAAGCAGGCATAAATTATAATCCACTGTATACACTTTAGTAATCCTAGATTCCATTTTCCGCCTGATTGTATATACCTAATCAAAAAATATAAGGCTATGACCATATCGCTGTACAGACATATCTGCATAAAACCATTATGAAATTGCAGCGCCATAATCAAAGACAAAGATAACAGAATATAAGTTTTCTTTTCCTCACAATATTTTTCAATTAGATACAATAAAAGCGGCAAGCAAGTTATCGTCACAATAATTGACATATGGGAGGTTCGCAATCCTCCTAAATGTATCGAAAATAAGTATATAATAGCAAATACTAAACTGACATCCCTTCTGCAATTAATTTTTATCAAATATAAATATAAAAATACACTTCCTAAAGAAATTGAAAAAACATATACAACAAAATAAGCCACCTCCGCTTGTAGTAATAAAGAAAGTATATTATAAAAATTAAAGAAGGAATAAGTAACTCCTAAATAAGGCGAACCACCCGCTAAAAATTTATTCCACAATGGAATTTCTCCATTTAAGTAATTATTCTTTAAAAAGCTGATTGCATAATAACCAGCATTTGCATCTCCTCCAATCAGCGCCTTTTCTCCGCTCAAAACACTCCAATTACGTATTAAGCAATATGTAAATGCCATCACCCAATATATTAGCGGAAAATATTTATTATCAATTAATTTTTTTACCCATTTCTTCATTGTCCAACTCCTAAATACTTATACTATGATGAGAAATATTTAAAAGCTTCTATATATTCCTCCACATAATAATTTACATTTCTCATACACATCTTTTCAAATATCGGTTGTTGCTGAGCGTACAAATGTTCTTTGTTATTCATCCCCCATTCTATCCTGTTAGCTATATCCATAAAATCATATGGATCAAATAAACACTCTCCGAGCTCATTGCCAAATTCCTCTCGCACTTGAGGAATATCGCTCATAATTGATGGAACTCCTACCGACATCCCTTCAGCAAAAGTGAACGGAAAACCACCTTCATATAACGTTGGATTAACCACCAACTCTGCTTCATGATACAATGCAGCTAATTGCTGTGAATTAACATTATAAAAACATAACACATCATATTGCAATTTATTTTCATGAATATAATCTTTTATTTCTTTATTTTTATACAAATCTCCTGTAACAAATAATTTAATTTCTCCATACCTTTTTCTTAAGATATATTGGTAAGCCTTTAATAAATTTATTAAATTCTTATGTGGTCTTGCCTGGCTTGAATAAAAGATATACCTTACATTTTCAAAGTCAAAATTTTTAACATAATTATCAACGTACAAAATATTATGTTTTGATTGTCCTAATAATGTTCTGCAAAAAGACTTTGTAAAAACATTCTCATCCGCAATTTTAGAAGCAATTTTTGCGTCAATATTAACATATTGTCCCATATTATTTACCATATGACGGATAACTCGAATATTATTATCATTCTTTGCATATCGTTTGATTAATAAATCATTTTTGATATATTCACAATATGTTATAAAATATTTACCCTCTAAAATAGTTTTTTCACTTTGTATACTTGCATCAATGACCCCTGATTCATTATACCAATGTAAAGGAAAATCCATCACAACTAAATCAGGAGCATTTATTACTTTATTACCTTTTATTTCATTGAAACACGGCCAGAAAATTCCTGGTGAATACCAAATATCCATTTCTTCGTTTTGTCTATTAATCCTACGCACAAGTCGATTCTGAACATTATCTAAAACCTTATGATAAACTTTTGAGTAAAAATTATAACCATTTCCCTTAACACTTTTTATTGCTTTATTAATATTATCCATCATATTTCTAATAGAAACTTTTTCTTTTTTTATTAATGATGCAAAAAGTTGATATAGTATAAAAACTATGCCTCCTAAAACTGCAAAAGGTAATAAAACTATGGCTAATCCTAAAGCTATTATACCTAAAATAAACAATACGAAAAAATTGGTTGTTGAAAGTAAAATTCTAAAACAAAATTCGCCTATACTTAATGAAGATAATAAAATTTTCTTTCTAATATCCTTTTTGGGTTTTCTTTTTTCCAAAAACTTTACATAGATTTGCCAAATAACCGGTGTATTGTACTCAATGATAAAATTAATTTTTTTTAAATCAATTCCACAATCCTCTGCCAATAAATCAAAAGATTTTACTAACCATTTAGGTAAAGCAATCGTTACTTCCTCGCCTTTTTCCACCAATCCTTTAACCAACGTTGCTAAATATCGCCCTAATCCCTCTTTGTGTAACAATGTTTGAGGGCCATATCCTAAATAAATTCCAACCTTCATTCTACTTCTCCTTAAATTCCTACTGTTTCGCTTATTACAGTATACAGTTTATCATATACATAAGAGATGGCAACTTCATTCATCTTTTCTGCATTGGGCATTGTTTTTTTCCACTCAATATAATCTTTTTCTGCTTTCATTAATGCCTCAACCCATTCTGAACAATTAAAAGGCGATACAAAACGAATCTTTAAGCCCATAACTTCCTCATAATATCTCATTGGCGGATAATCGCTCGAAATGCTGGGTACACCCAAAAATGCAGCATCAACACTGCTCATATTTCCATTATCTGTATATCCCGGATGGACAAGAAACTTTGCATTGGCCAAGATTTTATAATACTCATTCTTATCCATATTACCTTTAAAAATTAAATTTTTTGATAATGCTTTGGACTTGCTTATAGTATCACGTACCTTTTTTATATAGTTTGCCTCATTCTTAATAGTCTTTTTTACATCAAATAATTCCGTGTTAATACCCGTTACATAGCATTTGAATTTTCCGCCATTTTCATAATATTTTTTTAATGCTTCAAGTAATACTAAATGATTTTTGTGTTCTCCTATATTAGTAGACCATAAAAAATAATTTTCACTCGTTTTTTCTACATTTTCAACAACAGTTCTTTCTAACAAAAGTGGAATCATTTTTATTTTATCCTGGGATATACCCGCATACTGAATGCAATCCATCATGGCAGGTTGTGTCGTTACATATATAGCTTCTGCTCGCCTTTGAAAATCTAAAATTATTTCTTCTGTTTGTTTTTTCATCAATCCAGGTAAATATCTTTGAATATAATCTTGCACAATTACACTATAAGGTCTATTAGTATAATAAAACCCCGGCACTCGATCAATGATAAATATTATGTGGTCACAATCTTCAAAAAAGTTTATTCCGTCATCTGCAACACAGTATTGTTTATCTTCAATAGGTAAATTATAATTTTTTATTGTATGTATATTTTTGATGTCATCAGCTGATAGAAAACGCCATTTAAATTTTCTAATCTGTATCCCCATTTTGTTAATTTCTTGAAAAGTATCTTCGCTAAAATTTTTATGGTTCAAATAGCCAAATACGATTTCAACATTGTCGCCGGATGCTTCTATTCCATGTTTTATTGCATATAAAAATCTAGTTGTTGTATCAAGTACTCCTCCAAGATAACCTTCTGAAAGCAAGACAGCTATTTTTTTCTTATCGGGTACCTGCTTTTCTATGCGAAATTTCTGCACTAAATTTATCTGATTTTGTATGAAATCAATATTTTGATTCCATTTTTCCATACAATATTCATAGGTAAATCGTTCTAATAAAATATATTGGCTTTCTTTTACTTTATTAATAAAGGAAACATCACCTCTCATAATTCTCTTAATTTTTTTTCTTGCTTCCTTTATTGTCTTACAGCGCCCAGGAAGTTCTACTCCACCCAAAGAATCCAAAATTCCATCAGCCATAAAAATAAGTGGCATACCTTTTTTTATTGCCTCAAATGGATGGTAATGGACATGTCTCTCTTCTCTTGAATGATAAAACATTACAGACAAATGCTTCATGTTATACTCGTATTGATCATTTGGAATAAAGCCTGCTACCTTTACATCATCTTTAACCTCAATAGGCTGGGCTCCTCCAATTAAATAATCAAATTCGGCAAAGTTTCTCTTAAAATCTAAATATATATTTTTAAAGTAAGGCGATGTATTGATACGCGGACATACAAATAATATTCTTTCATCTCCGCCTTCCCATTCATCATTTACATAGGCATCTTTTAGACCTAAAGGCAAATACATTGCCCGATTTTTTAATATCCTGCACTCAATGTCCGATATATTTTCATAAGCCTGTCCAAATATAAACCGCTCTCTTAAATTCTCTATTTTATCTAAAAAACTGAGACCAAGGGTATCTGAAATTATTTGAGTATATGTTAAACCATTCGATAAACCAAATGGCTGCATAACAATAACACCTTTAAATCCCTCAACTAACATTTTTAACTGCTTAGGAAAAAAGCCTATAAATACAATATCAAAATATTCATTCATCATATCTAATACATCTTTTGAAACACCCTTATAAAAATCAATCGCGTTTAATTTCAATAAAGTCTCTTCCGGTATTGATAAAGTATCATCATATTGATATGTTACGTCCGCAGATAGATTTCCTTCATCATAAGGGAATTTTTTAGGACAAAAAACTTCAAATCCCATTTCTATTAACATTGGCACTTCGAATGCTCTTAAAGTTCTGTGATTCATTAGCCATAAGCATCTTCCTCGCTTATTCAATATTTTTTCCTCCCCGCTTATAAATTATTATTCATGCTTTTATAATATTCTTTAACAACATCTTCAGGTTTTCCATCCGCAACAATCTCGCCGCGATTCAATAAAATGACACGATTACAAATATCCTGTATTGTAGACATGTCATGAAGAACTAAAACTAAAATCTTAGCATTATCCATTAAATTAGTCATTCTATTTTTTGCTTTCTTCTGAAAATTAATATCACCGGCGCTCAATACTTCATCAATCAATAAGATTTCACCTTGAACAGACGTGGAAATGGCAAAAGCCAAGCGTACTAGCATTCCCGATGAATAAGAACGGATAGGATAATCGATAAAATCTCCTAACTCTGCAAACTCAATAATTTCTTTTTCTTTTTCACGTACATTTTTAGGAGTATCACCCAGCATTAAGCCTCTATACATAATATTTTCTCTGCCAGTAGATTCCATATCAAATCCTAATGTCAATTCAAACATAGATCTTATCTTTCCATTTGTTTCTATTTCTCCTGATTTAATAGGATATAATCCAGCCATCGCCCTTAATAAAGTACTTTTTCCAGCTCCATTAAAACCAATTACTCCCACTCTTTCACCTTCCTGAATACTTAAATTGAAGTTTTTCAATGCATGAACATCTTGCAGTTCTTCTTTTTTTCTTTCAAATTTTAGCATAGAAAAAAACTCTTGTTTAATAGTCTTAGCATTATAAACGGTAGAGGGATAATAAAGGTTAACATCACTCATTTTTATAAAATAATCACTCATTTTTTCCTCCAAGTTACAAATAAAAAATTACTGTCTTCTCATTTTTTTTGTTTAATAGATAGGCAATCAAACCTATTATTAACAATACTGTTATTACAAAACCATAATCAAATAAAGTAGGCATTTTCTTATACAAAAAAGGTTCTCTAACTAAATTTAAAAAATGGGTTATTGGGTTGTATATATATAAAAATTTTAACCCAGCTTTATTGATAAATACTTCTGTTTGAAGAAAAATTGGTGAAACAAAATAAACTGCCTGTAGTGCCAGTCCAATAAGTTGCGGATAATCATAATATTTCGTGTTTGTATATGCCGCAATCGTTGTAACTTCCCATGCAAAAATAAATACTAATATGACTGTAACTGGTAATGTCGCTAGTCCAAATAAAATATTTTCTGGTTTAATAAATAGCAACCACAAAACAAGACCTAACAGTTCTATCAAAAATGTATAAGTATATACAATAGCTGAGCGCAAAGAGTATATTGCTTTAGGATGATTGAACTGCCTTATATATGCTTCAGCCGAAATAAGACTTTGTCCCCCCGCATTAAATGCTGACATAATTAAGTCCCATACCACCAGCCCCGATAACACATATAACGCATAGTCACCCATAGGCTGATTAAAAATCGTACTAAAAACAAATGATAGTATTAATGTTAAGGCTAATGGTTGAATCATCATCCATAACCCCCCCAGTTTTGAGCGCCTATATTTAAACTTAATATCTTTGACTGCCAAAAAAAACCAAAAATATCTAGTTTCGTATATTTTTTTAATGTTTGAAAACATATTTTAACTATTTCCCTTCGAATATTATTTCTTTTAAAGAATCACAGATATATTCTACATCCATTTCTGTCAAAAGTGCATGTGATGGCAAACTTATTCCCCTAGATGCTATTTTTTCTGCAACTGGACACTTAATTTCTGCATCGTAATATGGAGGCATAATATGCATTGGATAAAAAATAGGCCTCATTTCAATCTCACGATCTTCCATTTCTGACATAATTTGATCGCGTTTTTTTATCACTTTATCGGATAGCACAATATTACTCATCCAATAAACATGTTTACAATTATCTGGTTCTACTTGCAAAACAAAATAATCAGATACATCTTTTAAATATTTCTTATATAAATCTGCTATTCTTTTTCTTTGCTGCAAATGCCAATCAATATTTTCTAACTGTCCTAGCCCAACTGCTGCCTGCATATTTGTCATCCTATAGTTATATCCGACAATATCATGCCAATATCTTTTTTTAGCTGAAACACCTTGTGATTTCAATAATTTTATTTTTTCATACAAGGTTTTGTCATTTGTCGTAATCATTCCCCCTTCTCCGCAAGTAATAATTTTATTACCAAAGAAACTAAACGAAGCCACCCTTCCTATTGAACCTACTCTTTTTCCATTAAATTCAGCGCCATGCGCTTCAGCAGCATCCTCTACGACTGCTATATTATATTTTTCAGCAAGGCTACATATTGCATCCATATCTGCCGGAAGTCCATACAAATGAACTGGCATAATTGCTTTCGTGTTAGGTGTGATTTTTTCCTCTATTTTTTTAGGATCCAAATTAAATGTGCCTTCTTCACTATCTACAAAAACAGGCGTTGCACCGCAATATCTCACAGCATTTGCCGTAGCAATATAAGTTAATGTTGGCATAATCACTTCATCACCCGGTCCTATTCCAAGCCCCAATAGAATTGCATGAAGTGAAACAGTACCATTACTACAAGATATGCCATATTTGCACCCACAATATTCAGCAAACCTTTCTTCAAACTCCCTAATAAATCTTCCATTAGCTGATACCCATCCGGTATCAATACATTCATTTAAATATTTTTTTTCATTTCCATTGAATACTGGATTTGCTATTGAAATTCTACTCATTTTTATCCTCTTTTCTTTTTATATATTTAGCCGGCACGCCGACAACAGTACTATTTGATTCTATAGGATTAATTATAACTGTTCCTGCACCTATCACCACATTATGTCCAATTTTAATGCCATCAATAATGCGGCACCCAACTCCACAAAAAGTTCCTGCCCCTATATTAACACTTCCTGCTAGTGTGGCCCCCGGTGCTATATGAGAAAACTCTCCTATATAATTATCATGGTCAACCGAACAATTAGTATTTATAATACAGCCATCACCAATAAATGTATCCGCATTAATAATTGCTCCCGGCATGACTACCACTCCACATCCCAATTGAGCATATTGAGAGATTATAGCCTTATCGCTTACCACGTTAATTATATCAAATCCAATTTCCTTTGCTTGTTGAAAAAGACGTTTTCTTATCTTATTATCTCCAATTCCTATAACTGTCTTTTTTATTCCTCGCCCATATAAATCATACAAGCAGTTATCATCTCCGATTATATCAATCCCCCAAAAACCGCTTTTCTCTACTTTATCTACTAAACCAATAATATCATATCTATTTTCGCTTTTTATAACATCAACCACAACTTTAGCATGTGGACCTGCTCCAATGATTACAATTTTTTCATTCAAACATATCACCTCAATTCTATCAAATTACATATTAAAATACAATTATTTATACTTAAACACTTTTTTATAATTTCTTAATGTTTTAGGATTTATCTATATTCGGATTCTTTCCTCAATCTTCTTCGCCGACCGCCTCCACTGGAACATCTCCACCCTCTTCTTAATTTCTCGGACAGTCACCTCATCGCATTCCTGATGAATACCCTGACGCATTTTTTCTTTCAGCTCCTCTTTATTTCCCGAATGAAAATAAGAAGCGGCTTTGCCCAGCACTTCAGGCAGGGAGGCCGCATCGGATGAGATTACCGTCGTGCCTACCGCCATAGCCTCCAGCGGCGGCATACCAAAGCCTTCGTAGATAGAGGGAAAGATGAAGCAATCGGCCATATGATATACATAAGGCAGATCCTCGTCTTCAATAAATCCCGTGACCACAATATTTTTTCTATATTCCTCTTCGATCCGGTTCAGGAACTCGTCCATCATCCAGCCCTTACGGCCCGCAAGAACAAGGGGGATGTCTACCTTTCCCTCCTCTAACAGCTCCACATAAGCCTCTACCAGAAAGGGCAGATTCTTCCGCGGTTCCAAAGTCGCAAGACATAGCAGGTATTGTTCGGGAAGGTGATATTTATGGCGGATATCTAACGATTTATTCCTGATTTTTTCAAGCCTGGCTTCAATTCCCTTTTTATTTTCTTCACTATCCAAAATCTCCGATGGCTGAAACGCTATATAATTCATGAACACATCTGATATTCCGCAGTAAGCAATCGTTATTTTTTTCTTACTATAATGAAACTTATCCACGATCCGATCACGCGTAAACTTTGAAATCGCTATGATTCCCTCGCTTACCCACAGCGCATTTTTAATCGTCAGTTTGAAGTACAGTTCCATCTTTTTCTTCATGGTCTCAGGGCAGTCCCAGCTGGTCAGATCGTGAACGGTGTTATAGATTCCCTTTCTGCGAAAGAGCACCGGGCTCTGGAACGCCAGAAATAAATAAGCATCCGCTTTGATTCTATACAAATGAAAGGGCAATATAATCTGTTGGAATACCAGCTTGTTTCTTCCCTGATACACCTTGAAAATGATGTTTTTCCTGCCCTTATATTTCTCGAATTCCTTATGAACTTTTCTTTTAAATAATAGAATATAAGTATTCTTCTCATCATCCAGCGCAATTAATTCTTCGGCTATGCTCATAGCATAGCGCTCTATTCCTGAAAAATTGTCGGCCAGAGAGGTTAAATCAATCGCTATTCTCATGGCTTGTCATTCCTATCTTCATTTGCTTTCCCCTATTATAACGAATCAAGACTATAATTACAATCAATATAAGACCTACCACACTTCCGGTCAGCATGCTGAGTATCCCTTTTCGGCAGTATTCTATCTTCGCTATATCTCCGCTCTTCTCAACGAAATACACTTTTTCACTGCTCATATGCTCTATTCTGTCCTCGCCGGAGCTTTTACCTATCCTCTCCTCATAAACATCACCATATTCACCGCGGATGTCCTCCTGGCCAGAAGCCTCTGCGATAAGTGTCCGAAGAATATCCTGGTATTGTGCCTCATCAACATCGTAGTACAGTTCCAGAAGCCGTATCCGGAAGGTATTATAGTTTCCGCTGTTTTGTACCGATTGGGGCAAAGAAAACTCCAAGGCCGCCTCTACGTCCTCTGAAGTAAGCTTATCAGTTAGGCTGACGTCTTCCAAAGCTCTCTCAAGTAAGCTTTCGTCCTCAAGGATGGTTTTATACCGATCCATTTCTACTTTTAAGGCATCCTTTGTTCCCTCTTCGTTATCTATAGATACCATAGCGCTCTGCGCATCCACATAGTTTAATGATTTAAGCGGAACCTCTATATACTCCGGTACAGGAGCATAAAGCAAATAGCAGACAAGTCCTGCTGCTCCTGCCAGACAGCCCCCCGTAATTAAATGCTTCTTATGATCACGTATTTCATTCATGCTGCTGCGGAACCAATCCGAAACACAGTTAAAGCTCTTCTCCCCCTCCACTTCCCCAAATAGAATTTCCCCTATAAATATAAGAGAAAGATTCATAAAGGCATTGGAAAGGAACTGCTCCATGATCCCGTACAATAAAAAAGAAAAAATTATAGCGAGTTCCGGCAGTCTTATAGCCCTGTTCTCCGCAGCATTGTTATACCCCTTCCCATTTTCATGTGTCCGCTTTATAAGACTTATACCACTATATTTAGCAATAACCGCGATATAACCGACGCAGAGCAGTATGAAGGCCACAACTCCAAACGTCATCAAAAAATAAACATATCCATTATCCATAATAATCCAGAAATTAGGTACATTGTGCATTCTGGTTCCGAACAAAGTAATAGGCTGATTCAACAAAAAATATTGGGAAAAAGAAAGCCGCGCCTGAAGCATACTATCCAGCTTCTGCACCACTGGATACCTAAGCAGCAGCGGAGCAATAAAAGAAAACAGCACGCAAAGAGGCAGCGGCAATTGATAGAAGAACTTCTCGGCCTTACCAGGCCTCGTTCTTTTAACGGCATATAGATTGAGCAGCAAATAAAATGTCGTCACAGCGACGCCCGTATAGCTCAGGGAAAACAGAAATACAAGCACATTACCAATCATAAGTCCAAGCAATCGCTTTACATGGTAGTTCCTTCCCCATGTATAGCATAGCAATACGACCAATATGAAATAAGATACATGAAACACATTTCCGGTACTGTAACCCATTCCCCAGCGGATTACCTCTCCTATTCCTCCCTTTTCATGTACAACAAAAGGATTGTCAATGAGACCGGCAGCAGCAGCCATCACCGTTGCAGTAAAGGACAGTCCGTAAACAACTGTTCCTAATGAAAACAGCCTGCTCACTTTCATATCCTTCATTCCTACAATAGTAAGAACGCTAAGAAGGATTCCCATTCTTCCCGAATTGCGGTACGAGACAAAGGCTATGAGACATAGCAGTATCATAGCCGCAATTTGCTTCTTATTATATTTTGTCAGGACAAGTTTGCAGACCACGCATACGAACGCGGCGGCGCTCAGGATATAATACGCCTTATCTCCGCTGTCCAGTCCTATTCCTTTTGCAAAAATCATCAATCCAAAAAACAGGTAGTAGAATAATTCCTTCAGGTTATTTTTTGTCATACTTATAACCATACTCCTTTCAGGTGCAGACACCGGTTCTATCTTCCGATGCTGTAATACTCCACTCCATGTTCCTTCATCTTTTTCAGATCAAATACATTTCTTCCGTCATAGACGAGCGGTGTCTGCATAAGGCTCTTAAAGGTATCGGCCCCTATTTCCCGTATTTGCTTCCACTCCGTAAAAATAAAGCAGATATTCGCTCCTTTTAAGGCTTCCTCCGGCTGCTGTACATATACGATATTTCCCCTGCCGTTCATACCTTCCGGATATTTCTTTTTAAAGTTGTCCATAGCAACGGGATCATAGGCATAGACTTGTGCACCATGTGCCAAAAGGAGCTCCACGTTGTCGATGGAAGGAGCTTCCCGAAGGTCGTCCGTTCCCGGTTTGAAGGCAAGCCCTAATACCGCGACCTTCAATCCTTCAAATGTAATCATCCGATTTCCTGCCTTTTGAAACAGCCTTGTTTTCTGTCTCTCGTTGACTGCAACTGCCGCCTCCACCGTTTCCAGACGGTATCCCGCCTTCGCTGCAAGGAATTTCAAAGCTTTCGTATCCTTCGGAAAGCAGCTCCCTCCATAACCGATGCCTGCCTTCAGGAAATTGGCGCCGATTCTCTCGTCATAACTCATCCCCTTTGCTACATCCTCTATGTTAGCTCCCACCAACTCGCACAGATTTGCAATGTCGTTCATATAGGATATCTTAAGCGCCAGAAAATCGTTGGCGGCATATTTAATCATCTCCGCGCTGCGCCTGCTCACCGATACGATTGGCAGATTGAAAGGCTTGTATATCTTCATCAACGTTTCTTCCGCCTGCTTGCTTTCCGTGCCTATGATAATCCGGGCAGCATGCAGAGTGTCGTGCACCGCGGAACCCTGCGCCAGGAACTCCGGGTTGGAGGCGACTTCTATCTTGACATCTCTAACGAGGAAGTCCTGGATAAACTGTTCTACCTTATCATTGGTTCCAACCGGCACCGTTGATTTTACCACCACAAGACAATCCTTCTCCACCGACTCCGCGATCTGTCTGGATACCGCCGCAATATGGCTTAAATTAGCCGAGCCGTCCGGCTGCTCGGGCGTTCCCACCCCGATGAAAATAGCATCTGCTTCCTTGTATGCGTCCTTATAATCTATCGTATAATGGATCCTTCCCCGCCCATAGTTTTTTTGCATTAGCTCCTCTAGGCCTTCCTCATAAATAGGAGAAATGCCTGATTCCATCAATGCCACTTTCTTTTTATCCATATCCACACAAGTTACTGTATGTCCCATTTCTGCAAAGCAGACTCCTGCCACTAAACCTACATACCCTGTTCCCGCGACTGCCAAATTCATTACTGTATCCTCCAACCTTTTACTTTATCAAGCACTTCTTTATTTTTACAAAGTTTATATTACCCTGTAATCTTCCTTATCTATTCGCCAAAAAGTAACATAACATAACAAAGGGCAGAAAGAGCAGAACATGCGCCCAAATCAAAGTCCTGCTTACATTTTTGTCAGATTGCCAGTACCTCTCCATATACTCGCTCACCCTAGGTATGTTAAAAATTAACAAAGCTGCTACAGCACCTACCCATACCGTCCTTGATAACACATATGCAGCATTTAAAGTATTTTCCGACAAAAATTTGAGCAGTGTATCAGCCACTGATAAAACGTTTTCATAATCAATATTTCTTATTATGGAAGGTTTCATTGACCATTTAGGAGTTAAAAATGTGCTTGCACTTGCAATATACACGAAAATAAAGCTACCACTTATAATATTATCCAACCACATATTTATTTCAAAAAGCTTCTTTCTTCTGATTATCGTCATATATAGGTATGGCAATACCATTACTATTCTATAAAAATGTTCATAGCTAAAAACTAACCAGACAAAGTTGATTAAAAGCATATAATATATTGAATATTCTTTGCTTTTCTCTTTATCCTCTATATTCAAAATGTAACATCCTATATATATAATCATCAAAATAAAGATTATCTTGCTGATGGCTCCATAAGAAATTGAAAAAGTGCTGCCAAGATAACTTTCAAGCATGCTGCTTTGTATATTGTTAGCACTAGTAGACATTCGATATCCGGGGAGAAAGAAAAATATGACCTGACAAACGGCTGTAGGGCTGACAAGGAGAAAAACCTTTAACACAAGCTTTATAATTCGTTTTTCTGAAAGCAACAGCAAACCTATGCATGGAATCAAAAAATAAGGCTTTATTAGCATAGATAAACCGGCAAAGATAATAAATTTCTTAACATTGCCATTTAAGTAATAGTAGAATGATATCAGACCTAATGTTACCCATAAAATATCATTTTGTCCTGCGTAGCCTATTGCGATTAAAACATATACCGAGGAACTGATTAGGAGCGCCACTAGCGTCTTATCCTCTTCACTGCATTTCTCATCAATACATTTAACAGTAAAGTGAATAAGAACAATTAATATAACTACGTAGTATAATTTTGCCCATAACATGCAGATAACCGAATTTGTTATCTCTATTCCTCCAAAATAGTGTACCATCCAAATGGGTATATTCCATATGGCATGAGGAATAAATCCAAGATACATACTGCCGCAATATTGATGATGTACGTTGTGTACATTAAGAGCCGTATAGTTGTAAAAATCTAAAATATTTCCTTTCCATAAACAATCCAGAATATTGATACTCCAGACCGTCATTGAAACATTATCTATATAGGTAAACAAGAGAAACGACATCAGGCCAATGAGTAAAGTTATCAGCCATTCGTATTTATAGTTTATTTTACTCATTCTTCTTATCTTGAAGTTCATCAATGGATTCTCCGTATTCAAAATATTATATATTTATAATTATTTTGCTACATCTTCACTAAATACATAACTTTTTTCACGCTCTAGCACATTTCCATCTATCACTTCATAAATGATATCCGCATTTCTTATAGTAGTAAGGCGATGCGCAATAATAATCATTGTCTTCATGCCCTGAAGGCTTTCGATTGCTTCCATAACAGCCGTCTCTGTTTCGCTATCAAGAGCGGAAGTAGCTTCATCCAATACAAGAATCTCCGGATCATGATATAATGCCCTTGCGATTCCTATTCGTTGACGCTGCCCTCCCGATAATCGAACTCCTCTATCACCTACGAAGGTATCCAGTCCATCTGGAAGATTATCGATAAACTCCCATAACTGCGCCTTTCTCAGGGCTTCCATAATAGCCGAATCATCGATTTCTTCTGATGCAATACCAAATGCTACATTATTCCTAATCGTATCGTCAGAAAGATATATTACCTGTGGAATATAACCAAGGTGCTTATGCCATGTAGATAAGTTTTTATAAACATCCATTTCATCTACTTTTATTTTCCCAAATTGGGGTGACAATAATCCGAGGATAACGTCTACCATAGTCGTCTTGCCCGCTCCTGAACTTCCGATAAAAGCCACCGTCTTGCCCTTAGGAATAAAACAGCTTACCCGGTCCAATACTGGAATCTCCATACCAGGATACGAATAGGTAATATTCTTTACTGCAATTCCGTTCTGAAAGCTCCAATCCCTATGTTCTTCTTGACCAATTTGCTCTTGATAGTCCTCTATTTCTTTTAAATCATGATATATTAAATCAACAGATGGCGATGCATATAAAATATTATTTACATGTTCATTAATGCGACCAACAGCCGGCAAAAGACGGAATGCTGCCACCGCAAAAACAGCTAACTGAGGAACAAAACTTTCAATGTCTTTCTGACCAAAAAACAATTTAACAATAACCGCCGTTAAAAGGCCTGTCATACACACGGCTTCAACTATATACTTTGGAGTCATAGCTATCAATCTATTAATACGCAGCCCTTTTACATATAGCTTATAATATTTCTGATAAGAGTCAACGAAGAACGCTTCTCTATTTAGAACCTTTACTTCTTTTACTCCACCTATAGATTGATTTACCCACTGATACACTTTTGTTTTGTAAACCTGAGCCTCCTTTCCAAGTGTCTTGGAAAATGTTTTGGTAATGTACGTAAATATTGCTACACACCCAACCAACAATACTATGGTAACTAATGTAATTGACTTACTAACAATAAATAAATAAATGCCTAACACTGAACACACAGCCAATTCAGCAATAAGAAGCAGCGCATGCATTAACGCCTGAGTAAACAACCCCGTGTCCTCCTGCATGCTCCTCTGTAATTCGGACACATTTTTGTTTAAATGAAAAGTATATGGTTCGTGCAGATATGTTGTTAAAAGTCTGGTTGATAATTTATTCTGAGTATTATAAGAGAACTTCAATATACAGTCCTGTTCCACCCATAGAAATATATTTTTTATAATATAAACTCCGATAATTCCTCCTGCAATAAACGCAAGAAAGGATTCGACGTTCTGAAAGTTACCCTCTTCATACAAAAAACGTAGCGTTTCATTCTTATCAATTTTGGATGCATCCATTATAATCTGAATAAACGGCATGAAAATTGTTACCCCCAACAATTCCAAAAAACTTCCAATCACTACTAAAATCATCAGCCCTGTAATTTTCGCTTTATCACGCTTATTAAATATATATCCTAGCTTTTTTGTCATCTTATACTTCTGCTCCTTATGTTGGGCAATATCTTTTATTACTATTTTCGCCTTTGTCAATTATTACTATATCAAAATATCTTTCTCGCTGTGCTGATTTTTGTATCCTCGCTGCATAACTTACTTGTGAAAAACCGGCCACTAATCCATCACAGGCTGCTAGCGTATACATATCTCTTAAAACTTCTAATCCTAATAAATAGCGATGATTTTTCCTCTTTACTTCACTTTTCATCACAGTTTCGTTTCCATCGCTCCTTATAACGTCTTCATAAAAGCATACTTTATTTCCAAGAGATTTTTTAAATAGTGTAAGCGCCTCTGTATCATCCGTTGCCAAAAACACAAAATCATAATTTCCTTTTTCCAATAGATGTTTTGTTTTCTCTAAATACTCTTGCGGAGATACTCGCACTGGATGCCTATTATAGTTTTGTTTAAAATCTGTTCCCCGCACATGTACACCTATACACTTTTTTTGTCCTAAAAGGTTTTCTATATCTCCGAATATCTTTTTCTTAGTATACTCATTTAAAGAAATATATTTTTCCGTCATTCTTCCAAGTTGCACTATATATTCTTCTGACAGTCTATAATAGCTTCCACCATTGTTCCACGTTCCTGCAAGAGCCGTATTTTCTTTTCTACTGCATAGTCTAACGCTGTATTTCATTGCCTCTTCTAAAGAAATACCGCCCGGCTGTGCAAAATAATATTCAAAAGGATTCCTCGTTCCATTTACTGGATGTTCTTCTGCATAAGAGCATTCCTTATCATATTCTACTACCGGAATCATTCCATAATAGTCGGCAAAATATAATAAATCCAGCATTCTATTATAATCCGCAAAAAAACCGGAATGTGTAGCACCCTGAGCAATGTGATACACTACTTTGTCGGTTGGTTCATCTCCCCCTTTTTCTAAATCAACACAGCTAGATTTATCCCCAAGTCTATATACGCTTTTAATAAATCTGCTATCATTTCTTTTTTTCAAACAATACAAAAAGAATGGAACTTGCTCTTTCAAATTCACTTTTCCGTCTCCCTTTATCTACGCAGCCTCTACCTTCTTCAAATCGCTTAAGCGTCTTGTTCCATCTGATCTAAAATATTATGAATTCCTTCATAGTAGTTTCTAAAGGTATAGTTATTCAGCACTGAATCATAGGCATTCGCACCCAATTTCAGAATTTGTTTTCTATCTAATGCCAGCATTTTCAACTTCTCTTTCAAATCTGCCTTATCACAATCCTCGAAAAGATAGCCGGTACTTCCGTGTTTTACATAGCATGATGTTCCATTTTCTTTACTGCATATTACCGGTAAGGAAAAACTCATGGCTTCTAACTGGGAAACTGAGGCCATTTCTCTGGTGCTCGGAATAACAAATATATCTGCTTCTTTATAGTAATCGTCTACTTGGCTTCTTGGCACGTTAGTCTTTATCTCCACCAATTCTTCCAAACCATCCTCTACATGTGCTTTTACTTCTGTAAAAAAGAGCTTCTGATGCCTATTTGTTGCTTCTCCGATAACCGTTAGATGAAACCGTTCCTGACTTTCCTGCGAAATCTCCATTAAAACATCCATCAGCATCATATGATGTTTGCGTGGCTCAAATTTTCCTATGCAGAGTATGTTAACCCTGTCTCCCTTAAAATATTTCTTTTCATTTGGAGATTGCTGCGGCTCTACAGCAAAAGGAATAAAATAAGAACGGGAAGCAATCTCTTTCCCTTTTTCTTCCACTCCCATTACTGAAGTCATTCGGTAATGAGGTGTTAGTTTTCTTACCAGTCGATGCATAAAATCCTGTTTGAGCGGTTTATCCCACAAGGGGCTTTGATTATAAAGAATACACCGGCAATCCATCTTTTTTGTTATTAAGTATGAAACAATCGAATAAATTGTGCGATCTCTCATAATAACAATATCAGGCTTCCAATTCTTGATTGCTTTTCGCAATTTAAATACCGGAGGAAATCCATGGACAATTTTAAATGTCAGCGCATTTAAATCATTTCTTTTAATTATATCCACATATAGCCAGTCAAAAAACTTATATACTGCTGAAAATCCTATAACAACTGGCTGTATATAAGAATAGTCCTCGATAGGAGCTTTGTAATAGCTGATAAACATTACTTCATCTCCACGTTCCAGCCACCCCTTCATAATTGGCGCTTGATTGGTATGAAAACGCGGTGCTATATATAATATCTTCATATAATAAATATATCCTTCCATAATCTCTTACAATGGTTATTACCATGATAGATGCCGATTGATTTTTCCAATCACTCCAGAGGTTCTTCGCTTCTTAATTTTTTTCTTATCAAAAAGCCCTCTCAAATCCGATTGAGAATCAACATATTTCCACCACAATTCTGCCTTGTGTGCTCCTCTATTGATCCACGGCTTCTCACCTGTATAATGAATTATAACCGGATTCTTTATCGCTCGAAGACAGTCCTCATGTGTGTATATATTCTCCTTGGCAAAACGGCTCAAGTCTTTATTCGTAAGATTAGCCGCCACGTTATATTCTAAAGGTAGGTGGAATATCTTACCCTTACCGGTAATATTTAATATATCCTGATCTTGGTAATAATATCTTTTTTCTGCCATTTCATGCCATTTCTCATCAGGATTTATTTGACGAATACGGTTAAGATTCATGAATAGAATACCGGAGTTGATATAATTACCCGCAAGCCCTTCCAACTCATGTGCATATTCACGTTTCATACATTCCGCCCACACGTTTGAGAAATTGCTTGTCCCTTTTACCGCCGCTAAAATAAAATTATTTATTTCTGTTTTCCATAATTCGGCTAACGAACCACAAAACAGCACGTCTACATCGGAATAAATAATCTTATCTACAAAGGGAAGTAAACGATGAAGCATTAATCTTAAATAGGCGGTACTGGTAATTCCACGCACTTCATATCCTGTACTATACAATAAGGGGGCCTCCAAGAAAAAAAGGTTGCTTAAAGCATCCCTGCTGCTTACCAGTTTACTTAACTGTTCTTGTATGCCCATTGCTTCCCGATTGCAAATACAATATATCTCATAATGTTCCTGATTCCCCTTGCTGTCAAGCAGACTGGAAATTGCAACACAGGCCGGCTGTGCCATTTTCTCATCAAAACAAAATGCTATGCGCATCATATTATTCCAGCCTCCTGTAAAAATCTTTCCGCAATTTTCTCTTGGCGATAAGTTTCCTTTATTTTTACTGCATTTTCAGAAAGTGTTTTGGAAAGTTCCTGACTACATGCTATCTTTTTCATGGCATCCACAAGGGCTTTCTCATCTCCAACTGGCGTCAGTAACCCGTTTACGCCGTTTTCAATATAGCATCTGGAGCCACCCACCGGACAGTCTGTAGATATTACCGGAATTCCCATCGCGAGCGCCTCTATCATAGAGTTTGATATCCCTTCATAATCAGAAGACAATACAAACATCGCACAATCTATGATTTCTTCTTTTACATTATTACAAAATCCATGAAAAACAGTTTGTTCTGATATGTGAAGCGAGTCCGACATCTGCCTTAATTCTCTTTCTAACTCACCAATTCCATATAAATGAAGAGAATATTCCGAAAAATCTTTTTGAAACTTCTCATATGCATGCAATAATAATTTATGATTTTTTTGAGGCTCTAGCCGTCCAACGGCTACTATTTTCTTATTCCTTATTCCCCTAAACGGACTTGGAATGTTTTTATCTACAGGATTAGGTATAACTACTGATTTTTTCTGTATATCTTCCGGAAAACACCGCATCATATCTTCAGTTTGGAATACTAGCTTTTCCGCCTTCCGATATGACCAATTCCTTAATCTCTGATGGGTAATTCTAGTCGGGTCATTCCTTTCGGATACCAACATTCTATGAGGAATCCCCATTGCTGCCAAAGCAGAATATACGGTTCCCATAACACAAAAGGAAAAAATATAGCAATTCTTGTTTTTCCTATAGAACCCACGCATTTTTAACAATCTCTTTAACTTAAGAAATATGTTCCAACCGGAAGCTTCGCCGGCAAAAAAAACTTCTATATGTTCATTCAAAGAATAGGCTGTTTTGTTACCTGCAAATAACAAAATTGACACCTCAAATCCTCTGGATACAAAATCATTTGCCAATAGTGCTACTACTCTTTCCGAACCACCACCCGGCATATCCGGAAGTACAAATATAATCTTCATATCTTTTTCCTTTATTAACCCAAATACATTTATTATAAATAAATATCATCCTTCCAAAAGCAGAGGATTGACATAAATTATATCTTTGTTAGGAAAGCTCTGTATTTGCAATAATCTGTTGCAAATATTCCATGTATCCGGCTTTTTGATTGGCTTCTTTTCCAATAATTTTATGTTTTTCTATTTCTGTCTTACTATCAGCTTTTCTCAAATACCACTCATACTCCATATCCAAGTTTCCTATATCAATTACCCTATATCCTGCATCAAATAAATCTGTTGCCAAAACTTTCGCCGTACTTCCCAGCGAAAGTAAAATCAATTTATTTTTTTGTAATTTCATGCATTCTTCTATAATTAAGTCATACACCTGAAAAGCATTACAAGACGGACATAAAATTCTTTCTATACTACTCGCATCACTAAATAAATCATTTCCTACTCCATTATGTGTTCCGGTCCCTTCCACAAATACAATATCTTTCCCTTTCCACACATTCTTAAACTTTTCTAACCACCTGCCGCAATCTTTTTTATCCTGATAATTATAATACATCCTAGACAAAAAAGCATTATAATATCGCTTTTCTAAATTACAGTACTTCTCGTAGACCTTGCGAAAACTTAATAAATGAATTTTCCAAAATCGCCTGCTTCTTCTGGAGTATTGTGATAAATCATTAAATATTTCCGGTATCCCAACTAGTAAATCATCGTTATCATAATGAATAATTTTTTTCAACCTCTCACTCAAATCTGGAGATTCTTTTTGTAAAATGATCGGCCTGCCATATATCATAACAATCTCACCATCTCCAAAACGAACTAAACTCTTCTCCGTTTTTATTAATTCGTCCAACGTTTCGTCGATAGATGCTACTTTTATTCTATTTTTTAGGATACCTATTTTATATAAAACATAGATTATATTTCCCAAAACAACTTTTATTAGTTCTTTCACATTATAAAACCGCCTTCTAGTTTTTCAAAATAGTATTTCTTTTCCCTTTACTTCTTATCAATAAAAGAGTTTTCTTCCAAATTATACTTACCACCTTTTAAGAACTTATGCTTAATTACCCACCATCCGGGTACCCATACATATTTATGCATAGCCGGAGATGCGCTTCCTATCATCCAACAATTCCTTTCACAATTTTTTGCACACACCCTCACTTCCTGCGCCTGCTTTGAATTCCAGAGTTCTTCCCATGACTGATTCCTGAGATTTCCCATAACTGCTTTCTTTTCCATTCCATTGCAGGGCAAAACATCACAAAAAGGGTCAATAAAAAAGGCATTTTTCGACATATCGCAGGGCAGTAATCTCTTATTTCCATAAATATAATTAATTAGACCATGATTAAAATATGCTCTAAACCATTTCTTAGGAGAACTGCTTTTTAATAATTCATTAATTAATTTTTCAAAATTCTGTGCTACCTTTAATTTATTATCGATTTTGTTATCTGTCTTTCTGAAATAAAAAGAATTGTGCAACGTTGCTGTAGCAAATTCCATACCCAGCTCATTGGATATATCGTAAAGGGGCACTAAATCCTCACAATTCATATCCTGAACCGTCATTCCGAAGCCCACGTCAGGATGCTTCATCTTAACCAACGTTTTCAGAGTATTGTACCCTCTGTTGAATCCATCCGGTATCCCCCTTATCTTATCATTAGTCTCCTGAAGCCCCTCGATACTGATGCGTATACCTACTTTGGGAAATTCTTTACAAAGTGAAATAATCCGATCTGTAAAATATCCATTTGTAGAAATAACAATTCTATCCGATTTCTTATAAAGCTCCCGTACTATTTCAGGTATATCCTGCCTGATAAAAGGCTCGCCGCCGGTTATATTAGTAAACGCCATCTCTGGCAATTTCTTTATGTCTTCCAAAGTAATTTCTTCGCTTGGCTTAGTCGGGTCTTTAAAACAATCACACATATTGCAACGAGCGTTGCATCTGTATGTTACTATAACTGTTCCATATAGCGTTCTTTTTGCCATTTCACTCCTCTTTTCTTGCTTGCATGTATATCTTCAACATTTTATCACAGTATTCTTTCGTTGTATCGAAGTAAATATCCTCACATTCCGCCTCATATTTCTCACAACACGTCTCATCATCCCACATTTGCTTAATACCGCTTTTTAATGCTTCTATATTACCACTTTCAAATAGTTCTCCTGTCTTATGTTCCTTAATTAACTCCGGAGTTCCACCGATATTGGCTCCCAATACCGGTGTCCCATACATCTGGGCTTCCATTACGGAAAATGGGCAATTTTCATACCATTCGGAAGGAAATATAACGAATCTCGCTTTACGAATCGTCTCTTCCAATTCCTTTCCTTCAAGAAATCCTCTATTCTGAATATTGCTTACTCTGTTCACTTCGTCTTCCAAAGGACCATTCCCTGCAAAAACAAAGGGAATCTCTATCAGTTCACTGCAAGCCTGCAAAAGCGTTCTTACGCCCTTCTCTTCCGCGTAACGGCCAAAATATAACACATATTCTTTTTTTTCACTTTTTACTTTCTGCATATTCTCATGTCTTTCAATAAAGTTATGCAAAGTTACTGTTTTTCCACTAAATAATCTATTGTTCGATAATACCGAGTTCATGAATTCGCTAGGACATATGATTTTATCTACATAACTATATGTCTTCAGAAATGCGTACAATCCACCTTCTATCGTTCCCAGAATACTTTTAATCTTTGAGTTATGAATGCAATTATATTTTATACAACTCCATAAATCACCGCATACACACCGCATACACAACTCACCGTTTTTAGGAATACGAAGCATATGATTCGGACAAACCCACTGGTAATCATGTGCTGTATATATAAGTGCTGTTCTTTTATTGTACTTATTATTGAAGCGTCTTACTTCATAAATAATAGAAGGAGTTAACTGAAAATTAAAATTATTTAGATGTACAATATCAGGTTTAAAGTCTTCCATTACTAATCTAAGCTTTTTTTTCGCTTCAACAGAATAAATGATTTTAAATGGATAAAGGAACTTTTGTATTTTTCCTGTATGAAAATCCATATTAGAAGTATAGCTCTCAACTCTATTTCCTACTATACGCTTAGGATGTTCCATCCCAAAATATTGCACTTCCTGTCCCATTTTTTCCAGTTCTTCGCCCAGCTTAAAAATATAAGTCTCAGAACCGCCGTTAGGAAATAAAAATTTATTTACCATTAATATTTTCAAAGCTTTCTCCTACTATATACATAACGCTAATTTTATTTATATTTTATTTTCCATAACCAATATGCGGCTATTCCTGGAAGAAGCGAAAACACATATAAACCTTTGTATCGCACTCCTTGGCAAAGGGTCCGCCATCCTTCCCCGGCTTCATGTCCGTAAATAATATAAAGAATCATCATTTTTATTTTTACTTTCAATCGGACATCTTTATTATCCAAATATATCTTTGAGCGAAGACACATGCCCTTTGGCGATCTGATTTTCATTTTTCTTCCGGTTCTTGTAAGTCCACCTTCCAAATAATCACAATAATACACACATTGGTTGATATGAACCATATTATATTCCTCCGACATCTGCATCCATACAAGGTCTTCCGGAAGAAACTTTTCTCCTCGAAATACCGGAAAAGGAAATTTCTTTAAAGCCTCCGTATAAAAAACTTCCGCCTTATCTCCACCGATGCCTCCGTTTATTCTTACCTGAAGATAGGAATCTACTTTCTCATCCTCGGGAAAATATGCTGTATTAACCTTTCCATCGCTGTAATACCGCAAAAAACTATAACCACAAAGACGATCCTTATTCTTTCTTTCGCTATATTTATTGTGATAATCCATAATAATCGATATAGCATCGGAAGGAAGATAGTCATCACTATCCACAATAAAGGTTAATTCACTTTCTATAAGGGAAATACCGAGATTCAGCGCCGTATGCTTACCGCCATTTTCTTTGTAGATGTATTCTATCGGAATCTTGCCTTCTTCCTGCCATATTTTAACGGTTTGTGCCGTATTATCTTCGCTTCCGTCATCGATAATCAGCCACTGAAACACCTTAAGTGTTTGCTCTTTCAAGCTGCAATAAAGCTTTTCCATCCGTTCTTCTCTGTTATAAGCCGGAGTTAAAATTGTAATATACTCACCTGACATGAAAACCTCCTACCGTTTGAATTATATCACACCCTTAAAGTGCAGGCAACAAAGCGGATTTTTCAATATCTTTTTCCTTTATAAAGCTTTTCTGTCTCCTTTAAGACGTCTTCCCAACTATATTTCGCACAAATGAAGTCAGAAGCCTCATGTTTATACTTCTTAACAACTTCCTCTGAATCAAGCAAATAACATAATTTTTCTCTAAGATCCGCAACATTTCCCTTCTCAAATAAGACTCCGTTTAGCCCAATTACTTCTGTATTTTCTTTGATATCGCTTACCAGACAACAGTTTCCATAGCTCATAGCTTCCAACAAGCTGATTGCCATTCCTTCAACATCGCTCGGAAGTACGAAAATATAAGCATTGGAATAGAGCTCTTCCAATGTTTCACCTTGAACAAAATCTGTAAAAATAACCCTTTTGTCCTTCTCTGCCATCTTTTTTACTTTATCAATATAATCATAAGAGTGGCTGCTACCTCCTGCTACCACAAGCCTTTTTTCTGTTTTTACTTTTCTAAATGCCTCCAGCAAATAATGCAACCCCTTTTCCGGAACTAGTCTTGCAAGAAACAAAATATAGCTATCCTTATAAAGCCCATACTCATTTTCTATTATGTTCGCTTCTCGCAATATCGGTTTTTCAATTCCGTTTGGAATATAATTAGTGTCTCTTCCATATGTCATTGTAAAATAATTTTGTACATTCTTTGATAGTACAATAACCTCGTCTGCATATTTTGCAGCCATTTTCTCCCCAAACCTCAGTACATATGAAGCAAAGTTTCCCCATTTTGCTCTCTGCCAGTCAAGCCCGTGGATTGTAGCAACAATACGTATTCCAAAAATTTTAGGAATCCATAGCATAGCGCAGGGCCCTTCTGCATGATAATGAATTACATCATATTTTCCGAATAAAGCGCGCAATGTTGCAAGAAAAGAATATACAATAGCATTTAATTTACCATTTTTAAAAGTAGGAACTATAATAACGCGGATATTTTCATAATATTTTCCCCTTTTTCCCTTCTTCTGAAACTCCTTGCCGGAAACATGATATCCTGAGCGGTTATAAGCATCGACTTCGTACCCCTTTTTTACAAGGCGTGTAGACAACTCATTTACCACAATTTCTACTCCGCCTTCTCTGGATGGTATTCTTTTCTGACCTATCATAGCAACTCTAAATTTCTTACCCATTTGTTTTTCCTTTCAGGTCCTCTATATAACATTACCCTTATTGTCAATAAATGTCCATTTATTCCAATATTCTCGCATTTTCTCCGGCTCGAACTTTTGTGTATTCTTATGAATCCAGGGTCTTATCATCACTTTTTCAGGGTTCCCATTCAATCGGGCACCCCAGAAGCTAAACGTAGAATTGGCACAGATATTATGTTTACAGCGGCTCATCAGCCATATATCGTAAAAGCTGTTTTTTCCTTTATTTACATCGACTGCTGTATATTCGTCTCCTCTATATGTGTCATTTACATACTCAAGGTCATCCGAAAATAAATAAAAATGTGCACCCTGGTAGCGCTGTTTCAATTCCTTTATCGCGCCCTCATAATAGGCCTTTGTACAAATATTTCCAAACATGGCCTCATTCTCAGCATCGAGGTAATCTCCCCTTCTTACATGAATACTCACTGATTCCCTTCCGCTCATCTCTTGGGCCAGCTTCGTATTTTCAGAATTATCACTTGCCGGAAATTTTATTTCTTCCCTTAGCATACTCATAATGTCTGCATAATATTTTTCACAAGCAAAATAACCGCATAGGTATTTATCACGAAAATCAAAGATTTCCGGATGATACATATCGGTTTCGATAAAAATCTTACTTTTCTCAGGAAATAGGCGTCTGCCCAGCTTATCCGCCCAACCACCCTTTCCAATAAGTGCCTTCTTTTCTTCCTCCGTGCACGTTTCATATGGCAGCCTGTCGAAATAATCCAACTCCAGCATTCTCTTGGCATTTACGTTATCCTGCCTATTCACCTGCGTGAACCATGAAATATCCAGCTTCGTTTCAATTCCCAAATTGAGAAATTTCCGATACAATGCATACTGCTGCATCTGATTTCCCAGTCCGCCCGCTACTTGTATGATTATCATATCAGCCTATACCCTTTCACACTGATTTTTCACTGAATCTCTTCCGACAGAACAAAGAGACCGGGAGCTTGCGCCCATGGATAGGAACCATAAACCTGCGGATATTGGGAAAATCCCATACATTCTCCGGAAGCATTGTAGATCCTTCCGTCCTTTTCACAACCGGAAAGATACTCTGCCGCTTTCTTTACCAGTATCTCACACTCTCCGGTATGGGTCTTATTATCCATAATTCCATGCTTTATCCCGATCAAAACCGCTTGTGCGATCATAGCCGTAGCAGAACTGTCCTCCGGGCCTTCAACGGCTTCCAGCTGCCATGCAAAAGCCCCGTTTTCCTTCTGATATGCTGCTACGCATAGAATAAGCTTGTTAAAAGCCGCACTAAGTTCCTCCCAGCCTTCATATTCGGCAGGTAAGAACCTAAGCGTACCCGCCATTCCCAGCAGAAGCCAGCCAACTGCACGTCCCCATCCGATAATACCATATTTCACCTTGCTTTCATACTCAAATCCATGATATGGGAGAAACAAATTATCATCCATTCCATATTTCAGCATATTGTTAATCTGCAAGACCGCAAGCCGTAAAGCGCGTATATCGTCGAATTCCACTCCGAATCTGCATAAAAAAGGACATAGCATACCGATAGCATCTACATACACATGACCGTTCCTTTGCGCGTATCGGTAGGGCAGCGTCCCTGCCTTGTCGGAAGCTTTATCTTCTAAATCATAAATATATTCCGCCATCTTATATGACGCTTTTTTGTACCGCTCTTTACCGGTAAGCTTATATAAATCGATAAGCGCCATCCCGCATAGCACGTCATCCATGCAATACAAAGGCATGCCCTTATCTATCCAACGATCAAAATAAACACAAAGAACTTCAAGCACCTCGTCCTTATTTTCCCATCTTTCATAATTATCTGCCAAAACGTTGGCAATAAGACCCGTCGGCCAGAATATAAAATCCTTCGGAGGAACGTAACGCCCTGCCGCTTTTTTTATAAGATTTTTGAGAGCCTGTCCTTTGCTTCTTTCATGGTAATGAAGCATTTGTTCCATGGCTTCTTTTTCCATTCGCTTAATTTGTTCCTTTTTTCTTTCCTTCATCTCCACAAAGTCTCCCTGCATAACCCACCTCGTCTCACGTCTTCACCATATGATAACCGGATAAATACAAGGACGGACATACCATATATGCAATCGCTTTTATTTTATATCCTAAAGGTAGTTCCCTGTAAACTCCCTTTATCTTTCTACATTCCAGAAGCACTCTGTGACAATATTTCCCATGCTCCTTATATTTCCTTCTCTCTGTCCCCCCTAGAATTGCAAGCTTACCTACAACGAGTATAGATGAAATCATCACAATAGAAACTACTTTCACCCGCAAATGAGGAGCATCCTGGGCAATCTGAACCTCTGCCCGCTGCCAGCAGGTAATCTGATCCATATAACTTTCCTTGAACTTACGGTTCATCGCTCCGGCAGCATTAATAAAATACCCATAACCTTTATAATCGCTCCGGCAAAACTGAGCTTTTTTTTGGGCAAGAGCAAGGAGAAACAGCATATCCTCTCCAATGGTCAGCGTCTCATCATACCTAGTGCTTCCTATAATCTCTCTCTTATATAGTTTGCTCCAACATCTGGTATCTCCATTCAATATCCCTTTACCCACGAATTCTTCTCCGGACAATACCTCGATATTATCAGGAAACCTTTGATTTTCCTGCAAAACCTCCCCTTGGGAAAAAGTTTGAAACCCGCATCCTGCGATGTCGCTTTTCGTCTCTTCCAGACATCTGACCAAATAGGCCACAGTATCCTTTTCCAGATAATCGTCCGCATCCACAAAGGTCAGGTAGTCCTCGCAGGCTTCGGAGATTCCTCTATTTCTCGCTGAAGATACCCCTGCATTTTTCGTATGAAATACCCGTATATTTTCATGCCGCGCAGAAAAATTGTCACATATGGATACACTTTCATCCGTCGACCCGTCGTCTACAATGATAATCTCCACATTCTCATAGGTCTGGGCCAGCACACTGTTAATACACCTCTCCACATATTCTTCCGCGTTATACACTGGTACTATGATGCTTACTTTTTTATTTCCCATCGAACTACCGCCTCCAAAAAACATTCAATAATTCATACACCTTTTTATTGATTACCTTATAATCAAAGGCCTTGGAATTGCCATAAGCATTTCTCGAATAGCTTTCATAGTTATCCGAAATTCTCCTTATAGCCCCTTGTATGCTTTCCGCCGTAGCATCCGTCTCCTCAGAGTCCTGTCCAAAGGAAAGCACCTGACCGATTCCTCCCACATTTGTGCTGACAACCGGCAGGGCGTGACTGATAGCCTCCAGTATAGTCATAGGAATCCCTTCAAAGGCAGAATTCATCACGAGTATATCCGCCTGTTCCATATACTCCTTTACCTTTTTCGGGGAGACTGCTCCCGTAAAGTGCACACTCTCGCTTTCATAAGGTATCAGGCGGTTATATTCCTCCCCGTTTCCCACGATAGTCAGATGCAGGCCTTCCATGCCGGACAGACCTTCTTTTCCCGCAACGGCATGGATAATAGACTCCACGCCCTTATCTTTGGAAAGGCGCCCTACGAACAGTATCTCTTTTACCCTGCCGGCCTTAAGTTCATGCAGGCCTGCCTCAATCTGCGGGCATACGACGGAGTTTACCACCTCCACCAGATTGCCGTTATAGGGTGCATAATCCCTCAGGCTGTCCCTATCCAGCAGAAATATCATATCGGCATTTTTCAATATCCATTTCAAATATGCCACAAACCCTTTTTTTACAAGTGCATTCTTCTGAAAAAAGCGAAAGCCCCGTTCCATATTGAAATAGCTTCCGTGAGAAAAAATAATACACTGAAGGCCTATAGAAAAAAACTTCACAACGCCGTATGCTTCCGGCGTGTGAATATAATTGCAATCCTTTTTAGTGATTTTAAGTATCTTTTTATATTTTAACAATCCTTTGGCATATTGTAAGCGCAGAGACTTGGCGGTATTGCCGAGATCCTCCTCCGCCACTGCCACCGGAAGGAAGCTGATCTGGCTTCCATGCAATTCCAGCTTTTTCATTTTCCCAAGCTCAGAGGACTTCCGGGTAACGCCTACAAGCACAATATCCTCTGTCCGCTCCGGATGCTCTTCGCATATAAAGCGCAGGAAATTGCTTATGCTCGTCAACTGTCCCCCTATGGGGAAATCTATAAAGTTAGATGTGTCATAGATAAGTAATCTGCTCACCGAAACAATTCCTTCCAATATAAATCTGTTCTGGTTTCCCATAAAAATCTCTCAATGTTCTTATAGCCCTTCCGGATTAGATCTGCGCGCAGTTCTTCGTCCGTAAGCACCCTGTCAAGAGCCTTTGCCACTCCCTGTGCATCGTCGGGATCTACGAGAATACCTGCCTCCTGTATCATCTCGGGAAGAGAGCTTCTGTTGGAACACACCACAGGAATTCCCATCTGCATTGCCTCTAACGGAGGAAAGCCGAACCCCTCCGCATAGGAAAGAAATAAATAAGCCTTTCCGCCTGCTGCCAGCCTGCACATCTCCGAGAAATCCTCGAAAAATTTATAACATTTTACATATGCCTCAGCGTTTTTATCCATTTCCTCATAGGGTGAAGTATCACCAATTCCGATAACTGCCAGTTTAAGCGGCTCCTTCAATTGGGATTTTACCAGCTTATAGTAGGCTTCATATGCCTTCAGGATTCCTGCCGCATTTTTATGGGGAAGTAGCGAAGTCATAGCCACAATATATTCCGATTCCTTACTTTTTTCCTCATCACTGCCGCTCTTAGGAAACTCATAGGACACGTCATTCAGTCCGTTGTGAATAACTGTTATTTTTTCCTTGCAGTCCGGCACCTTATCCAGTATATCCTCCTCGGAGTATCCGGATATGGTTATAACCCTGTCAGCCTGTCTGATAGAAGCTTTTAATCGATTCATGATATACGTATTTTCCGTCTTGTTGAATACACCAGGATAATATTTGTCATAATAAAAAGGAATCAAATCGTGGATGATGATCGTGTCCTTCATCCTCCTGCCCATACCGAAGGCCAATTTCTTGGCGATTGATAAAGGCGCAAAACCCCGGGGGAATAATACTCTGTCCGCCTGATACTTTTTAGCATACCAGGGCACCAGAAAAAGCTCCCACATGATGCAATATATTTTATTCAGCGGATTCCCCTTCATTTCCACGAAGGTGACACCCGGTACATCGAAATCCTTTCTATTGAAGGAATTGCCAAGAACAATAATCGAATAGTCCGTATTTTCTTCCTCTCCATTTGCTGCCCGCACTCCCAAATGTCCGGTAATGCTCTTTGCCAGATTGTAAATACCGATACTTTTCCCCGCCCCCTTCACGAGCTTAAAGCAGTCAATTACCAGATTCATTATTTCGCTCCTTTTCCGAATATAACAACGCCTATCGTCTGAAGCAATATCTTGATATCCAGCTTCAGCGACCAGTTATCAATGTAGGTCAGGTCGTATTTGACCACATCATCGAAGTCTTCGATCTCGCTTCTTCCGCTCACCTGCCACATACCGGTAAGTCCCGGCGTCATGCTGATGCGGCGGCGGTAATACTGATTATATTTCTCGAATTCATCCTGTGTGGGCGGTCTTGTCCCCACCAGGCTCATATCACCTTTAAAAACATTATAAAACTGAGGAAGCTCGTCTATGCTCGTCTTTCGAAGAAATGCGCCCACCTTCGTAATCCGGGGATCATTCTCTATCTTAAACATGAGCCCCTGCATCTCGTTCTGCTCCTCCAGTTCCTTTTTGCGTTCCTCCGCATCTATATACATGGAACGGAATTTATATATTTTAAACCTTCTTCCGTTACGTCCGATCCTGACTTGGGAGAAAAATACCGGACCCTTGGAATTCAGCTTAATGGCAGCAGCCACAAAGGGAAGGAACATGAAAGTAATAAGCATTCCAACCAAACCGCCGATAATATCCATCCAGCGCTTTATGAGCATTCTCTTATAACTGCTCTGAAAACGCGTATACGTAATAACCGTATAATTTCCGAAGCTGTCCACTTTGCTTTGGTTGGCCTCCATGCCGGGCAGCTCCAGATTATAATGACAGTTCACGCCCATATCGCTGAAGCTGTGTATTACATGCTCCAGCCGCTTCTGAGAAATGTCCGGCAGACTTAAAAACACCTCATCTAACGCCATCTGCGTCGATACCTCGATCAAGTCTTCCTTTCCTGCCACCACCGGGATTCCCCTTATTTCCTCTCCTACCAGATTCTCGTCCATACAAACGAGAGCGACTACCTGATAGTAAATATCCAGTTCCTTCTCCAGTCTGTTAAGTGTGGCATCGACCAGATCCTTCTGCGTTACCACCATGACCTTCACAGAATTCTGTTCTGAAGAATAATATGTGTGCAGAAATTTCTTGATCGCCATATGGACTGCAATGCACAAGAAGAAATTCAATATAAAGAAATATCCCAACACCAGTCGGGAAAATACGTCTGCCCATTTGACCAGCACCATGAGGAAGGTAACTACCAGAATCATGATGGCGTTGTACTTCAGTACGGCATAGGCCTCCTTCCACAGGCTCCTTTTCAAAAAGTTTCTGTTCCAGTCGATAAAGAAGTTATAGACGGTTCCAAAGAGCAGCAGACACAAACATACAAGAAAATGTACGCTTTGATCTCCCATATCCTTGAAATTGCCGAAACGAATATAAGTTGCGGCCACAAAAGAAATCACGATACATATCAAGTCCGCAAACCATAATCCGTATACTTCCATAATCTTGTTCTTCTGCTTCATCCTTATGCCCGTACCCTTTCAAAGCTTTATCGAATTTCTGCGACGCAGCTTCCATAAATTCCATATATGAGCTTCCTTCTCATCCTCTAAGCAAAGCATTCCGCTCATGTACATACCCATCAAAAACAGTATATAATTTCTGCCGATATAAACAGATACTAAGTGCGCCTCCACCACCGTGTATATAGCAAAAACAACTATCATTACCAGTCCCATTGCGTCCCTTTTCTTATAAAATTGCCAGATGAGGAGTGCTTGTAAAACAATATAAACGATAGCCGGTATTATTCCATACCAGTAAAACAGCCTGACAAAGCCCATATCAAAATAATAATCGTTCTCCGGTACTGAGAATAGCGACCACGTAGCAGTCGTCCCTTCCTGATTTACTGAGCCATAATATAAATCGATAATTCTACCGTTCAGGTGGCTTTCGACCTCCGCTACCCATGGATTCGCGAACCAGTAATTCGAGGGCTGGGCCACTCTGCTGTCCGCTACCATGACAGAAAATAGAACACAGAATAAAAATACAGCTCCCCCTGCTGCATATATCCATGTCTGCCTCCTCAAGCTCTTCCAAAATCTTACAACGGCGGCTCCAGCTATCACGCATATACTCATCAGCACGCCCGTATTCGAATCGGTAAGAACGAACAAGCCGTAATTAAGCAAAAAGAGTATAATATAATAATACCACTTCAACCTGTCATTATACAAATACAATCCTAACGAAAGCAACATGAGGAACATACAATGAAGGGCGTTGGGATGTCCGATTCCCAGACAATACCTGGTCTGGACATAGCCTCTTCCAAAATCCGCCACCAGTGCTACTCCGCCGTATATCCCGCTTATAGACAGCAATACGAGAATCATGCATCCCGACAAGGTCGTATAGAATACAAGTTTTAATATTCTTCTCATATCCACATTTTTACAAGCTGCAATAAATACGACGATACGCAGTATCTCGTTTCGTCCTGTAACTTTATATGATATTAAACCCAAAAGCCCGAAGGCAATTATCGCAATCCACTCTTTTTTCGTATATTTCGTAAGGAGCACCTTTACCGCCGCAAGCAGGAATGTGATCCGAAACAATTGACCTTCTATTGGATTGATGTAATTACTCTTATCGATAATTACAATTATAATTTCCAGAACTACACTTAGATATAGGAATATAAGTCCCATATTTTCCACCTTAGAATTACCTACCACTCCTGGAATTTTTAATTTTAAACTATTTTCATCCCTATCCACATCTTCCTCTTTTCTGCTTATTTACTCATTCCAACCCATTCCTCTTTCGGTATCGATACCACACTGTCTTTTCCATAGAAGTCTTTTGTCACCGTATTCGTCCACGCCTCCGGATTGCTTGTTATCGGCATATGCATGAGCGGTCCCTGATTATCATTAATGTCCGGTACTATTGCATCTTTTATACTATCATCGAGAAGTATTGTCTTTTGTTCCTTCATCTGGCGCTTAAAATCGGCCGCCTGACCACTCGACATATACTCAATGCAGGAAAATGTGGTAGTTTCCCATAAGGTACCTCTAAAAACAACAACCCAAAGCATCATCGCTACCGCCATGGAGATAATAATCTTATTTTTATTAATCCATCTTATATCGCTGTTTTCCCACCGATATACCAGCCAGCCTTCGATATAGAACATGATGCTAAATATCATAAGTATAAATACATAATAATTCATATTATATACGCCACCCGACACCTCCACACCCGCATATATCTGCGGAGCGAACATCGCACAATACACACAATAGCTAAAAAACAGGAATATCACGGGATACGGATATTTCTTCCTTACACTTAAAGCTGTGAGCATATGCCATATAGATAAAGCAGCGGCAGCAAAAATTAATATAAGCAATGGATGCTTCACGAAATATTCACCAATCTGTACAGTTCCCTGAATAAAGCATTCCAAAATAGTCCTGAAGGCCAGACCTATACTGAAGCCGAAGTCCTCCCCGCCTCTGTTCTTATTACCCGGCGATCTCATGCTTATTACCAGTCCAACCATTTCCATTACCAAAGCAAAAAGGAAAACTGCCGTTCTTTTCATCTGCTTACTTCTATAATAGAACAATAAAGACAGGCTCATCACAATAGGAGCCAAAAGTGCCGCCTGATAGTTCATTCCTCCTAACAGAATCATACAAAGCAGCATACCTATGTATGCCATAATTCTTCCCTCATTCATAAACCTCAAGAAAAAATAGATTCCAAGCAACGCCGCGCTATAGGGAATCACATAATGAGCAGCTCCGTTATACCAGAAAATTCCCGATTTGGTACTTGGCAAAAACTGAATCATAGCTGTTACCAGCAGTACCATTATGATTACATACGAATACCTGCTGCCTCCCGCCAGTTTCACCAGCAGATAATACGACAATATCCCCGTTGCCGTACAAAAGATTCCGATCATCAAAAAAGGTACAATAACATAAGCGTTAGGCGAAAAAACTTCCGGTTGGAATGCGAATAAAAATATGGAAGTCCATGTTCCCTGCCACCCCACATAATAATTCTCCACCGTTTGGCATGCTGCTTTTATAACCTCTATTAAAGAGTGCGTATTCAGCCATGCCGCATGAGTCAGTTTTCCATAACCCAAATCGTCTCCGGTGGCTTGATTGATGCCGGAAAGCATAAAAACAGGAATCATACTTATGCCAAAAAGAACAAGAAAGAAAAAAGCCCAGAATCTTTCATTCAGTATGTGTATCATCTTCCACTTTACCTTGCTGATGAACTTATTCGCCAGCGCCCGTTTATATTCTCTTTCAGAAATCCCATATTCTTCAGCATCTTTATAGTTCTTCCCAGCTTGCATCAGAATCCCAGTCAGCTTGCTCTTGTATTCCATTTTCTCTTTTAAATCGTACTTCTTGTAAATATATCCGTATTCATAAGCATTCAGTTCAAAGTCATCCCTACACTGCTCCGTAAGCTGCCCGCCGCCTATGCCTATGGTAATAAGCGGCTCCTCCGTATATGCGAATCGAGGATTGTTCTTAAGAATCCCCATATAATATTCCATGTCCACAAGCCATTTTAAGTTCTCATCATATTTAGGAAATGCATCTCCTTTTCGTCTCACTATGACAGCGCTGGGAGCTCCAATCGTATTACCCAAATACAGATTGCGGTAATCCGATTTTATGAGCCGAGCATCCTTTTTGCCGATACATCTGGCAAAGGAATCACATTCCTGCGCCTGAATGGTTCCGGAAAATGCCATGTCGGCTTCCGGATGGTCCTCTAACATGCTGACCAGAGCCTGAAGACTGTTTTCATCGGTGAACCAATCATCATGATGCATGATTTTCACATATTCACCGCTGGATTTCTCCACCGCTTCATTCCAATTTGCCGTGGAACCGAGTCTTTTTTCATTCTTAAAATACCGGATGTATTTCTTTTCGTCAGCCAATCTCGCTATCGCATCATCCGTAGAATCATCGGTAACGATCACTTCGTAATCCTTATATGTCTGTATTTCAATTGACTTAAACAGCCGCCTCAACGACAGCACATTATTATATGCCGGAATACAAATCGATACCTTTACCATCACATCATGCGCCTCACTTTCATTCCTGCTCTATCGCTTCTCTTACTTTTTCCTCAAGTGATCAAAACCCAGTAATCGTCTCACTTTTCCTGTTGCCTTATCCGTATAATACATAAGCCGGTCCTCTGCAGTCTTTATCTTAATCGACATTTCTCCGTAACTCACATTCCTCCGGCTTCCCTTTCCTTTTTTATACGTCTCCAGCTCTTCCACGCACTCCCGCGCCGTAAACAGTCTTCCCTTCCTATCCTGATACACAAAATCCTCATAAATATTCTGCTCGGAAGCCCAATATCCGTCGGACACATTGTGTCTTGCCCAATATTTGGGAGCTATGATTTTTATAGCCGTCTCGCTGGTAAACGCAGGGAAAAACGCGAAGGTGGAATTGGACAAGATCAAATACTTAGCATTTTTAATCGTCACATAGTCTTTCGCCAGTTCAAAATGATAGGCCGGTATGTCCGGTAAAAGCCTTTTTGCAGCTTCCACATCGTCTGTTACTATCATAAATTCCATATCGCTTCGAAGGCTTCTCATATATTTCATGGCGTCCAGCCAATATTTTCTTCTTAAAAAAAGAGCGCGGTTATCCGCATATTCCCCGCCTCGTACATTCATTACACACAGGTTGTCTTTACAGAATTCGTAGGAGTCGAATTCCGCCTTTACCTTCAGCCATTTTTTTATCTCTTCTCTATGGCGGATAAAATACCTCTCGGCCTGCAAGTTCCCGTAGATAAGTGTATTATCGCCGATCCGATAAAGATTTTCATCTGCTCCTGCTACGTAACACCCGTTTGCCATATCATGGGCACAGTTTTTCAGATACAGCCTCTCCTCTGCTTCCCGGTAAATGTGAAAACCACTTACATCCAAGATAGGACTTCCCAAATCCATATCCATGAAATACATACCTTTTTTACTATGAATGTTAACAGCAAGCTGTTCCTGTCCGGCTGTGCCGAAATCGCGGCAAAGATCCTTCGCGATGCACCGTGCTGATACATAGCAGAACAATTGATTGCCGAGCCCCTGTCCTTTCAAAAATTCCGTTCCAATCATAATTCTTAACCACGCCTTTTACTGGAATAAGCGTCGAAACCGCTTGAACCGTTTCCTGTTCCACTCATCCTTTTTCTTTATTATCTCCATACGCTCCAATAATTTACCATCGAATGCCGTCTCATCATTCATCCACTCGTTTTCCTCATATGTTGCCTCGAAAATTGCTGGAAGCATTCTCTCTATCATATGCGCCTCCGAAGGGAAATTGGGGTTCAGCCCGTAATTCATAATCTTATTCAGATTATGGTAGAAAGCAGGACTATGCTTCGTTATCTGCTCCCGCCTCACAATATAGCAGGCCCCCGGCGAAAACAGGCAATATCTGGGAATCACCGGATCCTTATAAACAAAGGTCAGCAAATCATCGAAATTATCGAAATATCTGTGAGGATGCTCAGGAGAATCCACATACCACGAGGTATTTTCTTCTATATACTGACTTTCCGAGACAAGGCTGGATATGCTGCTTACCATAGCTTTCTCTGCCTCGGAGGCCGGCTTTGAGAATTTCGCTCTGCTGTCCTTATCCTCATAGAGATACGTGAAGTATTTATTATCATATACCTTGTCGAAATAATCCTTAGAGCAGTGCCGCCCCAACATATTTCCCTTGCAAATACAAATCACTCCAGGCAACGCCTCGAAATGCTCCGTAAAATAGTCGAAATAGGTCGTAATATTATGTCCGGTATTTTCGATGTGCACATAACGAAGCCCCCGCTCATTAAGTTCAGCCGTCACCGCCTTCTCCGTAGAGGCATCCACGATAAGATAGTCTTCACAATATTCGAGAAGCTTCGTAGGAACCGTATTATAATTATGAATGAGAAAAAAATTATCCGTTCGTTTCATCACGAGAACCACGCCTTTACAACATCAGACCACTTAGGTTCCTTATAGAGCAAATACCGGTATTTATCTATATTTTCCTGCAGATACGCAGGAAAGGTTTCATCGACTTTCACCTGAACCATCTGCGCTTCTCTGCCGAAAATATCTTCATGATTTTTAATATTTTTTCTTACCTTTGACAAGGTGGAGCGGTTATTGTATTCCTGATGAGCCGCGCTTTTGATCTTATATTTTACCCGTTCCTCCACGGACTGGTTCTTGCCTCCGCCCATGTAACTGAAATGCCAGCCTCCGTCAGGTACTCTTACTCCAATTGTTTTCTGCTCTTTATTACGCAGTTCCTCCGTCGTATAGTGCTCCAACATGCTATAGCGGCACACCTTGGTGCCAAGCCACATGGGCTTTTCCACACCGTCAAAGTCACCAGTCACCGAAAGCAGTCTGCCCGATACCTCTTCCATATCCAAATAGCAATAAAAGAGCCGCTGGGCCAGCATATAGATTTTCCCGTCTTCCACCTTCGGAATGAGCGTCTTAAGCGTCTCAGGATTCGGAATCTCGTCTACATCGCTGAATATCACAATATCCTCCGGCTTACATCCCGAAAGACCTCTGGCTACGGCACATTTCTGGTGATGATCTCTCGTGAAGGCATCGCAGTCCATAGGAGTGTCATCTACTACATTATGAATGATTTTGTGCTCGAATTCCTTGAACATTTCTTTATTTTCTGCATAGAATAACGGCTTTTCGTCACCGGAAAACGTCACTGTAGATTCGCTGATCACGAACTTGTCCACCACATCGTTTAAGATATGCATCCTAAGCAGCAAAATATCTAATTCATTAAAAAACTGAAAGCTGTCATAAACCATTGCAATAACCATGCCTTTCTCATAACCTGCAAACTTTGGGCCATATGTGCGGGCACATATGAGACACTATATTTGCAAGCAAAACAAATTTTATTTAAACCTGGGATACTGCGCATTCGTCCCCGCCCACTTGTGGAATACAAAGGGACGGATACCTTCCACCTCCGGTATCATAGATTCATGCCCGAAATATTTTGCCACCTCAAGAGGAGCATACTTCATGCCCGCCGCCTCGAACAGATGCCTGTTCTTGCAGCAGATAAAGCCGTCCTCATTAAAAAAGCCATGGTCCGCCTCAAAAGGAATCCCCGCCTTCTCAGGAAATTCCAGGAGCCGCTTGCTTCGAATGGACACACTGTTTCCCACCCTGCATATATTTCCATGGGCATCCCTATAAGAAAAATCATCCGCCGGAAGCGGAAAAGGCGAACCGATGTAATCATAGTCCAAGAATTCATCCCGCCACATATCCGGATTCACCACGAACCCGTCGTAATGAACGAGCAGCATGAAATCCGTATGGATGTATTCATGTATCTTATAGATCATATCGTAATTGAAATGATCGATGGTCTTCAATTTATCGATATGCTTATATGTGATTCCCTTCGGCAGAAAAAGGGGCTTTCTATGGGTGATCAGCGTCACCTCCCCGAAATCGATATCCTTCATGCTGTATTTAAGCGCTTTGATCGTCTCTTTCACGTTGACACTGGTCAGCGCCGCTAACGTTACGTCAGGAAGCTGCAATCTGCCGTTTTTATATTCGCTCATCTCGTATCGATCGTCCTTTCCTGAATCAACGTTCTCTTTTAAAAATCTGGTTTTCCACCCGGTAAACTGCGTCGCACTTTTCAATGGTAGTCAGTCTGTGCGCAATAATAACAAGTGTTTTTTTACCATGAAGCCTTTCGATTGCTTCCATGATCGCCTGCTCGGTATCGTTATCCAAAGCTGAGGTCGCTTCATCGAAAATCATGATATCGGGCTCCGTATACAACGCTCTTGCAATACCGAGACGCTGTCTCTGACCGCCGGAAATGCGCACGCCTCTCTCTCCAATACTCGTATCCAATCCTTCGGGAAGCCCACGCACGAATTCATCCATCTGCGCTTCCTTTAAGGCATACCATACCTGTTCATCGTCGATATCCTCTTCATCTACACCGTATGCCACATTATTTCTGATCGTGTCGTCCAGCATGAATATCATCTGGGGCACATAGCCTATTTTCGCATACCAGCCGGGAAGATTCGACTTAATATCCACTCCGTCCACCGTTACCTCACCTTTCTGCGGATGCAAAAGTCCCAGCAGTATGTCTACCGTAGTAGATTTTCCTGCGCCGGAAGGTCCGATAAAGCCCACAGATTTTCCAAGCGGAATAGAAACGCTGGCATTCTCCAAAATATTAAGCTCCGTATTGGGATAACAATACGTAATACCTTCCAGGTTTACCTCTTTGATAAAGCTCATAGGCACGATTTCTTCATTCTTAAGGAATAGCACATCCGTATTCACATCCCTTTCATGGCTGCGGATGATGATATCCTCCACCGCGCCTAAAGAGGGCTCGTAGTAAGCGATATTATTAATATAAGTAGAAAGCTTATTGGCGCTTGGCATAAGCTTGATCGCAACAGCCGCAAGCATACCAACCTGCTTGATCATCTCTCCGATGTTATTGCCCACAGCGAGGAACGCCGCCACGATTCCGAGGATTCCGCACATGCAGACCGTTTCTATCACAAGGCGCGGAATGTTCTGCATGGAATTCTGCCTTTTTTGAATCGTATTCAGCCTGCCTGCGCTCTTTTCGTACTGCTCCACGAAATACCGCTCTTTGTTCAGCACCTTCGTTTCCTTCATGCCGTTTACCGCCTGCATGATCCACTTTGTGGTAAGGGCGCTGTTGGTCTGTACCTCGTGCCCGAACCGTCTGAGGATGGGGCCGAGGACCTTTTTATTCAGCATCAGAATGATTCCCAGAACGCCGCAGATGATAAGCGTCATCAAAGGACTTACCGCCACTGCCAGTATGAGAAGAGCCACGAAGATAAATAATTCCGTAAACATCTGAAGGAAGGTAAGGAGCAGATTATAGGAGCCGTTTACATCGCTCATAATATGCCTCATCACCACAGGCGTGCTGGCATCCAGAAAGAATTCGTAGGGACGCCTTACATAATCCTTGAACAGATTTCTGGAGGTATTATACTGTCCGTTATAGATAAAACGGTACTGCGCATAATACATGAAAAATAAATATACGCTCTTCACCACATACACGATGATGAGTACGATCGCCAGCATGATCAGGAAACCGCTGGCATCGGTCAGGTGGAAGAAATCGTAGAAATATCTTAAATATTCGTTCTCGGATATGCTTGCCGGGTCCATCGCCACCGTGATAAAGGGAAGGAGCAGAGAGGTTCCCACCGTCTCCAGCGCCGCACCGATCAACATCATAATCAACAGAAGACCAAGCAGTTTCTTTTGTCTTTGGGTTAAAATTTTCGATACTCTCTTCAATAAATTCATAGAAATAATTGTCTCCTATTACGCTTTGTTCCGAATCGGAATCACATATTTATCATACAGCTTTACCACGAAGTAATACCCATAAGGCCAAGCTAACGCCAGTTTCATCCGTGCCTTGTCCCCTATTGCGACATACTTCTTTTTGTGTATCCTCCGGATGCTTTCCTTCTCTTTTCTAAGCTGTGAGGCGATTTCCTTCGCGAATTCCCTCGTAGCCGTACTATCCATAAAATCTATATAATAAAACAGCATCCGGCGGTAGAAATGATAAGCCGCCTTATCGGAAAGCTCCGTCATGCCTGACTCTGCAATGTAAGCAATCTGCTCTCTCCAAAAGGGAATCTCGTCCCGGAGTCTTCTTTGCCCTGCTTTTTCATTCATAATGCTTCCCTCTCGGTCCAGCACATAATTATAATAAGGCGTGTCCAGATAAACCAGCCGGTTCATGCGGCAAAAGGCTTTCGTAGTAAACATGATGTCCTCGGAATTCTTTCCCACAGGAAAACGCATATCCTTAATCAGTTCTGCAGCAAAAAGCTTGCTCCACACGGAATTATATATCACGTATTTTTCATCTCCGCAGACATACGCCTCCAAAGCTTTCTTTTTGGATAATAATACACTATTACCCGAGGATGCGTCAATCATCCCCGCTTCCTCACATTGCTCCGCGGATCTTATCTGTTTATAGCGGCATACCGCCACCTGAGCAGCCTCCCTTTCGCAAGCGCGGTACATTGCCAGATACATATCCTTGTCGATCCAGTCATCTCCGTCCACAAAGCCGATATATTCACCCGCAGCCACATCCATCCCTGCATTTCTCGCATCGGACAAGCCGCCGTTTTTTTTGTGCACTATCTTTATTCTGCCATCCTTCTTCCCATAGCTGTCGCAGATATCCGGTGAACCGTCGGTAGAGCCGTCGTCCACCAGTATGATTTCCAGCTTCGAATAAGTCTGCGCCAAAAGGGAGTCCACGCACCTTGGCAGATATGCTTCTATATTATAAATTGGCACTATTATTGATATCAATTTTTCCATACGCATCAATCCTAACCATATCCGGCGTGAAAATATCGTGACATTCACGCGTATTCAGCCATTTTTCGGGAGCAATCACGCATTTAGCTGACGCGGTTCCAAGCCATGCCCCCCACCAGCTAAAGCTGCTGTTGGCAATAATATGATGCCTGCATTTGCTCATCAGCATCAAATCGATATACCCCGTAGACTCCTGTGTTCCCTTTATTACCGTAAATGCCGGCTCCTCATCTGCTTTCTGCTTTGTCTCGCACCATTTTTCCGCCCAGAGGACATCATTGGTAAATACAAAAAAATGCGCCGCCGGATACTTATTTTTTATATAATTTATCGCTTTGTCATAGTAAGCATCCGTACAAATACCGCCGTATACGTCTGCCGCCTGAAGATAATCCCCCCGCCTTATATGAACGCTGACAGAAAGACTTTCTGCGATTTCCTTCTCATAGCCTTTAATCTGTTCTTCTATCTTCACCGGTATCTGGACATTCCGGAAGCGGAATGCTTCCTTCACTTCTTTTTCAATATCCTTAAAGTACTTCTCACTCTGAAAGTTTCCGCACAAGTAAGCAGAATCTCTTCTCAGCACCTCTTCATCGTAATCGAAGGACGCTTCGGTATACTGCCTGCTCTTTCGTCCAAACAGCTTCCTCCTGACTCTGGCCTTAAAGTCCAGGGAGCCATCCGTTATCTCCTTCACTTCATCCTTCGTCGCCTTCGGATAATCGATGCCGAACACCGGAAGCATAATGGGCCTTGCGTTATCCAGCTCATATTCCGTCATATCATCGAACTTCACTTCCCTGCCGAGAGAAACGAGCTTCAAATATAGTGCGTACTGAAACATCTGATTCCCGATTCCTCCGGACATACGAATTATATTCATCAATGACCACACCTTTCACACCAGCATCCACTCCTGAAACATCAATATAAACCATATCTGGATACGCCAAATACCGTTCTTCGTGTAATCTTCCCAAATCTGCCATACTACGTCGGCATCGAGGATTCCCTGCCGCTCCAGAGTCTTTCTGTCTATGAGGGCCTCCGCCCAGCCTCTAAGCTCCGGCTCCAGAAGCCACTTATCGATCGGTATGCTGAAGCCCTTTTTGGGACGCTCCATCATTTCTCTGGGAACGTATTTGTACAGCACATCCCTAAGAACCTTTTTCCCCGTCTTTCCCTGACGTTTATACTCGATCGGAAGCGTCCATGCGAATTCCACCACATCCTTGTCCAACATAGGAACTCTCGTTTCAAGGGAAACCGCCATCGCCGCCCGATCCACCTTCACAAGAATATCGTCGGGATGGTACATGAGCATATCCATCAACATGATGTTATGGTTCACTTCTTCCATGTAATGGGTAAACTGACTGTATTTATACGGGCAGTCGGCATGCGACCTGCTGATCTTTTTAGTAAGCGGATCCGTTTCATAAGAAATTTCATATAGCCTGCCCGGCGTCTTAGCGCCTAAAAGGGTTGCCTTCGTACGGTAAATCTGCTTTTTTGCAAGAGGACTGTGAAGAACCAGCTCACTGCAAGGCTTTCTTACAAAATACGGTATGCCCTTCATCTTATTCCAGATACGGCTTACCGACTCATAGGACGTATAGCCGGCAAACAGCTCGTCTCCCGCATCCCCGCTCAGAGAAACCGTCACATACTCCTTCGTCATCTTACTCACAAGATAGGTAGGAATCTGGGAAGAGTCGGCAAAGGGCTCGCCGAACATATAACCCAGCTTTGGAATCACATCGATGGCATCCTGTTTTGTAATATACAGCTCCGTATGATCTGTTCCCAGATGCTTCGCTATCTCTTTCGCCGCCGCCGCTTCATTGTACCCTTCCTCGGTCATTCCGATAGTAAAGCTCCGAACCTTGTTATTATTCAGAGACTGCATCAGCGCAACAATCGTACTGCTGTCGATTCCTGCTGACAAAAAGGCGCCCACCGGCACATCCGCCACCATCTGTTCCTTTATGGACTCTTTCAAAAGGCGTTCCAGCTCCTCTGCAGCTTCCTCCTCGCTGCCCGTAAATAAACATGATTGTCCTTTTACCGCCGCTTCCTTCATAGACCAATAGGAAGAGATGGAGATATTATCCTGATGGTAAGGCACTTCTATTTTTAAAATACTGCCCGCCTCTAATTTATATATATCCTTGTAGATAGAATAGGGCGCCGGAATATATCCATGAGTAAAATAAATATCCAGCACCGAAGTATTAATTTCATTTTTGAAATTTTCCAAAGCAGCGATACAACCTATCTCAGACGCAAAAGCAAAGGTATCGTTGCCCGCAAATCCATAATAGAGCGGCTTTTCTCCCACTCTATCCCTCGCCAAAAATAACACCCGTTCTTTTTTGTCGTATAAGGCAATGGCGAACATGCCCTTGCACATTCCGATGGCCTGCTCCACACCATATGCCTCCATCGCCTCTAAAAGCACCTCCGTATCGCAGGTCCCTCTGAACTGAGCAACCTTTTCTTCCTCCAGAAGCTTTTTCGCAATCTTTTTATAATTATAGATTTCCCCGTTGAATACGATGACAAAACGCCCGCTGCTGGATTCCATCGGCTGAGCGCCGGTAGGAGTCAGGTCCATGATGGATAGCCTCTGGTGCCCCAGCACCACATCACCTTCTTCGTTTCTCCATACACCGGAAGCATCCGGCCCTCTATGAAGCATACAGTGGTTCATTCTGTCTATATTGCCGCTCCAGTCACCTCTTAAGTTGCAAAATCCCGCAATACCACACATATCCCTGTCTCCTTTATTCTTCTGCTGTCACTTCCGCAAAATCGCCGTTTTCAATTTTCAAGGCAATTGTCTGCTCCGCTTCTTCATACATGCGTTTCCAATGCTCATATGCAGCATCCCATTTGGCATAGCGGTCATCGCCTCTTTTATCTTCTAAGGAATAATTGCTTATGACATAATCTGTCAGAAATGACGTACACTTTTTAGCCCCTAATGCATTGGTATGTCCGCCGTAATCGCTGAAGTCGGAGGCGAAGTCCAAACCGATTTCTTCATAATAATCGTTCATATCCAAAAACCTATAACCATAGGTCTCGATAATATCGTTCATATAATTGTACATCATTTGCTTTTCTTCCTCCATTACCGTCGGAGAAAGAATAAATAACGCTTGTAATTTTTCTTCTTTCAAATAGTCGAGCAGCTCATACAAATGCTTCTCCTGCTCTTCGGGCATCGGGGTCTTCTCCGTAATCGCAGAGGTATCCACCGCTTCGCAGGGCCCTACTTCATCTGTCATCACATATCCCTTCTGTCCGTCCAGGAGCTCATAGCGAAAGCTTGCCAGCTGTTTTGGCAGCACCATCGTCTTCCAGTTAGAATGGTATTTAAATATATCGAAATAGTACGTATAACGCTGGTCAGGTTCTGCTACCATGGCATTGATGGTCTTTATCCGGTTCCAAGAGTATTTCATGTTGTCGGTAACGCCTCTGGTATAAGCCATATTGTTGGTAAGATCCGTTTCACTGGCCGTATACATACGCATTTCGAATACATATAACGACGGACTCTGCGTCTTTCTTACTTCATCCACCATGTAGACTCCTGCTACCGGCCTTTGCAGATTGCTGGAGATAGGGTACGCCGTTATGCCGTATTCTCCCCACATCTGCGGAGTGGAATAATAGGGATATACAGGGCTTGAGCCTATCATGACCACATCTATGGTGTCCTTCGGCTCTGCGTAAAATCCCGTAAACCGATCCTTCACATCTCCGTTGGTCCGTATAATATAAGTAACGGTAAGAAGGATATATATGAAAATAATGATAAAAATTGCCGATTTCGCCGCTTGCTTTACAGTCACCTTTATGCCCTTGCCTCTTTCAACTTCATCCTCGCATTATCTTTTCCAAATAATTTTTCCATGCTCGGTTTATGATTTCCGGATTGAATTCTTCTTTCACTTTTGAAGCATTTTTGCCCATTTTTTTTGCATAATCCATGTTATCTAATAATTTCTGCAAGTTTTCCGCCAATTCCTTCCAGTCACCGGTGGGGATTAACAGACCGTTTTCTCCATGGGTAATTAGCTCTCTGGGCCCGCCGGGCGGACAGTCCGTAGAAATAACAGGTATTCCCAAAGCCATAGCCTCCAAAAGTGTATTGGGCATCCCCTCGGAATAAGAGGCCAGCACGAATACCGACGCCTTATAAATGACATCCTCTACATTAGATATGGCTCCCGGCAGCTTAACCCGTTCCGAAAGTCCCAACTCAGCAGCATATTCTGTCAGCTTCTGCCGAAGCTGCCCTTCGCCGTATATGATGAGCTTATAGTCCGGATATCTGTCTGCAATTTCCGCGAATGCCCGGATCATCATTTCGTGGTTCTTGTTGGCATCCACCCGCCCTACCGCTACGATCTGTTTCTCTCGCTCTCCTTCATAGTCTTCCTTTATAAATGCAGGATTAAGAGAGTTTTTAAGTATAATTGCCTTTTTGCTCACCGCCTTTGGGAAAAACGTCAGACAGCTTTTCGTCTGCAGAACAATGCCTTCTGCCAGCCGAAAGACATATCTTGCCGCCAGTCTAAGTCCCAGGGAGTAATATTCCAGTTCCGGCTCGCCCCGCACCGACACTACCACCGGTATATGCAGAAAGCGGGAAGTCAGTATCGCCATAATATTGTTCTTGCCGATAAAAGATAAAATCAGGTCAGGCTTTTGCTGTTTCCATATGCTTCGGAGCTTCATAAAGCGCCCGTAGAAATTGGCCGCCCTGCCCTTTCGTATCTCCTCTTTGTCAATATCCGACAGAACCCTGCTTATACCGTCGCTTACCGGATATTCATTCTCTGCACGGTACTGGGTCACGATAGTTACCAGATAACCCTGTGCATAAAAGTATTCAGCGAGATTGACTAACACTCTTTCGGAGCCGCCTTTATTTAAAGAACTAATAAACAGAGCCAAATGCTTCTTGTCCAAAAAAATCATTCCTCTCTTTATTTAAAATAATATTGATACCACTGCTCAAATATAAAGAAGGACCAGGAAAGTTTGGAATAATTGGCACCGGTAGCGGGACCTCCGTCGCCGGTCCTAATATACTCCCGGATCATATTGGATACATAAGCCGAATCGAAGATTCCCTGCTTTTCCAGATAATCCTTCTCACTGTAGGAAAGAAGCTGCTCCTTCAAAGGACCTCTCAGCCACTTGTCAAGGGGTACTCCGAACCCCACCTTCGGCCTGTCCAAAAGCTCCTTCGGTATATAGTCATACGCAATATCCTTCAAAATATGTTTTTTATCCCCTTTATAGAACTTATACTCATGGGGAATCCTATAAGAATATTCCATAACATCTCTATCGAGAATGGGGCATCTGGCCTCAAGAGAATACTTCATGGAAGCTCTGTCCACCTTGCAGAGAATATCTCCCGGAAGGTAAGTGTCCATATCTAAAAGCATCCGGCGAATCTGCCATTTGCTTTCTCCATATTTGCTTTCTATCTCATAATGGCAGGGAAGTTCGCTGCCATCGTTCTTTACCATTGCACCTGCACGCACGATATAATTGCTGGCGCCGAATTGGGTCTTCGTCTCTTTGTTCCGGTTCTCCGCTATAACACGCACGCGAAAAGGAAGCCTCTTTGAAAGTCCCGCCTTATTTATAAAAGGAAGTCTGCATATTCCATGTACTGCTGCACCAGCCATATCCAGCATCTGCGCCTGAGCCACATTTTCATAGATATTATAGCCGCAGAAAAATTCATCGCCGCCGTCGCCGGAAAGTGCCACAGTCACGTGTTCTCTTGCCAAAGCGGAAACGAGCATAGACGGGATCTGAGAACTGTCGGCAAAAGGCTCATCATAATACTTAGGTATGCTCTCCACGAGATCGAACATCTGCTTTTCATCGATATACATTTCCGTATGGTTTGTACCGAGATAATCCGCCACTTCTTTCGCATACTTGGCCTCATTATATCTTTCCTCCTGAAAGCCGATGGAAAAGGTCTTAACGGGTTCCGAAGAATGCTCCTGCGCCATGGCTGTGATCAAAGAGGAATCATAGCCGCCGCTCAGAAAGGAACCCAGCGGAACATCCGCTATCATCCGGGAGGAGGTCGCTTTTTTTAAGAGTTCCTTCAATTCCCCTTTGGCCTGCGCATAATCGGTAACCATATGCTGCCTTTGCTTAGCGTATATATCTTTGATATCCCAATACTTCCATGTTTCTTTCTTAAGGGCAAGAGATTTACTGTCTACAGAGATTCTAAGAATAGCTCCAGGTTCGAGCTTGTATACATTTTCAAAAATCGTCTCCGGCGCATTGATATACTGCTGATACAAATAGCGGGAAATGACGTCCTTTCTTATCTTCTTTTCAAAACCCGGAAAGGACATGATCGGCTTCAGCTCCGAAGCGAAAACAAGTTCAGCTCCATTCTCCATATAGTACATGGGCTTCTTTCCAATGCAATCCCGCATCAGGTACAGTTCCCCCTTCTCCCTATCGAATAAGGCGATGGCGAACATACCATTAAAAAAGTCCACACAGCTTATTCCCCATTTCAAATAAGCGGCGATGATCACCTCCGTATCACAGGTAGAGCAAAACGAATAATCGGACAATTTCTCTCTTAGCTCATGGAAATTATAAATCTCACCGTTAAACACCACACTGACACGCCTGTTGTCCGAGTGCATCGGCTGATGTCCTAAGGCAGACAAATCCTGTATAGAGAGTCTGCGCTGGGCCAGTCCCACACTATAGCCGTCTTTCAGCCCATAGATTTCTTCTCCGCTGTCGTTAGGTCCTCTATGATACATTGTGTCATTCATTTCCTTTAATTGTGTCAGTTTTATATCTTGCCTCGACACAAATCCGCATATACCGCACATCCCGGTACCTCCTGCCGTGTTCTCATCTACTGAGCTTCTAAGAAACTATCCTTATATTCCGCAAAATCCTTGCACTCTCTGTCGATGCTGTCGATAAGCTCTATATATTTTTCGTGCACTAACGTCTTGTAATTTTCATAATTGTCATATCCTTTTTTCGTCCAGGCGAAAGGATGGGTCAGAATCTGCACTTTGTCATATCCTAAGATATTCTTCTCGTCAGGATAGCCGTATCTCCATATATGGTTGGCATCAGACATATATTTTACTCCGAGTTTGGAATCCTCCGTTACATTTTCCGCAAAAGTAAAGAAGTTATCCTGATATGCATTGATAATGCCGGGCAGCTTAATATTTTCAGCCAAAACTGCCGGTGAAGGTCTATGAACTGAGAACTGGGATATTTCAAAACCCAGCATCTCGCTCAGCATGTGCATCTCCTTTGCAATCTGTCTGCGGACCTCCTGCATATCCGTCATTCCGTTCAGCGCGAAATGAAGGCCGATATTCTGTCCTCTTTCATGCATATCGCATATCATATCCCTGTTTTTTCTGGACAACAGATTATAGGAATTGTTCGTCCACTGGAAAAAGAAGGTAGAGGTAAAATCCATGGAAGATTCCACTTTGGCCAGGTCATACGCCCTCTCCACGCTGTATTCCACGTCATGGCGCATAATAATGAACTTATCCCTATAAAGAGCCTCCTCATAATCCGCCTGCAAGCCGGAGGACTTAATAATTCTTATAATCTCCTTGTAATCCTCGAATGAAAACATCTTTCTGCTCCTTTATCAATTACTGCATCTACTTTTAATATGCTTTACCGCTTATTATTACTGCAAATCTCTTCAATATAATCCCGCCATTGCTCAAATATTGCCTTGGAATTGGCGATTTCACAAATCTTTCTTGCATTATCTCCCAGTTCTTCCGCATATTCCGGATTTTCGATCAGCCGGTTTATTCCCTCCGCTAATGCCTTCTGGTCCCTGACCTCAATCAGCAGGCCGTTTACTCCATTTTCCATTACGGTACGAGGACCGCCGCAGGGACAGTCGGTTGCGACGATGGGGAGTCCTAATGCCATCGCTTCTAACAGCGCATTGGGCAGTCCCTCCCAATCGGAAGAAAAAGCGTATAAAGCCGCATCGTTCAAATCCTTCTCCAGGGAATCGCTGCCGCCCATCAGCTTTATATAATCTCCGGCATGATTTTCTTCGATAATACTCTCTAGAATGTCCTTCGTACCGTCGAAGGAATCCGGGCCATATATCTTGAGCATATAGTCAGGATGCTTCTCATGAACCTGAATGAATGCCCGAAGCAGCATCGGCTGATTCTTAAAGTCTACCAGCCTTCCCGACTGCACCACCTCTTTTTTACGGCTTACGGGTTTCGGAACACCAATATATTTATCGTGCAGCGGATTCAATATGATTCGCGATTTTTTTTGTAAAAAGGGAGCAAAAAACTCCCGTTGCCCCTCTGTTTGGAACACACACCCAGCCGCTCTCGGAAACAGAAGCGGTATCTGCAGCTTGTCCGAGACAGCATCATAATGCCCCACCGGATCGGTCCGAATGGATATGATAACAGGCACCCTCGTAAAAAAGGAGGCCATCAGCGCCCTATAATTAGCCCTCTGGGCAAAGGCTATGAGAACGTCAGGTTTTTCTTTATTCATAAAGGCTCTCAGATGAAATATCCTCAAAAAAAACTGTATCACCCGCGATTTCTTCTCATCTTCCATATTGAGTCCCACATGGACCCGTCTTATCCTCTCATCTATCTGAAATTCATTTTCTCCATACCACTGCGTGGCGATAAGCACCTCGTATCCTTCTTTCGCAAATCGATTCGCCAAGTTGGACACTACCCTCTCGGCTCCGCCCTGCTCCAGACAGTTTAAGTGAAACGCTATTTTTCGCTTTTCCAATACTTCATACCTCGCACAACCTCGCTTAGCAGGCTCAATAGCTCCTGCGAATTCGTACTTATAATCCTTCCCAATTTTACCACATTCATATAGTAAGCGCAAATTAAAATGCTATGACCGGTACCGACAGCCGGCAGATACATGGAAAGAAGGATATGCTGCCGCATATCCTTCTTAGTTTTACCGTTTATGAATGATTGGCTGTATGTACGTTTTTTTCATTCTTTTTCAGTTCGAATAAAATTCTGAGTGCTTCGGTGACTGACTTCATACTAAAACTGGATTCAGAGCCCACATAATGAATGGGCACTTCTATCGTATGATAATTACGACAATAATACCTCATTTCAGTCTGGTACATATGACCTTTAGAAAGAAATTTATCCAAATCCATACTCTCCAATATATTCCTCCGGAATCCTTCAAATCCGCTGGTCATATCCTTTAGATTTGTTCCAAGTACCACGTTGGCCAAAATAGTGCCACCTGAACTTAAGATCCTTCTGTATAACGGGTGGTTGCTTATTCCTCCGCCCTTTACAAAACGCGATCCCCAAACACATTCGTAACCTTCTTCCAATTTTTCTATAAATAGAGGTACTTCCGTCGGAAGATGACTTCCTCCGCCGTCCATCTCAATAATTTGCTCCGCTCCATCCGCCAGCGCACGACGGAAACCCTCCAAATAACAGCTGATAACACCATAAGATTCCTTATAGAAAATAAGCTTTACCTTATCCGTCTTTTGCTCAAATTCTTCCACAATCTTCTGCGTCTTGTCCTTGGAGTAATTATCCATAACCGGATATATATATAAATTGTCATAGTCTAACGACAAAATCTCATCGAGAACTTTTGCGATTGTAGCTTCTTCATTCGCAATTGGCATTACAATAATCGTTTTTTTCACTCTTAGTATCCCTTCATCTACATTTCTATCTGCTTTTTTAGGATTTCCACATAAGCCTTATTCGAAAAGTCTCCTGCACGTCTAATGGCGGCTCTTTTATAGCTCTCATAGCTTTCCCTATGTGTCATCAATCTCTTTATCTCTTCGTACAGCGCCTGTTCCTCTCCGGAAATGGACTTCTCATCCAGATTCTTTTCCGGACTCATATTCGGTATGAGCACGCCATAGCTGCTATTCACCAGTATTTCTCCCGGCCCCGTCATACAATCTGTAGCAATGACCGGGATCCCTAACGCCATAGCTTCCAAAAGAGCGTTGGGAAAGCCTTCGTTGTAGGAGGTCAGGACATAAACTTCAGCCGCCTTTAAGTAAGGGAAAGGATTTTTCTTCATTCCCGGAAAATAAACATGATCACCAATTCCCAAACGCTTGGCAAGACTCAGATACTCTTCAAAATCGCCGTCCCCGATAATCATCAGTTTCACATCCGGAATATCCTTCTGCAAAAGCGAAAAGCTTTTGATCAGATGCCAATAGCCCTTCACATCATCCTCCCGCCCCATGGAAACGATAATATGCTCCGTGTTCTCCCATGGCAATCTGGGCTGCTGCATCGACGCGCTTTTCTGTATTTCCTCCACATCCAGCGGATTATACAGAGTAATTGCCTTCCGACAGCTGTATTTGGTACGGATTTCCTCCTCGATCAGCTTGGAGCAGCATAATATTTTGTCCGAAAGCCTGCAAAGCAGCCTGATTTTCCTTTCGTTCTCCATATCCATGTAACTTCTTATTCCTACCCATACCTGCTCACCCCTGCGGGAAAAGACATTCACCACATTTGCCGACGGTCCGAAGCTGTATGCAATATCAATTCTCAGCTTTTTCTTCATTCTGCCCACCGCAAAGCTGCGTTTCAGAACGTTGAGGAGCTTGCCTGCCATATCCTTTTTCACGCCCATATGTAGGTCGATTACATTCAACCCTTTGATATCATAAGCGATATCCTTGGAATCGAACATCACTATGTATACGTCGTAAAACGGCTCCAACAACCGCGCCGTCGCTACGCATACTCTTTCGAACCCTCCCTGATGAAGCATTGGGACTATCAGCATGATTTTTTTCTTCATGATTACCTCCGTTCGCAATTCATAAAGCGGCTACCTGATTTACGTTACGTTCGCTCCGTTCTCAGTAACGCATGATTTCTGCATTTAAATTCGCTCTGCGAAGCAGAAATCATCTCTTGAATCACGTTCTTACGCAGCTTAACAGTAACTGATTTACTATCACATTTTTCCTGTCTTATAAAAGCCTTCCATCTTCGCCGCCTGTTCCTTTACATCGAATCCGGCTTCCTTTATCGTCTCATACATGTCACTTCTTACGTATGAGGCATTCTCTAAGATATATTTTGCCCATAAATCTGCAGGCTCGTCTATGCTTTCGTAATGAACAAGCCGGCAAAGCCCTACCTCCGGCGTAATCTTGTCGGATATCATACACCTAAGCCCTGCTGTCTGAGCCTCCACCACGGTTCCGGGAAGTCCTTCAAAGCGGGAGGGAAATACAAAAAAGTCCATCGCCTGATAATAGTTCTCCACATCTTTTTTGTTCCCCATAAAAAATACATCCTCTTCCAGCCCAAACGCCTTAACCTGCTGCCGTATAGGCGCCATTCCTGCTCCGTCTCCCAGCAGGAGAAGTACGGCCCTTACATTCCTTTCCTTCATTCCGGCATGCAGGGAAGAAAATACCTCCAGCAAATATTCATGGTTCTTCGCATAATGGAATCGCCCCACATGTCCGATTACATAGCAGTCTTCTATACCCAGTTCTTTCCTGAGTCTATCCCTCATCTCCTCATTATAAATATATTTCTCCAAAGCGATGGCATTAGGCAGCACCAACGCTTTCTGACTCTTCTCCCATTTCCTACCAAAAACGGCTTTCCCTGCCTCCTTTGAGCAGGCAAAGCAATAATCTGCCCGCTTTAGCAGCGGTAACCGCAGCAATTTGGTAATTATGCCTTTCACTCCCTTGTCCACCCCTGCGCTCCTCGCATGGGCAACCCCTATGGGAATCCCCGCTTTTTTCGCGGCAGGCAGATAAAGAGAAGCGGTGCTGGTCATGTGTCCCTGCACAAGCGCAAATTCGTGATGCGTCTTAAAAAAATCATTGATTGCCCTTTTATACTGAATATAATTATATACCTTAAACTTGGGCAGCACGAAAATTCTTCCGCCAAGCGACTTTATCTCTTCGTCATAATATTCTGCTTTTCTTTTCTCCACGCATTCGGCGTGCACGAGAAAATCGAACTGTATTTCCTCTCTGTCCATGCAACGGTATAAGTCCATGATGCGGCTTTCCGCTCCTCCCAGACTCACGCCTCCGAATACATGCAGTATACGAATGGGCTGTTCCATAATTTATACCTCATATCCACTTTAGCAGATTTTGAATCACAAAAATTTCACCAGCAGACGCTTCGCCGATGCCATTACATATTCGACAATATTTTGAATCCAGCCTCTTCTCACCGCCGGCAGCTTCAGATATTCCTCATAGGAAATCATTTCCGAACACTGGAATATATTTCGGCATCTTTCAAAATCCGAATCCTTCATGGTATTCGTATGAACCACCATAGTTGTAACTCCCTTTTTCTTCTTCATGCTGCTGCTTAACTTGAAGGATATCGGATAGAAAATGATTCCTCCGCGTATATACGGCTTAATGCCGAAACCATCTGTGAGCTTCGTAAATCCCAGTTCCTTAAGTGCGCGAAGAGTATTCCTGTCATAGGAATGTGCCGGAGCCATGAAAATATCCGTTTCAATTCCATGCGAAGCGAAAATGTCCTTGCCTGCCTCCAGCATCCTTTTCTGCTGCTCCAGGCTTAATCCTGCAAATTCCGAAAAACGGTTTAACGGAAAGCAACCGCCTTTTTTTTGTGTATATAAGTGCTGATATCCATGCAGGGCTACCGTCCAGCCTTCGCATTTCCATACGCTGACCTGTTTCCAGAAATGCTCCTCCAGCGAGCCTCCGTTTAAGGCTGCACCTTTATCTTTATTCAGATTCTCATCCCGGTTATCCGGAACGATCCCTACTAACGGTTTTACCCCGTATTCTTTAAGGAGTCCTCGAAATCTCTCAAAGTTCTCCCAATCCATGCGAGGTGTTATATCGTCCATTCGAACAGCAATTTTCATTACTCCAGCACATCTCCCGTCACAAGCTCTTTTTCGCACGCGTACCGTTCAATCAGAAGCGAACCGTCCACCGTGCGCACCACCGGCTTTCCGTCAAAGACATCCACCACTTCTCCCGGCGCATAGGCCGAAAAATCTATAATCTCATCGAAAGGATGAGCCTCCCATATCGTAACCTTCTGCTCCTTGCACATCGCGAATGCTCCCGGAAAAGGAGCCGCCACACCGCGGATCAGGTTATAAATATTTCTTGTACGGTCATGAAAATCTATTTTACCATCTGCTGCGGTTCGTTTATTATACCATGAATCGAAGTCCTTAGACTCCGTCCTTATAACGATATTCTTATCCGCATAAGCCTTTAGCAGTTTGTTTATCAGACTCTTGGAACAAATCATATTTTTATACTGAGCCGTGCGAATATCATCGTGAAGCGTTATGGAAAACATCTCCGTAGCAAATACGTTAGGACTGTCCGCATTCTCGTCATAGCGGAAAAGGTTCAAATTAAATCTCGTATCCCCGTTGATCATAGACCAATTTAACGGAGACCGCCCGCGCCCGAAGGGCAAATAGCCGCAATTGCCGTGAAAACCGTATACACCATATTTAAACTTTTCCAGCACATAAGCCGGAATCAGACGCTGCCACCCCATGGATACCGCTATTTCGAATTCATTTTCCGCCATGAAACTGCGAGTTTTTTCATCTGTGAGAAAATAGCTCTCCGCCTCAAATACCGGTATTTGATATTTTTCAGTCAGTACGGACAATCCCTTAAAACCCGAAACCTGATTTTTATTCAGCACATCCTTATGAATGGTAATGACCAAATCCACCGGACAGATATTATGATGAATGAATTCCACAATGTTTTCCGACGTATCCTTTACGCCGAATACCACAACTTTATATTTCATACCCAGCTCCCTATTATTTTGCACTATTAAGCCTACCGGCTTCATAGCAGCAAATTTTCTTTATACCAGTCGATTGCCAAGCTGATTCCTTTCGCGAAATCGTACTCCGGGTCATAGCCTAAAAGCTCCCTCGCTTTGGATATATCCGCATTGGAATCCCGAATGTCCCCAAGCCTGTCCGGCCCGAAATTCGGTTCCACTTCTTTTCCCAGCGCTTTACATAAATTATAATATACATCAATTAAATATTCTCTTCCTCCCGCGCCGATATTGAAGGCATTCCCTCCCGCTTCACCGGAAGCAAGGCAGGCCCTTAAATTGGCCTCAATAACATTGTCGATATAAGTGAAATCGCGGGATTGCTTTCCGTCTCCGTTGATAGTAGGCACTTCTCCGTTTAACAGCATACGGATGAACTTAGGAATCACTGCGGCATATGCACCATCCGGGTCCTGCCTTCTTCCGAATACATTGAAATAACGCAGGCCGTAGGTATCCAGACCATACAACTCCTTATACAGCCTTCCGTATTCCTCATCCACCTTTTTGGTCAAAGCATAAGGGGATAGCACCTTGCCTTCTGCACCTTCCTTCTTCGGAAGCTGCGGATGATCCCCATATACAGATGAACTGGAAGCATAGACGAATTTCTTCACTCCGTTTTGCCTGCAGGCTTCCATCATATTCAGTGTACCACGGATATTTATTTCTTCATACAAAAGCGGCATCTCGATGCTTCTGGGCACACTTCCCCAGGCCGCCTGGTTCATGCAGTAATCCACGCCCTTTGTAGCTTCCAGGCAAGTATCCAGTTCTCTGATATCTCCCTTTATAAAAGTGAATCTTTCGTTTGCCGTAAGGTGCTCTATATTCTCATATTTACCGGTGGATAAGTTGTCCAGACACCTTACCGCATATCCCATTCCTATCAGTGCTTCGCAAATGTTAGAACCGATGAATCCGGCTCCTCCCGTTACGAGAAAAACACTGTCTCTTTCAAATTTCAACTCTTTATATCCCATGTTTTTTGCTCCTTTATATTCTCCGAACTTTAGTTCTCAGCCACTCCACCAGCAATATGAAATATGCCGTATAGAATGCGGAAAATCCATAAATCATATACCGTGACAGCGCCATAATCGTAAGTGATACCGCAAATACATTAGCCGCTATCGCCAGAAGGGAAAGTGCCATCAGCCATGCACTGCCGCTTATCCTTCCTTCCTCTCGAAGTGATCTTCGTATCCGCCATATAGTCATGGCAATTGCCGACAGGTAGAGAAGAAACGCTACCCAGTTTATGACAGGGTGTATTACCGCAATGCTCCGGATAAGTCCATACCCGGCAATCAGCAGATAATCGGCAAACCACCTGCCGAAGCATTCCGGCAATATGCCCGCGATAATCTTTCCTGCCACTTCATCAGCCATCAGGTTTTGCGTAATATAATCACTGGTCACCGTTTTATCGTATGTCTGATAAAAAACATCCTCTATCATTTCATACTTTACGGTGTCATGCCACTGCTCTATATGCTCCACCTTTTCCCGCAGTGAATCTCCTGCATACTTGTAATTCGCCTGACGGGCCTCGGTAAGATCATACATTTGATAGAAAAATACCCTCGCATCTTCATCCTTTATGTTTTCTCCAGCCTCTCTGTCTGCAGCATAGAGTATATTGGTCAGGGTATTTACCGTCCCATAGGTATTACTAACAAAACGGCCGTTAAAAACAAAGTTGTAACTCTTTACCGCCACCGATCTTCCCAAAAAAGCTACTGCTACGATAAGAAGTACCGCTCCCACAAGACGCAGCGTAAGAGCTCTGCTTTTCACTCTGACCACAAAAAGCTTCGCACAGACGGAAACCGCCCAAAGCAAAAGAGTCACCATCATCTGGCTTCTCGTAAGAGACAGCAATAAGGCCAGTATAAGAGCAAGCCACACGGATTGTATTTCATCCGCGGATTCTTCTCCATCCGTTAATATTTTGAAGCATTCCAACAAAAATAAGGTGAAAAGAGGAATACACAGCGCTTCACTCATTACGGAATTCGTAATGAATAAATGCAGAGAGGAAAAGTATTTCGTAACCATATGGGGCATTATCCCCAAAAGAACTACTACGATTTCCTCAAAGAATCGTAAAGAAAATTTCTTCGCCATATATTCCGCAAACAGCCATATGCTAAACGCGGCCAATAAATTCTGGATGATTCCCATCGCCGTAAGCCATACTTCTCCAAACAGTTCCCGAAGGCATAAGAGAAAAAGGGGATACAGCGGTTCTCTGTGAATGTGCATCTTAATATACTGATCGGAGTCGTTGTATACGCCCGGTCCGAATATGGCGAACATTCCGAGAAACAATGCGGCAAGTACTATCAGAAGTCCGCCGGATTTCATGTTTTTTGTCATTACAGTCTCCAATATAGAAATTCGCCGTCCGAATAATCCCTCTTATCGAATAAGCCCTTGAGGTCCATCAATACCTTCTGTTCATGCTCCTCATGAAAAAAGCCTGCGATTTTCTCTCTGGATAATTCAAGGAACTGTGAATGAGCCACCGCTACGATGACCGCGTCCATATTCCGTATTTCCTCCATAGCATGAAAGTCGATCCCATAAAGCCTCTTCGCTTCCCCTGAATCCGCCGCCGGGTCTACCACGATTGGCGTGATTCCATATTCCTCTAATTCTTTATAAATATCGATAACTTTGGTGTTTCTTGTATCTGGGCAGTTCTCTTTGAAGGTAAATCCTAAAATTGCCACTCTCGCACCTTTTACCGGTACATTAGTTTTGATCAAGTTTTTTACAAGGCTTTCTGCCACATATTTTCCCATGTCGTCATTAATGCGGCGGCCCGAAAGGATAATTTGTGAATGATATCCCAGCTGTTCCGCCTTATAGGTCAGATAGTAAGGATCCACACCGATGCAGTGTCCTCCTACGAGTCCCGGGAAAAATTTGAGGAAATTCCACTTTGTACCTGCTGCCTCTAAGACAGCCTTTGTATCTATCCCCATTCTATGGAATATGATGGACAACTCGTTCATAAAAGCGATATTAATATCCCGCTGGCTATTTTCAATTACTTTTGCCGCTTCCGCCACCTTGATAGATTCTGCCCGGTATACCCCGGCCTCCACCACCAGCTCGTACACCTTTGCGATGGTATTTAACGTATCCTCATCCATGCCGGATACAATCTTAACGATAGTTTCCAGCCTGTGTACCTTATCGCCCGGATTAATTCTTTCCGGAGAATAGCCTATTTTAAAATCTACGCCGCATTTTAATCCCGATTCTTTTTCCAGAATAGGAACACATATCTCTTCGGTAACTCCGGGATACACTGTAGATTCAAATACGACAATAGAGCCTTTTGTCAGGTTCTGTCCAAGCAGACGGCTTGCGCCCTCCACCGGGGAAAGGTCAGGGGTATGGTCGTCGTTTACCGGAGTCGGGACAGCCACGATGTGGAATTTCGCTTCCTTTAGCTTGTCCGCATCTGCGGTAAATTCTACAGATGTGTTTTTGATTACCTCCGCGCCCACCTCGTTAGTAGGATCTACTCCCGATTTATACAGCTCTATCTTCTCCTCATTTAAGTCAAAACCCACCACCTTTATCTTTCTTGCAAAGGCTACCGCAATCGGCATACCTACATATCCGAGGCCGACCAATGAGAGTTTTTCCTCTCCGCTTACAAGTTTCTCGTATAAATCCATCTTCTTATCCTCCATTATGAGTTATATAAAATCGTGTTAATTTCACTTATATAAGAATCAATGACAGAATTTCTGTCGAATTCACTTTCCATCTTCTCTCTGGCCGCTTTTCCCATATGTGCCTGCTCTTCTTTAGATAATGCGAGAAACCTCTCCATAGCCCGGATCAAATCGTCTGCATTGCCGGGAGTAAAGCCAAAGCCCGTCACTTCCTCCTCAAAGGCCTCTCTGCATCCGCTGATATTGGAAGCGATTACCGGACGTCCCGTAGCCGCCGCCTCTATAAGCGCATTCGACATGCCTTCGTGAAACGATGCCACCACAATAGCGTCTGCCTTTGCTATATAAGAATGTACTTCCGTTTGGAAACCCCACTGACTGATAATTCCTTTTTCTGTATATTCATCCAGCATTTCCTGATAATCTTCATCACAATAACCCATTACTGCAAATTCGATATCCCCTCTATGCAGCCTGACCGCCGCCTCCAGGTATTCCAGAATGCCGCGCTCCTTCATTACCCTTCCAACAAAAAGAAAGGTAGTCCTTGCCCCCATAGGATATGGCTCGAAAGAATGTCTCTTAAGATTCACTCCGGAGCCGTTTACCATCCGTTCTTTTTTCCCGGCGATGCGATAACCGGAAAAAATACCCCTGTTCTCAGCATTTTGAAAAAAAATGCACTCCGCCCTTTTAAGACCTGTCCGGTACATATGGACAATCATCTTAAGGAAAAGGCCTTCCTTGTCAAAAGCGCCGCCCAGCCCCGTTATCGTAGTGATATAGGGTACTTTCAAAATCCTGCTGGCGAAACCTCCGTATATGTTCGGCTTTATAGTATAAGTAACCACCATATCCGGCCTTATCTGCTTTATCAGTCTCCGGTAGGCCATGAAAAGCTTCATGTCCTCCTTCACATCCATTCCCCTTCTGTTAATAGGTGTTTCGACAATCTCACACCCTTCTTCCTTAAGCTCGGCGGTCTTGGTCTGATCCGGAAGACTGATGATTACCCTATGGCATTCCAGCAGTCTAAGGAGCAGCTCATTGCGAAAATCGTAAAGTCCGCCTGAGGAATTGGTTAAAATTAATATTATACCCATCTACTCTATCATCTCCGTATCGCTCATGTCTTTGATCATAACCTCATTATATTTCATCATACAGACCCCTGCTTTATAGCTGCCCACGGTATAGGGATTGCTTTCTCCCTTCAAGTTACGGATTACCTGCTTCGGCATATTCACGCCGCACTCATGGGCATGGGGATAGCCTCCGCCAAATCGGGGATTCACTTCGGAAATGTAATAAATGTCTCCAATCTTAAAGATGTCCATATCTATCATACCACAGAACCCACATTTTTCCACAAATTTTTCTATCGCGGAAAAAAGCTCCTTATCTTTATATGATATGGCCTTATCGGTCTCTCCGGCACGCATTTTTATCTTTTCTTTTATAAAAATTGAGGTGCACTTCCCGCTCAGCATGTCTATATAGACATCTGCTCCATACTCCGTCCCGTTCATGAATTCCTGAATCATCAGGTCATCATACAATCCGAAAAGGACTTCCAGCTCCTCTTTCCCATATACCTTGTTTATATGCATGCTGGCGCTTCCCCTTATCGGCTTCACAAATACCGGATAAGAAAGTTCACCATTCCCCTCGGCAAGATAAAAGTCCTCCTTATCGATAAAGCATCTTCCCGTGGGAATCTCCATCTGCGTAAGCAGCTCATACATTTTATATTTATCGAAACAGGTTTCCACCAGTTCATAGGGGGAAATGATAGGAGTCGTTCCTGCCTCAAGAAATCTCTCTTTTTCCCTGGCAAGCAGGCTAAGCTCCGGGTCGATTAAAGAAAAAGCCCCATCGATCTGTTCCTTCCTGCATATGTCCAGCACGATATCCAGATAATCGGGCGCATCGATACGCGGAACTAGATAAAATTTATCCGCTTCATAAATTGCAGGAGCAAGAACGGAGCAGTCTGTCGCTATGACTCTGCCCGTTTCTGCCAGCTCTTTCTTAAAATATTGCACGACCTTATTTCTCGTTCCCGCACTTAAAATCAATATATTCATACGTTGTTCTCAATCCTTTCAAGGCTTCCGGTCTCTTCCAGTCTTTTCTTTCTGATTTCAGCAAAATTGCCCTCCGTCAAATTGGTATCCTCCGCTACGTCACCTCGTCCGAGCACAGTCCGCACAGTCAGCCATAGTACCTTCATATCCATACCAAAAGAAAGATTTCTCACGTACTCCACATCCTTCTTAAAACGACTGTCCCAATCGATGAAGTTCCGTCCGCTTACCTGAGCCAGCCCGGTAAGTCCGGGACGCACCGTATGGCGCAGCTTCTCTTCCTCAGTATAATAGGGCAGATAGGAAACAAGAAGAGGCCTGGGGCCGATGATACTCATATCTCCCGTTAATATATTCAGAAGCTCGGGAAGTTCATCCAGACTGGTGGCACGAAGAATTTTACCGAATTTCGTAAGCCTGATGTTATCAGGCAAGAGATTTCCATTCTCATCCCTTTTGTCTGTCATCGTTCGGAATTTGCAAAGAGTAAAGACCTTCTCATTCTTCCCCGGTCTCTCCTGCTTGAAAAAAACGGGACTTCCGAGCTTTGTCCTAACGAGAACAGCCAGCACGAGAAATAAAGGAGACAAGATAACGATTCCTGTAAGTGCTAATAAGAAATCCAGTATTCTTTTTACATATCTTCCATATACCGTAATAGCCGTTACCTCCTTATAAGCCAAACAGATTTCTCACAATACCGATCACCCGATCCATATCTTCCTGCGTATTCTTGATATCGCTGGGGAGGCACAAGCCTCTGTTGAAAATATCCTCGGATACGCTTATCATGCCGTCTTTTTCTTCCGAAAGAGAAATAAAATCGTATTCCTGAAATACCGGCTGCAGGTGCATCGGCTTCCAAATAGGCCGGCACTCGATATTCTCGGCCTCAAGTGCATCCATGATCATATCAGGTGTGACTCCACAGCCCTCTTTTATCGTCATGCAGGACAGCCAGTTATTGGCATCTCCATCCGGATTCAACGGATTCATCGAAATCTCCGGTATGTCAGAAAAAGCTTCCTGATACCGATTATAAATCGCTTTTTTAAGTGCCTTGTGTTCGTCCAGCGACAAAAGCTGCCCCCTGCCGATTCCCGCCGTCACGTTGCTCATGCGGTAATTGTAGCCAATCTGAGAATGCTGATAATGTCTGGCAGGATCTCTGGCCTGCGTAGATAAGAACCGCGCCTTTTCTATCATTGCCTCCTCCTCGGACACGAGCATGCCTCCTCCCGAGGTCGTAATGATCTTATTGCCGTTAAAGGAGTAAATGCCGAACCTGCCGAAGGTTCCGGTATGTTTTCCCTTATATGTGCTGCTCAGGGATTCTGCTGCATCCTCTATGACCACGGTACCCTTACTTGCGCAAATCTCCATGATTTCCTGAAGCTTTGCCGGAGTTCCATATAAATGAACGATGATGACTGCTTTGGGAGAAGGATATTTTTCATAAGCCTTCTTCAGTGCTTCCGGAGACATATTCCACGTTTCTTCCTCCGAATCGATGAATACGGGCGTGGCGTTTTCATATATAATCGGATTGCAGGTTGCGGAAAAGGTGAGAGACGGAACAAATATAATGTCTTCCTTTTTCACACCAAGCAAGCGCAGTGCGAGATGAATCGCCGCGGTCCCCGCGCTTAAGGCTGCTGCATAAGGTATGTTCACATACTCAGCCAGTTCTTTTTCAAAACTGTTTACGTTAGGACCGAGAGGGGCCACCCAGTTAGTATCGAATGCCTCTTTTACGAATTCCTGCTCCTTTCCGTGCATGGTAGGAGAAGATAGATATATCCTCTTGTTTTCCATTGATAAAACGCCTCTTTTCTTTTATAAAATAACCTGAAATATAATGTTATGATTTAATCCTTATAATGGTACGTCGGAACTATTTCCTTCACTAAGGGGCGAATGTCCGCCACTTCTTCCCTGGATTCTTCTTTCAGCTTTTTCAGCTGGGCGAAAAATTTCATCTCATCAAGTTCTATCGGTCTCCCCACGTGAATCAATTTATTTGCCGTTTCCTTCAAGCCCTCCGCATCCATGAGAAGCTCTTCATACAGCTTTTCACCGGGACGCAGTCCCGTAAACTCTATCTTAATATCCTCTCCTACCCGGTATCCGGATAAACGGATCAAGTTCTCCGCCAAATCCAATATTCTCACCGGCTCTCCCATATCAAGCACAAAGATTTCTCCGCCCTTCGCATAGGCTCCTGCCTGCAATACCAGAGAAACCGCTTCCGGAATCGTCATAAAATAACGGATAATATCGGGGTGGGTCACCGTTACCGGCCCTCCCTGCATAATCTGCTTTCTGAAAAGAGGAATGACGCTGCCATTGCTGCCAAGGACATTTCCGAAGCGCACTGCAACGAACTCCGTCTCGTAATGGTTGTTGAAGGTCTGAATGATCATCTCGCAGATACGCTTGCTGGCTCCCATAATATTGGTTGGATTCACCGCCTTATCGGTGGAAATCAGTACGTACTTCTTTACCCCGTAAAAAGCTGCAGCCTGAGCGGTTTTCCAAGTACCGAAGACATTGTTCTTCACCGCCTCGTTGGGGCTGTCCTCCATCAAGGGAACGTGTTTATGCGCCGCTGCATGATAAACGATGTCCGGCCTGTAATGTTCGAATATCCAGTTGATTCTGTTCGTATTGCGAACAGATGCGATAAGCACCACGAGATCCAACTGTGAGTCGGAGTCCGCATCACAATATTTCGTCTTTAATTCCTGCTGTATGTCATATACGCTGTTTTCATAAATATCCAGAATAATAAGCTTCTTCGGCCTATGACCTGCAATCTGCCTGCACAACTCACTGCCGATGGATCCGCCTCCGCCGGTTACCAGAACCGTTTTATTCTGCACATAGCCAAGTATCGAATCGATATCCACACTGATGGGATCCCTGCCGAGCAGATCCTCAACTTCAATGTCTCTTAACTTGCTGACATTGACTTCCCCGTTCACCAGCTGATACATACCGGGCAGAGAGCGCAGTTTACAGCTTGTCTCCTTGCAGATTTCCAGGATCTTTCGAAGCTCAGAACGAGAAATAGAAGGCATGGCCACGATAATTTCATCGATATCGTAAATGTCGGCGCATTCGATAATCTTATCCCTGCCGCCGGCTACCTTGATGCCCTGAATGTATCTTCCCCATTTACCTTTGTCGTCATCAATGATACATCTGATGACCATAGTGCTGAAATTGCTGTTCACAATCTCCTTGATGATGACATTTGCCGCCTCGCCCGCGCCTATTACCATAACAGAGATTCCATTCTTCTTATTCTGCTGCTTGTGCTTCTGACTTCTCAAAAACCTGTAAGAAAAGCGACTGACAAAAATCATGCTGATCAGCACAAACATATACAAAAAGTAATAGCTCTTAGGCACCGGCTGCTGTACCGTCTTGAAAAACTGCAAACCAACGCTGTTTAAAACTGCCGAAATTACACAGGACACAACCACGTTCTGCAGCTCCGTCTCTCCCGCAAACGCCCATAGGCTGTGATACAGCCTGAAAAAATAAAAAATGAGCAGCGTCAGCAATATATTGACCGGAAGAAATCTTGTAATAGGGTCCAGAAAGTGGGCCGGTATCGTGTCGATATGAAACTCGTAACGAATGAGCACCGCCATATAGCTTGCAAAAATAATGCTGATAATATCATAAATGATCAGGCTCGTTCTTCTGTAGAACAATTTTACATTAAAAGGCTTTTTATCTTTCTTCATTCGTTTCATCCTTTTTCTTACCCATATCGAACAGCAGAGGCGCTAACACAACAAGCAAGGTAAATCCTGCCGGATGGCAAAGATGAAATATCCATTCCACCAGGCCCGCCGTGGCGAAAGCCACTACGACTGTCGCCGGCATCGCCGCACAGGGAACACTGTCCTTCCTTCTTCCAAAGAAAATACAGCCCTGAACAAAAGTTGCGGCTCCCAAGAGGATAAACACTACTCCTACAAGGATACCGTGGTCATACGCAACCTGAAGATAAATATTATGTGCATGGACTGCCAATGTTCCATCCGGCAGCAGAGCACCCATCTCATCATGCCCCGTCAGATTAAGCTGGTCCAGATATGCACGGAAAATATCCATACGTCCATTGGCATATTCCTCCGTCTTCTCATATACGCTGGTATCTTCTACGATATCGTCCTTATCCTCCGGAGTCTCTGTAAAATCGCCTTCCTGTGCATCCTTGGCAAGCTCCGCTGCACGGGCATCGTCCGCGGCACGTTCTTCCTCGGTCTTAGTACCGATGATATTGAGCTGAGGCTCGCTGCCGTCACCTGTCGCTTCTCCTGTTCCGCCACTTTCTTCAGACTGATATAAATCGCCGACGCCGCCTTCCCATACGACCTCACCCTCGCTGTTAAATCTCTTCGCGCGGTATTTCTGATATTCTTCGCTTCTTTCATAGGAAGAGGTTCCGCTTTCCTCAATACCGAAAATCTTATTATTGAACACTTCTGCAAAGCGTTCAACCGTTATATAATACATGGAATCCCATTCGCTTCCTCTTTCAATCGCATCCGGGAACACTTCCACCTCATATTTGTATACATCGCTGCCCAGAGCAGGAATAATCCTCTGACCGGTAAAGACAATTGGGAAGCACCAGATTACCGCTGCGCCCATCACTGCGAACAAGCGCAGAATATTTATAAGTCTTTCTTTTCCCACGCCCCCTGCTGCCATTACCACGCCTACCACCAGCATTGCGGCTACGGACATGAATCCGGTTCTGGAGGCCGTAAACAGCATATATGTGCCGGAAGCGCCCAGCACCAGCAGCTCCGCCCATATATCCTTCAGTTTATGAGACTCTTTGTATTTATCCATAAGCCTCATCAACGCCGCACATATGATGAACGTCAAATATACCGCAGTTACCGTTACTGTATGGAAAATAAACGGGAATCTCGGATATACCCACGATAAAAACGGCCTGTGCAGCATGGAAAAAATAATGCAGCATACAAAGTGCAGGATCAGTCCGTTACTCATATTTTGCAGCAAATGTGCCTTTTTATCCCAAAGCGCATAGCAAAGGTAGAACAATACAAAAGAAATGACCAACGCTACCGTCCACCATCTCGTATTTCTGAATACGATAATAAGCAGGAAGAACAATCCCAGTACTCCGCCGTACCAGAGAGAGATCCGGCTCATTTTTTCTTTTTTCAGGAGCATGGAAACGAGACGCCTTGCGATGGTTACAATTACTAAGCCGGAAAGCACCAGCGCCAGTACCCCGTACCGTACCGCCTTCAAATCCAGTTCGTCCATTGCCAGATAATCTACATAGTAGCTATAATAATGATAAACCGCTGCTGCTGCCAAGGCGGCATACACCAGGGTGATCTTGTTAAATATCTCTTTTTTCTTGCACATAGTAAGGATTGTCAGTGCAAAAAAAACGGTGAACTGGCGTTCCGCAATTCTATGATGAATGTCGTAAAGACCGTTCATATAATTGCAGCATGCCCATACGGCGCCTGCAATAAAAGCCGACTGAAGGTAATCCGCCCCATGCTCCTTTATTTTATCTCTAAGGGGTACGTACCTGCTTCTGTCTCTTTTATGATTAATGGCGTAAAACAGTGTAGCGCTGCCTAACAGCACTCCTATCGTATAAAAGATGTTATCCGTAAACTGTCCGCTGAAAAATCTGCGTACACTTATGATATACAAAGCGCCCCCCGTTATTGCCGCCGCCACAATATTGGCTGTATAACGAAACGCCTTTTCCACGGTAATCAGCTTGTCCTTCTTAGTCAAACGAAAATATACTTGTACAGCTCCGACTAACAGCGCCGCTAAAATGATAAGTATCGCATCGTAAGCGAATATTTTGTCCTTACGAAGCGGAACCATATAATAATATTCTCCTACGATATTATAGCCCTGAAGCTCATCATAGTTATAAACCAAACGGCTTACATACTGTGTCCCCGCTGACGCCGTCTCTTCCAGACCGAACCATACACGGCTGCCGTTTAACCCTTGAAGAAAGAAATAGTAGTCACTTCCCACTTCCAGATCCTCATTGATATAGACGGGACAAAAGCCGGGAATATCGATGAATCGCACATCTACCTTTTGTTCGAACATAACCTGCATGTCCGAATCCAGCATACGGAAAATAAAGGAATCCACTCTCTGGTCTTTGTTCCAGCCGTTCTCGAAATCCGCAATGTACAAATTGACCGTTCCTAAATGATCGTACTGAGCGATAAAACGCTGTAAAAGGTAATCCTCTCCTATGCTGTCCGAAGAACCGGCCAGAATCTGATTACTGACAGACGGAATCGTCTCGTCCCACATACGGATCGGATAAATCGTCATCATTGCTATTAAGGTAAGCAGTATTATTACGCTCTGTATCGCGCGACTTTTATTCACAATTTTATACATATGGTCTCTCCATTTCAAATGGTAAGTATAGCACAGATGCCCTCAGTTTACAAGAACAGCAACCATGGCCGGAAGCGTGAACCAGAGGATCAGCACATAGCGGGGCAGGTACGTAGGGCCGAGAATTGCAGTCAGCCATACGAGCAGCACCATCAGGAAGGGGATGAGCAGGTCATAGCGCTTTGTATAATAAGTATAGCCAAAAGTAAAGGCGAACACCCAGAAAAGAAATCCGGCCGAAAACATCATGGATAGGACAGGCACCTTCTGCTGTGCAACCTCCAGGGACATACTTCTATACCAATCGTTCAAAATCGGAAGCTTGCTCTCCCTGGTTCCAGGCTGTTCCACCTCATAACCGAAGAACGAGCTATCCTCATACGTAAAGGTAAATACTTCATTTCCACGATATACATCGATGACCGTGTCCGGATACCAGAGCCCATAGGAAGTCATAAACCATGCGTTGATATACGTAAATGGATGTTCCATTCCTATCTTCGCCCAAAGCCTCATGTATTTTCCCGGATCAGCAGCATAAGCCTCGTTATCGAACGATATCTTTACCCCGTCGGATACCTTCGCCGTATAAAATCTAAGCGCTTCCTCGGGGAGGATCTCATACAAGGTCTCCAGATCCTCCTCGGTAAAGCTCTCTCTGTCATACTCATAAGCTCTTGAAAGCTGTTGGATCGGGACAGTCAGCATCTCCTGCTTTCCGGCAGGCTGTGCTGAAAGCAACGCCGAAAGACCTGCTGCCGCAAGAAAATAAAGCGTGAATATGCCTCCCAGAAGGAATGCCAGCTTCCTACGCAGACCCTTCATGTAAAGCAAAAGTACCGGTGCCATAACGAGAAAAGCATACATACCGTTATGCCGAAAGGACATCATAACAAAGGCACAGCTTCCAAAAAACAGCAGCTTCTTCCAAGAAGCAAAAAAGCTTTCTTTCTCTCTAGCCATATCCGCCATGGAAAGAAGCAGTAAAAGCAAAGCAGCAGTAAAGATTCCATCCTTCGCCGAGCATAAGGTGAACATGACGATTACCGGGAAAAAGGCGAAGTAAAAAAAGGTGCCGGCGCGAAGGAGGAATGCAACGCCTCTTTTCTTCATATAGGAAACCACATAAGTAAACACCCCTGACATGAAAAGCATTTGGAGCAGCGTATAGGCTGCAATTCCCATATTATAAGAGTCGGTCAGCTTATTTACCCCTAAAATCGTCCCTCCCAGCAAAAGCACGTGAAAAAGAGGATGGTGAGTGGTAAAATTTCTCGTCTGCACCTGAATGAACTCATCCTGCGCATCATATACGAAAAAGCCCGGATATACCGCCAGAAATACCGGCAGCCAGCAAAGAAAAAACAGGCACATCGTAAGTGCCGTCCGCTTTCTTTCTGACAAACCGTTCCACTTCCCATAGAGCTTATGCCATACGCTGTCTCTATCCACAGACTTTTTTTCGCTTTTATCACGGTCTCGTCTCTTCTGCCAGGCCTCAAGCGTTTTCCATGTGCATTGTATCCAGATTGCCAGTATTCCGGTCCAGATTACGATAGATATCCACATGCCGGAATCCTTAAAATTTACGTTTTCCCCATAATCCAGCTGAACGCCGAAGGCGATGCAGCTAGAAAACAACAGTCCTAAAAACCCTGCCGCCGCAGCGCTTTTCCTATCTATTTTCTTTCCTGCGTTTACGAAGGAGCGGTAAAGCGCATAAGCACAGCCTCCCCATAGAAATACACTAAGAAAGCTGTTGCTTATTGCAAGACTGTTTTCCTTCAAATTCAGCATCTTTGGCAGACACCACGTCCCTGCGAGGGCTAGCAGCAAAGATACAATAATAGCCTTTTTTTTCTGCATAACCGCTTATTCCTCTTCATTCATGACTTCCCTTATGACAAATTGAGGGGAGTTATTCATAGAAATATACATTCTGCCGATGTATTCTCCTATCAGGCCAAGCATCAGCATTATCATGCCTCCTATAAATACCAGCGCCGACATCATGGAGCTAAAGCCCATGGGAACGGCAGGGTTAACAAACTTTTTAATTATCGTATAGATTCCGTAAATAAATCCCATAGAAGCAAACAGACAGCCAATAGCAGTGGCAATGCGAAGAGGCTTCACACTGAACGCCGTAAAGCCGTTGAACCATAAGCCTAACAGCTTCCGAATGGTATATCCGGAGGTTCCCACCTCCCTTTCTCTATGATGTACGTTCACATTGCTGATGCGCTTCGTCGCCCGAAGCACAAGTCCGATTACGTAAGGATAAGCATTGGTATACTTCTTCATCTCCTCCACCACGAACCTCTTTGCAGCAAAGTAACTGGAAACATAAATATCCTTAGGTTTGCCCAGCATGATCCTCGCCATCTCTTCGTTTACCCAGCTTCCGAAATTGCGAAACACCGAGTGCATCTTATGGTCGTATTTCGCATATACCACGTCGGAACCCTTTTCGATTTCCTCAAGCAGCTTGCCCACTTCATCGGCAGGTGTCTGTCCGTCATCATCCAGGCATACTACCACGTCGCCCTTTATATGATGAAAACCGGCCATAAGAGCGGCATGCTGTCCAAAATTCCTTGCCAGATTAATGCCTTTAATTTTCTTATTATCCGCACACAAAATACGAATTACGTCTAACGTTTTATCCGGAGAGCAATCGTCAACCAGTACGATTTCGTAGTCGTATTTTTTCCCCTCTTTGTTCAGGCCTTTTACCGCTTCCGTTATTTCTGCCACTACCTTGGAAAGCGTCTGCTCCGATCGGTAGCAGGGAATCACGAAGCTTATCAGCTGACTGTTATCATCCTCTACATCAATATCCATCAGGTACATATCCTTTTTCTCTCCATCCGAGCATTCCACAGCTTTTAGTGTCGATCTCCTGGCAAATCCGGCCTTTTCATAGCTGCTGACCGCCGCCTCGTTATCGGTAAATACTCTCAGAATAATCTTATGGAGCTTCATATTCTCAAAGGCATATTTTACCGCAAGCTTCGCAGCTTCCGTTCCATAGCCTTTTCCTGCCGCATCGTCTTCTCCGATGAAGATGCCGTATTCCGCTTCCTTCTTGTCCATATCCACATCTCTGAAATACACGCTTCCAATGGGACGCATCTCTTCTTTTTCACAGATAATGAACTGAACGGCATTTCCGGTCTCTACCTTAGTCCGCATCCAATTCTCATGGCTTTCCGGCGTAAAAGCCTCTCTGAATACGAAATTTCTCCTGACCCTTTCGTTATTCCTCCACACCACAATATAATCCGTATCATCATAAGTCATTGGTCTAAGTATTATATTCTTCCCGATGATATTCATAGTCTGCATAAAACTCATATGCTCCTTCCCCGCGTAACAAAATTATTCTTTAATCACTCCGCAATCTCTTCAGTTATATATCCTTGGATTTCATATACGCCGATTATTCCGTTTATCGTGTCAACCAGCCTTACCTTTGTCTCCACTCCCTGATCCGCGTAATAATCCGTCAAAAAGTCCGTACCCATTTTAAGCTCCGCCATCATATAGACGTTTTCGTCATAGGCGAGTGCCTCCTGCATGGAACTCAATCCAAATGCTTTCAATTTCTTATCATAAAGCGGGCTTTTATTCAGCCAGCCTCCCATAATGTCATAATTTGCAATATGATTATTCACATTCTGAAACATCTTCTCGGAATACGGTATTTCGGTAACGGGGTCCGATACCGAAGAATACACATCGATAAAATAAAAATTATCCTCATGAGAGCGGCAGTATTCCTTCATCGCTATGTCTGTCTTATTCGCTTCCCTGCGCGCTGCATATTCCGTATCCACCTTCTCTATTCCCGACAGAAGGGAAGCCGCCGCCGTCAACGCGATAACTGCCGAAAAAACTACCGTCGCTTTTATCTTTCCACAGATTCGAGCTTCGATTCCCCGGCTTTCCATATGAAGCATAGCCCATAAAATACATAATTCTATCAAATACAGGGAGTGAGTAATACGTTCCGGATATCGTCCGTTTATGAGAATATACATCCAGAGCACGGTTCTTACAAATCCCATAAGCAGCAGCTTCCAGCCTATTTTCCACACTCCGGCACTGGTCCGATCGCCGCGTACCGCTTCGCCTTCCCTTGTCGGACAATTCTTTGTTCTGCATACCTCATTCCATATTCCTGCGATAAAAACAGAAATATACGCCAATATAACCATGACATTCCATGGATAATCATCGGGGTTCGTCGAACCTTCCGGTTCCCTGTGAAAAGTTCTATAACGGTATTCTCCCAGTTTTTTCACAAAATTATCTCTCAGAGATACCGTCTGCTGCGTGACATCAGATTGATACTCCGCCATAGCGTTAAGCATTCCTGCGTCTAACGTATCGTCCATGCCGAAATTATATCTCTCGAACAGCATATCCTGTTCCGCCTTCGTAATTCCCAGCCTTTCATACAACTTTTCATTCCCTTCATATGGCGGAATCCCTTGAAAATCGTACAGTTCGGTCCTGCTGTCGAAGTAATCGATGAAGCTTCTCCAGTTTCCTCCGCTGTATGCCGCATCATTTACCACATAAAGCAATACGATGCCCGCCAGAATGCTTCCAATAACACCCAAGTATTTCACTATATTTTCCGTAGAAAAGAGCGCCGCTTTCCCATGGCCCTCCATGGACCATCTGTATATACCCGCCGCACAAATAAAGGGCAGTGCAAGAAGAAGCATTTCTGAACGTATACCGAACGCCACAATGACCAGGATAATGCTGCATAGGTTTCTTTTTATAAATTTTCTTACGGAAGGCTCGGCCTTTGACGTAACGAATAAAAAAGCTGCCGTTCCTGCCAGCAATGCGGAAGTGACCGTATACTGTATGAATATAAAATGCTGCAGAAACAGCACCGTCATCACAAGTCCCTCCAGCCCTGCCATCAGCAGCTTGGAGCCCGTACTTCTTCGAAAACAAAGGCTTCTTTGCACGATGAGATAAAAGCAGACAAACTGACACCCGCACAGAAAGATACCATAAACCGGCGCCTGTGGAAAAACACGGTAAATCAGGCTGATCAACAGGCTCATCGGATACAGCATCTGTATGTTGCGGCTTTCCGGTTCGCCTGTATAGACTCCTGCCAGAATATCCTTCATCACCACGTCATCGTTCAAATCGAAATAATAATCATACCGCATCGCCGCCAGCACGCCGAGAATTATCATAAGCCCTAATGCAATTATTTTATTTTCATGTTTTTTATAGAACCCACTAAGCACCATAGAATTCCTTTACCTTACCGGCAATATAGTCCACTTCCTGCTCCTTAAGTTTATAGAACATCGGAAGCCGCAAAAGTCTCTCGCTTTCCTTTGTGGTATATGTGTCCTCTCCGTGGAATCGTCCGAATTTTATACCTGCCGGAGCCGAATGGAGAGGCACGTAATGGAACACCGAAAGAATTTCGTTCTTTTTCAGAAAAGCGATAAGAGCCGCTCTTTCTTCCATGTCCTTCGTCTTTATATAAAACATATGCCCGTTGTGGATACAGTCCTCCGGCACTTTGGGAAGCTCTATTCTTCCACTCTCCATAAGACGGCTTAGTCTTTCATAATATCGCTTCCATCTCGCCAGACGGATATCGTTGATTTCATCCGCCATCTCTAACTGCGCATATAAATAAGCTGCGTTCATATCGCTGGGCAGGTAGGAGGAGCCAAGATTCATCCACCGGTATTTATCCACCTGGCCTCTGAAAAATTTGCTTCTGTCCGTACCTTTTTCTCTGAAAATCTCCGCATCTTCGATGTATTTCTCATCCCGGATCAGCAAAGCACCGCCTTCTCCCATGCTGTAATTCTTCGTTTCATGGAAGCTGAAGCAACCGAAATCCCCGATAGTTCCAAGCGGCTTTCCCTTATAAGAAGCCATGATACCCTGTGCCGCATCCTCTACCACGATGAGCTGGTGTTTCCTCGCAATTTCCATGATTTTATCCATCTCGCAGGACACGCCTGCATAGTGAACTACCGCAATCGCCTTCGTTTTCCCGGTAACAGCAGCTTCAATGAGATTTTCGTCTATGTTCATCGTATCAGGCCGTATATCAACAAATACGATTCTGGCTCCCCTCAGCACAAAAGCATCCGCTGTAGATACGAATGTAAAGGAAGGCATGATCACTTCATCCCCTTCCTTTATCTCAGCAAGCAGAGCCGCCAGCTCAAGCGCGTGGGTGCATGAAGTAGTAAGAAGGCTCTTGCTCGTGCCCGTCCTTTCCTCTATCCACGTACTGCACCTGCGGGTAAACTCTCCGTCTCCGCATATCTTCTGGTTTTCTACCGCCTGCCGCATATACTCCATTTCTTTTCCCGTAAATGGAGGCACATTAAAGTTAATCATAATATTCATTCTCCCTTTCGATTTATTCCTGCGGGCAATGAGCCAAGCACAAGCTTGCTTGCATTTGACTTTATTGCTGATACACCTTGTAATTTTTATTTTCAAATACGCACCGATAATTATGTGACGCAATAAAATCCAGGATCAAATCCGACTTTTCTCCGGATACAATTTCCTTTCCCGTGTCGTTATGAAGGACTACTGTGGGCAGAGTATCTATTTCTTCAAGCGCACGGTCGAGAGCATCGTAGGTATTGCTTGGTATCTCCGGCCAAGTGGTGAAAATGGCAGAAGGCACATCCAGAATATAGCTTAGTCCCGGCGCATCTCCCCAAAAGATTGCCGGATCATTAGAAAGTGTTCCCTCTTGCCAGAACGCGATAAGGCCGTTCAGGCTTGCTGCATTTTCGCTGGTCGTATACATCCCCGCCAGCACACTGCTGTTCTCCACCTGAGAGTCCCTCTTTTCCCCGTATATTCCGTCCCGGAACACATATCGGCAGCCAAACCCGATTCCCTGTACAAGAATCATCAGTATAATCGCCGCGGCAAATGCCTGAAACGGGAAATAAACCGCTCGTCCTTTTGTCTTTAGCCATATCCGGTAACAGGCCCACAAGGTGTAGGGAGCGACCAAAAACAGATTGTTCATATTCTGATAGGTGTAATTATTGCTTCCAATTGGCGTGACTACAATAATGATGAGCACGATAGCAGCCAGTATACGCTCCTCTTTGTACGACCTGCCGGAAATAAAGCCCCCGATTCCCGCAATACAACAGACGACAGACAACATGAGAAACAACATCATCCACTGGAAAACACTTCCTTCATTATAGTAGCGCAGAGAAAACATACCCTGACCCAGATAAAAACGAAATAATATTAAAATTCCAATGCAGTACAGAAGTTTTTTGAGCCTTTCGTACTGTCCCCTTTTTATATAAAACATGATGATTCCCGCGAATATACATGGAATCATGTAAGCAATCCACTTCAAAGAAGATGCATATGCGCTTGCGATATCGGAAAGCATTCCAATAAGAGTGTAATCGGATGCTTCCTCCGTCATCCCGAACAGTCCGTTTATCATGCCGATAAAGGAATCCATTCCATATCTTGCAATTATGATAAGAAGAATACTGCCTATTCCCACAAAATATCCAACAAGGCAAAGCCCTGTTTTTTTAACGATAACAGAAATCTTATCTTTATTCAGCCATCCTGCGAACCACAGCGCCGCGATCAATGCTGCTTCCACAAGGTTTGGAAAGCGCACCATCACGTTGAGCCCAAGACTCGCTCCCGCCAATATGTAATAGCTCTTCCTATCGCTTATCAGCGCCTGATAGAGCAAGATACTCCCTGCTGCAAACAAAAAATAAGTCAGATAATTATACAAAATCGTCGTAGGGCACCAGCAAAGGCTAAGAGCGATCATCTCTCCTACAAAAACTATCCACCCGTTCATCCAATGCCTTAAAGTATAATAACAGATGAGCGCCAGAGCGCTTAAAAGCAGTCCTGTATATATATTCATACCCAAAAGTGTATTTCCAAGGGGCAGCCTCATCAAAAAAGAACCTGCTACATTCGCCAGATAGGTCGCCAGCACCCACGTGACATCCATCCGATCCATAAAGCGATAATATCCCAACGAATAGGTAGTATCCGTAATATCGATTCCCTGATTGATAAGAAGCAACGGATAAAGAAACAATATGAACGGAAACACTGTCTTCTCCGCTATTTTCATATACACATTCCCCTTCTCTGTCCAATCCGTAAGCGTTCTCATTCAAACACCCCTCTGTCCACGTTGGCGGACGCTAATTTCAATCTAATCTCTTCTATGAAAAACTGCTGTCAATCTTCTTAAGCCATGCCGCTGGTTTCGTCTTCTCCAAATGCCTGCCGATGTAAGCGAAAATAATTCTGCGTACTGCATCTATAAAGATTCCTGCCAAATACACCAGAAACACGGACAGCAGCAAATGAACAAGAAAGCCGCCTACACCCGCTTCATTTACCGGTCCAATGAATTCATCCAGCCATCCGGTCCACATCGAACGAATATCGATATGCTCATGGAACAAATAAACGCCGAAAGTAAGGGGAGAGATGGCACATATAATATCAGCCGCTTTCTCCGGTACCTTCACATAGCGGAAAGCATAAAATAATGAAACGGCGCCCGCCAGGCAAAGCAAATAATTATAATGAAACGGCACCGTAAAGTAATAAGCGAAGGCGCCCGTTTTTTCATGGATAAAATAAAATACGCATACGACAGCAAATATGGCAAAGGCACAGCCCGCATAGGCAATCCATGCACGCCTGCCTGTAGAAAAGGCTTTCAGTCCATACAGCCTGATATAAGCCGCAATCAAATAAACGCACAAAAACCAGCCAAAGTCATAGCCGAACCTGTCTGTAACAAACTGCACCGGAGAGATACTTTTGAACCCGCAAAAGAATACGAGCAGCAACACAAGGGTAACCTGCAGCTGTTTTCTATTCATCGTTTTCACCGCCAGATTGAGCACCGGGGTAAAAAGATACAGAATTACATAAGAGGTTGCAAACCAATAATGCTCCGTCTCTATAGGAAATAAATATTGTATCCATAAATAAATGCCGCCCGCTCCATTTCCTGCAATTCCGCCCCCCAGCATGACGAGGGGAATGAGCATCGAATAGAACAGCACCTGACAAATGAGAACGACGATACGTTTTATTTTAAATCCTGCTTCTACGAGAAAGTAGCCGCTGATCAGCACATATACGTTGACCGCCACGATGCAGAAAGACTCTATGAGAGTCCCTATGATTTTCTTCGCATCCGCACTCTCCCCCAGGGAAAGCAATGCACCGGTATGATTCAGGTAATGAAGTGTCACCACCATGAACATTGCGATGATTCTTAATAATTCGTAGTTTGCCTGACGTTTCGAATTCGACATACGCCTCTCCCTAAGCTTCTTTTTTTCTAAACACCCAAAGCTTACTGAAAATATAATTAGATACAATTACGATTACATTACATATAAATTTGGAAACAACATCATCCACACGAATTATATCTACCAAAATATACATGAGGACGAGCTCCATGATTCCCGTTACAATTCTTGCGCTAATAAACGATACGAATTCTTTATGCATTCCGGTTTTATCCGTTACCTTACTTTTAAATACGAAGGTACGGTTTGTCCAGTAGGCGAAGAGAACCGCCACAACCCATGCAAAGGCCGTCGCTATCAGCACCAGTACTACCTTATCCTCGTCCGCTCCAAGCACCTTAGCTGCCGCCGCGTAGGCAAGCATATTTACAAGAAATGCGAGAAAACCGAAGAATAAATAATTCACCGCCTCCTCATATTTTTTGTACATATTAATAATAAATTCTATCATCGTTTCTTCCTTTTGCTTTTTGCAATCCTTTCGTCTTATATTACCTTTCCCTCGATGCCTGTCCGTTTTCTACACGGTAGACGATGTCGCATTTTTCGATCGTCTGCAATCTATGGGCGATAATAACCAATGTCTTTCTTCCGTGCAGGCGATTGATGGAATCCATAATTGCCGCCTCCGTATCGTTGTCCAGAGCCGAGGTAGCTTCATCCAGCACCAATACCTCCGGATCCTCAAACAGTGCACGGGCTATACCGATACGCTGCCTTTGCCCTCCGGATATGCGGATCCCTCTTTCTCCGATGCCTGTATCAAGCCCCTCGGGCAGCCCTCGCACGAACTCGTCAAGCTGCGCTTCCTTCAGCGCCTGCCATACCTTATCATCGTCAATATCCTCATCCGCATAGCCAAAGGCAACATTTTTACGGATCGTAGAATCGATCATAAAGATGGTCTGCGGAATATAGCCGATATTTTTCAGCCACGATTCATAATTCTCCCTGACTTCTATGCCATCCGCCAGTATCTCACCCTCCTGCAGGCGCAGAAGCCCCAGCATGATATCAACCACTGTAGTTTTGCCTGCTCCCGAAGTTCCAACGACACCGACGGACTTTCCTACCGGAATGCTCATCGTCGCTTTATCGAAGATGAGAACATCTGTATTAGGGTATTTATACGTGATATTCTTTAAAAGTATTTCCCTTTTAACCGGAAGTTTCTCAATATTTCGTTTCTGCCTATAAACTTCCTCCTTATAATCGATGTTTTCATCCCGGATATCCTCCTGAAGATTATCCGTTACTCCCATGAAAAACGGCTCAAAATAAGCGATGGAGGTCAGATAATTGTTGATACGGTTGGCGCTTGGAATCAGGCGCATCGCCGCCACGGCCAGCGTCGTAATCTGAGGCACGATATCGGCCACCGCCGTTCCTCCCGATATTTTTATCATCAGATAAAAGACCATGCCCGCGATCGCTACAGTCTCTATCAGAAGTCTCGGAGTGGCATTAAATATATTATAGCGCTGCACGGCATTTACATATCCTGCTCCGCAGGCGGAATATTCGTTAATAAAATAATCTTCTTTATTTGCCACTTTGATTTCTTTAATACCCATGACCGACTGCTCAATCCATTTATACAGTCCGCTGTAATAGTCCTGATTCTCTTCTCCAGCCTTACGCATGATGGGTTTTAAGATTCCTTTGATTATTAAGAGCACTGCAACTAACAGCACCGAAACCGTCGCCGTCATCATCACATCCGATTTCAGACAGACGCACACCAGACACACGAATACAATCAGCTCGCTGAAAAGCTGCAGAAGGCTCAAGATCAAGCCATACATATTGTTGACGTCGGAGGTGATGCTGCGCTGGATTACCGAAGTATCCGCGTTCAGATAGTATTCGTAGGGCCGCTTCATAAAATTGATCATCATTCTTCTTGAAGTGGCAAATTGATTGCTGTATACGAATTTAAGCTGCACCTTATTTTGAAAAAATAAATAGGAATTCTTCACAGCGAACACCACGATCAAGGCTCCCATGACTACCATCGTAAATTGTGCAACGCTCTGCATATGAAACATATCGTATATTGTCGATAAGAGCTTATTCTTCTCGATTGCATCCGGGTCTGTGATTACCGCTGCAACGGGATAAACCATGCCGATTCCCAAGGTCTCCAGCACCGCCCCTATCAACATGATGAATACAAGGCCCACCATCTTTTCCTTCTGTTTTCTGTCCAGTAATATATTTAACTTTGCCAGTATTTTTACCATTCGGTGTCTTACCTCTGCTCGTTTATTGTTACTGTTCACTCCGTTCGCAGTAACGCATGATTTCCGCATGTCAATTCGCTCCGCGAAGAAGAAATCATCTTTGTATTTTAGCATACTTACTTATAGGATTGCAAATTCTCCATATTCAAAGCCATAAGCGCCTCGTATTCCACCCTTCTTCCCTTCGAAAGATAAAATTCTCTGCTTCCATCATTACAGAATTCCTCTCCCATTTCTTCTTGCAACATGCTGCCGGGATGAAATAGTATTTCCAGCATTCTATCTTTTTTATATGCCTGCTCCTTCATAAGGGGCAGAATCCTGTCGACGCGTTTCGCATCCATATGCCCGCTGAACAACACTCCCCACAAAAACATGGGGCGAACATTTATTCCTTCCCTTTTTATCATTTTTTCCATATGTATAGAATATAAATCTAAAAGCAAATTTTTAATGATATTGACCGGACGGTATGACTTCCATAAAGAAACGCTCATTAGAAACGGGCTTATCGGCTCCTTGGTCACGCGAATATAATCCACCAGATACTGCCGCTTTTCGATTACTTTCATGAGTGTTTTATATACGATGGGAATCATCTGAGTATGCTGATGACCGTCAAAACGAAGCGGCACACCAATGCCGTAATCTTCGCCGAAATGCTTCCTGAAGCATTCTGTCTGCGCTTCTATCTCCGCCGCCAGTTCGCGTTCTATCTCTTTATATCTCCACGGACAATAATTCCATAGAAAGAGAGTTCCCCATCCTATTTTAAAGTAACCTCGTTCGTCAACCAGATGAGACACCGTTTCCACAGGCGCCAGACAATGGCCTTCCATAAAATTGAGATGAACGCTTAGGAGAGGCGTCCGAGTCCATCTGCATTTCTCTCTATTGAATTTCTCCGCATATTCCGCCACACATTCCATATTGGTCATCACACTAATACTGTCTAACTTTTCCGCATACAGACATTTTAGAATGTCCTCCGAAGCATGACCAGATAACCCATAGTCATCCGCATGAATATCTATTCTGCTCCGGCTTACCTCTTTACTCTCCATCTTCTGATTCCTGTCCTTCCTCACCAGTCTGGGCATCTATCCAGATTATAGACTGTATAATATATCTAGGCCGCGATTTCGTCTCCAAGTATATTTTCCCCACATATTCTCCTACAATACCAAGAGAAAATATCGTCAGCCCTCCCATCATCAAGGTAACGACCATTGAAGTCGTATATCCGGGAATATTGTGACCCGATAGCCAATCCACAAGACTTATAATAATCATAATAACACTGAATACACTGACGGCAAAACCGAGTAGCGTAATGAGCTGAATTGGTCTCGTACTCATGGAAGTAATTCCGTCTGCTGCTAATATTACCATCTTTTTAAAAGTATACTTAGATTTTCCTGCTTCTCTTTCCTTTACATCAAAATAAACAACATCAGATGGAAATCCCATGGTCGGAATAAGCCCACGCAAAAATAGATTGACCTCTTTATATTCTTCCAATGCAGTTATTGCCGTCTTCGAAAGCAGTCGGTAATCCGCATGATTTTCCATCACGTTACTTCCTAAAAGATTCATCATTTTATAGAAACATGTTGCGGTCATTTTTTTAAAGAATCCATCGCTATTCCTATCATTCCTTACTCCATATACAACTTCGCTACCCTTTTGATATGCTTCAATAAATCCATCAATCGCTTCAATATCCTGCTGTAAGTCAGCATCTATCGTCACTACCATATCCGCATGCTTTCCTGCCGTCAGCATCCCAGATAAAATCGCACTTTGGTGTCCGTAATTGCGCGAAAGGCAGAGCCCGGAAAAAACGCAGTCTTCTTTGCACAAATTAACGATAATCTTCCAAGTGTCGTCCTTGCTTCCGTCGTTAACAAACATAATCTTACTTTTAGGCGATATTTTGTCTTCTTTCACAAGCCTGCTCAATTTGTCGTGCATCACAGCCGCTGCATGCTGCAGTCCTTCCTCCTCGTTATAACACGGAACGACCAAATATAAAGTTTTTCCCCTTCCCTCTTCTTTATTCATTATTATAATTTTACTCCTTTATTTTTTATCTTTTTATCTGCACTGAATCTTTTTGGAAGAATTCCGCTACTGCGGTATTTGGCCATTTGTCGGCATCCTCACCTATATCATACAAAAATAGAGTTCCTGCTGAAACAGTAAGCGGTTCTATATAAGCATCCTTAATGTTCTCATCCATCAATATTTTGTACCGTTCATCCATTTCCTTGCCAAACTGTGCCGCCTCCCCACTTGCCAGATATTCTACCGTGCGTACCATCGCAGTCGTTTCATACCAATGATTATTGAATCCTATTAACACAGCAGAAAAAAGAAGCAGATATATTTTATAAGTATTCCATATATTTAAGTATCCTTTACAATACTCCTCTTCTTTTCTTTCTTCCCCCCTTTTTCTCATTACCCTTAGCAGCCAACCCATTAAATAAACAATATCCACAATCAGACTTAGCATAAAATAGAAGAATATTAAATTGGACATCCTTCCAAATGGAGCTCCTACTCCCGCATAATAAGTCGGTGCAAACATAGCTAGATAACTCCCAAATGTCATTATTACAAAAAGTAACGGATATTTAAACTCGAATTCATATCTCTTTCCTGCCATTCCTGCAATAATAAATAATGCAATAAATATTGTTAATATTATTATCACCGGATTTCCCAAGAAATCGGATCGAACAATTTTCAATCCATTATATATGGATTTACAAATTGCCGTAAATGCCCTATGTATATCGAAGCCAAATCCACTTCCGCCGCGAACGCTGGTTCCTGGGGCCTTCATATTAATAATTGCTGTTATTCCAAATACCACAAGAGGTATAAGTAAATAGATTGCACGCTTCTTCCTCGGCGCAAATAAAAATAACAGAAGCATAAGTAAAAGAGGGAATAGCACGATTGTCAGATAATTGCCTCCTCCCACAAAAAAAGCAGTAAATATAGCAAGTAACAGCTTTCTCTTTCGTCCTTCCGCGATGAATTCAAAAGAGAAATATAAAGAAAGTAGCATTACCGCATAGGGCAGTGTATAAGCAACCGCTCCGTTAAACCAATAAAAGGCTTCTCCAGTAGATGGTATATACTGAATTGCAATTAACAAATATAAAAAAGTAACTATGCCGAAAATTGACTTGCCAATTTTTAATAATTTTACTAATATACAATATAAAAGAAAGGCAGTTCCTCCTCAAAAAAGAGGGAGCATGATATAGGGTACAATAAAGTAGGAACGAATATGAAAAATTTCCGGCTGAAATGCTTGTACAAAGGTTGTGGTAAAAGTTCCTTGCCATCCCACGTACATATCTCTCGTATTTTGAATAGCAGTGTTTATCAATTGAAAAAGTGAATGCGTCTCATTCCAAACCTGCCTGCGCATTCCTGCATTCCAGCCAAAATCATCCGCTGACGCATGTGAATATTTTCCAACTATTAGCATAGGAATCATGGTAATTCCAAAAAGAATCGCAAATCCTTTCATAATTTTATCATCATCTACCCATTGTCCTACTTTTGTAATTATTTTCCTTACTCTCTTCATTTGCTTTCTCCAATATATATTCGTTTTAAAATGTATTTTCGTTAACCAATCATCTCGTTCTGCCTGTGCTGCTCAGGCGGCTCATAATTGTCCATGAAATCCTCGCCCAGGTACACGATTTCCTCTGCGAAGCGGATTGCAGAGGGTACCGTAAATACCGATACTACCCGCCTAAACCTAAGCTCCGGAATGAAATTAAGCACTTCCATGGGAAATCTGCCGTCTAAGACAATATACTCAGAAAACAGCCTATGATAATTAAGCACATCTCTCGGATGAGGCTTTATCATAATGACCGTATCCTCACCGCAGATATTGCCATACTGCTCTATCACATCACGAAAAAGTCTTTCTCTAACCTCCAGACTGCATAACGGCTCCGTTAACACGAGTACCTTATTCTCACCGCCCTCACGAAGCTTCCTGTCAATATCATCCATGTCGGCAATGAATAAATGAATCAAAATATTCTTCGCCTCTTCGTCTAAAGCCTCTACCAACTCCGCTCTGGGTTTTTGGATGTACTTGGGGCAAGGATAGGGAAGTATTGAAATATTGTTCACTTCCATATCGATGCAATATTTCGCCCAGCCGTTTTGTATAAAGATGAGATTAAGTGACGCCAAAAATGCCTTGAGCTTAAAATGTCCGCGGTTGTCATAGCGGGCCGTATCATAAGTACTGATACAATCCAGCCCGTCCTCCAGCGCATGATATTTAATTTTTTTATAGCTTAAATAATAGCCAATCGGATCGGAATCGCAGAATACATAAACGTCCTTATATTCTTTAAAATCCACCGGAACATAAGATTGCTGCAATTTTCCCAAAAGTTTTGTATATTTTATCCTATATATCATATTGAGAAGAAGATTTCCCTTATCCGAATGATACTTCATAAGCTCCGGAAATTGTATATCCTCTTTTTCCTCAAACATGTATACGGCTTCAAAAAGCCCGGAAACTTCCGCTCTGCTCTTCAAATCTCCGAAGTCGTTGGACATCGTGCTAAGTACCAGCTGTGCATGCCCTCTTCTTTCCACCGGGAGGTTCAATTCCTTCAGACATGCAACATATACATGATAATAAGTATGACAGACATAGATTCTTTCTTTCATGTCCCTTATTCCTCTTCCATTTCGATATGAATAAATTTAAGCGCTTTTATGGCTGTGTCTGTCGCTTCCCTTGCGGTCTTTCCGCCGGCAATTACGTGCCCCAGCCTATCGTTGCTTGATTTCGTGCCGTTTATTACATCTCCGGCCTTTTTATACAGTACGAATTCCTCTAAACCCTCCAGTGCGTGGATATCCTTCTCCACCACTATCCTCTTAATTATTCCCGGAATCCCCGAAATAAAGCGGATTGCAGAGCCCCTTTCCCATCTGGCGGTCAAATCTGTTTTTTCTCCAGCTGCCAAAAGTACGGAACTGCCCACCATATCCACTCCGGTGGACAAAGGCACAAGCCTTGATGTAATGAAATCTCCTCCCAGCCTTGCCGCGATTTCCACGATTTTCGGCCCGCTTTCGGTTACCTTTATTTCCGTATGTGAGGGACCGTTTTGCAGCCGTATCGCCTTCACAGCCTGAAGGGTCACCTTTCTGATCGCTGTCTTTATGTCCTCAGGCAATTCGCTTGGCTGGGAGTGTCCCAGCTCCACGAAGTACGGCGGCGGAGTAATGAATTTATCCGTAATCGTAACAATAGTCGTTTCTCCGTTTACGGTCATGGACTCCACGCTCACTTCCGCCCCCGTCATAAACTCCTCTGCCATAACAATACCATTTCTGGAATTGCTCTTGCTGTATTCGTAAATTTCCCTTAATCTTTCATCATCGATTTCTACAAGATTTACGACTTCCTTCTTCTCACCTGTTGCCTGCCTTCTGTTATTTCTAAAATCCACGAGCACGACTCCACGGCTTCCTGCGTTATCCGCAGGTTTCACGATACAATAACCCTTAAGCTCGCCTACCGCCTTTTTCAATTCCTCAAAATCATGTACCGCATAATATGCAGGAATCGGCACACCGTTTTCCTTCAGTCTGTCGCGCATATAACTTTTTATCGTAGCGCACAAGGAGTCTTCGTAGGAAAGGTCCGGATTTTTCCCAAGCTTCTCATTCACATAAGCTGCGGTGCGCACCGGCCCGTCACTGGTGGAGGTAATCACCACATCCGGCTGATAAATAAGCGCCTGCCTGTAAACCTCCTCCTGATCCAACGTACTGATCACCAGCTTCACATCGGCAAGAGGAAAGCCCGGAGCATTCTCATCGTAATCCACAAGAATAATTTGAAAGCCCAGCTCCTTCGCTTTTTTGATTGCCGGAATCTGTAAGGCACTGGCTCCGAGAATCATCATTTTTTTTTGCATGCGCATACCCCCTCGCAATGTTGTTTGCCAAACTATAATCTTTGTCACTCTATATATTTCCAGTCCAGAGGGGTTCCCTTTACAAGAGCCTCCTTTGCCCGTTTTCCCAGAATTTCATCATAATACATTGTGTGCATACCAAAAGCCGGACGGATGGAACGGACATTTTCCCTGGAAAATTCCTCTCCTGCCTTCATATCCTTTACTACGAACAGGCTTCTTCCGTCTTCTCTGCTCTTTTTCTGCTTCTCGGTCAATTCATAGGTTACCTTGCCGAGAGCTTTTTCCACAATGCGGATATCCGTAACCATTTGTTTGAACTCAGCAGGTTCCATAGAAAACGCTGCGTCCGGTCCTCCGTCTGCCCGGGACAGGGTAAGGTGTTTTTCCACCATCTTCGCCCCCAGCGCCACGCTCCCGACGGCTACGGCTGTTCCCATACTATGGTCAGAAAGACCGGTTATGCAGGAAAACACTTCCGCCATATTGGGGATTACCTTTAAGTTCATATCCTCATAAGGAGATGGATAGGTGGAGGTACACTTCAGCAGAATGATCTGGTCGTTGCCTTCCTCCCTGCACACTTTTACTGCCCTCTCGATATCCTCCAGATAAGCGATTCCCGTGGCGAAGATGACCGGTTTCCCTTTTCCGGCAATCTGACGTATCAGGGGTATGTCATTAATTTCAAAAGAAGCCACCTTGTACGCAGGCATGTCCATTTCTTCCATAAAATCCACAGCCGTCTCATCAAAGGGAGAAGAGAAGCATTCCATTCCAAGTTCGTTTGCCAGCTTCATCAGCTTAGGCTGCCATTCCCACGGCGTATATGCCGTTTCATAAAGCTTGTGCAGAGTCGTCCCGTCCCAGATCGTCCCCTGCGTTATTTGAAAATAATCATTATCGCAGTTTAAGGTGATCGTATCCGGCATGTAGGTTTGCAGCTTTACCGCATCTGCTCCTGCCTCCTTTGCCGCCTTGATGATTGCCGCAGCTCTGTCATAGTCCTGTAAATGGTTAGCGGAAACCTCCGCCACCACAAAGGTCTTTTCTCCCTCGCCCACATAACGGCTGCCTATCTTAATTTTCTTTACCATTCTCATCCTCCATCATACGGTACTTGATTTCCGCCAGCTTCCAATCCGAAAAGTTATCAATATCCTGCACTTGCGTCTCGGGAACCACAATCGGAACATATCCTTCCTTCAAATCCCCTTTGCAGGCACGGTATCTTTCCGTATTGTAAAAATAAAACTGTCCGCAGTCATGATACATCGTCTCCAAATCCTGAGAGCGCTTCTGAGCGTTTTCCGGATAACTGTATTCCAGTCTGCCATCCCTTATCGCCATCCCCCGCTGCGGAGGAAAAGAAAAGCTCACCACCGGCATAACACCCGAGGCATTATCTCTTTTTAAGATTTGATACGCACTTTTCAGTTTCTCAGATGTAACAAATGGGGCTGTGGGATAAATGCACGCCATATATTCAAAGGTCTTTCCTCTTTTTTCGTATTCCTCCAGTACCTCCAAAAGCACATCATCCGTAGTCGCGTAGTCGTCGGAGGCTGCGCCGCTTCTCATAAAGGGCACACTCGCTCCTGCACCTTCCGCGATATGTGCAATTTCTTCATCGTCGGTAGAAACCATCACTTCATCGAACAGCCCGCAGGTCAACGCCGCTTCGATGGAATAGCAGATAATGGGTCTACCCAGAAACTCTTTTTTATTTTTTCCCGGAATCCTCTTACTTCCGCCTCTTGCCGTAATAATCGCTATCGCGCTTAGCCGCATATCGTTACCTCCGCATTCCTTTGTTACTGCTCAATGTGTTAACAGTAACCATTCTATAGCTTTATGATTTCCTCCGCAATCCGGGCCGCTCCGTTTCCGTCCGTCACCCCGTGCAGCTTTTTTTTCATTTCGCTTTGCAGCTCCTTATCCTGAAGAAGCCTTTCCAGCCCGTCACATATCCTTTTTATACAGTCTGCCCGATCCGTTCTTATATCTCCGGAGAAAAGCATTCTCTCCTCTTTTTCGAAGAAATCGCTGTCATATTTCTGATTGTCCGCGCAGACAAAAAATACTGTGGGCACCTGCATGGCACAGAGTTCAAAAAGTACGGTGCCTGCAGCCGATACTGCAACCTCGCAGCCGCCCATGAGCCTTGCCATGTTTTCTACATTGCGGTGCAGCACTATTCGTTCATGACTATCCGCAAGCTTTTTTAGTTCCTCTTTCTTCTTATGGAACCTCCCTACTACCGTATCGAACACCACATTCGAAAGCGCCTCTCTTTCTATCGCCTCCACAAGGATACCTAAAAGTGCGCTATAAACGTCTCCGCCTCCGCTGCTGAGCAGAATATGTCTCTCCTTGTGACGAAGCGCTCCCTCTTCTTCGGAAAATTCCTCGCGGAGCGGCACATACGCCGTACCAAGGAGCAGCTTCGTATCCTGTCCGTAGGCCTCCTCATAGGGAAAGAGATGGTGATAGGCATTGTAATTAATGACCATGCGCACCGGGTAAACAGCTTCAAACATATCGTCTATATAAATGATATTACATATTTCCTTCAGTGCTTCGAAATATGCCATTGCATATTTTCCGTTTGTCACCTGATAGGAATCCACCAGCAACTTTTTGCAGCCTGCTTTTTTCAGTTCGGCAGAAAGCTTCTGCACCTCGCTCTCCGGTTCCTTCCATTTCGTTTGCAGGCACACATATTCCATGCCCGCCTGTTTCAACATCGGGGCAGCAAATTCATCGGCTACAAAAAAGCATACGCTTTCTCCCCTTCTTATAAGCTGCTTTGCGATCGTAATACAGCGCATGATATGCCCTGTAGCAATTTCTTCGTTGGCATCGGCCCTTATTCCTATCGTATATCCGCCGCCCGCGGATATACCGTTCATCTCCTTTTTAAACTCGTAATCGAAAATCGCGGTTCTTATTTGCTCCATCGCATCATATCCATACCGTTGGTCTATAGGCAATGCAAGAAGGTGCTCGAAAATATACCTTTCCTCGTCAGAAAGATGTTCTTTATTTTCCTTTCCTACGGGCCAGAGCACCGGCGCATACACATCCCTTTTTTGCAGATATTCCTGAAACTCCTCCCGCTCCTTTGCATAAACCGGAAAATATAAAGGAACCGCCTTCTCCTCCATGGATTCGAAAACGGGTCTTACGCTTTTCACATCAAAGAACGCTTGGTGCAGCTGCTTATAATTCTCGTTTCTCACCCGCTTGCACCTTTCTTCGTCTTCCCTGTCTAGTATCTCTCTCGAAATTTGCGATAAAGAATTTACATCCGAATGCTTATCCAGCCATTCTTCCATCTCAGCATTTTTCTTCAGATAGGTTTTCTTCAAGGCCCGCTTTTCGCCCTCAGCCATTCCTCCATAAAGGTAGTTCCATTTCTCAGTCAAAAGCTCAAGCCTGCTGCCCGTAAATTCTCCTCCGCCTTGAAGCTCTCCGGAAGAAAGGGGAATATCGGAAGCTACGAAGCCTCCGTCCGGTACCGGATACCATTTCCTAAGGCTGCCTATCACGTAATCGGCCTCCCCTCCCGCCTCCTCCAAATAATAGGACTGCGTCACATCCTCCATAATATGAAGTCCCTGACTCCGCCACTGCTTAAGCAAAGACCGCATCGGCTTCCATGTATCCATTCCGTAATAAGGATGGATAAAAAGCAGACCCGGTCTTATATGTTCTATCTGTTTACGAAGCTCTTCCCGAGCTGCCTCCAGATTCTTTCCAATATGATAAAAATGCAGTTTCCATCCTTCCTGCTCAAAGGGGAAAAATACCGTATCGCACATGTAGGCAGGAATCAGGCATTCCTTCCGGATTGCAGGCTCGTTTTCCTCAAGGCTTCGAAGCGCCCATGCAATTGCCTGCCTGCCGGACTGAGTATATGCACAGTATTTTTTATTGTATTTCTCCACTTCCTTCAAAAATGGCTCTGCCGCACCGCCTAAGCCGCCTGCAGGCACATTTTTCGGGTCGATTTCATAAATGCTTCCTATTTCCATGAAAGAGCCTTTCCCTAAATGTGAACTTTAACTATTTATGTCCAATCACTCCTACCGAACAGGCTTTTCTCCACCTTCGGTACGCCCACAATAATTTATAATACAGAATAAAAAAAAGCGTGGATCTCTGCTGCATTTTTATTAGCTTCTTCTCTTCCTCATGGGTTCTTTCCAGATAATACGGATTCTCCATGAAACCTGGGAAGGTCTTTCTCATTTCCTCTCCCAGCTTTTTCACAAATTGGTATCTCGTATGCGCAACTCCCGTCATATAGGTGAACAGCGTATTGACATAGAACAAAAGAGCAAAGCTATATTCCAGTTCCGGCCTGAAATCCTCCATATAATGATGGCGTCTCGCCTCCGCCAGCATCAGTCTGCCCGCCTCCATACGGTCCTCGCAGCGCTCCTGCGAAATCGTATGCACCGTAGAGGTCTCGTGCTGATAATAAAAATAAAGCGGTTCCTGTATATATTCAAAATGTTTCGCAAGTATCAGATAGGAATTTCCAAGAGCATTATCTTCATAAAAGATATTTTCCGGGAACCAAAGCTCATGTTCCATGATCATCGAACGTTTAAAAATCTTAACTACCAGACTTCCGCCGTCCAAAATAAGACTACGCCTTTTATCTGCTGTAAGTACGCCGCTTTGCTCCGCTTTGTTGTTATGCACGATCTGACCGACCTCCATGGAATGTACATCAGTCAGACTGTAATCACAGCCCACCAGGTCGGCACCCGTTTCCTCAGCTTTTTTTAAAAGACGCTCATACATGTCAGGAGTAATCCAGTCATCACTGTCGATGAATCCGACCCATTCTCCCCGAGCCAGCCTTAAGCCGATGTTCTTCGCTCCGCCCTGCCGCTTATTCACTTCGGAATGTACCGCTTTGAATCTTTCAGGAAACCGGGCCTCATAATCTTTTAAAACGGTAAGCGAATGATCGGTGGAGCAATCGTCCACCGCTATGATCTCGTAATTGCCTATCGTCTGATTCACCAGGGAATTTAGGCAGTATTCCAGTTTTCCGTCCGCCGCCATATTATAAACAGGTACGATAATACTCAGCTTCATCTCCTGCACCGCCTTTTCATCATTTCGCAAAATACCTCGCGACTTTCGTTACTGCGCGGATAACATCCTGCACATCTTCATCCGTCATTGCGTAATAAAGAGGAATACTGATGATTTCCTCATACAACTTCTCCGCTTTCGGACAAAGTCCCTTTTCATACCCGAGCTTCTGATAGTACGGAAAGTAATAAGTAGGGATATAATGTACGTTACAAACGATGTTCTCTGCTCCAAGCGCATCGAAAAACTGTTTTCTGTCTATCGTAAGCTGTTCCGGTACCAGACGTAAAATATACAAATGCCTCGTTGTATCGGACTGCGGAATCTCCTGCTGTATGGCTATCTGAGGAAGCTTTGCAAACGCTTCGTCATAAAGAGCAACGATTTCTTTTCTGCGTTCCGAAAAGGCCGGAAGCTTATTCAACTGGCTGATAAGAAGCGCAGCCTGTATATCCGTCATGCGGTAATTATACCCCAAATCGATCTGCTCATAGTACCACGGTCCATCCGGCTCATGCTCCATCTGCTCTGCGTCCCTCGTTATTCCGTGGGCTCTGTAAAGCAGCAGCTTCTGATAATATTCTTCGTTATTTGTGAGCACCGCTCCGCCTTCTCCGCTGGTTACTGTTTTCACCGGATGAAAGCTCAATGTAGTCATATCTGCAATAGAACCGTTGGGCTTTCCATTGTATTTTGTACCTATTACATGTGCGCCGTCCTCGATCAGCACCAGTTTCTTTTCCTCACATATGGCTAAGAGTTCGTCCTCCTCGATGGATTGCCCCGTAAAGTCCACTGCCACTACGGCTTTCGTCCTCTCGTTAATATGCTCTTTTACCGATGCCGGATCAATATTATAGGTCTTATCGTTAATATCTGCAAATACCGGTTTGGCACCCACATAAAGCGCACAGTTGGCAGAAGCTGCGAATGTGATCGGGGTGGTTATTACCTCATCCCCCCGGGTAACACCTGCCGCCATGCAGGCAATATGAAGGGCCGCCGTACCGTTACTGCAGGCCACCGCATATTTGGCCCCTGTTAACTCGCACAGCTTCTCTTCCAACTCGGCGATTTTGGGACCGCAGGTCAGATAATCGCTTTTCAGTACATCCACCACCGCCTGAATATCCTCTTCATCGATATATTGATGACCATAAAATATTTTCGTATCGCGCACGGGAGTTCCGCCGCAAATTGCCGGTTTTTCCATATTATTGATCATATTTTTCCCATACCCTTTCCGATTCCGAAATCCGGTGCTTTCTTATTTTTCTAAATCTACGGTCTTAAGGAGTTCCCTTATTTCTTCTACGGACAGCCACTGAACGTTGTTATCCGAACTGTAAGAAAAGCCTTCCGCTACTTTTTTGCCACTTAAATTTATCTGCTGCTTGCTGTTCCAAATCACCTGCGGATAAACAATGAAATGTTTGTCATATTCATAAGTTGTATCGGAATCCTCCACCGTCACCATGATTTCGTGAAGCTTCTCGCCCGGGCGGATTCCCACCTCCGGCATCTTACAGCCCGGAAGCATCGCCTGAGCCAAATCCGTAATCTTAAAAGACGGAATCTTGCTGATGAAGGTCTCACCTCCGGTAGCTTCCTCCAGCGCTTTGATGACCAGTTCCACTCCCTCTCTCAGACTGATCCAAAATCTGGTCATACGATAGTCCGTAATCGGGAATTCCGTTTTACCATTTTTCATGAGATTATGAAAAAAAGGAATCACAGAACCGCGGCTTCCCGCAACGTTTCCATATCTTACGATGGAAAAATTAATCTCCTTCGTTCCCGCATACGCATTTGCCGCCACGAACAGCTTATCGGATACCAGCTTTGTACCGCCGTACAAATTTACCGGATTCACAGCCTTATCCGTGGATAAAGCCACTACCTTTTTTACACCGGAATCCAGCGCCGCGTCGATAACATTCTGCGCTCCGTGAATATTCGTCTTAATTGCCTCATTCGGATTATATTCGCATGCCGGCACTTGTTTAAGCGCCGCCGCATGAATCACATAATCCACTCCCTCAAAAGCTCTTTGCATTCTTTCTCTATCACGTACATCACCGATAAAGAAACGTAGCTTATCCTTATATTCCCTGAATTCATTTTCCATTAAAAACTGCTTAAATTCATCTCTGGAATAAATAATAACCTTCTTCGGTTCGTAGTGCTCCAAAACATACTTGGTAAAACACTTTCCGAAGGAGCCTGTCCCGCCTGTGATTAATATTGTTTTATTATTTAACATAGATATTTCCTCCAATATTACCATTACATACACCATTCGTGTATTCAAATCTCAAAAATACACCATTAGTAAATTCAAATCTCAGAAATACACCATTCGTGTATTTCGACACACATTATATCATAAATCAAATCACCTGACTATACATAATGCTCCAATTTATAAATGCTGCGTATTACTCGAATTCATACACGCTCCAAAGAGATTTCTGACCTACCATCCGATAGCCCTCAAGCTCCGGATTGCTTCGAAGAATCAATGCAAGGCCTTCCTCCTTCGTCTCTCCATCCGCTGCATATACGATCAGCTTATGGCTGCCGCGTATAGTACCGTCGGTAAGCTCTTCCTGATTATCTTCACTCATGAAATATGCCCTTTCATATTCCATCAGTTCATTGGAGCACCACCAGACATGATAAGGAGTCGCCGCATTATATAAAATCACAACCGGAACATCGGCATTTCCCTTGGCGTATTCCACCCTGTCCCCATCTTCTTCATAGAGGAACAACACTTTGCCTGTTACGAGTTCATGAACATCCTGCGCCAAAAACAGAATAAAAACAAGTGCAATGCCGGCCCTTCTAAGTCTCTCATTAATGAACAACGCACGGAAAATTCTGCCGGATAACGTATACAATGCCGTAATGATTAACAGCATCCATATCCCATATACAGGAAGCTCATAGCGGTTAGACGTCTCATAAAGTAAAAGCGCCGTTTTGGAAACCGTAAAAAAATACCCGCAGACCGCAAATAAAAGAAGAAAATATGCCTTATAATCCCCGCCTATCACAAACGCTTCCGTCTCGGAATTGTTCTTCTTTCGGATGAACAGTACGATTGCCATAATAATAATCGCTGCGAGAAGCAGCAAAAAATGTCCGTCAAAAACATATTCATCCATCAGTCTGCCGAAAAACCCAAGTCTATCCGCAGTATTCGCCCCGTCCAAAAATTCTGCCGCCGCTCCGGTTCCCCGATATCCTCTGAAAATATGCGACAGAGAGGCGGGATAGCTTATAACCGCCAACCCTAAGGAGAAGGCGCAGCTAAGACCGTATCGGAAGCAGTTCCACAAATTCTTGTCCCTCCATAGCAGCCACAGGCAAAAACCTGCTGCCATAAAAAACAAAAAAATGATATAATAATATTGTGTCAGAAATCCCAAATAATTTACAAACATAAGGGGCAAAAGGAATCTGCTGAAACGAAGGTCTCCTCTTTTACTCATTGAGTGTTCTTCACTCATTGACCGCACATGCAGGCAGGCAAGAAGCAGCACAAAAAGAGTCAGCCATTCGTACATTCTTATAAAAAGAACTCCGGAAATAATAGCCGCATTGAAACCGTGGGCTGCGCTGACAAGAAAGGTAAGCGTCTTATTTCTGTCCGTCACCATATAGGCCAGCCATGCCAGCAGGAAAAAGTTAATGACAAATGCAAACACGTTCACCCCGATACCCAACCACTTGCTGAATATCCCCGGAAACAGCGAGCATGCAGTATGCAGGAGAAAATAGAAAAAGGGAGGATGCACGTCCCAGGACTGCACGGTAGCCACCAAACTATAGTTAAACCCTTCACCCTCCAGCACGACGAACTCATCGCGGTACGTATCCCTATCCACCCATTCCCTATCCGGCTCGAACAGCCCCGCCGTACGGTTAGAAGAGTAATAGGAATAATATTCATCCTCATGAAAGCCTGCCTTTTTTCCCCCATAATAAAGTACAAGAAGTACTTGCAGGCAAAGCAAAGCCAGCATGCCGGTCTGCCACGCATAATCCCCGATATTCTTTTTTTTACTATAATTCCACTTCTTTTCCTTCATATCGCTTTCCGCCGTATCTTTCATTTCTTTATCGCTTCATCTTCCCATTTTAAGACTATGCAGCCTCCGTACCGTCTTTGGAGCCCCTGTAAGAAGCATAAGATAGAGCTTATTCTTTGCCGTAAGATAAGGATTCCTCACCGTATCCGGAACATGCCTCCGCAAATATTTCTTTACCGAACGGTAGAATTCATCTTCATCCACCATCCTGGAAACCGGAATATGGAGCAGGTAATCCAATCTTTGATATAGTGCGAATCGAACTGCTTCCCTTTTTAACGCCGGATATTTTTCTTCCACCAGCTCTTCGACCATATCCGCATTGTTCACAATATCGATAAATACTCTTGAGAATTCATCCTTCGTTTTCTTTCTCGTATTACTTCCGATACGGTAAAACACATGATAGCACTGCTGAGGAATCACTGCGATATCCCCCGCCTCCTCCAACATATTTACAAGAAGGTGAAAATCCTCATTCAATACTCCTTCGGGAAAGAGGCGGCCTTCAAACAGCCTCTTATCCGTCAGCTTCGTACAAAAAGAACTGTCTCCCTTATGCAGCAGCAGCTCCCGAAGAAACCTTTCCGGTTCACATACATGTGCCTTCTCAGGCGGTTTGCATACATCAGGAAGCTTTTGTCCGTTCTCGTCAATTTCATCTCTGGAAGCCTGAGCCATGCGGACTCCGTATTTATCCACACATTCCATCAGCCTCTCATACATGCTGTTATCGATGAAATCATCGCTGTCCACAAATCCAAGCCAACTTCCTCTCGCCTCACTGATTCCCAGATTCCGGGCGGAAGACGAGCCTCCGTTTTTCTTATGGAACACCCTGATTCTTTCATCCTTCTTTGCAAGCTCATCCACCAGCCGCTCCGTCCCATCATTTGACCCGTCATCCACCAATATGATTTCCAGATCGGAATACGTCTGTCCGCATATAGAGTCCACGCACCGCGGCAAATAATCCATAATATTATAAACGGGAACGATAACGCTGATTAATCCTTTCCCCGTTCTTTCCATTTCATTCCTCATGCTCTTATCCCTACTTCCTATACCCGGTGCCCGGCTACCATCTCGTACATCCTCCCCGGCGCAATAACCGGTGCCGGGCTAAATGGTCCCTCCTTCGCAGGAATCACCTTCCCGTCCTTTAAATCCCCGCAAAAACGAAGCAGTTCCTTGGCCGCATATTCCGCATTCCACTTTCCGGTAATCGTACGGTAAGCTTCTTTTCCAAGCCGCATGGCAAGCTCCGGCTCTTTTACCAGCTTCTTGACCTGCATGGAAAAGTCCTCATAGGAGCCGTTTTTATACACAAATCCATTTTCTCCATGCTTTATCAGGAAAGGAACCGCCCCCGCTTCCACATTGGCCACCACCGCACAGCCGCTGTTCATGGCCTCATTGACAACCGCTCCCCAGCCCTCCAGATAATTGCTGGTGAACAAATGAATCCGGCATTTTTCCATGATTTTTCTAACTTCCTTCGGTTCCGTATAGCCGTAAAAGGTGAAGTATTCTTCCAGCTCTTCCGCCTTTACCGTACGCTTCAGTTCCTCTTCCAATTCGCCGCTTCCCACCATGTGAATATGGAAATCCGACTTTACTTCCCGCAATTCCTTAGCAAGCCTTACTGCAAATTCGGGATGCTTTAACGGTATGAACCGCCCGGCCCATACCATATCGATTCTGTCAAGGCTGCCCTTCAGACTCTCAAGCTCTCCTTCCGCATATAGAACAGTTTCAGGAAAATAACCGAACCGGAACATTTTGCCCGGATACGCTCTTACGATATGAAAGTCCGAAGCCACATATGCTCCCGCACACAAGAGGCATACCGGTGCCTTCCGATATCTCGTATGCTCCTTATATTTCCTCGCCAGTCCTCTCGGTGATACAGCTTTCCACTGGCCTTCCCGATACAGTCTTTCGCTCACCCGTATGGCCGGCTTTCCCCCGCGCAGCCGTTCCGCCACAATATCCTCTCGTCCGGTCCAGCCGAAAATAACGATATCGCTCTCCATAATCAGCTTGCGGCATTCCTGTTCCTGCTCGTACAGGCAGAGCACATAAGGCAGCTTATGAAGCTCCACGCTCCATCCCATGGCAATCCGCTGCGCTTCCATGGGCTCGGTCTGTATAAAATGATAGTCTTCTCCCAGCTCCTTATAACATGCGTCTGAAAAAGGAATCTGATGATGATTGATATAATTGGATACAAAGGTAACCGTCATTCGCAAATCTCCCTATATATTTCCAAAAGCCTTTCGTAATTAGCGTCTCCGTTATGAGTCTTATATGCCCTTCTTCTTGCCGCTTCCGCTCTTTTCTGCGTCTCCTCCGGGTTCATCCACACCCTAAGTACCGCATCCCCCAATTTATCCACATCCCCCGCATCGTAAAGAAGTCCTTCTGTGTCATCTTCGAGCATGCCGGGAATGCCTCCCGTTCGTGCCGCAACTGTGGGCACGCCTAAAAGCATGGCCTCCCCCATAGAATTAGGGGAATTCTCCAAAGAAGACGGGCATACGAATACACTGCTTTTTAAAAACTGCTGCTTCATCTCCTCCGCCGAAAGCTTGCCAAGTATCTTCACCTTGTCCTCCAGACCGTATTCGCGTATCAGCTTCCTCAAATACTTTCCATAGGAGGAAATCTTTATCCGGTCTTTCATCGACCGATCAGCGATAATGCTATTTCCCGCCACATAAACGACGGCATCCGGATATTTCGAAAGAATCCCCGGCATAGCCAGAAGCACATAATGAAAGCCCTTTAGAGGATAGTCTCCCTGACTCAGAAAAATACTGTGAGGCACGCACTCTTCCTGTTTCCATTTTCCGTCATAGAAATTAAAGCGCATGGTTTCGTTCATATGGTAATATTTTGCATTGCCATTGATCTTTTTCGTTTCCTCTCTGTCGAAACCGGTTCGTCCCGTAATATTCCCGGCGTTTTTCAGAGCTTCTTTCTCATGTTCTCCCCGCAGTCTGAACTTCTCCTGCTGCTGCCTTATTCCGTCTCTCTTTATTCTATCGCGGAAGGTCCTTCTCTTCTGTACGTATTCCGGAAGATCCGCCATATAAGCTTCCGCACAGGCAAAACAAAGCCCTTGTATCCCTATCAGGGTTTTCTCCGGCCGGCCGAATGCTCTCGTCATAGCCAGCGTATGCGGATACTCCGTTCCGAAAATATGCACAACATCGGGATTAAAATCTTTCAGGATTTCCAAAAAAATCCTTTCCATACTCGCATCATATTTCTCCGGCGAGTTAAGGGCCTCCTGGAAGGCATAACAAACCGTATTTCCAAGCATCCACCGCCCGTTTAACTCCTTAAGTTTCCCTTCCAGCCTTTCCACCGGAAAACAGATTCCCAATTCCATCTGCCTCCTGCCATCCTTACCCATGCGTTCATAGATACCCGTCAGCCAACCTTCCCTATTGCTGTAGGGAAGTCCAAGACTTTCTGCAATAGCTGGAAGCATTATATTACATAACCACAATATCCTCATATTTATACCCATGTTCTTTCCAAAGTCTGGAGACTTTGTGCAGGTGTGCAAGCACACCTTATGCCGCTGCTTCACGATATTCTCTTAGGATTAGAACTTCAAAAGTCCTTTTTGCTAACTTTATCAGGCAATAGACCCAAAATAAAAAGAACGACTGCGCCTATGAAAATATTTAGAAGTTCTTTCTCTGTATACTTGAGCCATATCAGAAAACAAAACTGTTTGAGCGCAGCGAGTTTTTTGTTTTCTGATATGCTTGGCTCAAATTTACTGAGAATTAGAACTTCTTATATATTTGAATTCGGCGCGGGAGTCTTTTTATTTTGGGTCTATTGACTCCTACACATTAAAATAGGACTTTTGATGTTCTAATCCTAATATATCACATCAGTTACTCCTGCCGCTTATATACAAGCGCTTTCAGTTTGTTGTAAATATGAGCCGTCACCTTATTCCGGGAAATACATGTTCTTAACGGGGCAAGCGATAGGATCATGAGTGCGCGGTATTTTAGTACCTGTCCACTTGACATATACTTCTTGACGATTTCCTTATGCTCCGCCTCGGACCGCTTTTTGTTTTCCTTCGTCTCGGAAAAGCCGCCGCCCTCATAGTCAGCAATCAGAAACGGCATATATACCGTATCCGCTTCCCCTTCAAAAAAGCACCAGAGGAAATGCTCGTAATCCGCCCTTACATGATATTTCAAATCAAATCCCTTGTGTCTCATAAGCTCTGCCGAATAAAAGCAAGCCTGATGACAGGGCACATTTCTATAGCACCCGAAAGCGTCCATATGGGGATTGGAGCTTACCCTTTCTCCAGTTACCCTTTCCAGGATATCGCCATAAAAAACAGTGTTTTCTCTCCGACTCGGATACTCTTCTATTTGCTTTGCAACCCTTCGAAGCACATCCTCCCCATAAAAAGCATCTCCGCAGTTTAAAAAATAAACATAGTCTCCCTTTACCGCTTCCACTGCCTGATTCATCGCATCGTATATCCCCGTATCCTTTCGGCGATACACCTTTATCCTTTCATCCGCAGGAAGTGCCTCTATCGAACCATCCTTAGAAAGCCCGTCCTTTACAATTATTTCATAGTCAGCGTATGTCTGACGCCGAATATTTTCAATCACCGCTTTCAGCCTTTCTCCCTCATTAAGGCAGACCACTACTATGCTGAACATTATCCGTCCCATAATCTCTCCTTCAATGTTACTATTCACAGTTTTGCTGTTCATAGTAACCCTTCAATTCATATCCGACAGAATCGGCACCATGTCGTGGAACATAAACGTCTGGTATGGCAGCACTCGGATGCCGTCATTCCCCGCTCTCATCAAATACATCGCAAAATATCCCACCGCCGCCAGCACGATTGCCACGGTGAAGAAACGCTTCTGCCTCTTATCCGGTATCCTGTTTATGATTGCCGGGAGGAAGAGAATCTGCGTGATGTTCAGATAATAGCCGATTCTCGTTATAATAGGCAGGAAGGAGCAGCAGACATACAGAACCAATGCGCCCAGATTACAATAAAAATAAAAGCGGTTCCTTTTACTGTCCTTTACCGCCTCCTTGTAATACAGCAAAGATAAAGCGAGCACACCTGTGCAGCGCAGTATATTGAACCAGCTAACACCGCCTTCCAAATATTCCGTATCCTCATAAGAAGGATAGAGAAATACTACCACCTTTAAATAAAAATCCTGCAGGAAGAAAAAAGTGCTGCAAAATAAGGCCATTAACGCAAGCTGCCATTTTTTCCAAGGAAGCGTAGCGAGGAAATATAAGGGTATGATTACCAGCATAGATTTATGAAACGTGGCACCTAAGAGCACCAGCAGGATAAATTTCCCCCACTCTTTTTGCAACACATACTTTATGGAATACAAGGCCAGCGCCAGCGCAAAATAATAGCGCACCGTATTGAACGTATGGAAATAAAAACCGAATGCCATGAATAAAAAAAAGCTGAAGCCAAAGCTGTCACTTTGCTCGTACATAGCCTTCAAAAAGAATAGAATCGTGAAAAATGCGAATACGGCAAATACCAACAGGAAATTCTCATAGCCTGATACAGCGTACAGCACCGTTACCAACGCGTTAAATCCTGCCTCCGTAGGAACGTAATCATATGCTCCTACAGCAATCAGGTGCATAAACTCCACATACTTGGCATAATCATTACCTACATTCAGCCTGCATGCGGATAATCCAAATAAGATGATAAAAATAGAAAACAGGCACAGCCCGTTTAAAGCCTGCTGCCTGCTCCATTTGTTGCCCGGGAAATTATAAAGCGAACTTCCCAAACGATGATTTATGCCATTTGGCATGACACGTACCGCTGCTGCGAGCAATATGGTCACCACCGCAATCGTTATATATAAAATCATAATCCGCGAACCCCTTCCCGCATCCACCTATACGCCTGCTTCCAGCCGATTTCCCCGCACATTTCCTTTTTATGTGCCATAAGAAATCGCAGGGAAAAAGGAATTGCCATCCTCCCGTATAAATAGCGGTACAACACACCCCTATCCTTGAAAAACTTCTCGTTATAGCCGTGAAACCACGTAGACTCTCTCTCTGTCTCCTCTCCTATCGCCACCGGAGACGCATAGATACGAAGTCCGGCTCTTAGGCAATCCTTGAGAAAAAGGCTGTCTTCGCCGTTGCTGTATACAGCTCCCCCTCCAAAGAGGAGAGAAAAGCTCACATTCGCGCTATGGAGCGAGGAGCGCTTTGCCGCAATGCTGTATGCCGGATATCTTCCGTAATTATACCAATGAATCCTTTTTGACCTTTCATTCCAATAGGTCCTCCTCGACGGAGCTACCTTTACATTGAACAAAATAATATCCGCGTCCTTTTTCCTCACGAATTCTTCTTCTATTTTTTGGGCATATCCTGTATCATATGCAATATCTTCATCCGCAAAAATACAGATATCTCCATCGGAGCGCATGAGAGCCGTATTTCTGCTAAGCCCTACCCCTCTTTCCTTCAGGCTGTAGCAGCGCACCCGGTGCCCCTTATGCCGATATTCGTTATAGGAGAAGCTTTCGCACTGATTGATGACGATAGCCTCCGTCTCTATATTCATTTTCTCTGCCAGCGTCAGGACATCCTGATTCACTGCGGAAACCAACATCTGCAATTCCATCTCCGGCTCCATTCCATTTCTTACTTTTCACACTTTTGCCTCTTGCACATATAATACTTTTTCAAAAAGCGAACGTCCGCTTCTACAATCAAAATCCCGATAACCCTGCAATCCTGTTTTTCCAGATTATTCAAGGCACGTTCCACCAACTTCCCGTTTCCTCTGCCATAGCGTACCGTCAGAAGAACTCCGTCCGTATTTCTTATTGCTTCATACACCTCGGACGAATCCTCCACAAGCCCTGCCGGAATAATCTCACAGCTTTCCTCCAGCTTCTTAGTGCTAAGGATCTTCTCAATAATAAGCACCGCATTCTTGGCATCCTCACTGTTGTCCACACTCATAAGTGAGACCTTCTTTAAATTTCTGCATAAATAACTGTAATTAGCCAAAAACTCACTTCCGTAACTTTGGAAGGTACCTGATTCACCGGATGTAAAGATTCCAACTGCCGGTACTGCGAACTGTTTCTCAGCGTCCGCTTCCACATAAACGGAATCGTCCAATATATAATATAAGGCCATGGACAGCAACACGATAACGAGCAAAATCACTGCTCCCGTCACAGCTGCATTTATGGTGCGGTCGTCCCATACGATTTGCTCCGGCTCTCCCGTGCTGTAAATCTCTATACTTTGAAACAGCTCGTCCGTTTCTCCAAGATGTACTAAGGAAACCTGGATAGCCTCCATGATCTGAGCCGTAAGCTCCGGCTGCCTTGTAGTGACCGTTACCGTTAGCAGGCGAATATCGGAAAGAATCTCCGCTTTGGTCGCGGCCGTCACTTCTTCTCTGCTTATCTGTGCCGGCAGCTCCGCCATCGCATAGTCTAAAATAGGGTCCGTATCCAACAAGTCGTTCCAAGTATAACCGTTATAGGAAAGCTCGTTAAAATCCTCCGGCTCACAGTTGAAATTCAAGTATATCTTAGACACCGATTGGTATTCCTTCTCTGACGCAAATATGAAGTGCGCGGCAAGATAGATTCCTATTCCCAGGACAGCTCCCAAGACGATCGCAGCCACAGCCAGCCATAGCTTATTCATAAACTGCAGAAATACTCTTTTCAGATCTATCCCTGCCCGCATATACCTTTCATTTTCCATCCTACAAATCATATTCCCTTCTTATTTATCCTCTTCCTGCCTTAGCGCCGTTATCTGCTTGCCATCCACGCCTTCTGTGCTTTCTGCCCGAAACAGTATCTTCAAAGTCAACAGCATCAGTTTGATATCCAGCCATACGGTATAATTTTCGATATAAGCCAAGTCCAGCTTCAGTTTATCGTAGGGTGTCGTGTTGTATTTGCCGTAAACCTGTGCATAACCCGCCAGTCCGGCTTTAACCTTCATCCGGTAAACGAATTCCGGCATTTCCTCAACATACTGGGCGATGATTTCAGGACGTTCCGGCCTCGGACCTATGAAGGACATCTCACCCTTTAAAATATTGAACAATTGCGGAAGCTCATCGATGCGTACCGCCCTGATAAACTTTCCTACCGGCGTTATCCTCGAATCATTCTTTGCCGCCAGCCTGGCCACGCCGTCCTTTTCCGCATCCACCCGCATGCTCCTGAACTTCATGATATAAAATTCCTCCTGATCCCTCGTACAGCGTACCTGCTTGTACAAAACGGGGCCATTGTCATACATCCTTATGATGAATGCGGTGACAATCATAATCGGAGAGGTAATCACAATCAAAAGCAAGGAACAGACAATATCAATCAGTCTCTTTATTGCCCTCTGCTCTACCGTTAAGGAATATTCCCTTGTGAGGAAGATCGGCGTATCGAAGAAATGAAGCTGGTCGGAACCTTGAATAAGCACATCCGTAATCTTAGGCATCATATATACGCGGATGGATTTTCCATAGAAAAATTTAAGCAGCTTGTTCCTTTCCTGCGTGGAAATATCCCAAAGAACGACTGCGTCATAGCGCTTCATCGCCTCTTCTTCGATGGCCGTTACCCCTTCACCGATATTCATACATTTCACAATATTGAATTTATCTTTTCTAGTGGCAAACTTGCTCATGATATCGTCAATGGACCGCTCCCCGTATACTAACAGCATTTCCCTCGGCGGAAATATGCTTCGATAAAAGGAATTGCAGAAATACGTCCAGATGCCGGCTATCACGAACTGTATGGCTGTCACCTGCAGCATCGGCCCAATCGGGGCCAGCCAGTTTCTCATGAGGGAAATTTGAAAATAAGATATCACGTTTACGGCCAGAAAAGAAAATATCTGTGAAAAGAACACCTCGGAAGGCTTCAAATATCCGATTTTCAATCCTCCGTAAGTATTGGTGAAAAAGAACAAAAGAACGAAATAAATACCGATAATCAAAATATGTCCGTTGATATAAAATTTCAGCTTCAACAATACGAGAGGATAATAGCTTTCAAACCAAAAATAAGCATAAACAGCCGTTTGCAGGCAAAGTCCCAGCAGCGATAGCTGTAATATGATAATTCGTTTCATAGATTCCAAACGTTTCACAAATGCACCTCGTCCCTTATGTTTATATCCGCCTCAACACCGCTCCAAATGCCCATAAGACGAAATTATATATGCTATAGGGTAAAGACAGCTTCTCTTCCCTTCTGTACAGGTTCCAGATTCTCTTTATTGCCACAATCTTGTTAGAGGAAAGAGATTTCCCAGGTCTTCTGTAGATTACGAGCACCTCGTTAAGCCCATAAGAAGTATATCCATTTCTTAGGATTTTCCACCAAGTGGCCGTATCCTCGCTCTTCACATCAGGCATTTCTATCAGCGATTTCGCGATTTTTTCCGTATCTAACAGCACTGTGGAAGTAAAAATGACGGTTCTCGAAAGAGCCTGCTTATAGGTAAGAGTCTCCGGCACCGTCACTACCTTTCCGGTTCCCTTCGCCTGCTCATTTCCAAATTCATATCCGGTAAAAACGAAGGCCGCCTCCTTCTCCTCCATAAAGCGAAGTTCCTTTTCCAGCTTCGCCGGAAGCCACACATCATCAGCATCCAAAAAGGCGATAAATCTTCCATTTGCACTCAAAATCCCCGTGTTGCGCGCCTTTGCCGCCCCTTCATTTTTATCCTTCGCAATCAGGCGAATCCTCTCATCCCTGCGGCAGAAGGCCTCTATTTTCTTCCTGCCATCATCCGCAGAGCAGTCGTCCACCAGCAAAAGCTCCCACTGTGCGTACGTCTGACGGCATACCATTTCAATCGTATTTTCTATATACGCTCCGGCATTATATACCGGCACAATAATACTGACCAGCTTGTCCATCCAGACTTCCCTCTAAATTAATGTTACTGTTCACTCCGTTCACAGTAACACATGATCTCTGCATTTGAATTCGCTTCGCGAAGCAGAAATCATCTCTTGAATCACGTTCTTACGCAGCTTAACAGCAAGTGTCAAGCTGCTGTGTGAACAGTAACAAAATAATTGCTATATTTGTTTCAGTTCAGCCTTCGGCTGTTACCTAAATTTCTTCCTTGACAAGATAAATCGGCCTTTTTTTCACTTCCATGTAAGTCTTGGACAAATACTGTCCGACGATCCCGAGGCAAAAAAGCTGCACACCGCTCACCAGCGATATGATACATACCAAGGATGGCCAGCCTGAGGTGGGGTCACCAAATATCAGCTTGCGCACAATGATTACAATGATAAATAAAAAAGCAAAGCCACAGAACAGCACTCCCATGATCGAGGCGATAGCAAGAGGTACCGTGGAAAAAGCAGTAACTCCGTCAAGGGAATATAGAAACAGCTTCCAAAAGGACCACTTCGTCTCGCCCTTTTTGCGCTCGATATTTTCATATTCCAGCCACTTCGTCTCATAGCCTACCCAGCCGAAGATACCTTTCGTAAAGCGGTTATACTCCGTCATGGAAAGGATGGCGTCTACTACATTTCTTTTCATCAGGCGATAATCTCTCGCTCCGTCCACAATCTCCGTACGGGAAATGCGATTCATTATTTTATAAAATAATCTGGCAAACCAAGAGCGGATGACGGGCTCGCCTTTTCTTGTCACCCTCCGCGTTGCCACTGAATCATAGCCTTCATCGATATATTGAAACATCTCCGGCAAAAGTGAAGGCGGATCCTGCAAATCCGCATCCATCATCACCGCATATGCCCCCTTCGCCTTCTTAAGGCCGGCGTAAATAGCCGCTTCCTTTCCGAAATTTCTGGAAAAGGACAAAAGGTGTGCCCGCGGATCCCTGGCGTTTAACTCCTTTACCTTATCCGCCGTCTTATCCTTAGAGCCGTCATCAATATAGAGAATCTCTACCTCCAGACCTCTCTTCTCGAAAAACTGCTCATTTCTCATCAATTCATTATAAAAATCAAAAATATTTTCCTCTTCGTTATAACAGGGAACAATTACGCTAAGCAACTCCATTTCATACCTCTTTTTGTCCGCGTTTTTTCATGCTGCTCACATATTATAATATCTTATCATATATTTCCAAAAATCACAACAAAGTGAACAAAAGTGACAGCGTAAATTTACCTTCGGATTCAATGGTGCAGAGTCCACCCACAATGCACTGATAAAGTATCAGGCAATGACTTTTAGATTTAATATACATCTTTTCTGTATTCCAAGCAAGCCAAGCTCCT
>JAEYJO010000065.1 GCA_023408815.1 Bacillota bacterium | reverse complement strand
CAGCAACTCCATCCGCCATTTCCTTTACTTTATTTCCGAATATCTGCATATCCTTCATGAGCGTCCGCATGCTTTCCAGCATATCGTTCAAGCCTTTGGCAAGAAGGCTGAATTCGTCTTTTCTGTTAATCCGGAACTCCTGAGTCAGATCTCCCCCGGCTACCTGATCCAATCCTCTGGTAATACCCTTTACGGTCCTGCTCATTCCTGTAGCAATCTTGCTTCCTATAACAAAGGCGATGATGCTCGCAAGCAGTATCAAAGCGACGCTCAGATTGCGGATCGCATTCACTTCTTTTACAATATTATTCTGGGGAATCAGACCGCACAACATGATTCCCGTATTTCCTACGGGCGAAAACACATATAAATAGGTTTCTCCGTTATATTTGACATAGCGGTCTCCGGCCTCTTTTGCATTCAAGCTTTCCGCATAGAAATCCTTATCCGTGAACACCGTTCCTGTTCCCTCCGGAAGCGACACTCCCGTCCCCGCTTCCGCCTGCTGCACGCATACGATTTCACGGCCGTCCGGAGATATAAGAGCCTTGATACTGTTTTCACCGAAGTCCATTTGGTTCAGCATTTCTTCGATGGTCTGTGTGGTAATGTCCAACACCAGATAGGCATTGGCCTTCAAGAACTTCTGAAAAAAGGCAATACCGTATCCGTCTCCTGAGATGGTCAAACGCTCATCCAGAAAGGAATGGTAGCCGAACCATCCGTTCTTTCGCGACGTATCTTCTTTAAAATACTGGCCTTCCGCAGACTCCATGAGCCCGGCATAAGCATCGTCTCCCATGTTACCCGACATAGAAGTAAGATAAGTCCCGTTCTCGGGAATAATGGAGTAGCTGTATAAATATTCCACGCTGGCCTTCACCTGAAGGAGGCCCTTCTTGGCATCCCGCCAGTACTGCATCGCCGTGCTGTCATTTCGATTGAAATATACCTCGTAATAAGATGACAGATTATCTCCTACTACCAGTTCCAGAGCTTTGGATGACACGTTGTCCGTCAGCAGACCGCAGTACATGCTCATGGCCGATATGGTGCTGGCGGAGGAATCCTCCACCTTCTGCTTGATAACGCCGGAAGCGGTCTTATAAGATACCATTCCCAACACAACAATAAGAGCAATTGGGACAAGAAAGGCGCGAATCAGAGTTACCATAATGCTCGTATCGGAGAACGCGAAGGAGACTATCTTGCCTTTTATGCCTCTCTTATTTGAGTCTTTATATTCACGACTGGCTTTCTTATTTTCATCCCTCCAAAATGAGAGTTTCTTTCCCTCCATGTTTTTTTTCTTCTTAGCTATCGTCTCTTTTGCTTTCCCCATAAAATCCTCCTGCTGTACCCCTTCCGCCATGTCTCAATCGCATCTGCTGTTCTTACCAGCAATTTGTACATTCTTATTTTTATGACAATTACGACCTTTTTATTAAATTATAAATTATTTAAATTCATATATTAATGGATTATTTTTATAATTTATTGTATATTTTTGCTTAAATTTATTTAAATTTAATATTGAACCGCTATTTTTTAATAATATTTTCTACATAATAGTCATACACCTTATTCCACTGTTCACTATTCTCCGGCTCATATATCTTCCTTTCTTCCGAGGCCGCGACAATACTTCTCGCCTCTCTCAGACCGGAAATAACATTTCCTGCCATCAATTGGATTGCAATATTTCCATATACTGTCGCTTCCACGGGGCCGGCAATTACCTGCCGGCCGGCCGCTTGCGCAGTAAATCTGCATAAAAGCCTGCTCTGGATACCGCCGCCTATCATATGTACCTTGGTATATTTTCCCCCCGTACAGGCTTCGATTTCCTCCATGGTATACCGATATTTAAGAGCCAGACTTTCATTGATGCACCGCACAATTTCTCCTGCTGTTTCCGGTATCTCCTGCCCCGTCCTTTGACAATACTCTCTGATACGTCTGGGAATATTGCCGGCAGGCACGAATTCAGGCGCATCCGGATTAATAAAACACCGGAAAGGCTCCGCTTCCTCCGCCATATTCTCAAGTTCCGAGAAGCTGTATTCTTTCCCCTCTCTTATCCACTGCCTTCTGCTCTCCTGTATCAGCCAGAGGCCGATAATATTTTTAAGGAAAGAGGTCCTTCCCTCTGTTCCGGTTTCGTTTGTAACATTGAGCTCCTCCGACTGCTTGGATATAACGGGCCCCTTAAGCTCGGTCCCGAATAAGGACCATGTCCCACAGCTGATAAAGATAAAATCCTCCTCCTCAGTCGGCACTGCTGCCAGAGCGCATTGTGTATCATGCCCTGCCACCGCAATGACATCCATATCCCCCATACCGAGTTCTCCTTTTATCTCTTCGGAGATCCCTCCCAAAACAGTTCCTGTCGGCACGATTTCCTTTAAGATATGTCCCGGAATCCCCAGAGTTTCTATTACCTCCCATGCCCATTCGGGTTCGTGAGGATTGCTCATCTGAGTCGTAGATGCGATGGAACGCTCACTCTTCTTCACTCCTGACAGAAAATAGTTAAACAAGTCAGGCATGAGCAGCAGGCAGTCTGCACGCTCAAGCAGTTCCGGCCTTTGCTCCCGCAGTGCCAGCAGTTGGAATACCGTATTAATTTCCATAAACTGATTGCCGGTAAGTTCATAGAATCTTTCCCGCGGAAGTAATGAAAAGGCTTTCTCCAGTATTCCCGCGGTCCTGCGGTCCCTATAGTGTACAGGATTCTCCAGCAGATAACCTTCTTTATCCAAAAGTCCGAAATCCACTCCCCAGGTGTCTACACCAATGCTATGCACATTGCCATATGCTTTTGCTTTGATAATCCCCTGCTTAATTTCATGAAAAAGTCTGAGTACATCCCAATACATCGTTCCGTTTAAAATAACGGGATCATTGGAGAAACGGTGGATTTCTTTTATCCTTATCCTGCTGCCGTCATAAATCCCAAGCATGACTCTGCCCCCGGACGCGCCAAAGTCTACAGCTAATGTTTTTATCTCCATTCGTTCCCTCCTGATTTTCACAGCACTTGCCTGCCTGTTTTCCTTCTCTGTTATTTATACAAAGGTCCGTACGTCTGACAAGCGCGGTAATCCTGTCCTTCCCTATCCATTCCGTAAGCACTCCATGCCGCGGGTCTGAAGATTTTTTCTTCCGGAACATTATGCATTGCGACAGGAATCCTCAGCATGGAACAGAAGGTAATCAAATCTGCTCCTATATGCCCGTAGCTGATTGCTCCGTGATTTGCTCCCCAATTGTTCATTACGTCATAGGCTGTCTTAAATGTTCCCTCTCCCGTCGTCCTCGGGGCGAACCAGGTACAGGGCCATGTATAATCCGTTCTCTTCCATATTATGTCAGAAACCTCACTTGGCAGCTTTACCGTCCATCCCTCCGCGATCTGAAGCATAGGACCTAATCCCTTTACCAGATTCAAGCGGATCATTGTTACGGGCATCTCTGCTTCCGTTAAGAATCTGGAAGAATATCCGCCGCCTCTGAAATAACCGAAATCTGCAGCATTCCATGTGGTTGCTTTAAGAATATCATCTTGATCTTCTTTTGTCACCTCATACCATGGTTTTATGACGCCGTTACCCTGTGCGTCCTTAGCCTGACCGCAGGCATCCAGACATGCAGCGCCGGAATTGATCAAATGGATGAACCCGCCCGCTTCTTTCGCCGCACCTTCCAAATCATATCCTGCAGCTTTCTTTACCGCCTCCGGGCTCCAATAAGTACGCACATCTGCAAATATTTGCGGACGGTTGGTAAGCAGTTTCATAAATAGCATTCCCAGACCGTTTAAAACGTCATTTTCCGTTGCCAGTATATAAGGCTCTCTCGCTCCGTTCCAATCGAAAGAAGTGTTAAGCAGCGCCTCCGGGAAATCACAGTTAGGATAAAAATCCGTCCACTGCCTCTGCCCCTGAAAACCGGCTGCAATGGCATTGTGACCGGACATTTCCTCTTCACACCCTTTCGGCAGTTTGGGATTTCCGTTCATCAAATCCTTGATGATGACCATCATTTTAACTACAAATTCCCAGTCTTTCTCTTTTTCCTCAGCTGACTTACGTACTTGTTCAGGATTTTTATCAAATCCTTCCCGGCAATTCTGCTTTGTCCATTTCAAAGCTCTTTCGAATTCTTCTTTATCGTATATTTCTTCCGACATTCTGCGGATGACCTCCACTTCATCCACCGATTCCACTCTCATCCCCAAGTATTCCTCAATAAATGCCGGATCTATAATCGAACCGCCGATACCCATACAGATAGAACCGATCTGGAGATAGGATTTGCCCCTCATGGTAGCTGCAGCTACAGCAGCGCGCCCGAATCTGAGAAGCTTCTCTGCCACATCCTTCGGAACATCCACCGCGTCTGCTTCCTGCACATCATGTCCGTAGATACCAAATGCCGGCAAGCCCTTCTGTGCGTGGGTAGCGAGTACGCTGGCAAGATATACTGCTCCCGGTCTCTCCGTACCGTTGAATCCCCATACCCCTTTGATAGTCATAGGATCCATATCCATTGTCTCCGCACCGTAACACCAGCAAGGAGTCACCGTTAAAGTAACCGCCACACCTTCTTTTCTGAATTTTTCCGCACAAGCCGCCGTTTCTCCCGCCCTGCCGATGGTAGTATCTGCTATTACTACTTTTACCGGTTCTCCGCTTAAATATTTCAGATTCTCAGTAAACAGTTTTGCCGCCGACCTCGCCATATTCATGGTCTGCTCTTCCAGAAATTCGCGCACCTTCAGATATCCTCTTCTGCCGTCAATAGTGGGACGGATACCAATTACCGGATAATCTCCGACATATCTGTTTTTTGCCATAATTTAATACCTCCTTATTATTTTGTTACTGTTCACTCCGTTTTCAGTAACGCATGATTTTGCTTCTTAACATAATAATATCACTCGTTTTTAAAAAGAAATTGTGATATAATAGCATAAACTATAACGATATTCACTTATAGGGATTTTCCTATGCTTTATTTGAATTATAATGAGAACAAACAGCATGGTTCCAAAGAATTTCCCGTAGAATTCTATCATGCGGATTCTAATCATCCCCTCTATGAAATGCCTTTTCACTGGCATAAGGAGTACGAACTGGTGCGTATCTTAGACGGCTTATTCTGCTTTACTTTAGACGATACGGCAATGCCCATGCCGGTGACCGTGTATTCATTCCCAACGGAATGATTCACGGGGGCATCTCCGATGACTGTTTGTACGAATGCCTCGTTTGCGATCCGGATATCCTCTACATCCACTCCGACCGCTGCCGCCTTTACCTGAAGAAAAGCTTCAGATGGAACAATAGTAAATCGGCCGGAACGTTTAATAATAATATTGGGCTTGTGCCCTGCCCTCCAATTCCAACCGAATTACATTTGCCCACGGGAACGGTTTGTGTAACGGCAATCCGCCGATGAACAGCCGCCTGCCTTCCCGCCTTACCTCCAGCTTTGAGCCTGTAGCCATCAATGTTGCCGACAAAACATTATTACTTAGTGATGTTACAACGATTTCTCCTAATGAGTTCCAACCGGTCAATATTATGTAGACTATATTATCCTTTGTGGTAATCCTTCCGCCGCCACCAAAATCCCACCAATTAGGAAGAATCATTTCCGTACCGTACACCGCCTCCCCATGAACCTTCATCCACATTCCCATCTCTCTCAGCCTTTCAACTGCCGCATCCGGTATTACTCCATTTTCATCCGGTCCTACATTGAGTAAATAATTACAGCCTTTGGCTGCACAGGCTGCCAGCTGACTTAACAACAGCTTTGTGCTCTTCCAGTTAATATCAGCAGGATTATAGCCCCAGGAATCATTCATTGTGATACAGCTTTCATACATTCTTTCCTTATCATGAACTTCCTGCAATATCGTTTGTTCGGGCGTACCATAATCTCCTTTGATACCGGATCTATCATTCATTAAAATATCAGGCTGCAATTTTCTCACCTTTGCGTTCAATTCCACCGATTTCCATATATCCGGTGTTTTATCCCCCCAGCCGCCGCGAAAATTTGCATCGTCGCTGCAGTCATAAAATAATACGTCAATCTTTTCGTAGTTTTGCATTAATTCAAGAGTCTGATTGTGAAAATGATTCACCAGTTGTTCCCATCCCTCGGGATCATTTTCAGGGCCGTTAAAATATGCCGGAAAGCTCCAGTCTTTTACGGAAAAATATATTCCCACTCCCAGTCCTTCGTCACGGCAAGCCTCTACAAACTCCGCAATCAAATCCCGTCCAGCAATTGTTTTCACTGATGTGAAATCTGTATATTTGCTGTCAAATAAGCAAAATCCGTCGTGATGTTTGGCAGTCATTACCATATACTTCATTCCTGCTTCACGGGCTAATGCCGCCCATTCCTTCGGACGAAACCCCTTAGGATTAAATCGGTCTGCCAGTAAGCGGTACTCTTCCATCGGAATATCTTCCGAATACTTTACCCACTCGCCTCGCCCGAGTATGGAATAGAGGCCCCAGTGAATGAACATTCCGAATCGGCTTTGATTAAACCATGCAATTCTTTCTTTATTCGCCATAATTACTTTCCTCTTTTCAATTATTATAATTCCGTATTTAAAAAAATCTTTATAATTGTATCTAATTGTTTCTCCGCCTTAACAAATTCGGGTATGTGAACGCGGATTCCCTCTTCTTCCTGTGAGAATTCCACCTTTTCCCTGTTCAGTAGGCACGCTCCCGTTATTTTGCATTCAATTGGCGCCAAAACCGTATTCTCAAAAGCTTCACAATCAAGAACGTGCAGATAAACAACATCGTTTTTACAGGTCGAACCATAAATACCATCAACCGGTTCCCAGATTCCTCCCCTTGTTCCATAAACAGACTCTCCATTTTCTTTTATCCATTTCCCAAGATCTTGAAGTACGACTTTTGCTTGCTTTGGTATTCTTCCGTTCGGGTCGGGTCCGACATTAAGCAGTAGATTTCCTCCTCTGCATATTACATTCACCAGCATTCGAATGATATAATCCGATGACCAGTATTTATCCTCCGCTATGTATCCCCATGCGGATGAGATGGACATACATTTCTCCCATGGCCCGGATACAATACCGCCTTTCACTTCCTGTGATCCCTCATTGCATTTGAAATCTCCCTTATAACCCGAACGAGGAGTAACCATTATCTTGGACTGATGAGAACGTATCTCCTTATTCAGCTTGACCGGTTCCCAGAACCATGCGGCATCCGCATCATTCCCTTTATGCGCAAGCCAGCCTCCGTCATACCATATGATGTCTACCTTTCCGTAATTGGTTGTGAGTTCTTCCAATTGATTATAGGCCTGTTCTTTCATTAACTGAGCATTCTCCGGCAATCCCTCCGGATCAAAATACCCCGGAAAACGCCAGTCCATCGGTGAATAATACAGACCGACACCAATATTATTTTCACGGCATTCTTCCGTGAATGCTTTGACATAATCCTGTTTTGGTCCTAATTTGGCACTTGTAAAATCCTTCCAGCTATGCTTGCTGTCCCACAAAGAAAAACCATCATGATGGCGTGTAACCATGACCGCATATTCCATTCCGGTTTCTTTTGCGGTGCTGATCCACTCTCTCGCAATCTCTTTCGGAGACAGCTCCGGATGAAATTGTGTCTCTGCAATCCTTCTGTAATCATCTTCAGGAATTTTTTCGTTAAAATAGGACCATTCCCCTTTCCCAACAATAGCATAGAGACCCCAGTGAATGAATAAGCCCAGCTTTGCGTCCCTCCACCATCTGATATCTTCTTCGGAAAGGTGCAACGTTTCATCATCTGTCAACGAAGTTTCTCTTTTATTGTCATTATTCAACTGATCCTTCAGCATGGACGCCAGTTCCGCGTCTTTCATAATGTGTTCCGCCATTTAAATTATCTCCTTATTTTTACTCTTAATTAGTAGATTAATACTTAATTCTTTGTCCATAAAAAATACAGGGTTCATATGATCTGTCCCCCATACTCTATAAAGACGATTATTATAATTAGGGTATTTCTATGTTTAACTATAATATTAAAAACTGATATCAACAATTTCTCTTATGGTATAGTTGATATCAAAAGTGGTATGAGCACAGTCTCCAATACGTACCTCGCCTCCCTTCAAAAGGTAACAAATAGACTTTTAGTCATGGGTTTACGTAAGAGGACTCATCTGTCTTTTTCCAGATGAATTCTTATTCTCCTATTAGGTTTTCACCTTTATGAAAAATTCAGAAGAGAAAAAAGAGCAGAATCTTGCTTCCGTTTTCTTTACCGGTATGTCTGCAATCATTCTGGTCATTACCATGTCTCCGGTCACACCTGTAACCGCATCCAAGGATAATATCTGGCATTGTTCCAACTTAGAGGAGCTGTCCGGTCTTGTTAACCTATCTATAAAAGCAATTTTTCTGCCAGATATTTTAGAAGACTCCAAACAAGTAAAATACAAAGAAGAAATCTTTCAGGTCATAAAATATATTGACCGGAACTATAATCGCAAAATCAGTCTTGCTCTCTTTCGAGGTCTAAGGTAACGATGCTACAGAATTCACTTAATGTTACGGACTGTTAATTTGCACCTATTTCACATAGGTATACCTCGCTTCAGCACAATCAGTCACCCAAAAGCACTGGAGGCTTGCTACAAGGCTCACTGGCGATTACCTTGACCGGACTTTAACCGGCAAGCTGATGACAGCTTTCAGAACACACGACTTAAACCCATTAGATTCCGCCCATGGCTGGCAAACAAATAGAGCGGAATTCAAAGAATCCCGCTCCCAGACTGTAGACAAAGTCCCACGCACTTGCGTGGGATTTTTCTGTAAAAAGAGTCAAAAGTTCAGTCTACATGCAGACTTTCGGGCTCTTTTTTGGTACAATGGAAGTAACAAAATAAGGCGGTGCGCATACTCATGATGACTCAGAATGCAGATAAAAAAAGAGAACAGATCCATTTCCTATGTATGGATGACATGGTCCCAAAGGATCACCTTTTGCGGATCATTGACCAAGCCATTGACTGGAACTTTATCTATGGACTGGTGGAGGGAGCCTACTCTCCGGACAACGGCCGTCCCAGTATGGATCCGGTCATGTTGATCAAGCTTCCGTTTATCCAGTATCTCTATGGAATTAAAAGCATGCGCCAGACCGGTAAGGAGATTCAGGTAAATGTAGCTTACCGCTGGTTCCTTGGACTGGATATGATGGATCCCGTTCCCCACTTTTCTACTTTTGGAAAGAATTATACCAGACGGTTCAAAGATACGGATCTTTTTGAACAGATCTTTGCAAGGATCCTGGCCGAGTGTTACCGTTACCAGCTGGTGGACCCTACCGAAGTATTCGTGGATGCCACCCATGTGAAAGCAAGGGCAAACAATAAAAGGGTACAAAAGCGGATCGCTCATGAGGAAGCTTTGTTTTACGAAGAGCTGCTAAAGAAAGAGATCAATCAGGACCGGGAGGCCCATGGAAAGAATCCGCTGAAGGAGAACAGCGAAAAGGACAAGGATGACGATCCCGGTCCCCCTTCCGGTGGAAGCTCTTCCGAGGAAGGTCAAAAGACTTCTTTCGTGGATACCAAGACCATAAAGTGCAGCACCTCAGACCCGGAAAGCGGATGGTTGCGCAAAGGGGAACATAAGCATGTATTTGCCTATGCCGTGGAGACCGCCTGTGATAAAAACGGATGGATCCTTGGATATACCATTCATCCGGGCAATGAACATGACAGCAGGACCTTTCCGCAGTTGTACGATAAGATAAAAAAACATAGGAATAAAAACAATAGTGGCGGATGCCGGATACAAAACGCCAGCAATTGCAAAACTTCTGATGGATGATGGGGTCCGTCCGCTCCTGCCTTACAAGGCTCCCATGACCAAAGAAGGATTCTTCAAGAAGTACGAGTATGTTTACGATGAGTATTATGACTGCTATCTTTGTCCCGGTGATAAAATCCTGACCTATAAGACCACCAACCGGAATGGGTATCGGGAATATAGGAGCTGCGGGGAGACCTGTGGCAACTGTCCTTGCCTTTCCCGGTGTACCGGTAGCAAAGATCATGTAAAAACGGTGACACGGCATATTCGGGAACCGTACTTGGAAAGATGTGAAGAAATCCGTCACACTTATGGAATGAAAGAACTCTATGCAAAGAGAAAAGAGACCATAGAAAGATTATTTGGAACTGCGAAGGAGAATCATGGTTTTCGCTATACACAGATGTTTGGAAAAGCCCGGATGGAGATGAAAGTCGGGCTTACCTTTGCCTGTATGAATTTAAAGAAGCTGGCAAAAATAAAGGAAAGAAAAGGACTCGTGAACGGTACTGATTCAGGTTTCTGGTCACAAATATATAAAATCCCTCAATGGATAAGAAAAA
>JAEYJO010000063.1 GCA_023408815.1 Bacillota bacterium | reverse complement strand
CAGCAACTCCATCCGCCATTTCCTTTACTTTATTTCCGAATATCTGCATATCCTTCATGAGCGTCCGCATGCTTTCCAGCATATCGTTCAAGCCTTTGGCAAGAAGGCTGAATTCGTCTTTTCTGTTGATTCGGAACTCCTGCGTCAGATTCCCGCCCGCAACCTCGTTCAGACCCTTAGTGATTACTTTAACGGATTTGCTCATGCCTGTTGCTATCTTACCTCCTATGATGAAGGCGATGATGCACGCAAGCAGTACCATAACGATACACAGATTGCGTATCGAGTTTACTTCTTTTACTATATTATTCTGGGGAATCAGACCGCACAGCATGATCCCCGTATTTCCCACAGGTGAAAACACATATAAATAGGTTTCTCCGTTATATTTGACATAGCGGTCTCCGGCTTCTTTTGCATTCAGGCTTTCCTCGTAGAAATCCTTATCTGTAAACACTGCCGCCGTCTTATCCTGGAGCAAAGCCCCCGTTCCTGCCTCCGCTTGCTGCACGCGCACGATTTCACGGCCGTCAGGAGATATAAGAGCCTTGATACTGTTTTCACCGAAGTCCATTTGGTTCAGCATTTCTTCGATGGTCTGTGTGGTAATATCCAGAACAAGATAGGTATTTGCCTTCAAAAACTTTTGGAAAAAGGCGAGACCATATCTATCTTCGGAAATGGACAGACGCTCATCCAGGAACGAATGATAGCCGAACCAACCGTTTTTACGCGTCGCATTATCCTTGAAATACTGCCCCTCTGCAGATTCCATAAAGCCCGTATAAACGTTATCCCCCATACTTCCCGATATGGAAGTGAGATAGGTCCCATTCTCCGGAATAATGGAATAGCTGTATAAATATTGCACACTGGCCTTCACCTGAAGAAGATTTTTCTTCGCGTCGCGCCAGTACTGCATCGCTTTGCTGTCGTTCTGTTTGTAATACACTTCGTAATATGAGGACATATCATCCCCTACCACCATTTCAAGCGCCTTCGAGGACACATTTCCCGTAAGCAGATTGCAGTACATACTCATGGCCGATATGGTACTTACGGAGGAATCCTCCACCTTTTCCTTTATGACGCCGGAAGCGGTCTTATATGATACGAAGCCAAGTATGATAATAAGCGCAATAGGAACCAGAAATGCCTTGATCAAGGTTCCCATAATGCTCGTATTAGAAAATGTACCAAACGTTATTTTACCCTTTATGCTGCCCTTATTTTTATTATTATGTGTTGTATTGTCTTCCTTTTTTCCCTTAATCTCCGACACAATTCCATTAAGCTTTTTCGAATATTTACGAAAATCATTTTTACTAAAGTTGATTCCCGGCAAAACCGGCTTTTTTCCGTTCCCCCTTTTCTCCTTGGCGGTCCATTCCGCTTTCGTTTTTTCTCCTGTCCCCATGACATCCTCCTATCGTGAACCAATCACTGATACAAGATAAAACGGAACCGCCGGATTATTACTGTTTTCCACAATGGTAATTTCCACATAATGTACCGTATTTTCCAAGTTTTCCGCAACCGTATCAATGTATAGGCAATCGCCCCAGTCCTCATCAAAATTTCCGTCCAAAAGAAAACTTATTTCTTTCTTACCGTCTATTGTAACACGAGCTACCGGCGCTGGTTTCCTTATAGATTTCCGATATTGAACGGCAATTATCGTGCCCTCAATTTCGAATACTATTTTATCATTTATGCCGCTTGCAATCCACCCTTTTTGGAAAATATGTGAATTTTTTTCGTTTTTTTTCGAATCTTTTGTGAATCCATTACATTTAGGAGCGCAATTGTCGTTCCTATAACGCATAGAATTCTCGTATCTGTTCCTCGTCACCGGTTCCGGCAATCCACCTTTATAAAATGGAGATTCTTCCTCACTGCAGTTCTTAGACGTTTCTTCCAGAAATTTTATAACAGTTTCCGCTACCAGTTCATGCCCTGCGTCGTTGGGATGCAAATCGTCCGGTGTGATGCTTCGTATCGGCACTTCCCCTGAAGCCACTTTTCCATAAACAGCTTCCTTCATACTGATGCAGGGGAGCTCGTAGGCTCCGCCTATCTTCCCATGCTCTTCCTGGGCATTTTCTCCATTATCGTAGCGTACATTATGAAGAAGTAGTAAGGCAGGTTCACTGCCACTTCGGTAAATCTTTCGGACAAGTCCTTCATAAGTTTCGGCAAAATGGTCGTTGTTCTCGTCATTCACGCTGAATTCTACAATAACGAAATCCGGATTATGGTAAAGCAGATCCTCCTCCGCCCTCGCTGCTCCATACTGTGAAGTAGTTCCTCCCACTCCGGCATTCACATATAAGAACTCAGCTTGAGGAAATTTCTTCCTCCACCAGTTATACACCAGATAGGCATAACAGGTGCGGGGTGTTGAGGATAGAGATCCCTGGGTGATGGAACCTCCGATAAAGCCGATGGTTAACCGCTCACCGCTTTGCGCCCGTCTCATTAATTTTTTCAGACGGTATAGATTCCCCCGATTTATCACACCTCCCTCCGGCATAATACTTTCGTCTTCCTTCATGTCCCCTCTTCCTCCTTCCATACGGTCTCCCCAAGAGACTCAACGAATGCCGTCAGCTCCTCCGCCATCCGTTCTGCCTCAGGAATCCGAATATGTCCCGGTGTCCCGCATCCGTTGTCCGTATAGCGAAAATGATATATGCGAGAATCTCCCAATTCCGCCTGCACCTGACCGATGGAGCGGTCCCAGTTAGGATGATGATTCAAAATCGTCGTCTGCAGTATTATGACAGCCTGCGGATATATGTTTCTTAAATTCTGTATGAACAGCTTATAATGTCTGCGCCAGTAAACGCTTTTTTCACTTTCATAATCCTGCGCCATATAGTCCAGAGGATGATTGTCGTTCTGCCCGATCGCCACTAGAACGAGGTGGGGCCTGTAGCGTGCAAAATCCCATCGTTTCACCGGCCCGAGACCAGGCTGATATTGCAGCTTATCATAGATTTCTTCCATTCCTATGTAATCCGGTTCCATGAACCACCCGGTACCATTAAGGAGAGCCACGCCTCCCTGAGCGATATCGTGTATCTGCGCATTCAGCCTTCGGGCCGCTATCCAAGCGTAGGAATAATAGCTGTTGGAATGTTCCCCATTATGCTCCGGATCCTCTTTCCCGGCATATTCCACAGCCTCGGACACTTCTCCGGCGGAAACACTGTCTCCGTATACTTCTATCCTCCGCGAGGGAGCCGGACCGGAAGCCTGCACGAGAGCCCCCTCCTCCACCTCCAGCCCATAGAAAGCAAAGGTATGACAGGAGTCCTGTCTTTTGAAAATCAGAACGTCGTGCAAACCCTCTTTCAGATGCTCCGCCAGGGTTATTGCCGTCTCACCTTCCTCCTCGGGGAGGATCGCTTTGCCCTGTCTGCCGTCTATGAGAAAGCCCAGCGAGTTTTCCCAATAAGCTTTTTTGTTGCTTAGAACAATACGCACAAAACTTCCGCTTACATGGATTCGTATGCTGCTGCATGGATATACGAATACAGGTGCATTCTTGTCTTCGAAATCAATTCTTCCGCAATAGGTCAGCCTCTTATCATCCGGCTTTATCATCATAGGTCATCAACTTCCTTTCCTCCGTGCTCCTAACGCCTTCCGATTTCCGTATCAGACACTGTGACCGAGCTGTGCTCCTTAATATACGGAACGATTTCCTCAAGCCTTGTGAATGCAAGGCCCACATAACTGTCTGCGGCTCCGTAGTAAATGGCTATTTTTCCGCTTTCCGAATCGTGGATTGTGGCACAGGGGAAACATACATTGGGAACAAATCCCCTTTCCTCATACCATTGCTCCGGCGTGAGAAGGAAATTCTCACACCGGTATTTCACGATGGAGGGATTGTCGATATCCAGAATCGCGCCGCCGATGGAATAAACGTATCCGTTGCACGTTCCGCTCACTCCGTGATAGAACAAAAGCCAGCCTTCTGTCGTCTCGATAGGCGCTGCACCTCCTCCGATTTTCAGAGATTCCCACCATTCGTTTCCTTTGCCCATCACATGGCGATGCCTGCCCCAATACACCATGTCGGGACTTTCACTGACAAAGATGTCTCCAAAGGGAGTGTGCCCGCTGTCGCTGGGGCGACTCAGCATCATGAAATTACCGTTTATCTTTCTCGGGAACAATACCCCGTTTCTATTAAAGGGAAGGAATGGATTCTCTAATCTCACGAAGGTTTTAAAATTATTGGTTCTGGCTATGCCCAGCGATGCGCCGTAGAAATCCTGACACCATATGATATAGTAGGTATCCTCTACCTTCACCAGGCGCGGATCATAGGCGTATGCCGGCATGAAGGACTTTCCCTCCTCGTCCACAAAGGGAATCTTCTCCTGATCGATGTTCCAATGGATAGCATCCTCGCTTCTGCCCATATAGATATACGGAATACCGTTGGTTTGTTCTCCGCGGAACACTCCGATGAATTCCTCTCCGTAAGGCATAACCGCACTGTTGAATATTCTCGCAACGCCCTTCACCGGATTTCTCCCAATGACGGGGTTCCCGCTGTATCTCCATACCGGCGCATCCAAAGGTTTTTCCTGCGGCTCCTGCCACGGAACCTTTTTTACCGGTTCACTAATCATTTTTAATTCGTTCATCTTGCCAGCCTCCATTATTTGTATTTACGCATTTAAGTATTTCAGATTCTTTTCTATGAGTGCGCATCTTTGCTTTACGCAGTCCGCAGATCGAAGAGGATCCGCAGGCGTATGGAATACATAGTCCGTAAGCTTATCGATTGTTGTTACCGCCACATGCAGCCGCGTGTCGCTGGATGCGTAATATATAAATACCTCTCCGTTATCCTTCACTATCGCGCCGTTAGTAAATACCACATTAGATACATCTCCCATGCGCTCTTCCCTGCGCGGCCCAATCAACAGCCCTGACGGCTCCGCAATAATTTGGGACGGATCATCGATATCCGTAGCAAAGGCATAAATCACATAACGAAGTCCTGCTGCCGTATTTCTCACGCCATGGGCAATATGTATCCATCCTTTTTCCGTCTTGATCGGCACTGCCCCGGCGCCGTTCTTAGCTTCAGTCAGCGTATGATATTTCCTCAGGCTGACTATCTTCTCCTCTCCGATCAATGCATGCTCAATATCATCACATAAGCCGAAGCCTATGCCGCCGCCGGAACCGGTCTCAATAAAATCATCCATGGGTCGGGTGTAAAATGCATATTTCCCATCTACGAATTCCGGGTGCAGCACTACGTTTCTCTGCTGAGGCGAGTTTTTTGTCACCAGATTATCCAGCCTTTCCCATGTCTTCAAATCCTTTGTTCTGACGATCCCTGCTGACGCCACCGCCGCTGACAGGTCGCTTGCCGACTTATCCTTGCTCTCAGAGCAGAACAGTCCGTAAATATACCCATCTTCATGCTTGGTCAGTCTCATATCGTAGACATTGGTTTCCTCCGGGTATTTATCGGGAAGAATTACAGGATAGTCCAAGAACCGGAAGCCCTCCGTCCCGCTGTCACTTACCGCCACTCCGAAGAAAGACTTTCTGTCATCCCCCTCGACACGTGCCACGAGGTAATATTTTCCATCTAATTCTATGGCTCCCGAATTCATTACCGCATTGACTCCCAGCCGCTTCATGAAATACGGATTGGACACTATATCCAAATCGTACTGCCAAATCGGCGGAATATGCTCTCTTGTCAGCACCGGATATTTATATCTGTCATAGATACCATTATAAAAACTTTCATCGATTTCATTTTTTCTGTTGATTAAAGCTTCATATTTTTCAAGTTCATCCAAATACTTCTTGTGCAGCATGTTCCGTCCTCCTAATGACCTCGAAGCACATTCTGCCGTTATGGTACGGGCATTTCCACGGTTCTACAATGGGGGCACCTTCTATGGCGTTGCCCTCCTTATCCACCTTCCAATACCATTCCGAGCCTTTTCTCTTATCGGTCACATATTTCTTTATGAAGTTCCATTGGTTTTCCACCGCCCGCTTATACTCCTTCCTCTCAGGATTGTGCTCATAAGCGTTCAGAAATCCTACTACGGACTCCGCCTGCACCCACCAGATACGGCTTTCATCCACCACTCCCTTTTCGCACTCGTTGGCGAGAGAACATCCGTCAAAGGCCGTCTTATATACCTGCTCGGTCAGCGCTTCCAGTATAGGGCGCATCTTTTTCTCGTAAGCTTCTTCCTTAAGCACTTCAAGCCCTCTGTCTATGAGCCACGCCGTCTCGATATCGTGTCCGTAAGAGTGCAGGTCCAGAATCGAGTTCATCTCCGCATCGAAGAATACCTCCTGTCTGCGAAGCTGCGGATTATATACCTTATTCGCAAAGGTATCCAGAATCCAAAGCAGCTTTTCTTTCACTTCCCCGCTGCCGCCTATCCGGTACAGCTCTGTATACGCTTCAAATACATGCAGAAGTGTATTCATAGTTTTTTCCGCAATGACCCCGTTTTCGGACAGCTTATCGTTATCGATCTCTTCGAAGCTTCTGTCGAAGCATTCCTTGTAGCCGAACTCATCCGTACACCTTTCTTCTATGAGACGGAAGAGATCCATAGCCATGGAAAATGCTTCTTTGTTCCCGCTCGCCTCATAGTAGGAGGACAAAGCATAGATAGCAAAAGCCTGATTATAAGTATGTTTTTCCGTATCCTCAGGCCTGCCGTCATAACGGGTCGACCAGTAAACTCCACCATATTTTCTGTCCAGGCAATATGTCTTCATATATTCGAAGCCGTGCCTGGCATAATCCAAAAGCTCCTCCTCCTTTAACAGCAGGTAAGCATTGGCAAAAAACCATGTGATACGGCTGTTCAGGATGCTTCCCTTTACCGCCTTTTCATCTGCCTTCAAGTTATAATCCACCAAAGAATAATAGCCGCCGTTTTCATCATCCCGCAGTTTCTTCCAGAAAGGAAGGATGACTGTGGTAAGATGCTCTTTCATTTCACTGGCTAACATAAGCTTCCCTCCTATCCCTTTACCGCACCTGCCATAAGGCCGCTGTATATCTGTTTCTGGCACAGTATGAAAACAATCAGCGCCGGAAGCAGGGAGATAATGACACCTGCACAAATCAGGTTATACTGGCTCCCCAGCGGGCCGGTGAAGGTGAACAGCGAAGTTGCCACCGTTCCCAGCCTGGTCTTATCCTGAAGATACAGCTGCGCCATATAGTATTCGTTGTACGTTCCCACTCCCTTGAGTATCATGCAGGTCACGATGGCCGGCTTTAAAAGGGGGAAAAGTATCTTTGCATAAATGGTAAAATAAGATGCTCCATCCATAATCGCCGATTCATCGAGCGAGATTGAAATATTTTCAAAAAACTGTATAAAGATATATATGGAAATAACATCAGTTCCCATCATGAGGATAATATAGCCATATAAATGATTAATGAATCCCAAAGAATTCATAATGGAATAAACGGAAACCTGCATCGCCACTCCGGGCAGCAATGTCGCAAAAAGGAACAGGTTGCGCACCAGCCCGTTTCCAGGGAACTTAAAGCGATTCAGTATGTAGGCGATCTGTGTTCCGAACAAGATAGAACCTATCAGTACCACGATAAGAACTACCGTGGAGTTAATAAAGGCCTGCCCCATATTAGCCCTTCTGAACGCCTCAATAAAATTGTCAAAATTAAGCCAGCTCTCCGGCAGCGTCATTACATTGGTGCTCTGATACTCTTCATTCGTCTTAAAAGCAGTAATCACACAGGAAACAATAGGAATCACTGCCACGAAAGAGAAAAACAGAAGCGAGAAATATTTCAAAAAAGTCCATATGAATTTTTTACATTTTAACAGTATCATTCGGTAACCCGCCCCTTTCTCCTTCTATTTCTATAGCGCTCCAGCTTCTTTTCCCTTCTTAATCCTGCAACGGTATTCTCATCCTCCGCATCCCGCATCGCATACTTGAAGAAGAGCTTTTGAAGGATCGTAGCGATAAAGATAATGACCAAAAGAACGATTGCCATCGCCGACGCAAGACCTACTTTCTGGCTGACATGAGCAATTTCGTTCATGATGACGAAATAGGTGCCCGTTCCATTCGCACCGCTGGTAATAACATAGGGCGGTTCAAAGGCGCTTAGAGAACCGGTAATGGATAAAATAACGTTGAGAGTTACAATCGTCTTGATGCTCGGCAAAATGATATACCGAAACTGCTGAAATTTATTTGCACCGTCCAGCTCAGCCGCCTCGTACAGTTCTGCGTCCACAGACATAATCGCTCCGATGAAAAGCACCATGTTCTGTCCAAAGTAACGCCATACGCTTGTGCCAACCAGCGAAATGTTATTGATTCTCTGGTCCTTCAGCCAATACGGGAGATTTTCCAATTTAAAGCCACACCATTGAAGAACTGTATCGAACACGAATCCTCTTGTGTAAAAAAACTTAAAGATAAATCCAATCGCAATTCCGCTGATCAGGTAAGGGAAAAACATAAAGCCCTTGAAAACACTGCCGCCCTTTACTTTAAAGCTGAGTATGGTCGCCAGATACAAGGCGACGGCAAGCTGTATCATAGCTCCGCCTATGTAATAAAGGCTGAGCTTCAAAGCTCCGAAGCAGTCATCCCTCTTGAACACCTGGATGTAATTCTCCAGCCCTACGAACTTTCTCGGTCCGATATATTTCATCTTATAAAAACTGAATTTGAACATTTCCCCAAAGGGAAAATAGGTAAAGGTAAACAGCAATAAAAGAGGTATAAACATAAATGCTACTATGATAATTGTCTGTTGCCCTTTTCTGCTCTTTGCCCATTTCAGAAAATAAAAGGGCTTTTTCTCTTTTGTCTGCACAACCTGTTCTGCAGCAGCCGACATACCGCATCCTCCTTATCTACCGTCTTTACCGTCGATTGACAAGGTCTTTCACGTGTGTGTGACCTTGTCAATCGATGGTATTATTGCTTGGGAAATGAAAAACCACATTTCCCAAGCAACAAATGATGCCATGCAACAATGAAATGAATTTCTAAATTTAGTTCGTCACTTCCACGCCCACCGTCTCCTGAGCGCTAGTCCATGCCTCGTTCCACTGCGTCATAATTTCGTCGAAGGTCATATCTCCGTTAGCTGCATGCTCAATGATCGCCTGGATCTTGCTGTCGCCTCCGCTGTTGATATTGAGCTCGGATTCCGCATTCAGCTCGTTTAAGATATCCTCTTCACCAGCCACTGCCGGCTCGTCAGCTATGAATTCAATGCCGTCAAAAGCTGAGTAAAGCGCCGGATATTCTCCGTCCATGCTGATCGGAACGCCGCCTTCGTTATAGGCGAATCCCGATTCCTCTGTCATCCATTTTACAAAAACCATAGCTGCCGCTTTATTGTCATCTGAAGCATTTATGTTAATTCCGTAGTTGTAGTCAGGGCCTGCTGAAGCGTACTGCTTGCCTCCTACCGTGATAGGGAAGGACATATATCCAATATCATCGCCATGCTCTCCGGCATCTACCATCTGGGAGTAAGCCCATGAGCCAAGTACCATACAGCCGATTTCTCCGTTGTTTATCATACCCTTGCAGCCTTCCCAGTCTGTAGTGGTATAGTCGTCTTCAATCAGTCCGTTAGCTGCCGCATCATATAAAATCTTATATACTGCATATGCATGAGTATCGTCTCCATAATTCTGGAAAGGATCCTGCGTATGTAAAAGCTCCTGATTCATGTACTTGCTGGAACCGGTAGCGGAACCGTTGATATATGCATCCCATGCTCCCATGGTCCAGCCTGCCGCATAGTTGGTATACAGCGGAATCGCATCCGTGTTATCCTTAACCGCCTGCAGGGCTGCGATGAACTCCCCGGGAGTCTTGGGAATAGCCGTGATTCCCGCCTGCTCGAAAACTGCCTTGTTGTATACGATACCCTGAGCATTACCGGTGGAGGCTATGCCGTATACCGTGTTGTCATACATCCACTGGTCAGCGAATCTGACTACCTCGCTCACATCGTCCAGGCTGCCGTAAGGCACAAAATATTCGCTTAAAAGATTCTTATCAACTGCAGGAATCATTATGATATCTCCCCAATTGCCGGCAGTCAGCCTAAGCAGCGCATCATCCGCATAGTTGGTAACGCCTTCTACTTCTACTGTAATATCAGGATACGTTTCGTTGAATTTTGCAATATAGCTGTCTATCATTCCGCTATCGATCAAGTCTGTTCTGTGCGTAAGCCATTTTATGGTAGTAGTTATATCCTTATAGCTTTCTCCCAGAACGATATTCGTATAGCTCAGCTCACCCGTTGAAGCAGTATCCTCTGCTGCCGCATCTTCTCCAGTTTCCTCAGTAGTTTCCGCCGGTGCCTCCTCGGTCACTTCCTCATTCGTGTTTACTGCCGCACTTTCGCCGCTTCCAGAGCCGCATGCCGCCATCGACAGGGTAAGTACCGCCGCCATGCTGAGTGCCAATACTTTTTTCAGTTTCATAATAGGTATTCCTCCTTTTTGTTTTGCTTGTTTTCTGTATTAAGTCCCCGGTAAAATTTATTTATGTGTCAAATTTTACTCTGTAACTTTATTTTAATTATATTTAACTTTATTTTTTAATCATCATTATTTCTTGTTTTTAATCTTTAATTCTTGCATCAATTGTATATTTCCTCCTTTTACACAATTTTTATATCTATTTTTTATGCAATATTTATAAATTATTATTTTTTAAAAACTCTAAAAAATATACTTTTTTTACTTTTTAGTCATTTTTATCTTTTTATTACTTTTTATTTAAGTAATCAATTTGTAATTTATACATATTCATAGTATAATTGTTACAGAAATAACCGTGAATTCCTCTTTCATGCACAGATAGGAGACCCCCATGAATTTTACCGACGATTTCGAGAGCTATTTAGCCGCTTTGCCGCGACTTTGTCTCAATAAGCCCGTGGACTTTTTTCTGGGCAATAAATATGAACTGAATAAAGACACCGACGAGAAGCTGATATCGATTCTTTCCGGCGGTGCCCTGGAAGCTTCCTTTCCATATTCCTTCAACCTTAACCCACTCAACTGCTATTTGCTTCTGTATACCGAGGAAGGATACGGGAAACTACACTTCGAGAACAATATTTACTCGCTGGAGAGCAACTCTTTACTGTTTCTAAAATGCAATAAGAAGATGAAGCTGGAAATTGCTGTATCGCCATGGAATTACAGCGTCTTTTTTATTAAGGGAGAAATTCTGGATTTTTATTACGATTTATTATCCCAGTACGGCTTTCCCCTTTACGTACTGCCGGAGCATTCCACCATCATACGCAATATTCAGAAGCTTTCCCTGGGCAGTACAACCGGCAGCATCCGCAACAAACTGTACGATTCCCGATATCTGGCCGACATCATCTGCGACCTGCTCATGGAAAGTATGGAAGCTGACAATCCCGAAACAAAGGTACCCGCATATTTACAAGAAATGAAAGCCCTGTTCGACATCGCCTATCAGGAGAACTACACGCTGGATGAACTGGAAGCCCATTTTTCTACAAGTAAGTACCGGCTATGCCGGGAATTCCGTTTCCATTACGGAGAATCTCCGCTGCAATATCTGAACGGAAAACGGATTGAAATCGCCAGGGACCTTCTTCTCACTACGGATTACCGCGTCCATGAGGTAGGCAGCCTGGTGGGAATCGACAATACCAATCATTTCATCTATTTATTCAAAAAAGAAACGGGCATGACTCCGCTGTCCTATAAAAAGAAGCTGCCGGATATTACCCGTAAACAATTTCTGCCTCTATACATAAAATGAAAAAAACGGTACAATGTCAGTATCATTTTATTGAAAAAGGGGTTTTACGCATGATTACAACATTAGCAGAAGAGCATTTTTATCTTTCCATTGTAATAAGACTGATCATCGCCATGATTATGGGCGCTCTCATCGGTTTTGAACGGGCCTCGAAGAAGAGTACGGTGGGACTGCGCACTTTTTCTATCGTCTGCGTGGCTTCCGCCCTCACAATGGTCATTAACGAATATTTAATCAGTCTCTATGGCACCGGTGATGCGGGCCGCCTTGCCGCACAGGTCATAAGCGGTATCGGTTTTCTGGGCATGGGCAGCATTATCCTCACCTCCCGCAATCAGATTCGCGGCCTGACTACTGCCGCTACCCTATGGGCCACCGCCATACTCGGCATCTCAGTCGGCGCAGGGATGATCATTCCAAGCTGTATCACCTTCGTTATCATGATGTTCATCATCACTGCTCTATCGCATATAAGTGCCCATCTGGAAAAATATAACCGGATTATGACCATTTATCTGGAGGTGGATAAGAATGTAGGATTACAGCATATTATCGATATCTTCGCGGAAAACGGATATGAAGTGGCTCAGCTTGTGAAGCATAAGAGCTCTCCCGAAGGGGATCTGACGGTACAGCTCGATTTGGACCTGAAGGGAAAATATTTGCATTCGGATATCATTTACAGGCTTAGCCAGCTGGAGAGCATTCATTATATTGAAGAAGTGAAAAAGCTTTAAATTAAAAGACCACCCCTTGGATGGAATTAAACTTTGTCCAAAGAGTGGTTTTTATGTCTAAGATATTTTCTTTCTATTTACGCTGTCCTTGAGTACAATATGCCCTTCTACGATCGTTACTCCCCGCTTATAATATTCTCCCGATATTTTACGCAAAAGGTTGTTGATACTCTTTCGTGCCATTTCCTTCATATCGACCTCGTAGGTAGTTATTTCCACATCGCACAATCCTGGATAAAGATAGTTGTCGAATCCTACCACAGAAATATCCTCAGGCACGCGGTAGTCATTTTCCTTTAACTTTTTGATGAGCTGACTGGCCGCCAAGTCGCAGTTGCACGCGAAGGCCGTAGGCATATTTGCCGGAAGCTGCAATTCAAAGCCAAGATCCGATCTGCCCGAATCCGGATCTCTGTCCTCTACTATCCACTCCTCTCTCGTATTCTGTCCATGCTCCAGCAGAGCTTTCGCATAACCGAAATAACGGTCCATTATACTCCCTGTGCTCAGCAGCGTTCCCACATAGGCGATTTGCGTATGCCCCATATCGAACAGATAATTCGTAAGCTTATACATTCCGTAATAATTATCGGTTATGATGGCATCGCATTCATGCCTCTTATCATAAAAATCCAGATAGACCAGGGGAGTTTTTACCGAACTGCCGAGCATCTCCAAGTAGTTGTCACAAAGAAGACCTATGACAATCATACCGTCCACCTTTTCTTCCTGAAGGAGCTTTGGAAGGACTAACGACTTCTCATCTTCGATTCCCAGCACCTCCAGCATAGTAAAGCAATCCTTATGCAAGGCCCTCTGTGCCACCTCCTGATACATCTCCCAATAGAAGGACTTATATTTATCCAGAAAACGGTCGGATACAAGTACTCCTATATTATAGCTCTTACGGCTCCTTGCCAGCTTGAGTGCCGAAGGCTGCTTATAACCCATCTCCGCTGCCAGCTTTACAATCTTCTCGCGGACTTCTTCGCTGACGCCCTTCTGCCCGGACAATGCTTTGGATACCGTGACCACACTGACATTCATCATCTCCGCAATATCAGCCATTTTAACCGTCTTTGCCATTTTCCGCTCCTTCCGTTCGTTTATAGAACCGCTTTCAAATGATATAGTCTCCCTTTAAAGTCCCCCCATAAATTCTCCGCCTGAATCCCTGCTTTCATCAGCGTATCCCCGTAATACTCCACTTCCTCACCCTCTATTCGGTATTTCGTATTCGGGTCCAAGCCCTTCAAATATATTCTGCGGCTATGATAATTTGGACAGTTCAGTACTTGTATGTAAGTAACCAGAGCTTCCTTTTTGTCCTTACTCACCACCGCGTAACAATCGTACCGGTGATTTTCTCTATAGGAAGCAATTCGATAATAATCTCCGCTGCGGACCAAATCGTTGTATTTATGATACATAGCTATCTGAGAAGGAATCATCTTTCTATCCTCCTCAGGTATCCTCGTTACGTCCAGCTCGTAGCCGAAGGTTCCTGCCAGCGCCACATATCCCCTCGTTTCAAAAGGAGTCGTTCTTCCTACCGTATGATTCGGGCAGTCGGATACATGAGCGCCCATGGCAGAAAGAGGATATATGAGCGCAGTTCCCTCCTGAATCTCCAGACGTTCTATCGCATCCGTATCGTCGGAGCACCATATTTGCGGGCTGTAATAGAGCATACCTGGGTCGAACCGCGCACCGCCGCCGGAACAATTCTCTAACAACAGATATGGAAATTCCTCAGTAAGGCGGTTCTGCAATTCATACAATGCCAGCACATAACGATGGTAAAGCTCTCCCTGCCTATCTGCGGAAAGCCTGGCACTTCCAATATCGGAAAGCGGACGGTTCATATCCCATTTCACATATTCGATGTTAGCGCTTCGAAGAATTCCTGCCACACATTCGTACACGTAGTCCCGAACTTCCTCCCTCGTTATGTCAAGAACATACTGGTTTCTTGCAAGTGCTGCCTTTCTGCCCGGTATTGCAATTGCCCAGTCCTGATGGCTCCTGTATAAATCGGAATCGGGAGAAATCATCTCCGGCTCGAACCATATGCCGAATTTCATTCCAAGCTTATTCACTTCCCTTACGAGAAAATCCAATCCCCCTTTTAATTTTTCCTCGTTTACCTGCCAGTCGCCAAGTGCCCGATTGTCACTGTCTCTATTCCCGAACCAGCCGTCGTCCATAACGAGCATCTCTATTCCAAGCGCTGAAGCCTGCCTCGCAATAGCTAATAATTTTTCTGTATCGAAATCGAAATAAGTAGCTTCCCAATTGTTGATCAGTACGGGCCTCTTCTTATTCTTATATTCTCCTCTTATCAGATGATTCCTATATAAGTCGTGGAAAGTGCGGGTCATGCCGCCGATTCCGTTTTCCGAATATACCAAAACAGCCTCAGGCGCCTGAAAGCCTTCTCCCGGGCCGAGCTTCCAGCAAAAATCCTCGGAATTGATTCCAATCGTCAGCCGGACGCAATCAAATTGATTCACTTCCTCCTGAACGATAAAGTTGCCCGAATAGACGAAGTGCACGGCATAGACCTCTCCCGCGTCCTGAGAAGCTCCTTCCGTCATCAGCGCCATAAATGGATGTTCCTGATGCCCCGGTTCTCCCCGCAGGGAAGATACGGCATATTTGCCGAAGCCAATCTTCTGCCTCTGGATATGGCGCTCTCTCGCCCAAGAGCCGTGCAGTGTCATTCGCTCGAATTTCTTGTTGTCCATATCCAGACAAGCTGACAGGACCTTAGTCAGATAAAGCTCCTTTTTAGAAGCATTTTCCACATAGACGCTTCTCGTTATTACATCCACATCCTCAAAGGCGGTGTACATAAGCGTTACAACAAGCCCCAGCGCTTTATCTTCACATAGAATCTCCAGCGTGGTGCAGTCCCTCTCTTCTCCGAAGGTAGCCGGCAATCCGGTAAGGTTAGGCTTACCGGCGCATATTTTATAGGATACTACGGAAAGACTCACTCCCCGATGTCCCTCCTGCGAAGTCACATCGATGCAGCCGTCCCTGTAATCTCCCAATCCGTGCCCAGGATACTCCATTGGAAAGGAGTCCATAAAGGAACATTTATCCCTATCGTTTTTCGAGGGCACATAGGGAGCTTCTTTCGTCCGAAGCAGATAAGTCACATCATGGTCTTTCAGCTTGCTTCCGTAATATACGTGTCCGAGAAAATTATCCTCATCCACCACAGCCATAATATAGGAAGTATTCGGTGTATCTAATTTAAAAACACATTTGGCTGCATGAGCATTCTGCGGCTCCAAATCATAATGTTTTATTCCCATAACGTTCTCCTAAGCATTTTTTAAGTTAAAATAAAGTAATTTTAATTAAATTATAAATTAAATATGAGTAATGTCAACCTCATTTCATATTATTTATTATTTTTATGTTACTATTCGTTATCGCTGTATGCTAACGCACAGCGAATCGCTTTCTTCCATCCCTTTAGCAGCTTCTCCCTTTCCTCCTCCTGCATGGACGGAAGAAAAGTTCTTCCCAGCTGCCAGTTTTCACATATCTCGTCTTTATCCTTGTAGTATCCGGTAGCCAGTCCGGCCAGATAGGCTGCTCCCAAGGCCGTAGTCTCAATACATTTCGGCCTATGTACTGCCGCATCGATGATATCCGCCTGAAATTTCATGAGAAAATGGTTGGCGCAGGCTCCCCCGTCCACCTTCAGCTCCTTCAAATGTATTCCCGAGTCCTCTTCCATGGCTCGCAGTACGTCCGCCGTCTGATAGGCGATGGATTCCAATGTCGCCCGGACGAAATGTTCCTTTCTGCAGCCCCGCGTAATGCCCACTACCGTCCCTCTCGTGTACTGATTCCAGTAAGGAGCGCCCAGGCCTGCAAAGGCGGGTACGATATACACTCCGTTGGTATTAGGCACCAGGTCCGCATATTCCTCGGACTGAGAGGCCTTCCCCAGCATCCGCATCTCATCCCGCAGCCATTGCACTGCCGCTCCGGCCACGAATACGCTTCCCTCCAGCGCATATTCCACTTTATCTCCGGTGCTTGCGGCAATCGTGGTAAGCAGTCCGTGTTTTGATATCGTGGCCTTATGTCCTGTATTCATCAATAGGAAACAGCCCGTGCCATATGTATTTTTCACCTGCCCCGATTCAAAGCAGCACTGGCCGAACAAGGCGGCCTGCTGGTCTCCCGCCGCGCCCGCTATAGGGATATTCCCTCCCAGAATCGCTTTATCCGTATAACCGTAAATAAAACTGGAAGGCTTTACCTCCGGCAGCATGGATGCCGGAATGTTCAGTTTGGCAAGAAGCTGTTCATCCCAGCAAAGCGTATGAATATTAAAAAGCATGGTGCGCGAAGCGTTGGTGTAATCGGTAATGTGCACCTGCCCCTTGGTCATGTTCCAGATAAGCCACGTATCCACCGTGCCGAAGAGAAGTTCACCCGCTTCTGCGCGTTTTCTCGCACCCTCTACGTTATCCAGTATCCACGTTATCTTCGTGGCAGAGAAATACGCGTCAGGAATGAGTCCCGTCTTCTCTCTGATAATATCTCCATAGCCTTCTTCGTTCAGTGCGTCAATTCTGTCGGCTGTCCTGCGGCATTGCCAGACAATCGCATTATAGACAGGCTCCCCCGTCTTCTTATCCCAGATAATCGTGGTCTCCCTCTGATTGGTGATGCCTATGCCGCTTATCTCCTCAGCACTCACACCAAGCAGTGCCATAGCCTCCGTAGCGACTGCCAGCTGGGAAGACCATATTTCCATAGGGTTGTGCTCCACCCAGCCAGGCACCGGATATATCTGGTTGAATTCCTTTTGTGCAATGCTGCAGATCTTTCCTTTTTTATCGAATAAAATACATCGGGAACTGGTCGTCCCCTGATCCAACGCCATCATATATTTTTTCATACAATACCTCTCTTCTCTATTTTAATCAATGTCAGACCTTTCCACGCTCTTCGTCGCGACGACGTCTACTCCCGTCCCTGCCGCATCGGATAAAATGACCGCTCCTAAAAAGACCGGAGCCGCTACCTCTACCTCCCTCAGCGCTTCCATACATTCCATGACCTTTGCTTTGGGAATATCGTATCTGGTCTTCACAGGCACTACCGCCTGCCTGCCGCCCAGCACCCGTACCGTAGTCGTTACGATTCTCGTCGGGTTCGTCAATTCCTTATGGGCATATTCCTCTCCCCTGCCGCAGGAGTTCCCCTTCACCTCCCATGTGCCATCCTCCCGAACAGTTACCGAGAGCATACATCCAACCGGACACCGGATGCATATCAATTCTGTTTTCTCCAATTTTTCTGTTTTTTTCACATTAACAGTCCCGCCCTTTCCAGTATATCGTCCAACAAATAACCCGGCCACGTTTAGATATACACTCCTATTCCTCTTCTATTGCCACAGTGATCGAATTTAAATCAGAGAACTTCTCCACTTCGCTTTTCTTCAATTTAATCTGCTCCATTTCTCCCGGAAGAAGAACACGCTTTTTCTGTTTTATGACAATCGTGTCATTAAAATAAACCGTGAGGAAAACATTCCGATACACATTCCCCACCCGGAATCTGACCACCTGCTCCTTCTCCATATATTTCATCCGCAGAAGAGAGGGCACAGTATAGCGCACGCCTCCGGCACATTTTATGACTGCGGCCTCCGCGTTTACAGGACAGCTCCCTTTCACATAAGCGGCAGCATACTCTCCGGCGGCATGGGCCTCCTCCGATACATGATCCACCAGATCATGAACATGAAGCACATTTCCGCATGCGAACACTCCTTCTACGTTCGTCTCCAGGCTTTCATTTACCACAGGTCCTGCCGTTACAGGATTCAAAGCTACACCCAGCCCTGCGGACAGCTCATTCTCCGGTATGAGTCCGCAGGAAAGCAGAAGGGTGTCGCAGCTTATATATTCCTCCGTACCGGGAATGGGCTTCCTATCGCCGCCCACCTCGGCTACAGTCACTCCCTTTACCCTTTCCTTTCCATCGATGTCGATGACCGTATGACTTAGCTTAAGCGGAATACCGTAGTCTTCCAGGCACTGTACGATATTCCTCTTAAGGCCGCCGGAATAGGGCATCAGTTCCGCCACCAGCTTAACCTTTGCTCCTTCCAGCGTCATCCTTCTTGCCATTATCAGGCCAATATCACCGGAACCTAATATCACAACTTCCTTTCCCGGCATTCTGCCTTCCATATTCACATAACGCTGGGCCGTCCCCGCCGAGTAGATGCCCGCCGGACGGTAACCCGGAATATTCAAGGCTCCCCTAGGGCGTTCCCTGCAGCCCATGGCCAGAACCACCGCCTTCGCTTCTATTGTAAAAAGACCGTCTTTCTTGTTCATCGCAGTGATAAGCTTCTTATCCTTCTCAGTTGAAATATCCACAGCAATTGTACGTAATAGATAAGGTATCCCCAGATCCTCCGCCTGACGGATGTATTTTTGTGCATATTCCGGTCCGGTAAGCTCTTCCTTAAATGTGTGCAATCCGAATCCGTTGTGGATACATTGATTCAGGATTCCTCCCAGTTCTTCATCACGCTCCAGCACAAGAATGCCCTCTATTCCGGCTTTTCTGGCCGCTACTGCCGCCGCCAGCCCCGCCGGTCCGCCGCCTACGATTAAAATATCCGTCTTTTTATCCATCCCTTCTCCTTCCACTCTCTAAGCGGTTCCTATATCTTCCTTACCGTCAGAAATCTCGATTCTCCGCCCGATTTCGTAATCTCTCCCGCATCCGTTCCCAGCTCCTGCGCTAAAATCTCCACCGTCTTCGGCGCACAAAATCCGGATTGGCAGCGTCCCATTCCCGCTCTCGTACGGCGCTTTATACCATCCAGCGTAGTTGCCCCCAACGGTCTGTGTATGGCATCCATAATTTCTCCCTCTGTGACCAGCTCACAGCGGCAGATTATGTTGGCATATGCAGGATTTTTCTCTATCATTGCCTTTCGTTCCTCTTCATCAGCATCCGCCATTCCACGGATTCCCTGCCTATGCGCCTTAAAATCTGCCTTTTTAGGCGCAGGCAGAAGCTCCTGCACGATTCCGGCAACGTATTCCCCGATAGCGGGCGCACAGGTAAGACCCGGCGATTCGATTCCTGCCGCATCTATGAAGCCGGAGGCATCTTCCGCTTCTCCGATTACAAAATCCCCTGCAGTTTCGTGAGCGCGCAGCCCTGCGAAGGATGTGATGACCTTCTCTACCGGAACTCTCCGAATGCTCAGGCCGCCTCTTTTGAGCAAATCGTCAAGTCCCACTCCAGTAGTATTCGTACCTTCCTTATCCTCGATATCCACAGCCGTAGGCCCTATCATCAGGTTACCATGCACGGTGGGCGTTACCAGCACGCCCTTTCCATATCGTGTGGGAAGCTGAAAGATGGTATGGGAAACATAGCTGCCCGCCGATTTATCGAACAGGCAGTATTCTCCTTTTCTCGGTATGATATGGAGTTTCTTTTCACTCACCATGTTATGAAGCGCGTCTGCATAAAGTCCTGCGGCGTTAACGACAATCCGGCTTTCAAACATCCCTTGAGAGGTCTTAAGCAGATATCCCTCCTGTATTCTCTCTATTTGCAGAACTTCCGTATTAAGGTAGAATTCCACACCATTCTCACAGGCATTTTCTGCCAGCGCGATGGTAAGCCCAAAAGGGCATACGATGCCGCCGGCAGGCGCGTACAAAGCCGCCACTGCCTCGTCCGAAATATTAGGCTCCATAGCTCGCAGTTCCTGTACCCCTATGACGCGCAGTCCTTCCACACCGTTTTGCTGTCCTTTTTCCAAAAGTCTCTGCAATTTATCTCTATCCTTCTCATCGAAGCAAAGTACCAGCGTACCATTTTTTTTAAAAGGAAAATCCAGTTCCCTGGAAAGCTGTTCCATTTTCCTATTTCCCAGGACGTTCAGCTTCGCTTTAAGCGTCCCCGGTTCCGCGTCAAACCCCGCATGAACGATCCCGCTGTTGGCCTTGGAGGTGCCTTCGCAAATATCCGACGTCCGCTCCAGTACCGCTGCTTTTCCCTTATAGTCATAGCGTGACAACTCGCGCGCGATAGCCGCGCCGGTTACGCCTGCTCCTATTACAATGACATCATACATTTTTTCGCCCTCCGAGTTTTAATTCCTCATAGATTTATCATATCATTTTCCGTACTACTTTTCGATAGCTTTTTCATAGTGTATTTTTTTTAATTCTCTTTTGACAAAGAGATACTCGTATGTTATTCTTCTATAGGATTTTATTGTATTCACACCTCAGATTAAACTTAAATCAAGGGAATTTTTTATACATATAGAAAGCGCATCGAACTATGAGTATTGGAATTGTTTTACAGCAAATGGTAATTATCTTTATCCTTATTATGACGGGAGCACTGCTTTACCGCAAATCGATGATTTCCGACGAGACCTCCAAACAGATATCGGCGCTTATCATAAACCTCTGCAATCCTGCACTGTTAATCTGCTCCGTCTTTGACACAGGACCGAAGGCTTCGAATTCCGACCTCTTTACAGGCGCTTTCATCGTGCTCCTGGCATATGTCGTACTCATATTGTGCGGGCATCTGATTCCTCATATCCTGCGCGTTCCGGACGAAGATCATTTTGCATACAGACTGATTACCGTTTACGGTAACGTGGGCTTCATCGGCATTCCACTCGCAATGGCTCTCCTCGGTTCAGGCTCGCTGATCTACGTATCTCTCAACAATCTTGTATACAATATACTTATTTATACACACGGTCTTTCCACCATTAAGGCTGCCTCGATCGATAGCGTAAACCGCGATCTTACCGGTGATGCTTCACCTTTGGAGCGGGAAAAGGAAATTGCAGAAAGCTTTGCCCGGGGTCTGTTTAAAGCAACGAAAAAATTTGTGAACGCGGGCACCGTTTCCGCTATTATAACCATAGTTCTCTATATAAGTAATGTCAGCGTTCCTGTACTCCTTTCGGATACCCTTACTCACGTGGGGCGCTCCACTACCTTCTTATCCATGCTCATATTGGGCGTGTCGGTAGCGCAGATGCCTTTAGCTGATATTTTTTCTCACAAGAAACTATATGCCTTCGCGGCATTGCGTATGGTCATCATTCCTGTACTTTGCGTATTTCTGTTCCGCCTTTTCACGGACAATGTACTCATTATCAGCACCACAGCGCTGATGCTCGCTGTGCCTGCCGGGAATATACCGCTCATATTGTGCAAACAGAATAATCTAGAGAGCGCTACCATTTCCAGAGGAATTATTCTTTCTACCCTGCTTTCCTTCCTTACGATACCCATTGTAACCTTATTCATTTAAAATCTTATTTCGGTTTCTTTTCAGGACCTTACACATCTTTGGTATTTTTAACGATTTTACGCCGCTTTCTTTGCTTTTATAGAAAAATATGGTATAATTTGTAGAAAAAGTACGATATGGGGGTTTTTAAATGGAACGCAATCAAATATCACGTATTAATAAGTTACTATTTTTCGCTTTAACGCTTACGACCATATTTTTGGCTATTGGCTTACTGTCGCAGCTGACGTTATCCGGTTTAGCCCCGATCATGAGCATAGTTCCTTTAGTCGCGATTCTTGCATTTTACATCGGAGACATCGTTATCATTCTGAACAAAAGCTGGGCTTTAGCATTGCTGCCCTATACTGCGGTCTCATTCTCTATTATTTACGCATTTATCCTGCTGTCAGGCAATTCCAATGCCGTTTATCCTTACATGATACCTATTATTCTCATTTTGACCTTGTATCTCAATAAGCGAATTTCCACGATCCTCGGCATCTATTTCATTCTCATTAATCTCATCAAAATCGTATTGATCATGAGCAGTTCCGCCAATCCTGCGGAAATGATAGAGTATGTGATGATCGAACTTATTATCAGCGTACTCGTCGGCATCGCTTCCATTATGGGCACGAATCTGCTGATACGTTTCTTCGAGGAATACTCGGAAAAAAGCAATAAGAAATCAGTGCTCAACCAGAATATGGCAGACGAGGTGGTAGCATCGGCAAAGTATGTCCTCACCCAGGCGGAAGCTTCATCAGGTTTACTCGATGAAATTGCAGGCACTACAAAGACAATCAGCGATTCGCTGAAGGATATCAACGACAGCGCTAATATGACCGCTTCCAATATCGAACGACAGACAGTAATGACCAGCTCCATACAAAATGTCATCGAAGAAACCTTCAAGCGAACGAAAGAAATCGTCGAAATCGCTTCCATTTCCTCGGATTTTGTAGAAAACGGCGTAAAGGCCATGAATCGTTTAACCGTTCAGTCCGACCAGTCTATTCAATCCGGCTATGAAATGGATTCAGCGGCAGAGGAAATGACGAAAAAGGCGGACGATGTGCGTAATATCATAGGCATTATCCTCGGGATCTCTTCTCAGACGAACCTCCTTGCCTTAAACGCTTCCATCGAAGCTGCAAGGGCCGGAGAAGCCGGAAAGGGCTTCGCAGTAGTTGCCGAGGAAATCCGCAAGCTGGCGGAACAGACGAGTCAGGCTACGGGAGATATTTCCAGTATCTTGGATGAGTTATCGCTAAACACTACCGCCGTTTCTGATAAAGTAAAATATACCGTCCACACCTCAGAAGATCAGAAAGAATTAATCGATGCAACAAAAGAGGAGTTCTCGAGTATCGAGGAAAAGATTCATATACTTAGCCAGCACGTAAACGATGTTAATAAGAAAATGGAAGAATTATTCGATTCTAACAACAGTATCGTGGATGCGATCAGCAACCTTTCCGCAACCAGTGAGGAAATATCCGCAAGTACGGAACAGGCTTACGATATCGGTGAGAAAAATGCGAACAGCGTGAGTGATTTCGTTCAGATCATGAAAGATATTACAAATACTATCGAGAAACTCTCCAATTATAAGGTGAAATCAGTAATATAAGTGAAACGCGGAAACCAAATGATTATTTTTTGTTTTCCACAGAGTAACTGATTTTTAGGCTGTGGAAGATTCCACAGCTTTTTTGTTATGGCTTTAGCCTGGCTGAGTGCGCAAAGCGTGCGAAGTCAAAAAACCACCCGCTATGCGGGTGCGCATCGATTGTTATACAAAAAAATCACCTTTCCGTTAGAATAGAAGTGTTCAAG
>JAEYJO010000013.1 GCA_023408815.1 Bacillota bacterium | reverse complement strand
GCTCATGAATTCCCGCATCGCGGCTTTTTGTGGTGTGTCATTTTTCCTTGCCATAATAAAACCTCCAAACTGAGTGATTTTATCTTACATCAGTCTGAAGGTTTACACAAACTTTGGGATACTCCCTTATATCGAACACGTATCTGGGTGGACCTGTTTTCATTACTTTATCAACAGGTCCACTTTGAAACGGTCTCATTACAAATTATCATATCAACGGTCTCTTACTATTTCTATCGATAAATCTAATATCGACATCACAATTTAAGAAGTCAGCAATACTTTCTATAAACGAAATCTTCATATCAGCTTTTAACCTTCTATTTATATTCTGTGGTGACTTATCCAACAAAAAGGCAAGCTGCCTTTCGTTCAATCGACGTATCTTAAGCGATTGTTTAATATACTCATACATATCCATAACAATTCCCCTTTTCCTTTCGTATCTCCAAATCCATAATGCTAGTCAAATATCTTTTTACTATTCATATTAATATTCTCCTGTTAATTTATAATTCTACTTATAATTCCTTTGTTTGTCAAATCAGTATTGATTATATAAATTATAAAACGCGTAACGGATTAAGCGCTTGATAATTGAATAGACTTTATACCCTCAAAATAGTAATTCATGAACTTCTATCAGACGTCCGAATCAGTTCAATTATAATTTTATAAAAAGTATCATAAGATTTATTGGCAAGATGAATTATACTACTAATAAAAGGAAGGTAAAAAGCAGTATAAAAATATATAGATAAAGTAAAACTGAAAGCAGAGTCTATAAATAAGACTTCTTATTATTAATACAATTTATTAATACAATGTAAGCAGCCACACAAGCAACAAACAACAGACAGATCAAGAAGTATTATGAACCACCGCCAAACGGGACATAGTTAACGCTTTTGATTGTTAGTCATTCATTGAAAAACGCTAGTGGCTGCTTTTGGCATATGTAATAAAATAAACGCGGATTGCCAGGGGCAGAGGAGCCTGAAAAGCACATGTTTATAATTGACTCATATAATATTAGAAGTAAATTTATTCAGGAGATGGTAAATTGAATTATTATGGACATAGCAACTATGGACATGGAATTAACAATCAGGAATTCCCTTACGTACCGGTGCTGGATCTGTCTGCAACCCAACAGCAGATTCAATCCGTCGGAATGTTCACATATCCCCAAAATCTTCAGAACGCCCTTGACTTAATCCAACAGGCACTTGCAGGTGAAAATAGGGATAGGATGTTTTATAGCTGGTTGATAGAGAATGCTCCTTCGGATAAGGAAAAAGAAATAATTACTGGGATTCGTGAAGCTGAAATTGGTCATTATGAATTATTTAATCAGATATACAATGAAGTATCAGGTATGATGCCGCAACAAGTTCCGGGTGAACAGTTTTCTCCGCCGGAGAATTATTGTGTTGGATTAGAAAACGCTATACTTGATGAACAGAATGCTGTACAGAAATATCGTGAAATTCTTTACGCCATGCAGAATCGCGTGCATATTAATATGATGACAGAAATCATAACGGATGCAATCAGGCACGGCACACTTTATAATTATCTTTATGCAAAAAATAGCTGCAAAGGATGATACACTATAATAATATATAAAATAAATGGCTGGCAGGATCAAGGATGTTTGCCAGCCAAATCTATTATATGAGCATATTCAAAATATTTGTTTAAAACATCGATCATTCATTTCCTTTCTAAAAGTTCTAGCTGTTATTTTTGAGAGTATTATGATAAAATATCATTATATAAAGGGGGAAATTGCATATGGACTACGAGACAACAAAAAGCTTAACTCATGATGAGTTAAGCGTATTTAACTATTCTGCACTTACATTAGATAAACTTATTTCGCTTCAGAAAATAATATCTTGTAATAAAAACAACATGTCTGAGTTAATACTGGAAAAACTCAGAAAAATGTGTTTAAAATCACTTATTGATATTAATAACTCTAGAATTTTCATACCAAAAGACATAAAAAATATTGATCTTTCAAAGGCTGATAAAGGGGAGATTGAGAAAATAATTACTTTTATTGCTTCTATATTTGCAATCATACTGGATAAAACAAGTAATAACCATGTGAATGTAGTTGATATAAATCTTTACATAGGTGTAAAAGATTCATATAAAACAGCTGAATACATCAATAATGGCTTATATTACGATATAACTACAATTATTGAGGAAATACGAATAGAGATAAGCGGTACATAACAAATACAAACGTAGAACCACACCCATTATTAAGGTGTGGTTTTTCTTATGGGCTTTAGCCGGTTGAGACAAATCGTTATACAAAAAATCATCGTTCCGCTATTATAGAGTTGTTCAGGCTACTACAATATCAAAGAGCATCTTATGCCTGACCACATCCACATGTTAGAGAGCATACCTTCTAAGATAAGTGTTTCGAGTTTTATGGGATACTTAAAAGCAAAGAGTGCACTAATGATTTTCGATAAACACGCAAACTTAAAGTATAAGTTTGGAAACAGACATTTTTAATCAGAAGGATACTATGTGAGCACAGTAGGACTTAACGAGGCAACTATAAAAGAGTATATACAAGATCAGGGAAAAGCAGACATACTACAAGATAAAATAAGCATGATAGCAAATGGTGTTGATCAAAAGATTGCCCAGGCACATTTATGGCATAAAGATAGTACAACAACCCATAAGTACTGTAAGTTCTCCATTAGATATAAAGGCTATATAAAAGGGGTTATAAATGAAAAAAATTTATTAATAAAAGCGAATACGTTGTAATCAAGTGTAATCAAATAATTTGTTAATAAAAAATCTGAAAACCCCACAAATTCAAGGCTTTCAGACCATTATAAGACAAGCTGATGACGAGAATCGAACTCGTGACCTCCTCACTACCAATGAGGTGCGCTACCGACTGTGCCACATCAGCAATACCGAAGGCTATTGTATCATCTGAAGATAATTTTGTCAACGTGAAAATCTACCTTTTATTATAAAAAATATCGGCAAATTTTTTCGGTCGGCAGTAAGAGGAATAACATGCCGAAAGTGGGCAGGTTAGTATTGAAAAGAACAGCGGAATCGTAGTAAAATAAGAATATGCTAAAAAGAGATATGAAAAAGAGAAAAGAGGATTGTAATGAAGGACGCGAGGATTCAAGATAGCGCTTTTATCGCCGATGGTGCGGTTGTACTTGGCGATATAACCGTTGGGGAAGGCTGCAGTATTTGGTTTAATGCCACCGTCAGAGCGGATAGGGATTGGATTGTAATCGAAAGCGGAAGCAATATACAAGATAATGCCGTAGTACATGTGGAAACCGGATTTCCGGTACACATAGGAAGGAACGTAACAGTTGGCCATGGCGCTATCGTGCATGGATGCATGGTGGAAGATAATACACTGATTGGTATGGGTGCCATTATTTTGAATGGAGCCAGAATAGGAAAGAATTGTATTATCGGGGCTGGAGCTTTAGTGCCGCAGAATATGGTTGTTCCGGACAATTCCCTGCTCATAGGATGTCCGGGGAAGATATTGCGCAAGGTGACGGAAGAGGAAGTGCAGACTAATTTGCATAATGCGGCAGAATATGTAGAAGAAGGAAGAATCTATAAAAACGACAAAAATAAGGAGGATTAAGGAATGGATTTTTTTGAAAAAGTAGGAGAGACGGTTGTAACAGCGGGAAAGGATGTAGCGGATAAAGCGAAGGATTTTGCAGAAATCGCTAATTTGAGAAGCCAGATTAGTGCTTGTGAAGAGGTGATTAAGAAAAATTACATGGAAATCGGCAGATTGTATTATGAGCAGTTTAAAGAAGCGGAGTACAATGAATTCGCAGAGCAGTGTACAGCGATTTCCAATGCGAAAAATGGGGTAGAAGCTCTGGAAAAGAAAATCCGCGATATTAAAGGGGTATAAAGAGAGCATGGAAAGACCTGCAAAATAGTAATTAGGAAACCATACATAAAGTTTTCTAGAAGAAACATATAAAGAAAGCATCTTACGTAGTCAAATAGACCGATGTAAGATGCTTTCCTTTTTTATTTATAGGTTTTAATCATTCATTTTTACAGTCCGTTATCGCTATGGCTGTTCCGGCGTCTGCTGTTGCTCCGCTGCCTGCTGTGCAGCTTCTTGCTGAGCCGCCAGAGCCGCTTGCTGGGCCGCAATGTTACGCTGCTGTATTTCGCCTCGCTGCTGCTCTATAATGGCCTCGTAGCCGGGAGTAGCAAAGAATTCTGCATTGTGAGGACAGAGATTCGTCTGGTTAGCCGGTACAGTCACCGTAGATACGGTTCCGTCAGGATTCGTTACCTGCGCAGTAGTAGATGAACCGCTTTGTAAGGACACATCCTCTATAGGAGTGAGCTCCAGAACGCCTTCTACCTTAAACGGACAGAACTCGGTAGCCGGTAAGGAGCTGTACTGGCAGATAGAGCCCTGGTAGTGAACATTGCAGCTTTCCGTGGGAACTGTGCCTTCTGCAAAATATTCTGTGGTCAAAGTAGCATCGCATAATCCCGGTATCGGCAATTTGCCGGATTTGGAACATACGGTTGCGGTTACGATGCCTGCGGGGACTGAAAAAGCTTCGTTAGGCAAATCCGTATGGATCTCTGCCATAACCGATCTCCAAAGCTTTTTGGCAAGATTCTTTTCCTCACCGGTAAGCTTGGTGTTGTTATCGAAGCCAGCCCATGTGGTAGCAGTATAGTAAGGGGTATAGCCTGCGAACCATACGTCGTTGTAGTCGGAGGTCGTTCCCGTCTTTCCGGCGATCGCCATGCCGCCGAAGTTAACAGAACCGCCGGTACCTTTTGTAACAACGTCTACCATTGCATCCGTTAAGAGGAATGCGGTGGTTTCTTTGATTACCTGTTTGGTTTCAGGCTGAGTATTATCCAAAATGACATTGCCGTCATGGTCTACCACCGTATTATACAGTCTCGGCTTGATATAAACGCCATGATTAGCGATAGTAGCGTAGGCAGCATTCAGTTCTTCGTTCGTAACGCCTCTTGTAATGCCGCCGAGAGCCAGAGACTGCACGATATCAGATTTCGTCTCGCCGCCTATGACCTCATTCTCCACAAGAGAAGTGAAGCCGAAGTTCTGCAGATAATCGAAGCCCAGACGGGGAGTGATCTGAGTCAGGGTTTTTACTGCGACGATATTCAGAGAGTCCTGAATACCTAAACGTAAGGAGCAAAGCCCGCGGTAGGCTTCGCCGTACCAGTTCCTTACGGGAGTGCCGTCGGCATAATTAAAGGGCGCATCATTTTGTATGCTGGCCAGCGTCAGGCCGGCACTGTCAAGAGCCGGTGCGTAAGTAGATACGACCTTGAAAGTAGAGCCCGGCTGCCTTACCGTATCGGTAGCCCTGTTCAAAGTACGGCTTCCTTCCTTGGCACCTCGTCCGCCGACCAAAGCCACCACGACTCCGGTGCTCTGATCCTCTACGGTAAGAGATACCTGAGGCTGAGGCGTAAGATTAATTTTTTCGGCATATACTTCATCGCTTGCAACCATTACCGCTGCCTTATATTCTTCGATCGCCGCCAGTGCCTCCTCCTGAGAGGAATAAATAAGATTGAATTTAAGGTTTGATTCCTTAAAATATTCTTTGAACATTTCCGTGCTGTAATTTTCCATATCCCCGTTCTTTTTTTCTACGGTCAGCTCGTAATTCAAATACCACTTAACATTTTCGGGATAATTCTCAGGGTTGCTGAATACTTCATCACAAATCTCCTGAATCTCAGGGTCCTGCGTGGAATAGATTTTTAAACCGCCGGTATAGAGTAAGGTATATGCCTGCGTTTCATTGTAGCCGGCAGCTACTAAGTCTTCTAACACATCGTCTGTCAAAGCATCCACAAAATATGTATTGACAGAAGTGTCTTCTACTTCCTTATTGGTGCTTTGGATGCGTGAATATACGTCGTCGGCCAAAGCGATATCATATTCCGACTGATCGATATATCCTTGCTTCAGCATGTTGTTCAACACCTTTTCGCGCCTTACAGCATTTGCGTCCGGGTGAGAAATGGGATTGAGACGGCTTGGATTCTGGGTAATGCTGGCGATGACCGCACATTCTGATAAGGTCAAATCGCTTACCGACTTATTGAAATAGCGCTGGGAAGCGGCCTGAACTCCGAGCGTGTTCTGCCCCAGGTTGATGCTGTTCATATAGTTTAAGATAATATCGTCCTTAGTGGAAACCTTCTCCAGCTCCAAAGCGAGAAACTGCTCCTGAATCTTACGCTCCACTTTCTCTACGAAGCTATCCTCCGTTACCCAGTCTGTAAATACGTTATTTTTCAGCAGCTGCTGGGTGATGGTACTGGCTCCCTCCGAAAAGGTGCCTGAGGTAATGCCTATGACGCCCGCACGAATAATGCCTTGGATGTCGATGCCGTTATGTTCATAGAAACGTTCATCTTCCACCGATACGAAAGCGTGCGGCAGATATTCCGGAATCATGTCCATCGTTACCGGAATACGGTTCGAGTTTTCGGAAACCAGCTTAGCGATCTGGTTGCCGTCAATATCATATACGAAAGTTGAAAAACCGGTTGGCTGCACATTGATGTTGCCAATATCCGGCGCGCTGTCAATAATTCCCCGGAAAACGCCTAGCCCTGCGCTCACCCCGATAACCGCTGCAGCAACGATAGCGATTATGATAACATTAAAAAACGTAAGTGCAAATTTTCTCCCCCACTTCGCAGATTTAGAATGGAGTGCCTTTTGTTTGTTACGGACACCCTTTTTTCCATAATTCATGAATTTTGCCTCCTTGAAGTGTGCATAATAAAGCACAACTAACATTACGATTATAACAAAGTATGGATGTTAAATAAAGTTTTTTTACCAATTAATTGCTTTATATTAAGAATTGTTCACAATTAGATACACTTTTATTCCGTTTTGTGATAGAATGTATCGAATGTTTTTGGTGCATTGGACAAGTATGGAGCGAAGCAGCAGTGATAGAAAAAGAACAAAGCTTTTTACCTTATAAAGTATTGAAAAAAGGCGCAAGCAGTGAGATTATAGAAAAGAAATCCAGATTTATAGCCACGCTGTCTCCGGCGGAGACAGAAGAGGAGGCAGCTGCTTTTGTTGAGGAAACGAAGAAGAAATATTGGGATGCCAGGCATAACTGCTCTGCTTTCGTTCTTGGGGAAAGAGGGCAGCTTACCAGATGCAGTGACGATGGGGAACCTGCCGGAACAGCAGGGAAGCCCATGCTGGAGGTGCTGCTTGCCTCAGAAATACGAAATGTAGCTGTAGTGGTTACCAGATACTTTGGCGGGACTTTGCTTGGAACGGGAGGGCTGATACGGGCATATACGCAGGCAGTTCAGGAAGGGATTAAAGCCTCCGACATCGTTACTATGCGCTACGGCACGGAGCTTTCCGTGACCACAGATTATAATGGAATAGGCAGGATTCAGTACATATTAGGTCAGAAGGGGCTTCCGGTTATGGAGGCGGAATATACGGATGCAGTACGGCTCAAGCTCCTGGTCCCATATGAGGAAGAGGAGCAGCTTTATACGGACCTGACGGAAGCTACGGCTGGAAAAGTAAAATTAGAGAAAATTAAAAAATATTATTTTGTTACCGGTTGACAAATAAAAAGTTGCAATTATACTCAAAGTAGTGAGTTGTTCAGTTTCTAAAAAAGTTGTATCAATGCAATGTTATGAAAGGTGGTGGTTTTTATGAAGTCGAATATAAGTTCATCTGGTTCAGATATACCTCTCCCCGGGCGGAGCATAAAAATCACATATGGAGGAACATTGCTATGGAAGAAATCAAGGATTTAGATGTTATTGAAGAACTATTGGAAACCAAGCAGTACACAAGACTCCGCCAGAAGCTGTCAGACATCAATATCGCGGATATTGCAATTATTCTGGAGGAGCTGGAAGAGGAAGAGTTGCTTAAGACCTTCCGGATTCTTCCCAAGAGCATGGCGGCGGATGTATTTTCCTATCTGGAAGTAGAAAGCCAGCAATATATTATTACATCCTTATCCGACAGAGAAGCGGCTAATATCATCAACAACCTTATGGCCGATGATGCTACGGACTTTTTGGAGGAAATGCCCGCTAATATTGTAAAAAAGCTGCTTTCCCATGCCAGCGCGGATACGAGAAGAGATATCAATCATTTGTTGCGTTATCCTGAGTCCTCTGCCGGAAGCATCATGACGGTAGAGTATGTAGACCTAAAGGAAAACATGACCGTAGAGGATGCCATACAGAGGATTCGCCAGATTGGTGTAGACAGCGAGACCATTAATATCTGCTACGTTCTGGATGCCAAGAGGACGTTAGTGGGGACGGTGGCGCTGCGCTATTTGCTGATCAGCCCGCCGGATGCGGTAATCGGGGATATTATGCACGAGAACGTCATATATCTTAATACGCTGATGGATCAGGAGGAGGTTGCGAGACAGTTCCAGAAATACGACTTCACCTCTATGCCCGTGGCGGATAACGAGGGAAGGCTTGTAGGTATCATTACCGTCGATGACGTTGTGGATATCCTGCAGGAGGAGGCGACGGAAGATATCGAGAAGATGGCGGCTATCGTACCCAGCGACAGGCCGTATATGAAAACAGGAATTTTCGAGACCTCTAAAAAGAGAATTCCCTGGCTTTTATTACTGATGATTTCTGCGACCTTTACAGGAAGTATTATCACCTCTTTTGAGGATGCGCTCAGCGCCGTCCCGATGCTCACCGCTTTTATTCCCATGCTGATGAGTACCAGCGGAAATGCAGGAGGACAAGTAAGTGCCACGATCATCCGGGGTCTGTCCTCGAATGAAATCAGCTATCGGGATGTTTTCAAAATTATATGGAAGGAATTGCGGGTAGCAATTATTTGTGGAGTTACCCTTGCGGCAGCATATTTTATCAAACTGATGCTCTTTGACAAGTCGGGAATCGACGTAGCTATGGTAATCTGTCTGACGATTATTGCGGAGGTATCCATTGCCAAGGTGGTCGGCTGTACGCTGCCGATATTTGCCAAGCGCGTGGGAATCGACCCGGCAGTTATGGCGAGTCCGTTTATCAGCACGGTGCTGGATGCGCTTACGCTGATGATTTATTTCTCGATTGCGACGCATGTACTGCATTTGAGCTGATGGGCTTAATTATATTATAAATGTATATGAGAAAGGGGGAATGAAATGATGTATGAAGTATCACAGGTTACGACGATGAACATGTGGATTACGGCGGTGGTTTCTATCTTTTTGCCAATCGTACTCCTCATTATGTGGAGGAAAAAGATGAAGGTGAAGATTGCGCCGTTTTTTATAGGCGCCCTTATCTTTATCGTATTTGCACTTGTTTTGGAGAATATCAGCCATAGTATTTTTATTATAAAGGATTCGGGGCTTTCCCGTTTTGTAAATGGAAATACATGGGCATATGTTCTCTACGGAGCGCTGGCGGCAGGAATATTTGAAGAAACGGGGCGTTTTGTCGCTTTTAAGTTCTTCATGAAGAACAATGATGATAAAGAATCGGCGATTACCTATGGAATCGGACATGGAGGCATTGAATCCATTCTCGTGGTGGGATTTTCTATGCTAAGCTCCATTTTCCTGATTTCCACGCTGAATTCTATGGGGGGAATTGATAATTATGTGGCACTTGTTCCGGAGGAATCACAGGATGTGGTGAGAAGCAGCCTGATGAGCCTATATACTACGGCACCTTATGTGTATTTGCTGGGAGCGGTAGAGAGAGTAGCTACGATTGCCTTCCATATCGCTTTATCCGTTTTCGTATTTATGGCGGTAAAGCGCCCGGGAAAGTGGTACTTTTATCCGGCGGCGATACTGCTGCACACTTTTCTTGACGTATTCGCCGTTTTATATCAGAGGGGAGCGATAACGAGTATAATACTTATGGAAGTGATTATCATAGCCATTACCCTCATAACATCATATTTCGCATACCGTATTTATCAAAGCGATGCGAGAGTAGGGACGACACAGACTGTATAAGCACAAAAAAAGGTGAGCGGTCACAGGCTCACCTTTTCTTCTGTAAAATTAGGAAAATTCTCCTATAATAATATTGTTATTGCTTCATGGAAGCACGTTTTCTCATAGTAGGATCCAAGATTTTCTTTCGGATTCTTAAGGAAGAAGGAGTGACCTCCAACAGTTCATCCGTGTCGATGAATTCCAGAGCCTGCTCCAAGCTGAGAACTTTGGGAGGCGTAAGCCTCAGGGCCTCGTCGGCGCTGGAGGAACGGGTGTTGGTAAGCTGCTTTTTCTTACATACGTTAAGTTCGATGTCCTCTCCCCGGCCGTTTTGTCCGATTACCATGCCGGAGTAAACCTTCTCGCCGGGACCAATGAACAGAATACCACGCTCTTGTGCGTTGAAAAGGCCATAAGTAATCGCTTCTCCGGTTTCGAAGGCGATGAGAGAGCCTTGTTTTCTGTATTGGATATCGCCCTTATAGGGGCCGTAGCCGTTAAATACGCTGTTCATAATGCCATTTCCTTTGGTGTCGGTCATGAATTCGCCGCGGTAACCAATCAATCCCCTTGCTGGGATTGAGAATTCCAGACGGGTATAGCCGCCGGAAGCAACGCCCATAGTGATCAGTTCGCCTTTTCTCTGGCTCAGTTTTTCGATAACTGTGCCCGAAAATTCTTCGGGAACATCGATATATGCTAACTCCATGGGCTCCTGCTTTTTGCCGTTTTCATCGGTCTTGTACAGTACTTCTGCCTTGCTCACTGCGAATTCAAAGCCCTCACGCCGCATATTCTCTATCAGTACGGATAAATGGAGCTCACCGCGGCCGGATACCTTGAAGACCTCCGTGGTGGAAGTTTCCTCCACACGAAGGGAGACATCGGTGTTCAGCTCGCGAAATAAGCGATCCCGCAGATGGCGGCTGGTAATGTATTTTCCCTCTTTTCCGGCGAGGGGAGAATCGTTAACAATAAAGTGCATGGCGATGGTAGGCTCCGATATTTTCTGGAAGGCAATCGGAACAGGGGCTTCGGGAGAGCAGAGGGTATCTCCGATATGAATATCTGCAATGCCGGAGATGGCAACGATGGAGCCGATGCCAGCTTCCTTTATCTCTGTCTTGCTCAGGCCGTCGAATTCGTACAGCTTGCTGATTTTTACTTTTTTCATTTTATCGGGCTCGTGATGATTTACGATTACGACCTCTTGATTTATTTTGACAGTTCCGTTATCCACCTTGCCTACGCCGATCCTGCCAACGTATTCGTTGTAATCGATGGTACTGATGAGCACCTGTGTGCCTGCGTCGGGATCGCCCAGAGGCGCAGGGATGTAGTTTAGAATAGTTTCAAAAAGGGGAATCATATCGGTACCTTTTTTATCGATGTCCATGGAGGCGATTCCCGTTTTAGCGGAAGCGAAGACGAAAGGACAGTCCAGCTGGTCTTCATTAGCATCCAAGTCAATGAAGAGTTCCAAGACTTCGTCGATGACTTCCCTAGGTCTTGCTTCGGGCCTGTCGATTTTATTAATGCAGACAATAACGGGAAGCTGAAGCTCCAGAGCCTTTTTCAGGACGAATTTTGTCTGGGGCATAGCGCCCTCGAAGGCGTCTACAACGAGAATGACGCCGTTTACCATTTTAAGGACACGTTCCACCTCGCCGCCGAAATCGGCGTGTCCCGGGGTGTCGATGATATTTATCTTCGTATCCTTATATGTGACTGCTGTGTTTTTGGAAAGAATAGTAATGCCGCGCTCGCGTTCGATATCGTTAGAATCCATCACACGCTCGGCTACTGCCTGGTTTTCGCGGAAGACTCCGCTTTGTTTTAAAAGCTCATCCACCAAGGTGGTTTTACCATGGTCTACATGAGCGATAATGGCAACATTTCTTACATTGTCTCTGTTCTGTTTCATAAGTTACTCCTCAATCTAACCGTTTCTATGCGGTTTATCTACTGTGTTTTATAAACTTGTTAAGTATAGCATTGTCTTTTATAAGTTGCAAGAAATAATCGCGCAAAATCGGGGAAAAATTGAAGAAAAACCCGCATAAATGCGCGAAAGAGGAGGAGAATTTAGAACGAAACAGGATAGTTGCGCGGTGCCTTACAGTTCTTTTTTGCCCAAAATGCGATATATTAGTATTACATTATGGGAAAAAATTCTTAAAGATGTAAGAAGGGAGAACAAAAAATGACAGATAAAGTAATTGAGAACAACCAAGTGGTGATTATGGGTGAAATTGTAAGTGATTTTACTTTCAGCCACGAAATATTCGGAGAAGGTTTTTATATGGTCGATGTCCGGGTAGAAAGACTGAGCGATTCCATGGATAACATTCCGTTAATGGTATCGGAGAGGTTGATCGATGTGAATGGAGATTACAAGGGGATGTACATAGTAGTGAACGGACAGTTCCGCTCCTACAACAGGCACGAAGAGAGGAAAAATAAACTGGTACTTTCCGTATTTGCGAGAGAAATCGAATTTGTAGACGAAATATGCGAGAATACGAAATCCAATCAGATTTATTTAGACGGTTATATTTGCAAGGAGCCTATTTATAGAAAGACTCCACTCGGACGGGAAATCGCCGATTTATTGCTTGCAGTAAACAGACCTTATGGGAAATCGGATTACATTCCCTGCATATGCTGGGGGAGGAATGCCAGATTTGCCAACGGCTTTGAGGTAGGAGCAAGATGCGCTGTATGGGGAAGGATACAGAGCAGAGAATATATGAAGAAGCTTTCGGAGGAGCAATTGGAAAGAAGGGTTGCTTACGAGGTATCGGTAAGCAAATTAGAATTAATAGAAGATTAATAGTTGATTTTCACAAGTTTGTATGATATTATAGGCCATACGTTGTTTATTATTGCATAAGAAAAGGTTGTATATCCAGATTTGGAGATAGGAGCCGGATATGAAAAAAGGAACAATACATATTTACAGCGGCGACGGCCATGGCAAATCACCTGCCGCACTAGGCAGGGCTGTACAAGTGGCGTGTCACGGGAAAAGTGTGGTAATTATCCAATTTTTGAAAGGTAAAGGGCTGGAGGACTCCGATTTTTTGAAGAGGCTGGAACCCGAAATCAAATTATTCCGTTTTGAAAAGTCGGATGATAATTTTGCAGAGTTATCCGAAGAACAAAAGTCGGAAGAAATCGGCAATATTATGAATGGATATAATTTCGCGAAGAAAGTGCTGTCTACGGGGGAGTGCGACTTGCTCATTCTGGACGAAGTGCTTGGACTTATCGATAATAACATTATAACGGTGGAAGAACTGAAAAATCTGTTAGAGGCCAGAACTAACGAAGAGACCGATATCATTATAACCGGGATCACGCTGAATGACGATGTGTGTGCTCTGGCAGATGAGGTTACCAGAATGGATACCGTTAAATTTAAAGTATGGTAAATGCAGAATTCATACGGTACTGTGAACGGAGTGAGCAGTAATGTAAAACGGGCGTTGACAGTTAAACCGTACAGTGATATGATAATTTTATAAAATTAAGAGGTAGAGGTTGCGTATTTTATTAGTAATTTTTTGGATGTGGCAGGCACAGGAGAAGAAAAATGAAAGGAAAAGACGCCGAAAGAGCAGGATGCCGTGTAGTCTTGTGCTTGGGCATGCAGTGAATAGCTGTATGACTGTCATCGATGAGATGGGGCGCTATCCGAGGTTATGGGAAATAGGGAGAGTAAGATAATAGATACTTTTCCGGATATTTTAGTAATCATAAGCCGGCGCATTTTGTGTCGGCTTTTATGTTTTTAGAAGTTTTGACTTCTAAGGATAAACGCGCAGGGAAGCCAGACCTACCGTTATATTTTTCATTTAAGGAGGAAAAGAAATGGCTGTTTTTACGGGAGCAGGTGTTGCGATTGTCACACCATTTAAAGAAAACGGAGAGGTAAACTACGAAAAATTCGCGGAGCTTTTAGAGTTCCAGATAAAGGAAGGAACGGATGCGGTCATCGTATGCGGAACTACCGGAGAGGCATCGACTCTCACTCATGAGGAACATTTAGAAGTGATAAAATATTGTGTGGAAAAGGTGAACGGAAGAATTCCGGTCATAGCGGGAACGGGATCCAATTGTACACAGACTGCTGTCTACCTTTCTATAGAAGCGGAGAAATATGGAGTGGATGCCCTTCTTACAGTGACACCTTACTACAACAAGGCGACCCAGAAGGGACTCTTTAACCACTTCAAAGCGATTGCTGATTCCGTTAAGGTCCCGGTGATTCTTTATAATGTACCTAGCCGGACGGGATGCAATATCCTGCCGGAGACTGTGGTTAAGCTCTGCACAGAGGTGGAGAATATCGTAGGGGTAAAGGAAGCCAGCGGAAATATTTCCCAGGTGATGAAGCTGATGTCGCTTGCAGAGGGCAGGGTGGATTTGTATTCCGGCAACGATGATCAGATAGTTCCTCTTCTCGCTCTGGGCGGAAAAGGCGTTATTTCTGTTTTATCCAATGTGGCTCCGAAGGAAACTCACGATATTTGCGAGAAATACTTCCAGGGAGATGTGGAGGGAAGCAGGGATTTGCAGCTTAAAGCCATCGAGCTGTGTGACGCTTTGTTCTGTGAAGTGAATCCAATCCCGGTTAAGAAGGCACTGAATTTGATGAATATGGAGGCAGGTCCGCTTCGAATGCCCTTATCGGATATGGATGAGGCGAATGTACCTAAGTTAGAAAAAGCAATGAAAGGCTTTGGCATCTTATAAGGAGAAAGGCATACGGTATGACAAAAGTAATTATGCACGGCTGTAACGGCAAGATGGGAAGGACCATTACGGAAATAATTGCCGCGGATGAAGGAATAGAAATTGTAGCAGGAGTGGATGCTTTCGATGAGGGGATCAACTCCTATCCGGTATTTTCCAGTATCGAATTATGCGATGTGGAAGCGGATGTGATTATCGATTTCAGCAACGCAAAAGCGATAGACGGACTTCTTGACTACTGTACGCAGAGGAAAATACCATGTGTGCTCTGCACCACGGGGCTTTCGGAAGTGCAGCTAGGCAGGATAAAGGAAGTGGCCAAGGAAACCGCAATATTAAAATCTGCGAATATGTCTCTTGGAGTCAATATGCTGCTTAAACTTCTGAAGGAAGCGGCAGGGATATTGGCTCCGGCAGGCTTCGATATTGAGATTGTGGAGAAGCACCACAGCTTAAAGGTGGATGCTCCCAGCGGCACAGCACTTGCGTTGGCCGATTCCATTAACGAAGAGTTGGGGAACGAATATGAATACGTTTATGACAGAAGTGCCCGCAGGGAGAAGCGTCCCCAGAAGGAAATCGGGATTTCGGCAGTGCGGGGAGGAACGATCGTGGGTGACCATGATGTGATTTTTGCGGGAACGGATGAGGTGATTACTTTTTCCCACGCCGCATACACCAAGGCGATATTTGCAAAAGGGGCGGTTCAGGCAGCGAAGTTCCTGGCAGGGAAACAGGCCGGACTGTACGACATGAGCCACGTTATCGGCTAGATAAATGTGAGAAGGGTACGGCAGCCGAGAGAAGGAAGCCGGCCGGATAGAGGTTTAAATGGACAATTTAGAACTGAAATATTTGCGGAGTCTGGCGCATCAATATCCGACCATTGCGTCAGCCTCTACAGAGATTATTAATTTGCAGGCGATTCTTAATCTGCCCAAAGGAACGGAACATTTCCTGACGGATATTCACGGAGAGTATGAGCAGTTTAACCATGTGCTCAAGAACGGTTCCGGATCTGTTAAAAGAAAAATTGATGAGGAATTCGGAAATACGCTTAGCAGCAAGGACAAAAAGAGCCTTGCTACTTTGATTTATTATCCTAAAGAAAAGCTGGATATTGTTTTGCAGGAAGAGGCGAATATCGAGGATTGGTATAAGATAACGCTTCATCGGCTCGTTCAGATAACGAAGCGGGTATCCTCTAAATACACCCGTTCCAAAGTGAGAAAGGCGCTGCCGAAGGATTTCGCATATATCATTGAAGAACTGATAACAGAGAAGGCGGACGTGCAGGACAAGGAAGCTTATTATAACGAGATTATCAACGCTATTATCCGCATAGACAGAGCACAGGAGTTCATCGTCGCTCTAGGCAACCTTATTCAGAGAATGGTCGTAGACCACCTTCATATCGTAGGCGATATCTTCGACAGAGGGCCGGGACCTCATGTCATATTGGATACTTTGAGCAGATACCATTCTGTGGATATACAGTGGGGAAACCATGATATCGTATGGATGGGAGCGGCAGCCGGACATCTGGCTTGTATTGCCAACGTTATCCGCATGTCGGCACGTTATGGCAATCTGGATACTTTGGAGGAGGGGTACGGTATTAATCTGATACCCTTGGCAGCTTTCGCACTGGAGACCTATAAGGACGTGAACTGTGACACCTTTTCCATCAAGTATAATACGGATTATAATACGAAGGATTTGAGCCTGGATATGAAGATGCACAAGGCTATTTCCATTATTCAGTTCAAATTGGAGGGAAACCTCATTATGAGGCGTCCGGAATTCCTCATGCAGGACAGGCTGCTCTTAGACAAGATTAATTATGAGAACAAGACGGTTACCATAGAGGGACAAGCTTATGAGATGAACGATGTGGAATTCCCTACGGTGAATCCTAAAAAGCCCTACGAGCTAACACCGGAGGAAGAGCAGGTTATGGAACGCTTGAGGCAGGCGTTTGCGAAGTGTGAGAAGCTTCAGGCACATGTAAGGTTTTTGTTTTCTCAAGGCGGACTATATAAGGTGCATAACTCTAACCTTCTATATCATGGCTGTATGCCTATGGATGAGAACGGGGATTTCAGCGAGCTTACTATCGACGGTGTAAAGTACTGTGGGAAAGCGCTTTATGACATTTTCGATCATTATGCGAGAAAGGGATATTATTCCAGAAACAATCCTGCGGAGATGCAAAAGGGGCAGGATATCATATGGTATATTTGGGCCGGACCTACATCGCCTGTATTCGGAAAAGATAAAATGGCGACGTTTGAAAGATATTTTGTAAAGGACAAAAAAGCGCATGCGGAGATGAAGAACAGCTATTATCGTCTTCTGGATGATGAAAATACGATTAATAAGATTTTAACGGAATTTGGGCTGGATACGGAGATTTCCCATATCGTAAACGGACATGTACCTGTGGAGCTGAAAAAAGGAGAGTCACCGATTCGCTGCAAGGGTAAACTGCTTATCATAGACGGTGGATTTTCCAAAGCATATCAAGGAAAAACCGGAATTGCAGGCTATACGTTGGTCGCTAATTCTCATGGAATGCGTCTGGTGGCTCATGAGCCATTCGAATCTACGGAGGCCGCTATATTGCACGAATCCGATATCTTTTCAGATTCCATGATACTGGAGACGAGCAAGACGAGAATAAGTGTGGCGGATACGGATGTAGGAGCGGAGCTTAAGGAAAGTATCTATCAGCTGGAGGAGTTGTTAAAGGCATACAGGAACGGAACTATTGTAGAAAAAGCATTATAGAATTATAGGGAGACTATAAGTCCCCCTATTTTGAACAGACGATAATGAATTGTTAAGGATTTTTATTATTGTTTCCTACTACATCGTTAGTAATATTGGATACGCCGTCCGCAACATCATCCACTACATCGCCTACTGCCTCGCCCGCATCATTGAGTACGGATCCGGTATTTGCATCGTTGTCAACCGTATTGTTCGTTGTAGTGTCGGTTCCGTTAGCGGTGTTGTCTGTGGTATTAGTTGTACCAGCATTATTGGTGGTATCGGTTGTACCGACATTGTTATCCTTTACACCGTTATTATTATCCACGCCGTTGTCGTTTACGTTGTTCGCGGTATCAGTTGTGCCGGTTGTGGCGTTGTCTCCATTAGTTGTTGTTGTGCCGAGGCCGGTTCCGTTATCAGTGCCATTTGTGGTGGTACCGGTAGCGGTATCGCCTGTGGTGCCTGTTGTACCGACATTACCGCATGCGGCAACGAAGCCGAGCATGAGGACAATAAGAGAAACCGATATCAGTTTTTTACCGTTTTTCATAACATTCCCTCCATTTTTTTCATTTTTTTAAAACATATCACACCTTGAATATATCAATGCCTGAAACACATAAATGTCAGGACATATAAAAGTCCGTGAATATCGAGCATAACAATGCCCGGAACGGATAGGTGTTCCTTAAGTATTGTTCTCATGAAGGGAAAAAATTATACGGAAGCAGGAAGACAAAATGGAATTACGACCTTGTATTGATATTCATAACGGTAAAGTGAAACAAATCGTAGGCGGCACTTTAAGAGACGAAGGCGATTCGGCGAATGAAAACTTTGTTTCAGAAAAAGATGCGGTATTTTATGCAAAATTTTATAAAAAATACCATTTAAAAGGCGGCCATATTATTCTGCTCAATGCTCCATCCAGTTCTTTTTTCGAAGAAACGAAGAGGCAGGCGGTAGAAGCGCTTAAGGCCTATCCCGGAGGATTGCAGATAGGCGGAGGCATTACTGCGGACAACGCAGAAGAATATATAGAAAAAGGCGCTTCCCATGTTATCGTAACCTCATATGTTTTTAAGGATGGCAGCATAAGATATGAAAATATGGAAAAATTAATCGATAGAATTGGAAAAGAAAAAATAGTCCTCGATCTGAGCTGCCGAAAAAAAGACGGAAGTTATTATATTGTTACCGACAGATGGCAGAACTATACGAACGTTAAGCTTGAGGAAAAGACACTAGAGCAATTTTCAGACTATTGTGATGAATTCTTAATTCATGCGGTGGATGTGGAGGGCAAAGCGAGCGGCATCGAAGAAGAGCTCGCAGCGCTTCTCGGCGGATGGAATAAGATTCCTATCACCTATGCAGGCGGAGTGCATAGCTTCAGCGATCTGGAGAAGCTAAGGCTTTTAGGGAAGAACAAAGTAAATGTGACGATAGGCAGCGCCCTCGATTTGTTCGGTGGAGAGTTGAAGTGGGAAGAGGTCATAGAATATATTGCAAACAAAAAAGAACCTATCTGATGCAAAGATAGGTTCTTTCCTTAATCCGTTACCAAATCTGTTACCATATTACAAATTTTAAATAAGAATCATTATTAATAATAGTATATATTATGAATATGATAATAATATATTATTAAATAATAAAGTACATTATTTATATATGAAAAGGCACATGTTGATACTGATTAAAGCTCGTTATAATAGCGAAGCGCTAATTATAACTTAGATACGTTAACAGCCTGAGGACCTTTTTCGCCATTGATTACTTCGAATTCAACAGCAGCGCCTTCTTCAAGAGACTTGAAGCCGTCCATGTTAAGTCCTGAGTAATGCACGAATACATCATTGCCCTGCTCATCAGAGATGAAGCCGTAACCTTTTTGGTTGTTAAACCATTTTACTGTACCTTTGTTCATTTGAGATACCTCCAACAAAATAAATAAATATATCGTATACCATTACACGACATCCATAGAATAGCATAAGTAAACGAAAAAGTAAATATAAATGTTAAGAAAAATGGAAGAAAAATAAAAATAAAATTTATCAAAAAATTATGCAAAAAATCCAAATACATTTCAAGATTCGTGTGATAATCTGATAAAGGATTAATCAGTAATCCAAATGTAAAATTCCCCTTTTACATGGAAAAGACACTTGCCTCGGTAAGTGTCTTTTTTGCTTAAAATCAAAAAAACTGTATTGTGTATTTTTTTTAATCAGGGGCAGTGAATGAGAAAGGCATGGTTGTGACGATGGAAGGCGATGCGAGAAGGAAAGCAATATTTGAAATACTGCATAAGGAATCTCTGCCGGTATCGGGAACAGAACTGGCGGGAAGGCTTGGTGTTAGCCGGCAGGTAATCGTTCAGGATATCGCTCTTTTGCGTGCGACCGATAAGAATATATTGTCTACGAATAAGGGGTATATTTTGTTCGTGGAGAAATCCAACCGGAAAAGAAGAACGTTTAAGGTAAAGCATGCGGATGAGGCTATTTTGGACGAGCTGAATACGATCGTAGATTTCGGCGGAAAGATTCTGGATGTGGTGGTCGAGCACGATATTTACGGGCAGATTTCAGCGGATTTGATCATTAACAGCAGAGCGGATGCGGATGCCTTCGTGAAACAGACATTGAAATATAAGACGAAGCCTTTGAATGAATTAACCTATGGCGTCCATTTTCATACGGTGGAAGCTGACTCGGAGGCAATACTCGACAGGATTGGGGATGCACTTCGGAGTAAGGGATATCTAATAAAATAATAGAAATTACATAAAATAGAACCGAAACCGAGTAAAAGTATTACAAGAATGTAACAAAAACATTAAATAAAGTTGTGTTTATAAGGTCACTTATGGTAAAATATGGAGAGTTTACTGGAGGTGACTTTAATTATGGATCTCAAAAGGAGAAAGAGTAAGATAAGCTACACGGTCATGATTATCTCCGATTCCGCCAAGAATCATATAAAACAGTTTCACCTGAGAGCGGGAGCGGTGGGCGCCGTAACAGGAATTGTTTTTGTAGCGCTTGTTGCTCTCGTCTGCTATGTGGTATACAGTTCCATCACTTTATCCGATTCTCTTGAGCGGAGTAAGAAGCAAGTGGAACAAATCACACAGCTGAGGGAAGAAAAGACACAGCTGGAAGCTTCCAATGAGGAGCTGACGGAAAAGGTTTCTATCTTAAGCGAAACCGTCAACCAGAAGGTAGAGGCAGAGCAGGCCTTAGCGGCACAGCAAGAAGAAAGCCGCATTCCTAAGGGATTTCCTCTCAGCGGTTCGGCACAGATAAAGACGGCCGAGGGAGCAGTTGCAGGTGAAGAGGCTGAGGAAGAGAATCAGGATGCTGAGCAGGAAAATACAATTGTGAATACGGATACAAAGGAAGTAATATTTACGGCGGCGGCAGGCATTAATGTGATAGCCTCCGGTGCAGGAACGGTAACAGCGGTGGATACGGATGTGCAGTACGGCCATTCTATCAGTATCGACCATGGAAACGGTTATATCACTATTTACCGCAATGCGGGCAATCCTATGGTAAAAGTTGGGGACGAGATAACGCGCGGCTCCATATTGTACGTCATAGCGGAAGAGAATACGGATATGGCATACAGCATTAAGCAGGAAGATACATACATCGATCCAATGGAAATGATTGAAATCAACGGTTAGGAGGAACATATGTTGGGTAAAAAGACTACGGAACATTTAAATGCAAAAATCAGCAGCGTAATAGGTGCGGATATGGTAATGGAAGGAAATATTACCGCAAAGGATACGATCCGCATAGAAGGAACGGTAAAAGGAGATGTCAGCTCGGAAGGAATATTAATTGTCAGCTCTTCCGGTAAGATAATCGGAAATGTGAAGGGGAGCAGTATAATGGTAAGCGGTACGATTCAGGGAGACATGGATTCTAACGGAAGAATCGAGGTGTCCGCTACCGGCAGAATTAACGGCAATATCAAAACGAAGAGCCTCATCATCGATGAGAACGCCGTTTTCCAGGGGCAATGCACGATGAATACGCAGGAAAATACATTGAAGGCGGCTGAATATAAGGCAGGAGCTGCAAAAGAAGATACGGCGGAAAAGAAATAAACCGGGCCGTAAAATATACGATAACAAAAAATCACTTCGGCAATGTCGCTGAAGTGATTTTTTATTATTTTTCATCCATTCTTCCGAATACTAATTCGTAGCCGTCGTTGCCGTAGTTGAGGGAACGGTTGACCCGGCTGATGGTAGCGGTAGAAGCACCGGTTTTCTCCGCAATTTCCAGATAAGTTTTGTGGTCGCGAAGCATGGCAGCCACTTCGAATCTCTGTGAAAGGGACAACAATTCGTTGACCGTACATAAATCTTCGAAAAAGCTATAGCATTCTTCCTTATCCTTCAAACTAAGAAAGCCATCAAATAGATGGTCGACAGCGTCCGTCCTTATTTTTTTATTCATGTTGCAGTACCTCCGAATACTTTTCTGCTTTAAAGTTTTACAGCTAAATATATTTTATTTTATCATATTAAAGTCGTAAAGTAAAGGAGAGACTTTAAAAGTATATGGGCACCATATGGATCTAAGTTTGTGCTTGCCATGTGGTTTTTAATACTATATAATAAGGCATAGAGGTGTTATTATGACGATTGATAAGGATGATTTGTTGAATAGCATAGTAGAAAGTCTGGATCGTATACAGTATATAAAGCTGGAGGATATTCCCAACATAGATTTATATATGGACCAGGTGACGACGTTTATGGATAAAAAGTTAAAGAGTGCGACGAGAAATCCGGAAGACGATAAGATCCTGACGAAGACGATGATTAACAATTATGCCAAGAATGATTTGCTGCCGCCTCCGGAAAAGAAAAAGTATTCGAAGGAGCATATACTTCTTTTGATTTTTATTTATTATTATAAAGGAATATTGACGATCAGCGATATCCAGACACTGCTGAATCCCTTGAGCGAGCGCTTTTTCGGCAATGAAGGGTTTGGACTTTCGAATGTTTATAAGGAAGTATTCAGCCTGGAAAAAGAACAGGTGGATGTGCTGAAGGAAGACGTGATTAGCAAATTCCATGTGTCGAAGGATACCTTTGAGGATGCTCCTGAGGAGAGCAGGGAATTTTTACAGTTATTTTCCTTTATCTGTATGCTGAGCTTTGACGTATACGTGAAAAAGCTGTTGATTGAAAAGATGGTAGACAGCTTCGGAAAGGCTGCGGACGGCAAAAAAAAGGACGTGAAGAAGGAAAAGCCAGAACCCGAACAAAATAAAAAGAATTAAATATACGGAGATTTTTATGGGGATAAAACGAGGGATAGGGAAGAACTCACGAAGCTGCTTGAAGAAAAAGAATTCGATATCGGGCAGGCGATGGAAATATGCGCAGAGGATATGGATTTGTATATCGAGGTATTGAAAACGGCCATGGAAGAAGGAAGAAGAAAGCTTCCTATTATCAGAAGAAGCATGGAAAAAAGAGATTACGAGCGGTATCATATCGAGGTACACGCTCTTAAGCATGCGATGCTCGCAATCGGAGCGAAAGAACTTTCAGCATTGTCCGCAGAGCAGGAAAGGGCTGTGAAGGAAGGCGATGCAGAGAGGGTACGAGCAGGTTACGAGGTTCTTATCGTGAAATACGGGGAGTTGGTTGCTTTTCTTCAGAGCGTTTTCGAACCGTTGGTGAAAGAAACAAAATAAAAAAAGCGGTTATTGGAATTGTCAGTGTTTTCGGCAATTCTTTTTTTGTTTTTTGATAAAAATGATAAAAATAAAGGGATAGAATAAATAAAAATATTTGAAGATTTTGCGGGAGACGTTGCGTTATAATAGATGAAAGAGGAAAAAGGAAGGGGTGAGAAGTATTAATCAAATGAATAAAGAAGAACGGCTGTCGGCGATGATTGATACTTATCAGAACCTTGTTTTTTCCATCTGTTATAAAGTGACGGCAGATTATTTCGCCGCCGAGGATTTAACGCAAGAGGCCTTTCTGGCTGCCTACAAAGGCTTGGATGGCTTTGAAGGGACCAATGAAAAGGCTTGGCTGTGCAGAATCGCTACCAATAAGAGCATCGACTATTTGAGAAGCGCCGGCAGGAAGGCGGTGCCTACAGAGGACGCGTTTTTTGAACAGCAAAGCGAGACGAGGGGCTCTCCCGAGGAAATATGTCTGGAAGAAGAAGTGCGGGAGCGGCTGCTTAAATATTGCAGTAAGTTAAAGCCTCCCTACGATGAAATCGCTAAAGCGGTCTATTATGACGAGATGAAAGCGGAGGAAATCGCGAGAAAGAGGAACGAGAATATAAAAACTGTGCAGACACAAATTTACAGAGCGCGGGATATGTTAAGAAAGCTTTATGGAAAGGAGAAGAGCGCATGAAGGAAGAGCAGGGATATTTGAGCGAAGAAGAATTAAACGACCTGATTGCAGAGGTGGAAGGCGGCGGGGTAATTGCGCCTCCGGTATATTTAAAGGACTGCATTATGGATGCCGCACGGGGAATGAAAGTGATTTCTATAGATGCCGAAAAGCGGAAGAGGGCGGCGAAGCTGCAGTTCATAACATACAGCTTGAAGATCTTCACGGCCGCCGCCGTGGCAGTATTCTGCCTGACGGTAGTGCCTCTGGACCTCTCCACAGGTTTTGCCCCGGCGGATAGAAGCCGGGTTGAGCGTAGAATAGATGAAAGCATGGAAAGGCATGAAGAGAGGAATAAAAAGCTGTTTGAGAGAACTCAAAAAAGTGATTGGAAGGAAGTGATCGACACGAAATCGGAGGAACTTTTCCGTATGTGGAACGGTCTGAAATTAAAAGATGGAGGTAGAATAGGATGATCAGAAGGAAAAAGAGCAGATTTTGGACATTTTGTTTTTCGCTCATTCCGGGAGCGGGAGAGATGTATTTAGGATTTATGAAGATGGGAGTAAGCCTGATGGCGTTGTTTTTCGGGTCGATGGCGCTTATGCAGTTTCTTGAGCTGGGCTTTATTGCATGTATCGCAGGAATTATATGGTTTTACAGTTTCTTCCACGTGAACAATCTGGCGGGACTTTCCGAAGCGGAGCTTGCGGGTACAAAGGATGAATATTTGTTTAACCTGGACAGATTTTTTAAGATGGATATGGACAGTGCCAGAAAGCATAGAAAGATAATTGCGACCGTGCTTATAGCAATAGGAGTTATTCTTTTATGGAACGAGTTTGTGGACATTTGCTATTCCTATCTGCCGGAAGGCGCATACATGATAGCCTATACGATTCCCCGCGTCGCTATTGGGGTAGCAATCATTATAGCAGGTTTTTATATGATTAAAGGAAAAAAGGAAACTTTAAACGAAATCATCATAGATATCGAAGCAGAGGAAAGAGAAAGCAAACAGACAGCCATGGGGGAAAGCGAAGGTACACATACCGTTGAGGCAGAAGTGATATTGGAAGGGAGCCAGGATGGAACAAAATCAGATAACCAAAACGCATAGAATAGGCACAATGACCTGCGGCATTCTATTAGTGCTGTTTGGAATACTGTTTTTACTCAATATTTTTGTTCCCCAGTTAAATTACCAATTGATATTTAAGCTGTGGCCCGTCATCTTCATATTTTTAGGTCTGGAGGTGCTGGCAGGCAATTATAAGGCATCCAGGACGGAGGCCGCTAACGAAGGCGGTATTCAGTTCATCTATGATAAGGCGGCAATATTTTTGATGATTTGCCTTAGCTTCTTTGCAATGCTCATGGCTTCTGTGGATTATTTCATACAGTTCAGTCGTGTCATGTAAATGAAAATCATCGATGTAAAGAAAATTTATTTCCTGTTTTTGGATCACAGTAACCAATAAAAGGCGGATTTTCTCAGGAAGTAACGTCAAACGATATAAAAGAACGAGAGAACACTTGCAAAAGGCCTTATTCAGCCGCCTTTCAGCAAGTGTTTTTTTGCGTTAAGACTTGATAAAAGCAAATTATTAAAAGAAAAAAGACTTGAAAAGAGCTTTTGAGGCCCTTGTCAATAGAAACTTTTGTAAAATTATTTTACAAAGTTACACGATAGGGATTGACTTTTTTATGTTGGCGTATTAAATTAATAATAAAGAATTTATTGGAAATTTTCAAAAATAATCAAAAAATGCTGTAGAATTACTCGATATTAATTTTAGAAAATATGAAAAATGCACAATAAAAGAAAATTTTTAAGGATTTCTAGATGCTGGTGACTTTAATGACAAGCATTTTAACTACAAGTAAAAAAATTTCTTAATGTAAAGGCCTTGGAACGATTTGACAAAAGAGACGGAAGCGGTAGGCTTAAGTTTTATAAATCAGCGAGGCGAATGAGGATTGGACGTTTTGTTATGAAGACAGAACCAGGGGACATTTACAAACAATAGGTATTGAGATTTATGCCCGATAGGGAGGTGTCCGTACGATATGCCTGCCGTTACCGAGGCATAACTTTTTTTGTGGCAAAGAGCTTGAAGGGTATTGGCAGAGGGCAGAGTTGTGGCCGTATGCTTTATAAAATAAAAGGTAGCTAAGGAGGAGAGAGTGATGAGAAAAAGAACTGAATGGAAAGTTAAAAAGACCAAAAAACTCGAGAAGGCTAAAAAACTCGAGAAGGTTCAGTTGTTTCAAAAGCTTTCAGGAAAGAAATCGATTAAAATGAGGCTGCAGGTGACCAGTGCAATGGTGGTAACTGCGCTTTCGCTCATATGGGGAGTAGTCTGCGGAGTGCTCTTATATAGCGATGCGGTAAGCAACATGAATATGCGTATTCAGGAAACGACGGCGGCATACAGCCAATCCGTGCAAAATGCGATTCGGGTTTATACGACCAGAATGGCCGTGATGATAGATGATACCTCTATAGTGGACCAAAAGAAGTCTCTGGAACGAAGGATTGACCTTATGGGACGTTTGGCTAATGAATACGGCTTCGATACTCTTTCGATAGTGGATAACACAGGAGATTCCACGGATGGAACGAATGTGGCTGAACAGGAATATTTTACGATGTCCATGGCAGGACATACTTACATATCTACGACGCAGGTCAGCAATGCTACTGGAAAAACGGTACTCATCGTATCCGCAAAGCTTCATACAGGTTTTGACGGCATCGCGATCGCTACGCTTGACAGCAATACTTTCAGCGGGATGGTAAAGAATATCGCAATCGGAAAGTCCGGCTATGGCTTCATCACGGATAAGAATGGCAAGATTATAGCGCACGGCAATCAGGAGGTCGTAGAAAACCAGACCAACTATATTGAGCTGGCGAAGGAGGATTCCTCCTATACGGATATTGCATCGGTAATTCAGAAGATGACAGCAGGTGAAACAGGCACGAATACGGCCAGATTAAACGGATCGATGATAACGGTAGGATATACGGCGATTCCAGGTACCGACGGTTGGTCCATAGGTGTCGCGGTAAAGACATCGGAGTTAATGAAAAACTTTTATATATCCCTTGTGATTACCCTGATTCTTTTCATATGCTCGGTATTTGTTGCGGTAGCCATTATGAAAAGAATTGCTAATCCAATCGTAAATCCTATTATAAGTATGGTAAAGCGACTGGAGCTTTTGGCGCAGGGCGATTTACGTTCGGATGTTCCTCAGTATAGTACCGAGGACGAAATAGGAACACTGTCTCAATCGCTGACACTTACGGTTAATTCCCTGAGGGAAATTATCGGAGAGACTTCTTCTGTACTCAGTTCCTTGGAAAAGGGAGATTGTACCGTCGTATCCAATCTGGAATATCAAGGCGATTTCGTTGAGATAAAAGTGGCGCTGGAGGGTATTATCACCAACTTAAACCAGATTTTTGCAAACTTTAGAAACTCAATAGAACAAATGTCCGGCGGTGTGCAGCAGTTGGCGGCGGCGGCGCAGGAGCTGGCTACCGGCGCATCCGATCAGGCGGCATCGGTGGAAGAACTGAACGAATCGGTTGCCTCGGTGGCCGTACAGTCCGAGAAGAATATTGAGAATATGAAAAAAGCGTCAGAATATGTAAAGCAGACCGGAGAAGGTGTAGAAGAAGGCAATGCACATATGAAGAAGCTGGAGGGCGCTATGGATCAGATTGGCGAGGATTCCGAGAAAATATCAGGAATCACGAAATCCTTGCAGGATATCGCATCCCAGACTAATCTGTTAGCGTTAAATGCAGCAATTGAGGCGGCCCGGGCTGGAGAAGCGGGCAAGGGCTTTGCAGTAGTTGCCGATGAGGTACGCATCCTTGCGGAGAAGGCCTCCCAGTCGGCAAAACAGACCAACGAATTGATTCAGCATGCGGTAGAATCCATTGCGGAAGGAAAAAGAATATCCGCTGAAACGGCTAAAATATTAGAAAATGTTGAAGCTACCACCGTATTCGTCGAGCAGACAACTAAGGCGGTGGAAGTGGCTTCCTCAGAACAGACGAGAGCTATTGAACATATCAATAAAGGTTTGTCGCAGGTTGCATCCGTAGTGCAGAACAATGCGGCGACGGCAGAGGAAAGCTCTGCTTCCAGCGAGGAGCTGGCGGCTCAGGCTCAGATGATGCAGGAAGAAATCGCGTGGCTTAAATTGAAATAATAATAGATTTTTCTGTTATTCAGGAAAGGGCGTCCGATGGGAAAATGTACATCGGACGCCCTCCTGTTTTTGCGGGTGTGTGAGATTATTTTGCCGCTTCCATTGCGAACTGTGTATTAACAAGTGTATCATAAGGAACTCTTTCCGATAACTCGCCCGCTTCGTCCAGAATGTTCTGAAGAAGGGTGAAGGAATCCTCTTCGAATATCAGATTGTCTTTCCACGTATCCTGGTCGTAGTAACGAGTAACGATTGCGGTAATGGTATCCAAGTCTGTTTCCTCGAACTGCGGAGCTATTGCCTTCGCTATTTCCTCAGGTTTATGGCTGTTTACGTAGTCCATGCCTTTTTGCAGAGCATTGGTAAAGGACTGTAGGATTTCGGGATTAGCGTCGATATAGCTCTTCTTGGCGCTGAAGGCGGTGTAAGGAACATAGCCGGAATCTTTGCCCAGAGAGGCTACCACATAACCGTCACCCTTTGCCTCTAAAGAGGTAGCGTGTGGCTCGAATTCAATGGTAAAATCACCCTGCCCTCCTGAAAAGGCAGCTGCTGTGGAACCGAAATCGATGCTTTGGTCGATGTTCAAGTCGGCTTTCGGATCGATATTATTCTTCTTCAGAATGTATTCAAAAACCATTTCAGGCATTCCGCCGGCTCTTCCGCCAAGCACCTTTTTGCCCGTCAGCATATCCCATGAAAAATTATCGATAGGCTGCCTTGATACGAGAAAGTTGCCGGCGCGCTGGGTAAGCTGTGCGAAATTGACTACATAATCCTGCGTGCCTCCGATATATGTGTAGATGGTGCTTTCGCTTCCCATAAAGCCGATATCCGCTTCATCGGTAAGGACAGCGGTCATCGTTTTATCTGCGCCGAAGCCGGTAACGAGATCTAAATTGATTCCCTCTTCGGCAAAGTAGCCTTCCTCGATTGCTACGTACATGGGAGCATAGAAAATCGAGTGGGCTACTTCGTTTAAAGTAACCTTCGTCAAGTCTTTTCCGGGAACCGCACTGTTTCCTGATTTTTGACATCCGGTGAGACAGCTTGCCAGAAACAGCAGGCACAGGACGAGAGAAATAACTTTACGAGTCAAAGAAAATGAGGTATGTTTCAGCATTTTTTCATAATTCCTCCATAAAATATCGATGGTTTATTATATGAACGAAGAATGAAAATGTGTTTGTCCGGGGCTTCTTGTTTGGCTGGACAATAACTGTCAAAATAGTTATAATGTTTTATAAATACAAATATAAGAAGCGACCGAAGCGGAATGTTCCGGTTGTGTGGAGGGTAAATAGAATATGGGATTGATTAAGGCTATTACAAGTGCTGTGAGCACGGCTTTAGGAGACCAGTGGAGAGAATATTTTTACTGTGATGCCCTAAGCGGTGATGTGTTAGTAACCAAAGGGAAAAAGCGGATTAACAGAGGAAAAAGCAGTAATACGAAGGGTGAAGAGAATATTATTACCAACGGTTCCGTTGTGGCTGTTAACGAAGGACAGTGCATGATTATCGTAGAGCAGGGAAAAATTGTGGAATTCTGCGCAGAGGCGGGAGAATTCATTTATGATATGTCTACGGAGCCCACGTTATTCTATGGAGATCTGGGAGAAAACATAGGTCTTACCTTCGATAATATAGGCAGACGTTTTACCTTTGGCGGGGATGCGGCGAAGGATCAGAGAATTTACTTCTTTAATACGAAGGAAATCATGGGAAATAAATATGGTACGGCCAGTCCGGTTCCTTTTCGCGTAGTGGATCGCAACATCGGTCTGGATGTGGATATCGCCATTCGCTGCAACGGGGAATATTCCTATAAGATTACGGATCCGCTTTTGTTCTATACGAACGTATCGGGAAACGTGACGGAGGATTATACAAGAGACAGAATTGACAGCCAGTTAAAGGCTGAGCTTATGACCGCATTGCAGCCGGCATTCGCTAAGATTTCCGACATGGGAATCCGCTACAGTGCTGTGCCGGCTCACACTATGGAGCTGGCGGATGCTTTGAACGAGGTGTTATCTGCGAAATGGTCGGAGCTTAGAGGTATTTCTATCGTTTCTTTTGGCGTTAACTCCGTGAAGGCCTCGGAAGAGGATGAGGATATGATCAAGCAGCTTCAAAGATCTGCGGTACTCAGAACTCCCGACATGGCTGCGGGTATCTTGGTGGGAGCGCAGGCGGAGGCTATGAAGGCGGCAGCATCCAATGAATCCACAGGGCCGATGATGGCCTTTGCCGGGATGAATATGGCGAATATGGCCGGCGGAATGAACGCCAACACGCTGTTTGGAATGGCGGGGCAGCAGCGCAGTCAGGAGGAGGCTCCGGTACAGACGAAGCAGCCCGCGGAGGGCTGGAACTGTTCCTGCGGAAGAAAGGAGAATACAGGTAAATTCTGTGCGGAATGCGGCACTCCAAAGCCTGTTGACGGCTGGGTATGTTCCTGCGGTGCTGTTAATAAAGGAAAGTTCTGCAGCGAGTGCGGTTTGAAAAAGCCGGCAGGCGAGCCCTTGTATAAATGCGACAAGTGCGGATGGGAACCGGAAGATCCTAAGAATCCGCCGAAATTCTGCCCTGAATGCGGCGATTCCTTTAATGAGGACGACGTAAGGCAGTAGAAAAATATAAAGAACAAACAGTCCTCTTGTAAGCGGATACCTGCAAGAGGACTTTGCTTAAAATCAGAACAGTCCGCATTGTGCACTATTCCTGATTTGAAACAGGAAAATGGGGGATGAGGAAATAGCCATCTATCAGAAAAGCAGGGACGCTGTATTATTACGTTTCAGGGCTTGGGGCCAAGGTATGCGAATATTGCGGTACCCCGATAGTGGAATTCAACATTAAGGTATGGATATTTAGCGATGTGACAGAAGTGCAGCAGCAGGCTTTTACCACATCGATTGAAAGGAAAACGGATAGAGAAGCATGAGTATTTACGATACATTGAACGAACAACAAAAGCAGGGGGTTTTCACGGTGGACGGCCCGGTTTTGCTGCTTGCGGGAGCAGGAAGCGGTAAAACGAGGGTGTTGACCCATAGAATCGCATATTTAATCGATGAATTCGGGGTTCAGCCATGGAATATTATGGCGATTACCTTTACAAATAAGGCAGCGGGAGAGATGCGGGAACGTGTGAACAGCATTATCGGTCATGGGGCGGAGCAGGTATGGGTATCCACGTTTCATTCCACCTGTGTAAGAATTCTTAGAAGATACATAGACAGATTAGGCTTCGACAATAATTTCACCATATATGATACGGACGATCAGAAGACCGTAATGAAAGATATTTGCAAGCGTCTTCAGATAGATACGAAGATGTTAAAGGAAAGAACCTTATTAAGTGCAATTTCCGCTGCAAAGGATGAACTGATTTCCCCTATTGATTATCAGCTTCAGGCGATGGGTGATTATAATAAAGCGAAGATTGCAGGTGTCTATCATGAATACCAGGCAGTCCTTCGCAAGAATAACGCTCTCGATTTTGATGATTTGATCGTAAAGGCCGTAGAGCTTTTTAAGGCGTGTCCGGAGGTTCTTGAGAGTTATCAGGATCGTTTCCGCTATATCATGGTGGATGAGTATCAGGATACGAATACGGCCCAGTTCGAGCTTATCCGTCTATTGGCTGATAAATACCGCAATCTTTGTGTAGTGGGAGACGACGATCAGTCCATTTATAAGTTCCGGGGCGCTAATATCCGAAATATTCTCGACTTTGAGAAAGTGTATGCGGAGGCCACCGTTATCAAGCTGGAACAAAATTATCGTTCTACCCAGAACGTGCTGGATGCGGCGAATGCCGTTATTCAGAATAACGTCAGCCGAAAGGACAAGGCGCTCTGGACGAGAAAGGGAGAAGGAAGCAGAATTCATTTCAGACAATTCGATACAGCCTTTGAGGAGGCAGAATATATCTGTGATGATGTGGCGAAGAAAAAAAGAGAAGGGATGCCTTCCTACGGAGAATGTGCCGTTCTTTACAGGACAAACGCGCAGTCGCGTATGCTGGAGGAGCGCTTTGTGGTGCAGGGGATTCCTTACGATGTGGTGGGAGGCACGAACTTTTACTCCAGAAGAGAAATAAAGGATATGCTTGCCTATTTAAAAACCATCGACAATGGCAGGGACGACGTTGCAGTGAAAAGAATTATCAATGTGCCCAAAAGGGGAATCGGCGCTACCACAATCGTTCGGGTGCAGGAATATGCTGATATGAGAAATATCAGCTTCTATGATGCCTTGAGGGAAGCGGATCAGATCATGACGATAGGAAAGAGCGCTGTGAAGCTTGCGCCTTTTGTTACAATGATACAGACCTTTCGCAGCAAATTGGAATATTATAGTCTCGAGGAGTTGATGAAGGATATCATCGAGACTACCGGTTATGTGAAGGAACTGGAGGAATCTGATGATGAGGATGCGGAGGACAGAATCAACAATATCGATGAACTTATCAGTAAAATAGTATCCTATCAGGAAACTCATGAGGAGCCGAAGCTGAGCGAATTCTTGGAGGAGGTCGCGTTGGTCGCCGATATCGACAGGATAGAGGATGATGGGAACCGAGTGCTTCTTATGACCTTACACAGCGCGAAGGGACTGGAATTCCCTCATGTGTATCTGGCAGGAATGGAGGATGGCGTATTTCCAAGCTATATGACCATCACCTCCGATAATCCTGAAGATATCGAGGAGGAAAGGCGCCTCGCTTACGTAGGAATTACGAGAGCCAAGGAAGATCTGACGATTACCTACGCAAAGCAGAGAATGCTGCGGGGAGAGACTCAGTACAACCCGATCAGCCGTTTCGTAAAGGAGATACCGGAGCAGCTGCTGGACAGCAGGCTGCCATCCGTCAGAAGCCGGGATTATACGGAATACGAAGAGGATTCTTACGAGCGCAGCCATTTCAAGGCAAAGCCCTTCGGCATGAGCTATATGTCTCAATATGGAGCCGGGACAGCAGAAAAAAGCGGCGATAAGGAAGTCTCTTATAGAAGAACTGAGGCAGAACAGCCCGTCTTTTCAAGAGAAGGGGCGTCGGGAGGCTACCAGAGGATTTTCGACAAAGGGGTGTCAACACAGTCCGTCAAGTCAAAGCCCAAAGCGATTGCGGTTCCTAAGCGGACGCCTGCGGAAAACAGGCCCTTTATAGCGGGAGGCGGCGCCGGAAGCTTAAGCGGCGTAAGCGGTCTATCAAAGGGGGCACCGGAAGCGGGAACGCTAAACTATGGCGTAGGCGACAGAGTACGTCACATTAAGTATGGGGAAGGCACGGTTACAAAAATGGAAAAGGGACCCCGTGACTATCAGGTGACGGTGGTGTTCGATGAAGCTGGACAGAAGATTATGTATGCTGCCTTCGCAAAATTGAAAAAGTTATAATCGCGAATTGGCAGCGTTGAAGGTGTCGAGCGGTTATAATGTTGAGTTAAATTTAATGAAAAAATTATAGTAAAATATGGGAATTGGTGTTATATTATTAATAGGATAGCCTTTGAAAAATACAAAAGCTGGTAATGCCATCATTCAAAGAAATAATTCATAGAAATAATTCATAAACTGAGTTCTAAACGGTAACAATAAATCGAATAAAGGCAAAGAGAGGTATGTACTATGAACAAATTAAGCAAATTGGAAGAATATATTGATATGTCCAGAATCAACGAGCTTCTGGGAAGAAAAGAGGAGAAGAAGAAATGCAATACTGTTCTTTGGGTATTTGCAATCATTGGTGCTGTTGCCGCTGTTGCAGGAATTGCGTATGCGGTATATCGCTATTTTACTCCGGATTATTTGGAAGATTTCGAAGATGATTTCGACGAGGACTTTGACGACGATTTCTTTGAAGATGAAGACGATGGTTTTGATGAGGGTACGGAGAAGCAGTGAGGCCGTGTCACATATGGTAATTATTTTAGATGATAGGTAATAGGACGGAATGTACTTGTGCGTACATTCCGTTTTTGGTATTGTATAATCGGTTAGTAAATTTGAGAAGATGACGAGCTTCGTCGCCTAAATATTAGTTTAGTTGAAAGGATAAGAATACGAGAATGAAAAAAGGACAGGCAATAGAAGGAGTTGTTAGGAGAGTTGATTTTCCGAATAAGGGGATAGTAGAATGTGAAGAAGGGGTATGTGTAGTAAAGAATACGCTTCCGGGACAACGAATTTTATGCAGGATTAATAAGGTGAGAAAAGGAAAAGCAGAGGGAAGGCTGATTGAGACATTGGAAAAGTCTCCTCTCGAAATGGAAAGTCCTTGTGAACACTTTGGGATCTGCGGCGGGTGTACCTATCTGTCCTTGCCATATGAGGAGCAGCTTCTTTTGAAGGAAGAACAGGTAAAGAAGTTGTTGGATTCTGTGTTATGTAAACAAGAATCCGGTTACGAGTTCGAGGGAATCAAAGGAAGTCCGAAGATGTATGGCTATAGAAATAAAATGGAGTTTTCTTTTGGAGATGAGATCAAGGATGGGCCTCTTGCTCTTGGTATGCACAAAAGGGGAAGTTTCTATGATATTGTGACGGTTTCTGACTGCAAGATCATGGATGAAGATTATAGAAAGATTCTGACGGGAACGAGAAATTTCTTTGAAGAAAGAAGGATGAGCTTTTATCATAGGTTGAGCCATGAAGGTTATTTACGGCATATGCTTGTAAGAAAGGCTGCTCAAACGGGGGAAATACTAATCGCCCTTGTTACGACTACGCAGAAAGAATATGACTTAACGGAATTTAAGGAGATGCTGTTGGGGTTGGAATTGGAAGGGAGAATCGTTGGTATTTTGCATACGAAAAACGATTCTGTAGCCGATGTGGTTAAGAGCGACGAAACGGTTACTCTTTATGGACAAGACTTTTTTTATGAGGAGTTGTTAGGTCTGAAATTCAAGATTTCGCAGTTCTCTTTTTTTCAGACGAATACTTTTGGCGCAGAGGTACTTTATGAGACTGCGCGGGAGTATATTGGCTCCCTTTCACCGGAGGGGGAACCGGATAAGGTCGTTTTCGACCTATACAGTGGAACGGGAACGATTGCACAGATGATGGCACCGGTCTCCGGGAAAGTAATCGGAGTGGAAATCGTGGAAGAAGCTGTAGAAGCGGCTAAGAAAAATGCGGAACTGAATAGTTTACATAACTGTGAGTTTATAGCAGGAGATGTACTGAAGGTCCTTGATGAAATTGAAGAAAAGCCGGATCTGATTATACTGGATCCGCCTCGAGATGGAGTTCATCCTAAGGCACTGAAGAAGATTATTGATTATAAAGTGGAACGATTGGTTTATATTTCCTGCAAGCCTACCAGTTTGGTACGGGATTTGGAGGTGTTTTTGGAGAATGGGTATGAGGTAGTAAGGGCCGTAGCAGTGGATCAGTTTCCCTGGACGGCGAATGTGGAGACGGTGGTGTTGCTGGAACGGAAAGCCCAGTAAATCAAAGGGTTTCAGGGAGTTGGGCAGGATATGCAGGTATGCTTTTGTGATTGAGCAAGGTGAAATATGCTTCCGGTTACCGTGGTGAGGTAAGGGAAATTAACTTTCTAGTATAAAGGAGATGATAACTTTGAACGGAAAAGATGTAAGGATAGGTACGGGTCTATTAGTTGACGATATAGACAGTATGGTTCGGTTCTACAGAGATACCTTAGGCTTTCATACGGAGTGGATTGGTGGGGATTTCGCAGAGTTTGAGACGGCGAGCGGTGTGTTATCTCTATTTATGTATAGTAGGAAAGAGTTCGTGAAGGCAATCGGGGAAAATTATATTCCACCAAAAGGAATCAATCAGACGTTTGAAATTGCCCTTTGGTTGCCCAGCTTTGCTGATGTGGATATGGAATATGAGCGGCTATCAAAGCTGGGTCTACAATTTCCTACAGGCGAACCCATTACCTATCCTTTTGGCATTCGTAACTTTTATGTTGCCGACCCTGAGGGAAATCTACTTGAAATCGGTAGTACGAATGAAACATAAATTTCCAGTTATATTTAGAACTTCCAGTTTGTAAGGTCGGGCAATTGGCTTTGCCATTAATTAAAAGATTTTGCAGGGGAAACGGCAGCAGGCGGGGTAAAAGCTTACCCCGCCTAAGAATGCATCAGTTTACTTCTGTCATGTAGTAAGATAGAAAAAAGAATTATCTTGTAGACAACATTGTTATAGAAAATCACATTTTTAATATATACTAACGCTATTTGTATACATTATACTTGGTGAATAAAGAAAAAACAATGTGTATGAGAACAGCGGAGAAGGTTTGGAAAAGCTGGATGGAGGCCGGGTATACAGACTGACTGCGGAGCTGGAAGAAAGGAAGGATTGGGATGAGGGAGCAGAATGATTTGCTGGAAATTAAGGAATATACGAAGGAAGGTTATTCGCCGGTAATTGATTTCGGTACATGGCGAGTGGCCATACTGAATTATTGTGAAGAACTCGAACCTCAGAATATACATAAATTCCAAAAGCATGAGAAGACGGACGAGATATTTGTCTTATTACAGGGAGAATGTATGCTTTACGTGGCGGAAGGAACGGATACAGTGGGAGCCATTTATAGTCAATCTATGGAAAAGAATAAGCTATACAATGTGAAAAAATCCACTTGGCACTCCCATACTCTAAGCAGGGACACTATGGTGTTGATTGTTGAAAACAGGGACACGGACTTGTCTAATTCGCCGGAAATCGAGCTTACGGAAGAACAGAGGAGATTCCTGGCAGCGGCGGTTATACAGCGGACATAGAACGATTATTAAAGCGGAGTGCAGGAGGGGGTACCCATTCCAATCCGGAGAATTTTATGGAAGTTAGAGGAAATATTCATGCATCTATTTACACGAACAAATGTTCTTGATATAATTACTCCAGAGTCGAACATAAATTCGGATATTTTTTATAGATGATATGAAGGAGGAGCCAAAGAATTCCTATGAAAAACAGAACCTATGTCGCAATTGATTTTAAGAGTTTTTATGCTTCTGTGGAGTGCATTGAAAGGAGCCTTGATCCGCTGACTACAAACCTTGTGGTAGCAGACGTCAGTCGTACAGAAAAAACCATCTGTCTCGCTGTTTCCCCATCCTTAAAAGCATACGGAATTCCCGGCAGAGCAAGACTGTTTGAGGTGGTACAGAAGGTTCGGGAGGTGAATGCCCAGAGACGGCAGAATGCGCCAGGACGAACCTTTGTAGGAGCGTCCTTTAACGACCTTGAACTAAAATCATCACCGGAGCTTTCTGTAGATTATATTGCAGCTACGCCGAGGATGGCCCTTTATATAGACTACAGCACACGTATTTATAATATCTACTTAAAATATATCGCTCCTGAAGACATGCATGTTTATTCGATTGACGAGGTGTTCATGGATGTAACGGATTATTTGGATACTTATAAGCTGACAGCCCGTGAGCTCGCAACCAGGATCATTCAGGAAGTTCGACAAACGACAGGGATTACAGCGGCTGCAGGGATTGGAACTAACCTGTACCTTTGCAAAATCGCTATGGACATTTATGCAAAACACATTCATGAAGATAAAAATGGAGTGCTGATTGCAGAGCTGAATGAAATGAGTTACCGGCGGCTGATGTGGAACCACCAGCCATTGACAGATTTTTGGCGCGTAGGGCGGGGATATTCCAAAAAGTTGGAAGAACAAGGACTGTTTACTATGGGAGATATTGCGAGATGTTCTTTAGGTAAACCCAATGAGTACCATAACGAAGATTTGTTATACAAGATATTTGGAATCAATGCAGAACTGTTAATCGATCATGCATGGGGATGGGAGCCGTGTACCATAGCGGATGTGAAGGCATATAGACCTAGTACGAATTGTATTGGTTCTGGACAGGTTCTGCAATATGCCTATCCCTTTGATAAGGCAAGACTGGTAGTTCGGGAGATGACAGATTTATTGTCCCTTGACTTGGTGGATAGAGGTCTTGTGACAGACCAGCTTGTGCTGACGGTTGGCTATGATATCGATAATCTCACAGATGCAAGTCGAAGAAGCATGTATCATGGTGAGATTACTACGGATCGCTATGGTCGTTCAGTCCCCAAATCTGCTCATGGAACGATAAATCTTGGAGGCGCGACATCCTCTACAAAGCGAATGCTGGATGCTATTACGAAACTGTTTGAGGAGATAGTGGATAAGAATCTTTTCATAAGAAGAGTGAATATCTCAGCCAATCACGTGGTAGACGAATCAACTGTACAAAATTCGGTTTGTTTTGAACAATTGGATCTCTTCACAGATTATGCTGCAGAACAGGAAAAAAAGGAAAAGCGGGATGCCGAACTTGAAAGGGAGAAGAGAGTGCAGAGAGCGATGCTGGAAATCAAGCATAAATATGGAAAGAATGCGGTTCTAAGAGGTATGAATTTAGAAGAGGGTGCTACCTCGATGCTTCGGAACAGACAGATTGGAGGTCATAAGGCATGACGAGCATATATGATGATATGGTTCATCTGCCACATCATATTTCTGGCACACATCCACATATGGAGATTATTGACCGGGCGGCACAGTTTTCCCCTTTTGCGGCATTGACCGGCCATGATGCGGCCATTAAGGAAACGGCAAGACTAACGAATAAGAGGATAGAGTTAGATGAACATGAAAAGGATGTTGTGAGTGAGCGACTCCAGATTATTGCGGACAATATAAAAGAAGAGCCACGAATTGAAGTTACCTATTTCCAACCAGATGGAAAAAAGGATGGTGGTGCTTATGTCACTGTCACTATGAGAGTAAAAAAGGTAGACCTATATATGAGAAATCTTATTATGATGGATGGTAATTTGATTCCGATTGATGATATAATTAATATAGATTGGCATATGTTCGAAACTATGTGTGATGGATGAAGAAGGCCCAAATAGCAATATTACAAAGAAAATTTAGTATACGTTATTATGAGGCGTTTTCAAAAAGAAATGATGGAGTTTGCATTAGGTAAGATGACTTATGAGAAGTTCGTGGAAAAATTAGAAACGACATAGAGTGATTGAACTGATAGAAAAAATTGAGTTTGATGGTAACAAAATATTAGAAAGTGAGGAGAATTTTATGTTAGAAATGCTACTTGCAAGGAGAAGTTGCCGGGAATTTGAGGACAAGGCTGTGGAAGAGGAGAAAAAGGAAAAGCTTCTTCAGGCGGCGCAGCTTGCACCTACTGGGAAGAATAGCCGCCCGTGGGAATTTGTAGTTATCGAAAATAAGGAAACACTTCAAAAACTTGGTAACTGTCGTAATCCAAAGCAGCCGTTTTTACCGGAAACACCTCTTGCCATTGTGGTATTGGGCAATACACAGAAAACCGATACATGGATAGAGGATGCTTCTATAGCCTCTATAATTATGCAGTTAGAAGCAGAGAGCTTAGGGCTTGGCTCCTGCTGGGTGCAGATTCGCTTAAGAGAATCCAATCAGGAAATGAGCAGTGAAGAATATGTGCGTAAACTCATTGGGATTCCGGAGCATATGGCAGTGCTTTCTATTATTGCAGTGGGATATCCGAGAGGAACAAGACCTGCACATAAATTAGTCGAAGTAGACCAGGCAAAGATTCATACAGAGACTTACTAAGTACGACCAAGTCAGACCAAGATAAGGTCTTGTCACAAAAGAGGCATCACTGTTAGTGCGGCCAATGCCATAATAAAACCAATCTTATCAAAATGGAGGGAAAAACATGCCATATATTGCAATCAACACCTCGAAACTGCTGTCCGATACACAGAAGGAGGCGCTCAAGACCGCGCTGGGTGAAAAAATCACGGTCATCCCCGGAAAGAGCGAAAGCAAGCTGATGATCGACATTTCCGACGGTCACACTATGTATTTCTCAGGTGAAAAGCGCGAGCTTGCCTATGTGGACGTTAAGTGCTACGGTTCGACTGAGTTCGCAAGCAAAAAGGCGTTCACCGAGGCCGCGTTCGAGGCCGTGCAGCAGACGACCGGCCTGCCGCAGGACGGTATCTATCTCACCTACAGCGAGTTTGAGAACTGGGGTACGCTAAGCACGCTGAAGTAAAAAGTCGATTCTACGCGAAACACCGGCAACTTATATTTGTCAGACAGATTGAACTGCACATTATTTATATTTGACGAAAGAAAACGGGTGAATTCTATGATAGAAACAATATATTTTGCAGGTGGCTGTCTATGGGGAGTACAGGCATTTATCAAAACATTAAAGGGCGTTATTCATACTGAAGCAGGAAGAGTAAATGGATGTTCAAATACTCTTGAAGGTGAGTATGATGGTTATGCTGAATGCGTAAAAACAGAATTTGACTCTGAAATCGTAACTATTTCTCAACTCATGGACTATTTTTTTGAGATTATAGATCCTTACAGTGTAAATAAACAGGGTAATGATGAGGGAAAAAAATATCGTACAGGCGTATATAGCAAAGTACCCCAACATTTGGAAGAAGCGAAGAATTATATAGCGAAAAGAGCAGATAGGGATAAAATTGCAGTGGAAGTTCTTCCACTAATAAATTACGTTAAAAGTGCAGAGGAGCATCAAGACAGATTAGATAGGTACCCTAATGACTATTGTCACATCCCTAAAGATTTGTTACACAAATATTCATAATCCACTTTTATGAGCATGAGCGGGAACTGGCAAGGTATAATTTGTTTAGGGAGGAGAACATGTTTTATGGCATTAAAATGTTTTATGATTAATTCCTTGCGCTTATCGGAGGATTACATTCACCTTCTTGATATAAGATACATTAGCCTGAATTCCATTCCAATCGGGGGAGAAAAAATTATGGAGCAAATAATAAAATGTAAATCCTTAACTGCCATTTTTAAAAATGATAAATTTATACTAGATGGACCGTATATTGCTGAATTTGACACACGTGGAGATAAACGACTCCATATTAAAGTGGAGCAATGTGGAATTAGAAAAGTTATGATAACATCAGATGAAGATGTTTCTGTATTTGATTTTCGAGCAGTGTTTTCACGTGTCGAAAGGCTACTAATGCTATTAGATGGTACTTTTATTTCTTTGTCAGAAATACGATTATCTGAATCTGATACAGTTGAGGAAAATGTGTTAAATTCATGTAAAGAGCATTTTACAAGGGATAGATTATCTTACTTTTCGTCTGCAAACTTTTGTAGTTATAGCGAGGACAAATTACTCAGATTTGATTCCATTCTTACAACAGAATTATTTTGTAAATGGGAACAATTACTCGATGAATTGGATATGGTGCATCAAATGTATCTCTATTCATTAAGTGATAGCGGAATAACGGTAGATGTTAAGTGTGCATTTTTAATTGAATTAGCGGAACCGCTCATTGAAATAGTAAAAAAATATACTAATTTTTTCACTTCATTAACTCCGGGTGCTCGTGGTACATCGCTTAAAAATTGTTTAGATGCGTTGATTACAAAATATGGGGTGGATATTTTCGGAAGTGAATTATCAAATAACTATGAGCAGTTCTTGTCAGCGATGGTTAATAGTAGAGTTAGAATAATGCATATCAAACGTGAACAGAAAGGTGTGTATTTTAACGGGAATGAATCTGTTTTATACATATTAAAAATGAGTTTGTTATACCGAAGGATAGTATTTGAAGTATTAAATATTGATGAAATGAATTATGGAGATAACTTGATGAAATGTGTTTCAAGATTGGATAAATGGAATGATGTTTTGGATAAGTTTATCCTGAAATTATCTAAATAAGTAGTTATAAGGGAATATAAAATATATGGACAAATCGATTGGTAGTGAAGGAATAAATGTACACTATGACGTGTAGTCGGGAGCATGTATCTAAATAGCACTCTCGAGGAATGTGGAAACCGTGCGCCTTCTGCCCAGAACCCCTTGATTCTACTCGCAGAAAAAGGATTATAAGTATGTAGGACGAACGATGGATGCGTAAGCATTTCGTATAGAACATACTGTGCACATAATTATGCTTCCTTACATATAGTAATAGGAAAGATACGGTGGACAATGCCGGTAAGGAGTATTAAGGAAGAAGCCATGATTAGCGGAAGTCTTATCACATTAAGCGAGGCGGATTATATCCGGTTCGGCGTACTTAACTCTCGGAATAATTCATTTCAGATTGGGACTATTGCAGAAAATCTTCGTATCCCTTGGGCAGTAGACATCAGTGAAGACGGCAGGCTGTTTTTTACGGAGCGTAGCGGTAACCTGCGTGTCGTAGAGAATGGGATATTAAATCCGGTGCCGGTGTATACATTCGAACCTCCTTTTATCAGTACAGGAGAAGGTGGGCTCATGGGACTTGCTTTGGACAGGGATTTTCTTTCAAACGGATATATTTATCTTATGTATACCTATCAGGAAAACGGAGCACTTTATAGCCGTGTGGTACGTATGCGTATCCAGGACAATACGGCATCCGGGGAAGAAATTATTTTGGACCAAATTCCGGCAGGTCAGTCCCATAACGGGGGAAGGATAAAAATTGGCCCCGATGGTTACCTGTATATAACTGCCGGAGATGCCGGAGAACGTTATCTTTCACAGGATATAAACAGTCTGGCAGGTAAGATTCTGAGGATTGGATTAGATGGAAGTATTCCTCCCGATAACCCTTTTCCCGGTTCACCAGTTTACGCCTTAGGGTTTAGAAATCCTCAGGGTCTGGCTTGGAATGACAGGGGGATATTATATGCCTCGGATCATGGAGAAACAGCCCATGATGAAATTAATATCATACAACCGGGCGGCAACTATGGCTGGCCTTTTGTTATAGGTGATGAGGAAATTCAGGGATCTGATTTTATTAAGCCTGTCATACAAAGCGGGAATAATACCTGGGCCCCTGCGGGAATGGCTTTTATAACTGCCGGACCACGAACGGGTCAGCTGCTTGTATCTACACTCCGGGGGAGTATGCTCTTAGCAATCACCTTCGACGAATCCGGGACACAAGTGGCTAACGTGGAACAGTTATTGCAGGGCCGTTACGGACGATTAAGGGAAGCTTACCAGGCGTGGGATGGCTCTATATACCTTACTACAAGCAACTTGGACGGCAGGGGGCTTCCCAGTCCCGGGGATGATAAAATCCTCCAGTTGGTGCAATAATAAAATTAAGTAAGTGGAAGAAAGCCCCCAAGTCTTTTGACTTGGAGGCTTTCTTCGACCCATTTTATGGGGGATAATTGTATGAAAAATTATAAGTCTATGGTAGAATAATATGATAAATCAGACGACAATAATTTTGAGAAGGAGGAAAAAAAGTGCGTCATTTTTTTAACTCAAAACTTCGGGTAAATAGACAGGAGTATGAATATTGCGATTTAGAGAAAGCAGCGGAAGAGTTTGGTACTGACTTGAAGAAAATCCCGTATTCGATTCGTGTTGTACTCGAGAATGTCATAAGAAATTCCAAGACAGAGGAAGAATTACGGATCAATGTTTCAAAGGTCCTAAACTGGAAAGAAAATATCGACTCTGAAATCGAGTTCTATCCATCCAGAATTTTGTTGCAGGATTATACAGGGATACCTTGCATCGTCGACTTAGCCTCTATGCGCGATGCCGCTGTTAAGCTGGGGCTGAAAGAAAGTGAGATTAATCCCGAAATTCCGGTAGACCTTATTATTGACCACTCTGTTCAAATTGATACGGCCGGTACTGATCGTGCGGCGATTGATAATACAAGGCTGGAGTTTGAGCGAAATATGGAACGCTACCAGATGCTGAAATGGGCTCAGAAGGAGTTTGCGAATCTGCGAGTTGTTCCCCCGGATACCGGTATTGTTCACCAAATCAACATTGAATATCTTTCTCCGGTGGTGACTGAGAAGAAAATAGAGAATGCGTTCTTTCTTCAGCCGGATTCGGTTTTCGGCACCGATTCTCATACCACGATGATAAACGGTCTGGGTGTGCTCGGCTGGGGCGTTGGCGGAATAGAAGCGGAGGCTTGTATGCTGGGTGAGCCTTCCGTCTTCCCTATGCCCGAAGTCATCGGCGTGCGCTTGATTAACCGTATGCCTGTCGGTGTTGTGGCAACCGATTTGGCGCTGAAGATTACGCATGTACTGCGTGAGAATCATGTAGTAGGAAAGTTCGTGGAATATTTTGGTGACGGTTATGAAAGCCTTTCGCTTGCTGATCGTGCCACCATTGCAAATATGGCACCCGAATATGGCTCTACTTGCGGTTATTGCCCTCCGGATGCGGAAACTCTCCGTTATTTGAAACTGACCGGGCGAAATCCGGAAGAAATTGAAAAAATCTCCGCTTATCTGAAGGCGAATCATTTATTTTATGACTCGAACGATGCTGTGGAGTACAGCAAGGAGATTGTTGTGGATCTTTCTCATCTGACGACCAGCCTTTCCGGTCCGAAGCGCCCACAGGACCTGGTACCCATGGATCAGCTATCGAAGGCGTTTGAACGCGCGATTGTCAGTCCGATGGGGAATCAAGGGTTCGGGCTTGGGGAAGATGAGCTGGAAAAGGAATATGTGTTTGAACTGAACGGAAAACAAGATGTTTTGAAAACAGGTGATGTTTTGATCGCAGCCATCACCAGCTGCACCAATACCTCGAATCCCACGGTCTTGTTCGGTGCCGCTTTGATGGCTAAAAAGGCGGTGGAAAAGGGCCTGACGGTTTCCCCAAAGGTGAAAACCTCTTTTGCGCCTGGCTCACAGGCAGTAACCCGTTATTTAGAAAGCTCCGGACTGATTCCATATCTGGAGAAGCTCGGATTTCATATTGTGGCTTACGGCTGTACCACCTGTATCGGTAACTCAGGGCCGTTAAAGCCTGAAATTGAGGTTGCTTTGAAAGAATCCAATCTGGTGGCCGGTGCGGTGCTTAGTGGCAACCGTAACTTTGAAGGCCGTATTCATCCCCTTATTAAGGCAAATTATCTCGGTTCTCCTATGCTGGTAATTGCCTATGCGCTGGCTGGTAATCTGCGCAGAAATTTAGCGGTTGATCCAATTGGAGTGAATGCCGACGGAGAAAACGTTTATTTAGTGGATATCTGGCCCACAACTGAGGAAATTCACAATCAGGTCAGAATGCATGTCACATCGGAAAGTTATCGTACGGCATATGGTGAGGTCTATAGTGGGAATCAACGTTGGAACGATATTGCAATTACAGGTTCTCACACATACAATTGGGACGAGTATTCCACCTATATTGCGAATCCTCCTTATTTTGATGATTTAACCGCCGGCAGGGCGACTTCCGCCCATCTGAACAATCTGAAGGTGCTTGCCAAGCTGGGAGATTCCGTTACGACCGACCATATTTCACCAGCAGGTACTATTGCGGTAAGTTCCTCTGCAGGAGTTTACTTACAGGAGCATGGTGTGGAACAGAAAGATTTTAATTCCTATGGATCCCGCAGAGGCAATCACCATGTGATGCTTCGCGGTACACTGGCTAATACCCGCCTGCATAATGAGCTGGCTGACGGCAAAGAGGGCAGCTTTACCCGTTATCTTCCTACCGGTGAGATTATGAGTATCTATGATGCCAGCTATCTCTACCAGAAAAATGGAACCGGATTGTTGATTTTAGCCGGTAAGGATTACGGCATGGGTTCTTCCAGAGATTGGGCGGCGAAGGGTGTAAAGCTCTTGGGCGTCAGGGCTGTTATTGCCGAGTCGTATGAGCGAATTCATCGTTCTAACTTAGTGATGATGGGGGTGCTGCCACTGGAGTACCTGCCGAATCAGACGGCTGCAACGCTTGGTTTGACCGGTGAAGAGGCTTTTACGGTTCATCTGCCTGCAAATCCCAAGGTGAGGGAACACGTACAGGTTACTGCAAAATGGGCGGATGGAAGGTCGCTTGAATTCGAAGCGGTAGTTCGTTTCGATTCGGAAGCGGATATCCGTTATTATCAAAATGATGGTATATTACCGATGATTTTAAAAGAAAGGTCAAGACCCGATTGAGCTGACAACTTCAGCTGAATAAATCCCATTTATTGACATCCTATTCGAAAAGTGAGACAATAAACGGGACATAATAAAAATGAAAGAGAGGTTGGTTAAAAATGGCAAATATTGATTTGAGCCAATATGGCATCACCGGAGTTACAGAAATTGTTCGAAATCCTTCTTTTGAAATGTTATTTAAGGAAGAGACAAAATCAAGTCTAGAGGGCTTTGAAAAGGGTCAGGTAAGCGAACTTGGTGCAGTAAATGTTATGACAGGTATTTATACAGGACGGTCACCTAAGGATAAGTTCATCGTTATGGATGAGAATTCCAAGGACACGGTATGGTGGACCTCTGATGAATATAAGAATGACAATCATCCTGCTACACAGGAAGCATGGGACACTGTAAAGGAAATCGCTCTGAAAGAACTTTCCAATAAAAGGCTTTTTATTGTAGACGCATTTTGCGGTGCTAATAAGGATACACGCATGGCAATTCGTTTTATCGTGGAGGTTGCATGGCAGGCTCACTTCGTTACGAATATGTTTATCCAGCCTACCGCTGAGGAACTGGAAGATTTTAAGCCTGATTTCATTGTATATAACGCTTCCAAGGCAAAAGTAGAGAATTACAAAGAGTTAGGTCTTAATTCTGAGACGGGTGTATTGTTCAACATAACCACTCGCGAACAGGTTATTGTAAATACCTGGTACGGCGGTGAGATGAAGAAGGGTATGTTCTCTATGATGAACTACTATTTGCCGCTGAAAGGTATTGCTTCTATGCATTGTTCTGCAAATACTGATTTGAACGGTGAGAATACTGCAATATTCTTCGGACTTTCCGGAACAGGTAAGACTACATTGTCTACAGATCCGAAACGCCTTCTTATCGGAGATGATGAGCACGGCTGGGATGATAAGGGCGTATTCAACTTTGAGGGCGGATGTTATGCTAAAGTTATTGACCTGGACAAGGAATCAGAACCGGATATTTATAACGCGATTAGGAGAGATGCTCTCTTAGAAAATGTTACGCTTGATGCTGACGGTAAGATTGATTTTACTGATAAGAGCGTAACGGAGAATACTCGTGTATCTTATCCGATTGATCATATTAAGAATATCGTTCGTCCGGTTTCGGCAGCTCCGGCGGCAAAGAATGTTATCTTCCTGTCGGCAGATGCATTCGGTGTTCTTCCTCCGGTATCCGTTTTAACTCCGGAACAGACACAGTATTATTTCTTATCTGGATTCACTGCGAAGCTTGCCGGTACAGAACGTGGAATCACAGAGCCTACACCTACATTTTCCGCTTGCTTCGGTCAGGCATTTCTGGAACTTCATCCGACCAAATATGCGGAGGAGCTCGTTAAGAAAATGCAGAAGAGCGGTGCGAAGGCATATCTTGTTAATACCGGCTGGAATGGTACAGGGAAGCGTATCTCTATCCGTGACACACGTGGTATTATCGATGCAATTCTGGATGGTTCCATCGCGAGCGCACCGATGAAGAAGCTGCCGTACTTTAATTTTGATATTCCGACAGAGCTGCCGGGCGTGGATCCCAAGATTCTTGATCCTCGTGATACCTATGCAAATGCTTCTGATTGGGATACGAAAGCCAAAGACTTGGCACAGCGTTTTGTGAAGAACTTTGTGAAGTATGAAGGAAATGAGGCAGGTAAGGCATTAGTTTCTGCAGGGCCTCAGTTATAAAATTAACAGAATTGGTTCTTGCTGTAAAATAGTGAGATAATATGATTTTTAAGATGCCCCTCGTTGCTTATATAAAGTAACGAGGGTTATTTTTCTGACAAATCCATTGCCGAACGTAAGGCATTTGGAATTGCAGAGTGTATGATGACAGAAATATATTGTACTGTTTTTTCACGGTCACGAATAGAACGATCTACAATCCACTCAACTAACATGCCGGCAATAGCTTCCGTATAGAATTGACTGAGAAATAATTTGAAATCATCAGGTGTGGATAATCTTTGTATTTTCTCTGATTTATCTATAAAAGAGCGTACGATATCAATAAAATCAGCGCAGAAGAATCGTTTTAATTCATCCCGACCAATGGAATGATAAATATTTTGCAGAAAGTCTGCATTCTCCTCTACATAATCCATAACAAACAACATTGCTTCTTCATATTCTGCTATCAAATCAAACTGTTTTACCACCTCAATAGCTTCCTGTTCCAATGTCCATTTGAGCAAAGCATAAATATCCGAAAAATGATAGTAAAAAGTTTTTCGGTTTACGCCGCAATCATTTATAATCTCACTCACTGTAATTTTTGAAAATGGTTTTTTACTTACCTGTTTTTTAAAAGATGCCGCGAGTGTTTTTTTTGTGTTCAAGCTTGTTACTTCATATTTCATCTTCTCACCTCTGTTTTTATTATAAACTTTTTAAATATTTTATTCAACGGATAGCGTAGGACATTTGTCCGGCAAATTGCAGGACTGTATTTGACCGTCAACTATTTATGATTTGTCCCAAATTCCAACATTTCATTGTAATTTGACCGTGGTATATTGCAGGCGAATTTTTTATAATGCATTCAGAAACCGTCAGAAAGGAGTAAATGATAATGTTTCAACAAAATTATAAGGTTATTTTGGACACCCCATTAGGCAAAAGAAACGGTATATTAGAGCTTGTAATTTTCGAAAGAAAAATGGAAGGATATCTGAATATTTTTCAAAGCAAGGAACCTGTCACGGGAGAATTGAATAGTGATGGCTCGTGTCGACTGAGCGGAAAATTCGTTACGCTGATGAGCGAATTTTATTATGAGGCAACTGGACGAATAAACTGCGACAATATCGAGTTGACACTTCATGGAGGGAACAGTGTCTTTCAAATGAAAGGAGTCGCCATTACTCAAACTCAACAGCATAAGGAGGAAGATCATGAGCTACATTGAAATGGTCCATAGTTATAAGCGATACAAAATAGGAAGTAATGAAATTATTGCCAACCGGGATGTAAGCTTTTTCATTGAAAAAGGTGAGCTGGCAATTATTTTAGGGGCCTCCGGTGCCGGGAAGTCTACAGTATTGAATATACTCGGAGGAATGGACACTAATGATGAAGGCAGAGTAATCATTGATGGAAACGATATTGCCGGCTATACACCAAATGAATTGATTACTTATCGAAGAAATGATGTAGGGTTCGTTTTTCAATTTTATAATCTGGTGCAGAACCTGACTGCAAAAGAAAATGTAGAACTGGCTTCTGAAATTGTAAAGGATGCACTTGATCCTATACAGGTATTAAAGGATGTGGGGCTTGAAAACAGAATCGATAACTTTCCGGCTCAATTATCTGGCGGTGAACAACAGCGGGTGGCGATTGCCCGTGCAGTTGCTAAAAACCCAAAGCTTCTGTTATGTGATGAACCTACTGGAGCTTTGGATTACAAGACGGGTAAGCAGGTACTTCAAATTTTACAGGATATGAGCCGAAAAAAAGGCGCTACTGTAATAATCGTTACACACAATGCGGCCATAGCTCCTATTGCCGACCGTGTAATTCACATGCATGATGCGGGCGTAAAGAATATAGAAATAAATCCGAGTCCCCGAAAAATTGCGGATATTGAATGGTAGGTGAGTATTTTGAGAAAAAAACGTTATGGAAAGACATAAAAAAATGTTTCTTAAAATCAAAGGGCCGATTTTTTTCGATTATGTGCTTAATCGCGTTAGGATCATTTGCCCTTGTGGGACTTCAGGTAACCGGTCCCAATATGCGTAAGACCGGGGCAAATTATTTTGAGCAGCTTAATCTGGCGGATATTAGTATCATTGGTGACTATGGAATTGATGATGAAAACCAGAAAGCCATTAACCAAGTATCAGGAGCGGATAAGATTGAATATGGCTACTTAAAGGATGCAGTGATTCAGGATACTATTACGAGTATTCGCATTTTTTCCAATTCGGAGGATTTGTCTGCCTATGAAGTCGTGGAAGGAAGGCTTCCCGAGACGGAAAAGGAAATTGCGATTGCTAATTTATATAATGGAGATTACCATATCGGTGATATGATAGCTTTTACTGAAAAAGAGGATATTTCCGGAGAGACAGCCCTTAAAATCCATGAATTTCAGATTGTAGGCTTTGTGAACTCCGGCGAAATGCTTTCCATAATCAATATGGGGCAGTCAACAGCCGGAACCGGAGAATTGCAAGGGTATGCTGTGGTGGATTCTTCTGCCTTTGACTATGATGTTTATATGATTGCCCGGGTTTCCTTTGAGGATACAAAAGGTATAGACCCTTATTCAGATGAATATACGGAGCTGATTCAGAATCACAAAAATGAACTGAACGAACTGCTGGTGAACCAGCCATCCCTGCGCTTATCTTCCATCAGGGAGGAATATCAAGAGAAGATTGATGATGGACAGGCAGAAGTGGATAATGCCAAACGAGAGTTGTCCGACGCAAAACAGGAACTCGAAAATGGTGAAAACGAGCTGTCTGATGCTAAACGGAAGTATGCGGATGGTTTAGCTGAATATGAGATGCAGAAAGAGGATGCCAAACGGCAGTTGACCGATGCCGAGGCAAAACTTGAAAATGGTGAAAATGAACTGGCCGATGCTCAACAAAAATATACGGATGGCCTGGCTGAATATGAGACGCAGAAAGCAGATGCCAAACAGCAGTTAGGCGACGCTAAAGCAAAGCTCGACACCGCTGCCGAACAAATTGCGGCTGGGGAAAGTGAATTGGGCAAGAAGCGGCAGGAATTTGCGGAAGCGGAATCCTCTTTACAGGAAGCGCGCGAAAAACTTGATAAAGGTTGGGACGAATATAACGAGAAAGTGGGGCAGTTGGAAGCATTGAAAGATGCTAAAGCCCAGCTTGACGCGGCGCAAGAAGAATTTGAGGCGGGCGTTGCTGCTGCCGAAGCCGCTACGGGCATGACAATGGCTCAAATAGAAAGTTCGCTCTCAAGCATGAAGGATCAGCTTGATACTTTAAAAACACAATATGAAGAACTTACTCAATTCGCAGCACTAAAAGAAGCGAGAGACGCTGCCGTGGGAACGTCAGAATATGACATGCTCAATCAGCAGTATCAAGTGGCATTGCAAAGCGCCAACTTATCGGAACAAGTGGCCGATACCTTATTCGCTCAGCTTGACGATATGCCGACTCAAATTGCCGCGGCGCAAACGCAATATGCTCAACTTGCGCAACTTGTGACAACCCAAAACACTCTTGAACAAAAATGGGCGGCGTATAACGCTGCTGCTGCACAAGCGGAAGGCGGTGAGGAACAGCTTGCCGCTGCCCAACAAACCCTTAAAAACGGAGAGACGGAATACTCTGCCAAGAGTGCGGAACTCGAAAAAGCAAGAAAGCAACTTGCGGAGGCAGAAGGCACACTGGCTTCGGGGAAGCAATCTTATCAGGCGGGTCTTGCAGAATACAACTCAAAAAAAATAGAAGCAGAGACAAAGCTTACTGCTGCCAGGACAGAATTAGAGGATGCCGTAGTAAAAATTGCTGACGGCAAAAATGAACTTGCCGACGGATGGCAGGAATATTATGCTAAAAAAGCGGAGGCTGATACAAAGCTGGCTGAGGCCGAAGCAGAGCTGGCTGATGGTGCGGCAGAAATTGAGGATGGTGAAAAAGAACTGGATGATGGATGGCAGGAATATGAGGAAAAAAGACCGGATGCCGAACAGGAAATAGCTGAAGCCGAAGCCAAACTGGCTGATGCCCGGGAAACGTTGGAAACATTAAAACTGCCAATATACACATTGGATACCAGACGGGAGGTCCCTGGTTCGGAAGGATACCGAATTTATAATAGTGTTTCGACAATCATCGATGCACTTGCGAATGTATTTCCAATATTTCTGTACTTTGTTGCGGCGCTGGTAACGTTGACTACAATGACCCGGTTTGTAGATGAAGAACGGGTGAATTCCGGCACATTGAAAGCATTGGGTTATGATAATAAAGATATAATTAAGAAATTCACAGTTTATGGCTTTTGGGCAAGTTTTATAGGGGCGGCCATAGGAATTGCAGCCGGGCATACCTTGTTACCGATGATCGTATATAGTGCTTATGGGCATAGTTTTACTATTCCACGGATTGAACTGGATTTTTTCCCTGGAATTACAGCAATCGCTCTCCTATTGGCATTCGTAAGTGCTGTACTCCCTGCTTGCTTCGTCGCTGCAAAGGAATTAAAAGAAAAGCCTTCGGCGCTTTTGCAGCCCAAGCCTCCAGAAGCCGGGTCAAAGATTTTTTTAGAACGTGTCCACCCGGTTTGGGACAGAATGAATTTTACACATAAGGTAACTGCTCGCAATATTTTCCGGTATAAAAAACGTATGCTGATGACCATATTTGGAGTATGCGGCGCTGTAACATTACTATTTGCAGGTTTCAGCGTACAGCATTCCATTTCCGGAGTAAATGACAGGCAATTTGGTGACATTATTCAGTATGATTTAATTATAGCCAGAAACGACAATTTGAAGGCAGAACAGGAAAAAGAGATCGAGGAGCTTTTGAAAACTGACAAAATTAAACAGCAAATGCCAATCTTTTATGATGAGATGACAAAAGTTGCAGGAAACAATCAAGATAAACAAGATATTAAATTGATTGTTCCCAAAGATGCCGATGCATTTAAGGAATATATTAGCCTGACGAACCGATCAACCGGAGAAGAACTGAATCTTTCTACTGATGGAGCTATACTTTCAGAGCGCCTTGCAAAGCTGCTGAATGTAAAAGCAGGAGACACTATAACAATGACGGATTCTGAAAATCAGGAGCGAGAGGTAACGATTTCCAATATTACAGAGATGTATACAGGTCATTTCATTTTTATGGATACAAAATACTATCGAACTGTTTTTGGAAAGGCATATTATTCTAATGCTAATCTGGTAATATTAAAGGATCGTTCCACAGAAAATGCAAATGAGCAGGCGAATAATTATATGAAATTGGATGGTGTGAAAGGCGTAGTCCAGAATACTACACTGATTAATCAAATCAATACCATCGTCCATTCTTTGAATAAGATTATGCAGATATTGATTTTAGTAGCTATATTACTGGCTATGGTGATATTGTTCAATTTGACAAATATCAATGTATCGGAACGAATTCGGGAATTATCCACTATCAAGGTGCTTGGTTTTTATAATAAAGAAGTAACGATGTACATTTATCGGGAAACCATTCTTCTGACTATGCTTGGGATCTTGGTGGGATTCGGCTTTGGAGACGCTCTATTCCTATATATTATTTCCGTTGTGCCGCCTGATGATATAATGTTTAATCCAGCATTAGGTGCAAAGGCATTCCTTGTTCCGGTATTGGTAGTATGTAGTATTACCGTGGTACTCGGCATGATAATCAATCGCAGGCTCAAGAATGTCAATATGCTGGAGGCATTAAAATCGGTTGAATAACAACATACTTTATATATTAATTTTTTATTTTTATGTAGTTTTATATAGTTTTTTTGTTATAATTGTAAAAAAGAAAGATTACTTGACTGTCAATAAAGGTGAGGTACTGAAATGGCTAACTGGAAACGTAATGCAACTTTATATATCATTGGGCAGTTCGTGTCAATGTTCGGCTCGATGCTCGTGCAACACGCTATAACCTGGCAAATTACACTCGAAACCAAATCGGGTGTGATCATGACGCTGTTCACCTGTGCCGCACTATTGCCGATGACGCTTATTTCGCCGTTTGCAGGTGTATGGGCGGACAGGCACAATCGCAAGCACCTTATCATAATATCCGATGCATGTATCGCGCTGATAACGCTCGGCTTGGCGGTCGCGTATATCTCCGGCTACAAAAATATCTGGCTTATGTTCATCGTTGTAATTGCCCGGTCGTTCGGACAGGGTATACAGCAGCCCGCAGTATCTGCAATGATACCGCAAATCGTGCCGGCAGAGAGTTTGCAGCGATTCAACGGCATACAAAGTTCAATCCAGTCGTTGAATATGTTTGTCGCACCGATGGCGGCAGGTGCATTGCTGTCGTTCTTATCGATTGAATATATTTTCTTCATTGATGTGGCGACTGCGGCAATAGGTATAAGTATAGTTTTGATATTTGTTAAGGTGTCCGGCATTCCGCGTACAGAGGAATTAAAGCATGGCATACAGGCATACTTTCACGAACTGCGCGAAGGGCTGCGATATATCAACTCCAAGGCGTGGCTGAAACTTATCATCATTTACAGTGCGTTCTTCAGCTTTTTCGCATCGCCCGCCGCTTTGCTTACTCCACTTCAGACAGCCCGCACATTCGGAGATGATGTATGGAGGCTGACTGCGATCGAAATTGTATTTTCGATCGGCGCAGTCGTAGGCGGTATATTGATTTCTGTGTGGGGCGGTTTCAAAAACAAGGCGCACACTATTGTCATGGCTTGTGCGCTATTCGGATTAACGGGTTTTCTGCTCGGTGTAGTGCCGAATTTTTGGGTATATTTAGGTGTAATGCTCATCTGCGGAGTTACGATGCCGTTGTTTAACACGCCGAGTATGACTTTGCTCCAGAGCAAAATTGAGCCGGACAAAATGGGACGGGTATTCAGCGTGATGATGATGTTCGGTGGGTTGGCAATGCCGCTCGGAATGGTTGTGTTCGGCCCCTTGGGTGATGTGGTGCGAATTGAGTGGCTGTTGATCGCGTCCGGTATGGTCATATTTGTCAGCGGTCTTGCTTTACTCAGGGCGCGTTCCGTGATTGAGATAGGTAAACTTTAGTATAAACAACATTGCTTTTGCTGTATGGCCTTTTATTTGTTTTGGCTTGATTTTCACATGAATTCATGATACACTACTGAAAATGAAAATACCCGTGAGGGAGTAGTTAGCGCAACTATGTGCGGCAAGTCAACATGCTGATCGGCAACGGTCTGGCTTGTCTTAAAAAACGAGACTCATGTATAACTTTTACAGCTATACATGGTCTTTATTATTTATCAAAGTCCAAGTATATGCTCGTATGAGTAATACTTGGGTTTTTTCTTTTGCAAATAACATCTTGTAAAGGAGAACATACGATGAGTTTATTGGAATTATTCCTTATTGCTATTGGGCTTTCTATGGACGCTTTTGCCGTAGCCGCCTGTTTCGGACTGACCATGCCTAAAGCAACCATAGAAAAAGCATTGATTGTCGGCTTGTACTTTGGCTTTTTTCAAGCGGGTATGCCGCTTGCCGGATATTTGCTTGCCACACAGTTCGCTGATAAAATAACTGCATTCGATCACTGGATCGCATTTGTCTTGCTCTGCTTTATCGGCGGCAAGATGATCGTGGAAAGCTTTAAAAAAGAAGGTTGTGCGGACAGGGAATGTCCTGCTGAAATATGTACGGACAGAGGATGCCCCAACGGAGAACGCCCTGAAAAGGAAAAAGTCTCTTTAAAACCAGGGAAAATGCTGCCCCTTGCTCTTGCTACAAGCATTGATGCACTGGCGGTAGGCGTATCATTCGCGTTCCTTAATGTTAATATTGTCCCGGCAATTTTATCCATCGGGATCATTACACTGACTTTATCTGTACTGGGTGTAAAAATCGGCAATATGTTCGGTGTAAAATTCAAATCGAAGGCTGAACTTGCCGGTGGCATTATATTGGTTTTAATGGGTTGGAAGATATTGCTTGAGCATATGGGGATAATTAGTTTATAAATTTCCAATTTCACTTCGATTAATGAGATGTGTAAGTCTTGACTTCATTTCAGTATCATAGTATGCTATAATAGTCCCGTTTGGGACGGTATATAATAAGACTAAATAAGGAGGCCGACTATGACCAGAGAAGAGAAGAATGCGAATGAGTATTTGCGCACTTACTTTGAACTTAATGCCCAATATGAGGCATACGCGAAAAGTCTTGGAATGTCTTACAGCACATTATGTGCACTTCGGATTATCCTGGAACACGATGGGAATTGTACGCAGAGGACCATCTGTGAATACACTTTTCTTCCCAAACAGACGGTCAATGCGATCGTGACCGGCTTGCTGCGTCGCGGGGTAATCAGAATGGTCGAACTCGATGCCGACAGGAGACAAAAGGTTATTCATTTTACAGATAAGGGGCGGGCATTTGCTTTCGAAATGATTCAAAAGATTAAAAATGCGGAGAGTAAAGCAATGGAAAGCCTGGATGAAGAGGAGAGGACAGCTATGCTGACGGCCGCAAAATTATATGTGAACCGGTTGTGCGGCTATTTATTGGAATAGTTTTGATCAATCTATTGCAATATTGATAATTTGAGAACTGAAAGGAAGTAATACAATATGGAAAAAGGTCAGAAAGCCACAGTTATCGTTTTAATCTGTGGTGCTTTTTTATCGGTATTAAACCAAACACTAATGAATCCGGCTATCCCCTCGGTCATGACCGAGCTGAATATAAATGCCACCACAGCACAGTGGCTGGTTTCAGGCTTCACTTTGGTAAACGCCATTATAGTGGCTGTTTCGGCGTTTTTAATGGACCGATTTTCTACGAGGAAATTGTTCATCACCGTTTTCGGCTTATTTTTTGCGGGCAGCCTGCTTGCGGCTTGGGGAATCAATTTTCCTGTCTTGCTTGCCGGACGCATATTGCAGGCGGTATGTGCGGGCGTTATGCTGCCAATGTCAATGACTGTGCTGCTCCTCATTTTTCCCCATGGAAAGCGGGGCAGCGCAATGGGAATGTATAACTTTGTTATAATGTTTGCCCCCGCAATGGGGCCTGCAATTTCCGGCATCCTTACAGATATGGTAGGCTGGCACGTTATGTTTCTGATTATGGCGGTGTTGGCGGCAATCATTATACTTATTGCGGCATTTTCAATAAAAGATTTCGGCAAGACAAAGCCGGTTTGTCTCGATAAAATATCAGTTGCGGAGTCATCCGTGGGCCTTTTTTTCCTTCTTTACGGCTTTTCTATGTTTGGTAAGATTGAAACACTGCCTGCCGCGGTTGTGCTGATTGTTCTGGGTGCCGGGACACTTATTGCGTTTGCTCGCCGCCAGTTTAGGCTTACAGAGCCATTTTTGGAGCTTAAAGTGCTTTTGGATAAGCAGTTCCTATATGGGATAGTGATATCCATGCTAATATCAGCATCCCTTGCGGCGGCGTCTCTCACCCTTCCGATCTATATCCAAACCGTACGCGGATTTTCAGCTACGATTTCAGGCCTGATTATGGTTCCCGGTTCGATTTTAGGCGCAATTGGAGGATATTTTGCGGGAAATTTACATGATAAATTCGGGGCGCGTTACCTTTCGATTGCGGGAGTATCATTGTTGTCAATCGGCTCTTTGGGAATGGCTTTGTGGGGATTTGAAACTCCCATTGCATTAATGATTGTTGTCTACTGTGCCCGTTCCTTTGGCTTGATGCTTGCCAATACGCCCATTAATATTTGGTCAATCAGCAATCTGCCGGATAAGATTCTGCATCATGGAAATGCGGTGTCAAGTGCTATGCGTCAAGTTGCTTCGACCTTTGGCGTAGCTCTTATGGTGTCCGCCATGTCGCTGGCCACAAATTTATTCGCCTCCGATAATTCTGTAAAGTCGCAGCTAATAGGGATTCATGCCGCATTTTATCTCAGCATTGCAATTGCAGTTATCGGCCTTGTGTTGGTTATTATTAAGGTAAAAGACCGCGAAAAGACCGATAGTATCTTCGAAAGCAAAATGATATCGGAGCTTGATGCGGCAATGCATTCCAACCCATATACAGTGTCGGCCGGTGATTCGATTGAACGGGTGATTGAGAAATTTATTGAATACCGCACAAGCGGGTTGCCTGTCATAGACAATGGCGGACACATTATTGGCTATGTATCGGATGGAGATGTTCTGCGGTATATGGCAAAACAAGATGTACATGTTATCGGGGAGTCATTTTCTGTCGTGCTGCCTGACAACGAAGCGTTTGTGTCCAAAGCCAGGGAGCTTTTGCAAAGAAATGTAATGGAAATCGCAACGAAGCGCACTATAACGGTGGAACTCAGCACTTCGCTATCAAAGGTCTGCCAACTGTTTTATGAACATAAGCTGAGCAAAGTTCCGGTAACGCAAAATGGTGTTCTTGTAGGAACGATCAGCAGAGGCGATACGATGCGCTATCTAATGAAACGCCTGCCGTTTAGCACTGAGATTAAAACAAGCTGAACAGTAAGATGTCACCGCGATTGAATGAGAGGCGGTGAAACGATTTGAGAATTTTATCCGGGAATTTTGATTTGTCATTTGCAGATCTTTGTTCCCGGATTCTTTGCGTCTTTAAGTGTGTGAGAAGCAATGAAATTTAATTTATTTAGTTTGCATATTGACAAACAAAATAAAAGGAATTATAATTTATTTTGTTATATAACACATAAACTAAATAAATTAAAACGGAGGTAAGAGAAATGAATAGAAATAATATATTGAATAAGTTAATGGAGATTACGCATCAACCTTTTTTGATTTTTGCCAATCAGGTAGAAGAAAAGACGGATAATGCTTTTGAAACTTTGCGGTTATTGGCAAAAGAAGATGATGTAACGGCAGGTCGTATTTCTGAATTCTTAGATATCAAGCCATCAAGCGTCACTCAAATCATAAAAAAGCTTGAAATGGCAGGAACGGCTGAACGTGTGAAATCAGAAGAAGATGCCAGGGTTACGTTTGTCAAGCTGACTGAGAAGGGTTATGAAAGTATAAAAGATCGCGGCGAGATTTCTTCAAGTCTTAAAGATGAGTTATTCAGAGGTTTTGCTGAAGAAGAACTGGAAAAGTTATATGAATATTTATCACGTATTGCAGATAACATTTCAAGCGATGAGTTCCGATTAAAATTAAACGAAATTTTCGGTGACGATAAGCGATGGCAACATTTTGGTCAAATGTCAGCTCACCTCGGACGTGCACGTGATCAAATGCTAGAGCGTAATGGATTCGGCGGTTTTGGTGGATTTGGAGAGGATTTCCATGGAGGGTTTGGCAGAGATGGTAAATTCTTTGGAAGGGGGCATAGATAATGGGTGGCGGGAGACCGGATGATACAGTCAGAAAAGATAGCACCAAGTTTTCATTTAGACAATTTGTCAGGCTGATTACAACAACGGAACCAAAGTATTTTCTTTTGATAATAGGAATACTGCTTTTAATAGTATCCTCAAGTGTACAAATTTATGTGCCCCAATTAGCATCGTCGTTAGTCAATAACTTTTCGAAAGGAATCGACTATCCGCTGCTGTTAAAAGTAGTCTTACTGTTCGTATCTTCTGCGATTATTTCGGCAATCGGCGGAACGGTTCTTGGGATTTTTGGGGAAATGTCATTCAAAACCTGAGAAAGAATCTCTGGTTTAAATTGACAACGTTAAAGGTAAACTATTTTGATGCCATGAAAGCCGGTGAGATTTCGAGTCGTTTAGTAAATGATACATCACAAGTAAAGCAGTTGCTTGCTAATACTTTTCCACAAACCATATCCAGCATTATCCTGGTTTTAGGTTCTATCTATATGATGCTTAAAATGGATTGGCAAATGTGTTTGGCAATGCTTGTAACTGTTCCGCTTGTACTAATCATTATGCTGCCGATCTTTGGATTTGGTACAAAAGTCGGACATATGAGACAGGATGCTCTTGCGGAATTTAATGGGATTGCCAGCGAAACATTAAGTGAGATTCGTCTTGTAAAAACTTCTAATGCTGAAAAACAGGCGCAAATGCGCGCTAATCACGAAGTGGATAAATTATTCAAAGTCGGCAAAAAAGAGGCGGTCTTCGATGCGACGATGCAACCAATTATGATGATGGTGATGATGAGCATGATCTTTGGCTTATTAGCTTATGGTATGCATCGGATTGCTATTGGAGCAATGGCGATCGGAACATTGATGAGTTTCCTGATGTACTTGTTTAATCTGATCGGAGCAATGCCAAGTATTGCGACACTATTTACCGAGATGGCAAAAGCGGCCGGCTCGACTAAGCGGGTTCAAGAATTACTGGACGAAGAGCCTGAAGATCTGCAAGGCGGAGAGATTATCGATTTGTCCGGTAAAAAACTTAAAGTTACTAATATTGATTTTGCGTATGAAAATGATGAACCGATTTTGACCGGTGTATCTTTTGAGGCAAGACCAAATCAGATTATTGCTTTTGCAGGCCCGTCTGGCGGAGGAAAGTCAACAATATTCAGTTTGCTTGAAAGATTCTATGATCCTGGTCGCGGAGTAATAGAATTCGGCGATAAAAATATCCAAGATATTAATTTGACGGATTATCGCAGCCAAATAGGCTTTGTTTCGCAAGATAGTGCGATTATGGCGGGTACGATCAGAGATAATCTTACTTATGGATTAGATAAAGAATTTAGTGATGATGAATTATGGAATGTTTTAGAACTTGCTTACGCTCGTAAGTTTGTCGAAGAAATGCCGGATGGGTTGTTGACTGAAGTGGGGGAACGAGGTGTTAAGATTTCCGGTGGTCAGCGGCAGCGAATTGCCATTGCCCGTGCATTCTTACGTAATCCCAAAATTCTAATGCTGGATGAAGCGACGGCCAGTCTTGACAGTGAATCGGAAATGATGGTGCAAAGTGCGTTAGCTAATCTGATGAAAGGGCGTACTGCTTTGGTGATTGCCCACAGACTTGCCACTATTGTTGACAGCGATAAGATTTATTTCCTTGAGAAAGGCATGATTACAGGGAGCGGAACCCATGATGAGCTCGTTGGAAGTCACGAAACTTATGCGAAATATGTAAGTGAGCAATTCAGGGTGGATACTCCGCTTGTATCAGTCTAGTATGGGGAAGAAATATATGGGTGAAAAATAATCAGCGGTTGTAAAAACAGGAAACCTCCGGCAGTCATTGCACAATGCCGGAGGTTTTGCGAACGAAAGGAATATTAAGTTCTTATATTCTTATTAATTTTTAGCGATAATATCATGCGATTGCTGTTCCTCATATATTTTCAGAAGAACTTTTCGATGTTCTTCCTCTGCACGCTTTATCTTAGACCAGTAAGCGCGTTCTTTTTCATTCTTATATGTATGAATTCTTTCTATAATAAAATTTATTGCAATTCCGAAGATAATTATAATTCCACCGACAAAAGAAGCTCTTGAGAAGTGATCGCCAAATATAAGATCCAACAGGATTCCTGTAAATACCTGACCGACAAAGGTAAGCAGAGTCAGGTAAAATGCAGATATTCTTGGAACGGTAAGATTGCAAAGAAAGATAACTGCCACACCGAATATGCCGCCAAAGTAGATCCATGGATGAAAGGCGGAAATGGAAGGAATGGAAGAAAACTGCTTGGCAAAAAGTGCAACAATAATGGTGATGGGTAAGCCGACCAGATGATTTATCAGCGAACCACGAAGTGCACCGGTTTTCTCAGCCAGGCGTGCATTCATACTTCTGGATAGTACAACGGAGATACCGGCGCAAAAAGAAATGAAAACAGCGATGGTCGCCCCTGCAACACTTTGGTCAAGCATTAACAGTATTCCGAGAAATGAGACCGCAAATCCAAGAATAGAATTCTTGTTAAAGGATTGCTTTTTCATCCCGAACAGACCGTATGTATCGATAAAAAGAGAAGTGACAGTCTGCCCCAATAAACCCAAAGCCACGATACTTGTCACGCTGATATGTCCGTAGGCAAGATTATTAAATACAGTTGTGCATACACCAATGGCACCACCGAGATAAATCCATTTTGGATGATGGCCAAGGAGCGGATTCTTTTCCTTTTGTGTCAGGCAAAGAAGGAAAGCAGATATGGAACCGACCACATGAATAATGACTGCGGCAAGAATCGCACCATATTGATCTGACAGATTCCCATTTACTGATATCATGATGGATAATAGGATACCGGTTAATAAAGCTAATAATTGATACATAGTGAAACACCTCTTAGTGTAAGAATATAGCATTTGTATAAATAACGTATAGGACATTTGTCATGGTATTTTAACAATAGTTTGATATAATAGAAAAGGGTGATTGTATATGAAGAAGATTCCGTTTACGAAAGAACATAGGGACATACTACAGATGTATGGTTTGCAGGATATCTCTGTGAATGATTGCACATGTGTAAGGTATGAAGCAGGAGAGAGAATTACAGAAGAAGGTTCTCCTATTTCCAGACTGGCACTTGTAACAAAAGGGCGTGCTAAAATATGTCGCACTGCATTAAACGGGAAAAGTCTGATTTTGTGCTACTATATTTCGGAAGGTGTAATTGGAGAGATCGAACTTTTGACAGGGCAGAGTATTGCTACAACTACTGTTGTCGCTATCTCCGATTTTGAATGTGTGACGGTAGAATATAAAAAATGTATGGAAGAACTGGAAAAGAATCTTGTTTTTTCCAACAAAATTGGTGCTATCCTTGCAAGGAAAATGTCAGAGAGCGAAGAAAATTATGTTGCCTCAGCATTGCATTCCGGGGAACAGAGACTTTGTTCCTATATTCTGAAAAATTCACATCGCAATTATTTTTCCGATGTATTGACAGATGTGTCCTGTTCAATTGGTATGAGTTATCGCCATCTGTTCCGGTTGCTGGACCAGTTGTGTAAAGACGATATATTAGAAAAAAGAAAAAATGGTTACAAGATACAGAAGCATGGAGAATTGGTCAGACGAACCCATGCGGAACACCTTGTTAAGAAGTGAACATGGAAATGTGATAATAAGGTATCGAAAGGATAAAGGACTATGTATACCAAAAATTCTTTAATCAAATATAAGGAATTGCTGCTGGGACTTGCTTTGCTGATATTTGGAGCTGTGGGATGCGGCAATGTATCTCGGTCTATTCCGCAGGGCGAAACAAGTGAAGAGATACAGGATAATCAGGGAACGGATGAGGGCATTGATACAGAGTCAAAAGAAATAGCAGAGTGTTACCGGGGAATTTACGAACAGGCAGTAGAAGCCGGCACGATTGGAACGTTGGATACTGCGAAAAAGATTGTAAAATGTCTGGGAGATGCCGGATATACGGCAGTGGATGATGAAAATCAGGTTAATATGGTTAATTCTGAAAAAGTAAAGGCATTTATCGGAGATGTTGAAGAGAATGTGGATGCGGAACTTACCATAATCTGTGTAGCGGCCGCCGGGGGCTTTACCCGGTTTGATTTTCGGACATCGGAGGAAGCGATTTGGGTAACACGGAGCTATCTTTCGTGGAATGGCAAAGTTCCCGAGATGAATTCGAAAGAGAAGTATCGTGCTGAGAATTGGAATTATTCGGAGGAAGGGTATTTATTCTTCGAAAAAAATAATATGTCAGGATATGACGGAGCTTCCGGTTATACCGCTTTGCGGGTAGATCAACTGGATGAAAGGTGCAGAGAGCTGAACCGGCAATATCTGCTTCCAATCGGATATGGATCAAATAATATGTTTATTACGGAGTGGAATGAACAGGATTACGGGGAATTGGATTTTTATGATATGTTTCATATTTTATATCCGTTAATATATCGGATGCCGACGCCTTACGAGGTATCTTATGAAGGGGAATTATACTATGTTCCGCAGGATGAATTTGAAAAAGTGGTAATGTCTTATTTTAAAATTGACAGTGATACCTTGCGAAACAAAACGACGTATCTTGAGGACAGTAAGGTCTATGAATATCGAACAAGAGGATTTAACGACTGGGGAAATAGTCCGAATATTCCATATCCTGAGGTAGTGCAATATGAGGAAAATGCGGATGGGACTCTTACGCTGACTGTTAATGTCGTGTATCCGGTGGAAAAATTATCTTGCGCGTTTTCACATGAGGTAGTAGTTTGTCCGCTGCCGGACGGAGGGGTACAGTATGTATCCAACCATGTGATCTGGTCTGCGGATAACATTCAACCATCGTGGTATACAGACAGGCTGACGGAAGAAGAGCGGGAAGAATTTTATGGAGAGCCGGTATCCTGACATATTGTCGAAAACAAGAACAAATAGTTTATATGTACAAATGGGGCGGGCTTGTTGTCCATGTGCACATAAAACATAACGAGGAGGGGCATCATGCAAGAAGTATATGGAATTCAGACAGAAACTATAAATAAAAGTTATGGGAAACACCGGATATTATATGATGTATCATTAAAAGTTCCTGAGGGAAGAATATATGGACTGCTGGGACCGTCCGGATGCGGAAAGACAACGCTTGTAAAAATTATTTCCGGGATACTAAAGCCCGATAACGGAACAGTTCTCATAAGGAATCAGCAAATGCCTTCGTTACAGGTCATGGGACAGATGGGGTATATGGCACAGGCAGCAGCGCTTTATCCTACTCTTAACGGCTATGAAAATCTCAAATTTTTCGGTAGTCTGTATGGATTAAAAGGTAATGAATTAAAAGAACGAATTGCTCATGTGGCGGCTTTAGTCAATTTAACAGATGACCTGACAAAAAGAGTCAGTAATTATTCAGGCGGAATGAAGCAGAGACTTTCTCTTAGCATCGCTATGCTGCCGAATCCTAAGGTGCTTATTCTGGACGAACCTACGGTGGGGATTGACCCGCTGTTAAGGCAGGACATATGGTCCGAGCTGTACGAGCTTTCAAAGCAGGGGGTTACCATTCTCGTTACCACCCATGTTATGGATGAGGCAGAGCGGTGTCATGGTCTTGCCATGATGCGAAATGGGCATATTTTAGCAACGGGTACTGCGGCAGAGCTGCAGCAGACTGCCGGCGCAGACACATTTGAGGAAGCTTTTATATATTTTAGTAATGCAGCGGAGCATGGAAAGGGAGGAAACAATAATGAATAGAATCAATACGCTCGCTTTTCGTATCGTGGACCAGCTGCGTCACGATAAGAGGACTATGGCACTTATTTTATTCGCGCCGATTATTGTGCTTTTTCTGGTGCATTCTATCCTTACCAGTGAAGATACTACCTACAAAATTGGGATAATTTCTGCACCGGAGGACTATATCGAGCAATTGACGCAGAATGAGGATATAACGGTAGAAGTCATAGATTTTTCAGATGCAGATATGGATATTGCAATAGAAAAGGCTGTAAATGCTGTTGAAGCAGAGGAAATTACAGCGGCAGTCCGTGTGTCGGAGGACCTTGCAAACGCAGATATTTATCTGGATGGGACCGATACCACCGTGGCAAAGCAGATTACCGGAATCATAAAAAGTGCGCTGAGCCTTACCCAGCGTGAAAAATTGCCGATAAGCATAGCGGAGAGCGAATATAGAACGACCTATGTCTATGGCTCGGAGGACATAAGCTTTTTCGATAACTTTGGTGCTGCGATGATTGGGATTATCATTTTCTTCTTTGTATTTCTGCTTGCCGGCATCAACTTCCTCGGGGAACGCAACAGCGGTACTTTGGAAAAAATGCTTTCTACGCCGATTAAGCGGGGAGAAATCGTAATTGGCTATGTGCTTGGCTTTAGCATTCTTGCGCTGATTCAGACAGGAATTATGACGGTATTTGTAGTATATATATTGAATGTAACAGTAATCGGAAGTATCTGGTATGTACTGCTCATTAATCTCCTGACTGCTGTTATGGCATTGACTCTCGGTATGGTCATTTCAGGCCTGGCATCCAGTGAATTCCAGATGATGCAGTTCATACCCGTTATTATCATTCCTCAGATTTTCCTGTGCGGATTATTCAGCTTGCCCCCCGGCTGGACTCTTCTCGGTAAATTTATGCCGCTTACTTATTCGGTTGATGCTCTTCGAGAGGTTATGCTGCGCGGAAAAGGTATCGAGGACATATGGTTTGATTTACTTGTTATATTAGGGTTTTCAGCAATTTTTATGCGGTTGAATGTTTCATTCTTAAAGAAGCAGAGAAGTATATAAAAATAAGAACTACTTCCAGCCTGAAAGCCAGGATTTGTCATTTGCAATGGCAGTTACTACTTCCTCTCCGGATTTGAAATTATCAAAGGTCCCGTTGTTGATTTCTCTGATGGCTTTACTTAACAGATTTTCGTAATATGCCTCAGGAGTTATATCGGTTGTGGTTTCACAGAAATGCTGCCTTGACTCAGAAGAAGCGATTCGTGCGTATTCATTTTTTACCTGGTCTATGAGTTTATCGCGGTTCATATAATTGGCTCCTTTATATTCTTATATATAAATTATTTTTTGTCGTCGCCGGGAATTTTACGGCTGCCGGATTGCTTCTTAGCATTTCGGCTTTCTCCGTCTAATGCGCTCTCGGCTATGGTAGGGCCGCCATTTGATTTTTTCTTACGGATTGACTTGGGGTCAAGTTGTGAATCTTTTGCCATAAGTATTCTCCTTAATATTGATAAATCTAGTATGTGCAGGTAAAAAAATATTATACAGAAATAGTATTGTGCAGCCACACGTATAAAAACATACCTTTTGCAAATCATAAAGGGTATAAAATCGTTAGGTAAGGATGGTGAATTATGGCGAAAGCAGGTATGAGAAGACCGGATCCGAAGGAGCCGCATGGAACAGAAAGCAACAAAAAAATGAAAATAAAAAAGAATGAAACGGAACCGGTTCCTGAGATCCAGGGAAAGGCTAAAGCAGGGCATAATAAGACGAATAACCTGTAAGAGACGGTGCCGGAAGACAAGAAGGGTGACTAAAGATGAAAATAGTAATTACAGCAAGAAATTTTTCCGTACACGATGCAGGCTTACTGGAAGGACTTGTAAAGGCAGGGCATGAGGTGGCCGATCATAGCGGAGAAAATATGGGAACAGGTACGGCGGAGTATATTGTATATAGGGCAGCAGAAGATGCGGATATTGCGATTACCGGTCTGGAACCCTATAACGAGGAAGTAATTAGAAGGTGTCCTAAGTTAAAAATGATATCCCGGAGGGGTATTGGATATGATTCCGTGGATTTGGCAGCTTGTAAGCAAAGAGGAATTGTTCTGGCGAGAACGGCAGGAATGGTAGAGGAAGCCGTAGCGGAACATGTTATGGCATATATTCTTCATTTTGCGCGCAATGTGGAAATGCAGAGTATGGCGATGCATGACAGGCAGTGGAGCAGAATTATGATGGCGGGCGCAAAGACAAGGACCTTGGGACTGATCGGTTTTGGCGGGATTGGCATGGAAATCGCGAAAAGGGCCGTTCCGTTTGGCATGAAGGTAATTTATTACTGCAGACACCCGAAAGCGGAATGGGAGAAGAAATACCATGCCGTTTATTGCGACTTGGACAAACTATTGTCGGTAAGCGATTACGTTTCGGTAAATGTTCCTTTGACAGAAGAAACGAGGGGAATGTTCGGTGAAGAGATGTTTCGAAAGATGAAGCCGGAGAGCATATTTATCAATACTGCACGCGGGCCGGTTGCGGATGTTGCAGCGCTGAAGCAGGTATTGCAGGAAGGAAGAATCCGCGGTGCTGCAATCGATGTATTCGATGCGGAACCATGTACGGATTCTCCGTTAATTGGATGTTCCAACGTTATTCTCACCCCCCATACTGCATCTTATACGAGTGAGAACTTTGACGAAATGAACAGAGCCGCTGTTCAAAATGTTATTGATTTTATGAATAATAAGCTGTCTCCGGGAAATAGGGTGATATAGCAGCTGGTGAAATTTTCAGATCATAGTTTCATCCTTCAGGATATCCCCGATATCCGCATTGCAGATTTTCAGGCCTCCCAGATAATAGGCGAGGCTGACAGAAAACAGGATAAACATTGTAAAAATGAGTATCGGAATTATCGGCGCTGCAGCAATGAATTCCTTCACCGGAATGGAAGCGGCACTCAAGGCGGCTGCCACAATAGGGATATTTATGACCAGGCTGAAAACAATCGGACGAAGGGCGACAATCAATGTTTCCATAGCGAGAATTTTTCTCATTCCTTTCGGAGACAAACCGACGGAAAGGTATCTTGCGAATTCTTTTCTCCGCTGATAGATCTGCCCCAGCGTAGAAGAGAATACATTTGTGATTCCGATACATGATAGTAATCCGGCAAAAGAGCCCATTAGAAGCTTAAGCGCATTCCTCATAGAGGTATCGGCGGCTGCCTCTTTCAGCCTGCTGTCTAAGGTATAGTTGCTGTTCTTCGGCAAAAGAGCTTTAATGCCATCTTGTACGCCCGCATCGTAAGAAGTGGATGAGAGCTTTATGTTATAGAAGCTTTCCGTATCGGGAAAATGTCCGGCAAAGTCTTTGTATAAATTCTGAGAAATAACTATGGATAAGGAATAATTGACAAATTCCTCTTTTATTTCGGGGAGGGAAGTTGTGAGTACCGATATGGTGACAGGTATATCCCTTCCGTCCGGAAAAGTTTCGTTTTGAAGATAAAGTGTTAAGGGCATATCCTCTTTTAATAGCGGGATATATTTTCTATCTAAGCGGTCGCTGTGGATGCTGTCCCAAATAACATTTACAGCGGCGGCGCCTTGAGCGTAAGCGCCTTGAAGGGCGCAGTAGTCCTTATAGCTCTCGTCATCCAGAACATAAATCGGTACGGTAAAGGAATAATTTTCATTCCCGTCAGCTTTTATACTGTCCGAAAGGTTATCGATATTCAGGTTTAATAACTCTTCACTTAGGATATTGGCGGAAAGCATTGTAGCCGCTGTGATTGTTTTATATAATATGCAGCTTTCCACGCCTTTCAGTTTCTTGATTTCTCTTAGTAAATTATCTTCCTCATCCATATTCTGCGCAGTAAGCATAATATCCCACTTATCCCGGTAACGTTCAAAATAAGTATGCTTCGTGCTGATACCTGATATAGTTTCCAAATTGAGGAAGCTTATAAAAGCCAGGGCGGATAAGGTCAGAGACAGGGTAGAGGTCCTGAACACTCTTTTTCGCGAGTAGATCGATTTTATTGACAATTCTCCGTAAATGCCGAATAAAGAAGAAAATTTACGATAAGGCTTCATGTTTTCTACGGGCGGCTCTCCGCCGTAATGGATTGCATCGAGAGGTGCCAAACGGCTGATCCGCCTTGCCGGTAAACATGCGGAAATGAGAACGGTCGCTATAGACAGTAGAAGAGCAGCTGCCATAATGACGGCATGGTAGTGAAATACTACTTCGTATTTTCTTACGGACGCCGTTGCAAAAATAATGAGCTGCATAAAGCCGTAACATAATCCGATACCGGATAATACACCCGCTGCAATAGGTGCTATGCAGAGGATAAGGACCTCCTGCAATAGGAATGCACGTATCTGATTCGGAGTTGCTCCGGCGCTTTGCAGGACACCTAACTGATGCAAGCGGCTGTTCATGGAGACTTCGAAGGCATTGTGTATCATAACCGTAAGCGAGAGGCAGATGACGATCAAGATAAAAACATAAGCGACAACGATTGGCTCTATTTTCCCGGTAGGATTCTCATCCGTCAAAGACTTCTGGTACACCCGGTCTATCCATATGTTATAAAAAACTCCGCAGACCAGCGATAACAAGGCCGAAGATAAGAAGGAAATCGCGGCCAGAAAAATACTGCTGAACTTATTCTGTTTGATATATCGGATTGAATACTCCATCCACATGTTTTTCTCCTCCTGATTATTCTCTGATTTTTTCATCCGATACAATATTTCCATCCGCTAAGCGGAGGATGCGATCGGCCTGCAAAGCAATACTTTCATCATGAGTTACGACGAGAAGAGTCTGGTTATATTTTTTATTGGAGTATTTTAGCAGTTCGATAATATCATGACTGTTCTTGTTATCCAGATTCCCGGTAGGCTCGTCGGCTAATACGAGAGCGGGGGCATGAATCAGCGCCCGTCCGATGGAAACCCGTTGCTGCTGTCCGCCGGATAATTGCTTCGGTAAATGCATTTTGCGATCTTGCAGTCCCAAAATGCCGATCAGCTCGTTGAGACGTTCTTCATTTACCTTTTGGCCGTCTAACTTCAGTGGAAGGGTTATGTTTTCTGTTACATTCAAAATGGGAATGAGATTGTAGAACTGATAGATCAGGCCAACCTGCCGCCTCCTGAAAATTGCCAGTTCCTCCGGAGTTCTCTGAAAGATTTCTTTACCGTCTATTGTTATTGTTCCAAAGCTGGGCTTTTCCACCCCTCCGATTAAGTGGAGCAGGGTAGATTTCCCTGAACCGGATTGTCCTATGATTGCGACAAATTCCCCCTTTTCTACGCAAAAAGAAATGTTGTTTAAAGCCGTCACTCTATTCTCATCGCTGCCGTAGGTTTTGCATAAGTTTTCGATCTTCAATATTTCCATGATAGCCCTCCGAAACCCTCCTAAAATAAATTAAAACAATTATAACATTTCCTATGTGACAGCTCCATGACTGTTTTATTACAAATTTGTCACTAAAAAAGAAGCCTTAATTAAACAGCTCCTTTGTAAAAATGTATATGAAATTCAGCTCCGTAAGGATCGCCGTTTTGTGCTTTTATTGTCCCGTTTTGTCTGCTGATGATCATGCGGGAAAGCGCTAACCCGATTCCCGTGTTTCCGGGAGCTGAATTCTTCCCTTTGTAAAAGCGTTCAAATAAATGGGGTAAATCTTCGACGGCAAACCCTGAGCCGGTATCAGATATGATAATTTCTGTGTAAAGAGGGTTTTCGGAAGCTGCAATTTTTAAGGCTCCTTTTTCCGGTATATGCTCCAGACAATTTTTGAGGATGTTGCCTATCGCTTCCATAGACCAGAAGAAATCGCCCTTAAAACAAGTGTCATCAGTTACGGTAACCTCCAAGGCTATGTCTTTTATCTCCAGTGATATTTCCAGAGGAGCCAGAGATTTTTGGATCAGCTCTTTTACCTTTATGGGAGTTTGCTCGAAGGTAACGACGCCGGATTCCAGCTGGGCTATCTTCAGCAAAGCCATTATCAGCCATTCAATGCGGGTGAGTAGATTGCTGATTTCCCTTATATATCCGCTTCTTTGCTGCGGCTGCAGTTCTTCCCGGCCAACACGTGGAACGAGCATGCGGATAGAGGTAAGAGGTGTCCTTATTTGATGGGAGATATCGGCGACGGAACTGCTCAAGTAACTTTTTTCCTGTTGCAGCAGTTCGGTTTGTTCCTGTAAACGCATGGTCATTTTATATATTTCACTGGAAAGCAGTGCTAACTCGCCTTCCTTATCCGGAGCGAAATTCGTTCTTTGGCTGCTGTGGAGAATGGAATCCACTTGATTGCTCAGGGAAGAAATAGCCTTGTACCGCTTCGTGGTAAATATCATAAACAATAATAGGGCAATCGCACATACTGCCAAAACATAAACTGCCGCCGGAGCGCCGAAGAAAAAGGAGCCGGAGACGGCAAACAGGGTAAATAGTGCGTAGATTACCAGTAAAATTTTTATCTCAGGATTTCTAAGAAGATGCATATCAATGACCATTCCCTTTTCAATATATTAGTTTATTCTCCCAGTATATATCCTAATCCCCGGACAGTTCTTATGATTGCGGGGGAGGCAGGATCCTCTTCGATTTTGTCGCGGAGCCTTTTGATATAGACGGTTAAGGTATTGTCATATACATAATCCCCGGCGATATCCCATATTTCTTCAAGCAGACGGTTTCTGGATAATACGGTGCCCTGATGGTTAAAGAACACCAATAATAAACGGTATTCCAGCGGAGACAGAAGTATTTCGTGCCCATTCCTGAAAACAACGGCTTTCAAAGTGTCTATCTTCAGTCCCGCGGTTTCGAATACGGCAGGACTTTTCCCGCTGCGGCGCAGGACATTTTTCACCCTGGATATGAATTCCATTGGTCGAAATGGTTTTGTAATATAGTCGTCGGCACCCAAGTCAAATCCTGTTACGATGCTTGCTTCATCATCCATGGCAGTCAGGAAAATGACTGGAGTCCCGTCGTTACGCTTTATGGCGGTACAAAGAGAATAACCGTTTCCGTCAGGTAAGGTCAGATCGAGAAGAACCAAGTCGAAAACATTTTGCTCAATTTCCTGAAGCGCAGCTTTTCTGGTCGTTGCATTGTACACTTTAAAGCCCTCGTCTTCTAATAAAATGCGAAGGTTTTGTACAATTTCCAAATCATCTTCTATAATTAAAATACTTGTCATGGCAATGGCCACGTCCTTTCCGATACCGGCTGTCCTGCCCGCAGATATCATATATTAACATGCGGTAATTACAGCTTGTATTGTTCTTAGTTATAAATTATAATACACACATGTTAAAAAAACAACATGAGGGTGTAATCCTAAGAAATGACAAAAACATACCGGTTGCGAAGCGAAACGGGCTTATGATATAATCTATAATTATAAGTGAACTATCATATTAGTAAACTGATAAAAGGAAAATATGTATGAAAATTAAAAACAAAAAATTGTTTATTCTCTTTATTGTAATAGGATTACTCTTGGTATGCCTGTTTCTTGTATTGTTTATGCGGTTCGAAAAAAATACTAAGCAGGCTGAAAGCAGTATAGCAGGAACGATTGTAGAAATCCGGGAAAATAGAATATTATTTCAGGATGAAGCAGGCGGCGAGTATATTGTCTATTTTGCGTCCGATTACAGAGGAGAACCGCTGGAGACACTTGCAGCGGGTGAAGAAGTGAAAATTTGGTTTTCGGGACAGATTGCGGAGTCATATCCGATGCAGATTGTCGCATTTGAAATCGAAAAAAATTAATTGGCACAGGTTATATGTAAATTTATTTAAGTAAGGCCAGAGCGGCTTTTGGGGCGGAAAGATTCCGTTTCAGATACGGGCGGTAAGGCCTTATTTTTTTGTGTGATTAAGAAAGCACTCCAGGTTTGCTGTTTCTGTATTTTTCCACAAACTGAAACTATGATTTTTGTGAATAATGATAATTTTTAAAAATGTTGGGGATTCTTATTGCGAATATGATTACGGTATGTTACTATATGCCTACAAACGATATATACGAACACTGTTCGGATATACAAACAAAGATAAAACAAGGAGGAAATAAAATGAAGAAAAGGTTAGGATTGCTGCTGGCAACGGGAATGCTTTCATTTAGCATGATATTGGCCGGCTGCGGCAATAGCAGCAAGGAAAACGGAGCAAGCGGAGCTGCTGAGACGAAGGAAGAAGCTGCGGCGGAGGAAACACAGAAGATCACAGTATGGGCGTGGGATGATAATTTCAACGTTGCTGTTATGAAGACTGCGGCGGAATATTATAAGAAATTGAACCCGGATGCAAAGGTAGAAATTGAAGTGATTTCCAACTCCAAGGAGGATATTTATAAGAAGCTGCAGACAGGTCTGGCATCCGGTGGTAAGAGTCTGCCTGATATCTGTTTGATTGAAGACTACAGCATATACCAATACTTAAATTCTTACTCTAAATATTTTTACCCTTTGGGCGATGACTTGGATTACAGCCAGTTCTCCCCATATAAGGTAGAGGTGATGACTTATAATGACAAGGCGTATGGCGTTCCCTTCGACGCAGGAGTAACAGGACTCTTTTACCGTACCGATTACTTAGAACAGGCAGGTTTTACGGCAGCGGATTTGGACGATATTACATGGGACCGCTTCATTGAAATCGGTAAGCAGGTAGAAGAGCAGACCGGTGTGAAGATGACCGTAGCAAACGGTACCAACTATTCCTCGCTGTTTCGTACTATGATGCAGTCTGCGGGAGCATGGTACTGCGATTCCAACGGAGAATTGACGATTACGAATAACGACGTATTAAAGGAATCTTTAGAGACGATTAAGAAAATGCGCGATGCAGGAATTATCTTGGAATGTGCGGATGATTCCACTCTTGCGGGAGCTATTAATGACGGAACCACAGCGTCGGTCATCAACGCGGCATGGAGAGTGTCAACCATAAAAGCGGAGCCGGAACAGTCCGGAAAATGGGCGGTTGCTTCCACTCCCAGACTGAACAATGCTAATTCCGTAAACGCATCGAATACGGGCGGTTCAAGCTGGTATGTTTTGGACAACGGGCAGGATAAGGGAGCAATTGTAGATTTCCTCAAAACAGTGTACGCGGGTGATGTGGAATTTTACAGCGATATTTTAGTAAATCAGGGAGCAGTAGGCACCTATCTCCCGGCACAGGAGGGACAGGCATATCAGACCGAGGACGAGTTCTTCGGAGGTCAGAAAGTGTCTGCAGAGTTTGCCGGCTGGCTGCCGGAAGTACCTTCCGTAATGTACGGCAAGAATGTGCCCGAAGCAAATACGGCGGTAAACACCGCACTGTTTAGCTATTTGCAGGGAGATATTACCGTAGAAGAGGCTCTGACGCAGGCAGAGGACCAATTAAAGAACCAGATTCAGTAAGAAATGAAGGCAGAATATATGGATTTACCGGTACGCTGTAGCGTCCGGTGAATCCATAACACTGCTTTGAGAAGAAAGGTGATGACATGAAAAAAACGCAGAATACGGTCAACTATAACAAATATGGTTGGTTCTTTATTTCTTTCGCGATGCTTGCTTTTGTATTGTTTACGCTTTACCCGATGATAGAATCTTTAAGCCTTTCCTTCAAGGTGCTGAGGGACGGAGAATATGTCTTCGGCGGCCTGACGAATATAAAGCGTTTGCTTGGCGATAAGATTTTTCATAAAACGATTGGAAATACGTTTCTCTTTTTGGCAATTCAAGCTCCTCTCATGCTCATGCTGGCATTGGTGTATGCGACTATTCTGAATGCCCCCAAGCTGAGATTTCGGACTTTTTACCGTACGGCGATCTTTGTGCCTTGTGTTACATCGCTGGTAGCATATTCCGTATTGTTCAAATTAATGTTTGCAAACGATGGTATCATCAATTACATGTTGGTAAATTTACACCTGATAGACGAACCGATTTTCTTTTTAAACGATCCGTTTTGGGCAAGAGTAGTTATTATTCTCGCTATGACATGGCGGTGGACAGGTTATAACATGATGTTTTATTTGGCGGCGCTGCAAAATATTCCGGCGGAGACCTATGAGGCTGCGAGGGTAGACGGCGCGAACGCGGTACAGACCTTATTTAAGATTACAATACCGCAGCTAAAACCTATTATTTTATTGACGACGATAATGACGACAAATGGTACGTTGCAGTTGTTCGACGAGCCGATGAATATTACCGGAGGCGGTCCGGCGGAAATGACGACTACCATGTCACAGTATATATATAACAACGCATTCGTTTATGCACCTAATTTCGGCTATTCCGTCTCCATGTCCTATGTAATCGTGACATTGGTGGCGCTGCTGGCATTCGTACAGTTCAAGGTGGGAAAGGACTAATATGAGAAAAATAAAATTAATATTGAAACATGCTTTTTTAATGATATCTTCTCTGGTTTGTCTGTTTCCGTTTTACTGGATGGTTGTCGGGGCGACGAATCTTTCGAAGGACATTACGAAAGGAAAGCTTTGGTTCGGAACGGAGTTCATGAATAATTTCCGGGCGGTTCAAGAGACGGCAGATATTTTTCAGGCGATTCTCAACACGGCTACGATTACGATCATTCAGGTTCCGTTAGCGCTTTTGATTTGCTCCATGGCAGGCTACGGCTTCGAAAAATATCCGAGCAAAGCAAGAAATAAATTATTCAACGTATTCCTGCTGACAATGATGATTCCCTTTGCGGCGATCATGATTCCGCTCTTTAATTTTGTATTCGACGTAGGATTGATCGATACCAAATTAAGTGTAATCGTAGCGGCGCTGTCGAATACCTTTTTGATTTTCTTCTTCAGGCAGAGCTTTAAGGCCCTTCCAAATGAAATGATCGAGGCTGCGAGAATCGACGGAGCCAGCGAAATCGGGATATTCTTCCGAATCGCCATGCCCCCCATGAAATCTACTTTCGCGGCGGGTTTTATCTATGCCTTTATGAAAGAATGGAACAATTACCTGTGGCCGTTACTTACCCTTCAATCCAGTGAAAACAGAACGTTGACGCTGTTCTTATCCTCCATATCCTCCGCTTATTACGTGGACTATGGGCAAATACTGGTTTCTGTTGTAATCGCAACCCTGCCGACCATACTGATATTCATGACGATGCAGAAGCATTTTGTCAGCGGTATCCTCGGCGCAAGTAAATAGATCAAAAGATATGAAAGGACAAAATACGATGATTACATCCTATCACATAGACACAAAAAATATAGCTCCTGCTATATATCCCTGCCCTGTTCCTTACAGCGGAACAAATCCAGACGGAGATACCATAGATTTTTCCAATTATTATATGGAATACAACAAGCGGCCTTATTATGCGGTCTCCGGAGAAATGCATTTTTCCAGAATTGAGGAACGCTTTTGGGAGGATGAAATCATTAAGATGAAGATGGCCGGTATTACGATGATTTCGACCTATTTGTTCTGGATTCATCACGAGGAAGAAAGAGGCATCTTTGACTGGAGCGGAAATAAGAACATCCGTAAATTCACGAAGCTGTGCAAAGAACACGGCATCTTTCTTATCCTGAGAGTAGGACCTTTTTCCCACGGAGAGTGTAGAAACGGTGGATTTCCGGACTGGATGTTCGGTGCACAGTACGATGTAAGAAGCAACGACGAGGAGTATCTTTTTTATGTAAAAAGGTATTTTAAGGAAATCGGGGAACAGGTCAAAGGGCTGATGTTCAAAGACGGAGGCCCGGTTGTCAGCGTACAGATTGAAAATGAATACGAGCATGCGTCCTCTCCCTGGGAGCTCACCACTGAAAACAGCGGAGAATGGACTGCCAGCGGCAATGAGGGCGGTTCTCATTTACAGATATTAAAGGACATGGCGACGGAGGAAGGGCTGATCACGCCGCTATACAGTACTACAGCGTGGGGAGGAGCATGTGCGCCCATAGAGACCGTGCTGCCCCTGTGGGGAGGCTATGCATACTGGCCGTGGATTTTCTATGGGGACGACATCAAGGAACACCCGGCTACGACAGAGTTCATATACAAAGACTTTCATAACAATAATGCGCCCAAATACTATAATTTTGATCCTGAATATCCGCCGGAAGATTTCCCCTTCGTCTGCTGCGAAATGGGAGGCGGTATGGCGAATTATTATAGGTATCGCTTTCAGCTTCCCTTTAAGAGCGTAGAGGCGTTAGCGAATATCAAGACTGCCAGCGGATGCAATTTCTTAGGCTATTATATGTTTCACGGAGGAAGCAATCCCAAAGGAAAACGGGTGCCTTTCTTAAACGAATGTGCGCTTCCTAAGATTTCCTACGATTATCAGGCGGCGGTAGGAGAATATGGTCAGATCAGAGACTCCTATAAACGAGTGAAGCTTCTGCATTATTTTTATAAGGATTTTGAGGAGCAGCTCTGCAACATGAAAACGGTATTGCCGCAGGAAGCGGCCGACATGGATCAGAAGGATACAACAACGCTTCGATACTGTGTCAGAAGCAATAAAAACAGCGGATTCCTTTTCATCAATAATTTTCAGGATCATGTGGAGATGAGCGATCAGCAGGATTTTTCTGTTACGGTACAGACGGGAGAGGAGTCCGTGCGGATCCCCCAGACCGGAGGAATGTCGCTTAGGAAGGAGGCAAGCTGTATTCTGCCTTTTAATATGGACCTGGATGGACAGCTACTGGAATACGCTACGGCACAGCCTATTTTGAAAATGCAGGATAACGGCATTTGGCATTATTTCTTCTTCGTTCCCGAGGGAATGAAGCCGGAGCTTAAGCTGAAAGGAAAAGATACGATTTACGTGCCGGAGGATAAGAGCAGCAAGACGGTAGTCCGCGGAGAGGACGGAAGAGAAATTGTCCTTTGTGTTCTCGATCGTCAGGACAGCTTAAGGCTGTGGAAAGTCGATAGGGAAGATGGAGAGCTGTTAGTACTTTCCGATGAGACCGTTTTGGAGGACAGAGGAAAGATACGGATAGAAAGTATTGGAAAGGAAAGCGGGACTATTGCGGTATTTCCTCGGCGAAATAAACCTGTCACCGTGGACGGCAAAGGCTATGAAGCAATTTCACAAGGGGAGATTTTCACCTATTATGAGGTTTCATACGGAAAAAATGAATTGGAATTTCAGTGGGAGGACATCAGTTCCAAGGAAAAGGCAAACAGCGGTGGCTTAAAGCGTCCGGTAATCGGAAGCCCTATTACATCCACGAAAATCGTCAACGCCAGAGCAAAGGTCACTATGCCTAAGGAGGCCTTTGATAATTGCAAACAAATATTGATGCAAGTAGACTATATCGGCGATATCGGATACGCATTTGCAGACGGAGATTTAATCAACGACAATTTCAGCAACGGAGCGGTATGGGAATTCGGCATTAAAGCATATGAAAAGGAAATCGTAGAAAAAGGCTTCCATATATATGTTTCGCCCAAGCGTAAGGGCAGCCATGTGAATTCGGACTCTGAGATGGCTGCGCGCTTTGAAGTATATGATGAGGCAGTAGCCCGGATTCACGGGATACGCGCGGTTCCGGTATTCGATTGTCTGACGGATTTATAAAAGGATGAAAGCTTGAAAGGAGAGTGAAGATAGAATGAAAATAACGAAATTGGAATTATTTAAGGTGCCGCCCAGATGGTTATTTCTGAAGATTTCCACCGATGAAGGTTATACAGGCTGGGGCGAGCCGGTGGTGGAAGGAAGGGCGGATACGGTAAAGGCTGCGGTCATGGAGCTTAGCACTTATTTGATCGGAGCAGACCCTATGAAAATAGAAGATTTGTGGCAGGTTCTCTACAGAGGCGGCTTCTATCGGGGAGGTCCTATTCTTACATCGGCGATTTCCGGTATCGAGCAGGCGCTTTGGGACATAAAGGGCAAGTACTACAACGCGCCGGTGTACGAGTTATTAGGAGGAGCATGCAGGGACAAGATAAAGGTCTATTCGTGGATAGGAGGCGAAAAGCCGGACGAGGTAGCGAAGCTTGCGAAGGAAAAAAAGGAACAGGGATTTTCAGCTATTAAAATGAATGCTGCCGGAGAAATGAACTATATCGATGATTTCAGCAAGGTGATGGGAGTGGTGGAGAGAGTTGCCACCATCCGAGAGACATGCGGAATTGATTTTGGAATTGCCGTAGACCTTCATGGGCGGGTACATAAGCCTATGGCGAAGGTCATGGTAAAGGAGTTGGAGAAATATCACCTGATGTTTATCGAAGAGCCGGTGCTTTGCGAAAACTACGAAGCCTTTTCTGAAATTGCGTCTTATACCTCCACACCTATTGCTACGGGAGAACGCCTTTATACGAGATGGGATTTTAAGAAAATATTTGAGCAGGGCGCAGTAAATATCATCCAGCCGGATCTGTCCCATGCAGGAGGTATCCTGGAATGTAAGAAAATTGCGGCGATGGCGGAAGCCTACGATATGGCGGTAGCGCCTCATTGCCCTCTGGGGCCGATTGCTCTGGCCGCATGCATTCAGCTGGATGCATGTACACCTAATGCGGTGATTCAGGAACAGAGCATAGGAATTCATTATAACAAAGGAAACGACGTATTGGATTTCTTGAAGGACAAGACGGTATTCAAATATGAAGACGGATATGTATCCCTGCCGGCAGGACCGGGACTCGGTATCGAGATTGACGAGGATGTTGTGCGTGAATTGGATAAGACAGGGCATAGCTGGAAGAATCTTGTGTGGAGAAATCTCGATGGAACAGTTGCAGAATGGTAGAAAGGAACAGAGGGGAAATCAGGTGGAAGAATGCTGTTTAGTAATCGACGGAGGCACGACAAATACCCGCTTTGTGCTGGTAAATCCAAAAAGCGGAGAAGTGCTTGCGAGAATGGAGCGCAGGGTGGGAGCGACGGATGCCGCTTCCATCTCCTCCAATGAAAAGCTGAAAGAAAGCGTGAAAGCTGCAATCACCGAATTGCAGAAAAAAAATAAATGCGTGATCAAGCAAATCTACGCTTCTGGAATGATTACCTCCAATGCGGGACTGTACGAGCTCTCCCATATCGAAGCCCCTGCCACGGCCGGGGACATAAGAAACGGAATCAAGACAGTGATACTGCCGGAGGTCGGAGGGAACATAGAATTTCACTTTATACCCGGAGTAAAGTTTCAAAACCAGCGGGAAATCGGAATCGATATGATGCGGGGCGAAGAGGTGGAAATATTCGGGGCGCTGGAGGCGGAAGATTTCCATAAATCAGTTATGTTCATACATTTCGGTTCGCATAACAAGCTGATATCCGTTCAAAACGGCGTAATATGCAATGCGGTTACGACAATAAGCGGTGAACTGATTTGGGCAATCGCGAAGGAAACGATACTTAAGAGCTCGATCGGCAGCTTCAAAGAGGCTTTTGAAATGGATGAGGAATATGTAAAATTGGGGTACTACGAGACGAAGAAAAGCAATATTTCGAGAGCGCTGTTCGTAGCGAGAATCCATCAGGTAATGAATAAAGCCACCCCGGAACAGGTGAAATCCTATTTATACGGAGCCATGACCTTTATCGATTTTCAGGCATTCTCTGAGCTTATGACGAGAAAGACGGATAAAATAGTTCTTTATGGCAGGGAAACTTTTATCGAGGCATTCAAAATCTGTATACCGCTTTGGGAAGAAATCGTACCGGATGGAATCTGTGTAAGAGAAATCGGTTTTGCACAAAGCGAACAGCTTAGTCTGAATGGTATTCGCACAATTCTGTCAAACTGTTTGGAAGAAGCGGAAAGGTCGGAGAAAATATGTTAAAACAAGATTTTTATGACACAAGAGTCATTGCTATTTTAAGAGGTACCGCAGGAAAGGATTTGGAGGAACTGGCAGAAGCCATCTGCGTGGGCGGAATTATGTTTTCGGAGGTAACGCTGAATTCACCGGATGCCCTTTTATCCATTGAGCGTCTGAGAGAGATCTTCGACGGAAGGATGCACATTGGAGCGGGAACGGTAACGAATCTGAAGGCGGCAAGGGAAGCCGTAGCGGCAGGGGCGGAATTTATCGTTACGCCTAATATCGACGCCGATGTTATACGCTACTGCGTCTCCAACGATATTCTCATCACTCCGGGGGCGCTTACTCCCACTGAAATCGAAGAGGCCATGCGCTTTGGCAGCGAATTCGTGAAGGTATTTCCCGTAGGAAGGCTGGGAGCAGGATATATTAAGGATGTTCTGGCACCTTATGATAAAGCGAAACTGATTGCTGTGGGAGGCATCAATGCGGAAAACAGTGAAGAATATAGGAAAAGCGGAGCCTTTGGAATCGGAGTGGGAGGAAGCCTGTGTAAGATACCGGAGGACGGGGACTTTGGAAAAATCAGCGATTATGCCAGAAGACTGGTGGAGTCCTTCAGACTTCTTGATTTGGGAAATACTGACAAAATCTGAAGTTTGTGATAAAATGAATCATCGGTACCGGCTGCCCGGAGAGATGTACGGATGGTGGAAAACAAAGAAAAAGAGGATGGGAATATGGCATATACGGAGCATAGGTCGACGGCAAGGATTCTGCGGATTCTTGAGCTGGTGGCGCAAAAGGAAGAAGGATATACTTTATCTAAGCTGGCGGAGCTTTTGGATGCGCCGAAGGGAAGCATTTTTCCGATGATACAGACCTTGAAAGAATTCCATTTCCTGAGGCAGGAGGAACATACCGGCTTATACAAAATCGGGCCTGCCGCATTTCAAGTCGGAATGTCGTTCGTGAATAACGGAGGCACCTTGAAATATGTGGAGAAGGTATTGGAGGACATCGTTGATCAATGCTTGGAGACGGTCCATTTTGCAGTTCTGGATAAGGGAAATGTAGTCTATTTATTAAAAAAGGATTCGCCCCAGGCAATTCGGATGACTTCCTCTGTTGGAAAAACCTTGCCCGCTTATGCTACGGGAATCGGGAAGGCCTTGCTTTTGGACTGTTCCCTGGAGGAGCTGCACAGGATATATCCCGACGGGCTGCACAAGATGACGGAGAATACCATTGTCGATTTCGATCTGCTCCACGTTCAGCTTACCGGCTTTCGCGGTGATGATGTGTCTTACGAATACGAAGAATCCAACAAGGATGTACAATGCGTGGCGGTTGCAATCCGTAAGTCAGGCAAGATCATTGCCAGCGTCAGCGTGGCGGTTCCGGTATTCCGCTGTACCGATGAAAAACAGTTGGAAATCAAAGAAATTTTATTAAGGGCTAAAAAGGTATTAGAGAATTATTTCATGAATGAAACGGTGAGCTTCAGCTAGATATATAGTGCTGTATCTATAATAATGCGATCGATCAAATAGTTTTACGTAAGCCTCTCAGTGCTGCTGAGAGGCCTTTATTTTTGCAGGAGGTTCGGTTGCATCTGCGGTAAATAGCTATAATAAGATTTTAATAAAGATAATAAGAATTTAATAATAGATTCGCGCGGAAACACAAGACAAAAAATGGAAAAAGTATTATAATAAATCTATCTTACAAAAGAAAAAGGAGAGAAACATACATATGGAAATGGATGTGACAAAGAAAAATAAAGCGTGGATACGTCTACTGTGTATGATTGCCGGGCCGGTAATCGCCTTCGGTCTGGTAACTGTTTTTATACTGCTGCAGGTAGCGGGGCAAAGGATGACCGTTGGATTTGCGATATTGGTTCTCGTTATACTTTTGGTAGTGTTAGGGGCGGTAATATTTGGCTTTATTGAAGCTATTTTGAGAAATCTGGGGAAAATGGCTAAGAACTTCGATAAGATTGCGGACGGAACGATGACGTTAGACGGCAATAAGCTGACGGAGCGTAAAGATGAGCTGGGGCAGATGATGCGAAATGTCAACGAGATGATGAAGTCCTTTGCAAAGGTCGTAGTCGGAATAAAGAATGCCGTAGATTCTTTGGATTCTGTTTCCGGCGATTTTCGTGAATCCTTTGATAACATGGCGAAGGCTATGGAGCAGGTAGGCCGTGAGGTAGAGAGCATCACTTCGAATACCGTATCGCAGGCTGACCAGACAAAAGAAATTGAAAATGAGATAATGGATATCAGCCATGCAATAGAGACCATTGCGGCTAATATAGAGGCGCTGACCGAGAGTGCGGATAAGATGAAGGAATATAATCAATCCTCGGAAGCAATTATGCAGGAGCTTGTAACTATCAGCGAGGAGAACAGCGAGTCGATTGAAAATGTCAGAAACCAGACAGACCTTACCAATCAGTCGGCACTGGAAATCCGTCAGGCTACAGAAATCATTGCAGGAATTGCGAGCCAGACCAATCTGCTTGCGCTGAATGCTTCCATAGAGGCGGCGAGAGCCGGAGAACAGGGAAAAGGCTTTGCAGTAGTTGCAGAGGAGATACGTACCTTGGCGGATCAGTCGAGAGAGTCCTCCGAGCATATCAGCAAGATCGTCAGCGTATTGATCGAGAATTCGAACGTGAGTGTGGACGTTACGCAGAAGGTATCCGATGCGTTTGTACAGCAGAACGAGAAGATCCGCCATACAAAGGATATTTTTGCAAAACTGAATCAGGAGATTATCAGCGTTGGTTCTTCCATCGATGGCATTAATACCGAGGTCAATATACTGGATAGCCATAAGGATGTGATGAAGGATGGCATCGTTTCCTTGGCGGATGCGGCTGAAAGGAATACGGCGAGTGCAAGGGAGACTACTAATGCGATGCTGGAATTTGAAGGTCTTGTAGCCGACTGCAAGCAGGCAACGAACAAGATTACTTCGGTAACGCATGACTTGGTAGAAAATATTGAAAAAATCGGCATGACGGTAGAACGCAGAAAGGCTATGTTCGAAAACAGTATAATAGGCGGTTGAGATGGATTAAGCTAAAAATATAATTGGAAAATAGCAAGCTAAGGCGGACCTAAAACGGGTTCCGCCTTTTTGTAGTGCGCCCGGCGGGCGTACGTTTCAACGGGTGTAAGTCCCGAGTCCGCCCGGTAGTGGGAAGGACATAGCCAATGGCAAGGGTGTCGTGGGTGACTACGAATCTGAAGGAAGCCGGATGG
>JAEYJO010000047.1 GCA_023408815.1 Bacillota bacterium | reverse complement strand
AGCTGATAAGTACTAATCGGTCGAGGGCTTATCCTAATAAGGCTGGGAAATGAGTGATAACTACCGAACGAGGTAAGGACACTCATAAGAGACAGGAAAGAAACGGATGGAAGAGATATAAGAGCGTAACAGGTGGATTCCTGAAAGGGAAGAAACTTATTGGTATTCGGTTTTGAGGGTACAAATATTTATGTTTGTGCTATTGTGGCCCGGTGGCTCAGTTGGTTAGAGCGCCGCCCTGTCACGGCGGAGGTCGTGGGTTCGAGTCCCATCCGGGTCGTTAGAATTGTATATTATTTTCGGGGGATCTTAGCTCAGCTGGGAGAGCATCTGCCTTACAAGCAGAGGGTCATAGGTTCGAGCCCTATAGGTCCCATTTTGCCGATGTGGCTCAATTGGCAGAGCAGCTGATTTGTAATCAGCAGGTTATCGGTTCGAGTCCGATCATCGGCTGTTGATAGGAGCTCAACGAAAGGCTTCTGTCAATGTAGTGAATATTTAATATGGATGGATTCCCGAGTGGCCAAAGGGGACAGACTGTAAATCTGCTGCAAATTGCTTCGGTGGTTCGAATCCACCTCCATCCATTTGGTATAAAAATACCAAGTGATTGCATATAATTATACAGTCAATGATTAATTGAATAACGCGGGGTGGAGCAGTCTGGAAGCTCGTCGGGCTCATAACCCGAAGGTCATAGGTTCAAATCCTGTCCCCGCTATTTAGTGCCCAGATAGCTCAGTTGGTAGAGCAGAGGACTGAAAATCCTCGTGTCGCTGGTTCGATTCCGGCTCTGGGCATCATTTTTTCGAGTTGAGGACAAGCTTAATGAGTACTGTGCAGCTTGATTCAAAATATAGAAATGGGATATTAGCTCAGTTGGTAGAGCACTTGACTTTTAATCAAGTTGTCCGGGGTTCGAATCCCCGATGTCTCACTTTAGAAGACTGGTTCGAACAAAAGGAGTTCGGATACAGTCTTTTGTGTTTATCATATATCATCATAAAAACCTCTATATTCTTTTGGCAAAAGCTCAGCAATTCTCATCATAATACAATTTAAACAATTGGTTTCCCAGTGATCCTTGGTCTCCTCATCACTTTTTGGGGGAAGATGGAAGACTTTACCTATTTTTATATTTATATCAGCATCATAAAATACTTCTTGACTCATATCTTCTTTTATAGGCATAAGTTTCTCCGTGCCCCGAATACCTATTGGTACTATTGGAGCACCAGTAAGCTTTGCAAACAGCAAGATTCCTTTTTTCCCTTCAAGCATCTTCCCTGTTCTGCTCCGTGTTCCTTCAGGAAATATTAAAATGCTGTTACCCTCTTTTATGACACCAATGACCTTTTTGATTGCATCTTTGTCGGGTGAATTCGGCAATATTGGTATTGACCTGACAATTTTAAATCCTAAGTTAGTCAGAGAATTAGATTCTAGCTTTTTTCCAGCTATAAAGGTGATTTTTTCTTTTTCCAGCACTCTATTTAATAATAATCCATCAGAGTTACTTAAATGATTACATATAAACAGATATGGTCTTTTGAAATCACAGTTTAAATTTTCAAGACCTTCTACATCTAATCTTGCATGTTTTTTCATTTCAAAATCAACATAAAATTTGACAAATTTGATTATTAAAGGTTCCGGCAACAAATTAACAAATTTCAATAATAAATTATTCATTTATATAATAATCCCTTCATATATTTTTTTTGATATTTTGCGCACCATCACTATGGAACTGCGCATTATATTGCTCTGATGAACTTCTAATAGACGGGCATATTTATTTTACATCATAATTCTAAATCATGCCATTTAATTAAGTTTTCTGCTTTCATAACTTTTATTATTGTTTCATAAGTCATTATCCAAATAGAAGGAAGTATAGTAGAATACCGATAAGAGTACTCCAACAAACAAAAATAGATTTTTATTATAAATTGGTTCGCTTCCAAGGGACTCCGGCGACTGAAGAGGTTAATGACTTATATGAATAATATGGATTTTATAAGGCTAAAAGTAAATTTACGACGAACTTGCCTAAAGTAGCTGATAGTGTTTATGATTCGTAATTTTTTAGGTTTTATAAGTACAATTTGTATGGTAGTCGGTATCTCCTCTTATGGTATAATGGTTTTTAGTAATTGGCAACGAATAGGAGAGTGGTATCTATGGAAACATTAAGTAGAAAATTGGAGCAGCTGTTACTCCGGGCTGTGGATAATGAGGAAATCGCCGGAGCGAATATACTAATACTGAAAGAGGGAAAAGAAGTCGCATATGCACAGGCGGGCTATGCGGACAGAGCAGAGAAAAAGTTTTATGAGAGGGACACGATAGCGAGACTCTATTCTATGACAAAGCCTGTGACTGCTGCAGCGGCAATGCTTTTGATGGAGAGAGGGCTTTTGGATCCGGGCGCTTTTGTGGAGGACTTTTTGCCGGGCTTTCGCCATGCGTCTGTTGCAGACGGGAAGGGAAGGACTCCGGCAAGGCGACCGATGCGAATCTGCGAGCTGCTGAATATGACCTCAGGACTGGTTTATGGCGGAGATACTACAAGCATCAGTTCCATAGAAACGGAGAAACTGTTCCATAAAATCGGTGGAAGGCTGTTAGGAAAGGATGCTCTTACTACAGTTGAAATCGCCAATGCCCTGGGGATTGTGCCACTGGCTTTCCATCCGGGGGATTCGTGGCAGTATGGAGCCTCTGCAGACGTGCTTGGTGCTGTTATCGAAATAATAAGCGGAGTGCCCTTTGGTGAATTTCTAAAGAAAGAATTCTTTGAACCTCTGGGAATGAAGGACACTGCATTTTATGTACCGCAGGAGAAGCAGGAGAGACTGGCTAAGGTATATGAAAGAACCCCGGACGGACTGATTTTGTATGCGGACAGTCATCTGGGGGTTCCTAATGCTATGGCACAACCGCCGGCATTTGAATCGGGGGGCGCAGGTCTGGTATCCACCCTGGATGACTATGAAAAATTTGCATCGATGCTGTTAGCCAGGGGCAGCTACGCAGGCGGACAGATTATGAAGCCGCAGACCATACGCTATATGACGCAGGCAGAATTGCTGTCGTGGCAGCAAGACGTTCTGGGGCAGGGCTGGGAGGGATTGAGTGGACATACATATGCGAATCTTTTGCGCATTGTGACGCAGCCTGGAAAAGCCTGTATGATGACAACGGAAGGGGAATATGGCTGGGACGGCTGGCTTGGCGCATATTTTGCAAACAGCCCGAAGGATAAGCTGACAATGCTGCTTACCTTCCAGCTTAAGGATGCGGGAACAACATCATTGACTAGGCGATTGAAAAATACTGTTTGGAGTGAGCTTTGCTGATACGATCGGCAAGGGAATTAATCTATGTTATGGATATTATCGACTATTCAAAAGAAGCAGTTTTTGTTTAGAATTATCCTATTGCCATTTCCTTGAAACATGGAGTGAATGGGTATCAGTTAAGGGCTTTTATTCCTGCAGATGATACCCATTCATTCATGGTATTTATTCAATCTGCATGTTTTCACAATAAACCGAAGCCCATAATGGCATCGAACCGAACTCTTTGTTAAGCACGTCTTCCAAATTCAGCATCTTTATATCATATAGATAACCGTCAATCATTGCTATTCCCAGTGTGAAAGGATATGTGCCATTTTTATAATCGAGGAATGGCATCTCATGTAAGTATATGGCTACATCAATTTCTGAAAACTGGTCACCATATCGTTTTATCTTGGCTACTTGCATATTACAACATTGATTAATTACCCCATTAATGATACAATGAAATGAATTTTGAGGTGATTTTCAGTGGAAAGAGATAAAGGAACATCCTGTATACAATATGCATTCAGGCAGTCAATACCTGTTATGCTCGGTTATATATTCTTAGGTATAGCGTTTGGCCTGATGCTGCAAGACGCGGGATATCATTTTATGTGGGCATTTGCGATCAGTGTGGTCGTTTATGCGGGAAGTATGCAATTTGTAATGGTTACGCTGCTTTCCGGAGGCGCAAGCCTTTTTTATACGGCAATCATGACGTTATTCATTAACGGCAGACATATCTTTTATGGTTTTTCTTTTATCGAAAGATACCGTAGTATGGGAAAAGTATACCCCTATATGGTGTTTTCTTTGACGGATGAAACATATTCCGTGCTGTGCAGGACCAAGGTTCCCCCCGAAATGGACGAAAAGAAAGTAATGTTTCTTATTTCTTTCTTCAACCAATGCTATTGGATTGCGGGCTCGGTGATCGGAGGACTGGCAGGACAACTCATCACCTTTGATTCTACGGGAATTGATTTTTCCATGACCGCTTTGTTCGTGGCGATTGTGGTGGAGCAGTGGCGGGAAAGCAAATCCCACGTTCCGGCAACCGCAGGCTTTTTGATGTCCCTGTTGTTTTTATTCGTATTCGGGGCTGACAGGTTCATCCTTCCGTCCCTTCTTATGTCCGTTATCATCTTGATTGCAGCAAGAAAGCATCTGGACGGCAAAGAAGCGCAGATGCAGGATACATCTTGTATCCGAACGGAAGAATAGAGAGAAAGGCGAGGTTATTCATATGGATGTCATACATTCGATTGCAATTATTGCGGTAGTGTCGGCCTGCACGATTTTGATACGCGCGGTTCCGTTTCTTTTGTTCGGCGGCAGCAGGCAGGTGCCCGAGACTATACATTATTTAGGGAAATTTCTTCCCGAAGCGATTATGGCTACTTTGGTTATATATTGTCTGCGAAATGTCGAAATTATGGAGGGGACTCATGGATTTCCAGAGTTGATTTCCGTTGCACTTGTAGCAATTTTACATTTATGGAAAAAAAATATACTGATTTCGGTAGGTTTGGGAACAATATGTTATATGGTGCTTATTCAAATGATATTCACATAAAATAGAGAGACAAATGATAGGGGAGAAGGGACATGGAAAGGAGAAAAAAGTCATTATGGAAGAAAATCGCAGCTACCGTGGTGATTGTAAGTGTTATACTGATAGCGGCTACATATGCCGGTTTTTCTCTGTTTTTTGAAGATCACTATTATTATCATACAAAAATAAATGGAGACGATTACAGTTATAAGACGCCGGTGGAGGCAGAAGCCATCATGTACCTAGAGTTTCAGAAATATTCTCTTGAGATTCAGGGCAGAGAGGGAATGTATGATACGATTTTGCCGGCTGAGATAGATATGGAATACATATTCGACGATTCGCTCATAAACATAAAGAGAGAGCAGAGTCCTCTGCTGTGGATTTTAGGATTTTTTAAGGAATATTCCTATGACATACCGCAATTAGTAGAATATAATGAAGAAATACTGGATGAAAAGATAGACGGCCTCACCTTTTTTAAAACGGAGAACATCAGGGCACCCAGCGACGCTTATCTCACCTATTCATCCGAGGGAAAATGCTATATCGTTGTGGACAGCAGCCCGGGAACGGACATAATAAAGGAGAAGGCGGCGCAAGCGATCAAAGAGGCGATAAACAGAATGGAGCAGTTGGTGGACCTCGATGAAAAAGATTGCTACCGGTATGCAGAAGTGAATGCGGACGATAAAATATTAAATGAGCTGGCTGTTCAAGCCAATAAATACATTTCAGCCAACATTATTTATAACTGGAATGGAAGCGATGTAGTGGTGGACGCAGATGTAATAAGCGACTGGATTGTCATAACGAAGGATTCGGCAACCCTGGACGAAGAGAAGATAAGGGAATTCGTGACGGAACAGGCTAAGTTGTATGATACCTACGGAAAGAACCGCATATTCCATACTACGGACGGCAGGGAAATCGAATTGAAAAGCGGTGCATATGGCTGGAAGACCGATAAAGAGACAGAGATAGACACATTGACCACGGCTGTGAAAAATGGGGAAACTCAGAGCAGGGAGCCAGCATACAGCTATACGGCAGCAGCGCCCGGACAGCAGGACATTGGAAAAAGCTATGTGGAAATCGATTTGAGCAACCAACACCTATATTTGTACGTAGAAAGTGCTATTATTGTAGAGAGCGATTTTGTTTCAGGAAATGCGTCCAGAGGCTGGAATACGCCTGCAGGAGTCTACGGTCTGACCTACAAGGCCAGGAATGCGGTCCTTCGGGGAGAGGGCTATGAGACGCCCGTGAATTATTGGATGCCTTTTAATGGAAATATCGGAATGCACGACGCCACATGGCGCGGCTCTTTCGGCGGGCAGATATACGAGACGAACGGTTCTCACGGTTGTATAAATCTTCCATTGGAAAATGCAAAAATAATTTACGAATATATATATACCGGATTCCCCGTTGTATGTTATTATTAATTAGTAATTCGGTATAAAGGCTTGTAAAATCAAGAAAGCTGAGAATGAATGCGAGATGAGAGACACAGTGAAAAAGAGTGAAAAGAAAAGAGAGAAGCTGCGGGATGCTTTCTATAAGCAAAAGGAATTGAACAACCTGCTGAAACAGCACGGTGGGGACATTCTGGATTCCGACAACTTTAAGAAGACAAACGAGCATATCCAGCATGGAAATATGAGCGTGAATAACCATTGTATCAATGTTGCCAAATATAGCTTGGCCATCAGCAAAAAACTCAGAATCAGCTGCAGTCAAAGAGAACTGGTTCGGGGAGCTTTGCTTCATGATTATTTTCTTTACGACTGGCACGACAAGCAAAGGGAGAACAGAAAGCGGCTGCACGGCTTTTACCATCCGGGAATAGCGCTTAGGAATGCTTCAAGAGAATATAAGCTTACTCCCAGAGAAAGGGATATCATCAAGAAGCATATGTGGCCGCTTACAGTAGTTCCGCCTCAGTGCCGCGAGGCGTGGATAGTGACTACTGCGGATAAATACTGCTCTCTTTTGGAGACGATACGCCTGCACCGGGGAGACGGGAAGAGGTATTGGGACAGAAGAGAGCCGAAGCTCGGTATCAAAGTGAAAGTACAATATCAATGAGTAAAGAACACTCATAATGAGTAAGAAACACTCACAATGAGTAAAGACCCGTAAGGATAAAAGATTGAGCGATTTATTTGAACAACTTGAAAAATATAGAGATTCTGACTATTACCCCTTTCATATGCCGGGGCATAAGAGAAATGCTGTAGAAAAGTGTGGCGGCGCCTTGGAGGCGGCATACGGAATCGATATTACGGAAATAGACGGATTCGACAACCTGCATCGAGCGCAGGGAATTTTACGAAAGGCACAACAGGATGCGGCGAAGCTTTATGGCGCGGAAGAGACCTTCTTTCTCGTAAATGGGAGCACTTGCGGGATACTTAGCGCAATCTTCGCAGTGACACAAAGGGGAGACCGGCTTTTAGTGGCGAGGAACTGCCACAAGTCGGTGTATTATGCTGTTTATCTGCAGGAGCTTCAGGTGTCCTATTTATATCCTGATATAGTGAAGAAGTACAACATTGCGGATGCGATAGCTCCCGAAAGCGTGGAAAGGCTCTTGGAGGAACAGCCGGATATAGCGGCGGTAATTATTACCTCTCCCACCTATGAAGGAGTGGTATCCGACATCGGGAAAATTGCCGATATAACACATAGATATGGAAAGCCCCTGATCGTGGACGAGGCCCACGGAGCACATTTTGGTTTTCAAGAAGCTTTCCCGGAAAATGCGGTGAGGCAGGGCGCCGACATAGTGATACAAAGCGTTCATAAGACGCTGCCCGCTATGACACAGACAGCTCTTTTGCATGTAAATGGGAAGCTAGTAAGCAGAGAACGTCTTAAAAGGTATCTTAAGGTATTTCAGACCAGCAGCCCGTCCTATGTCCTTATGGCTTCCATCGATTCATGTATGAATTTGATGAAAAGGGAAGGGCGGCAGCTTTTAGGACAGCTGTTGGATTACCGTGACAGTTTCATAAAAGCGGTCGCAGGATGCAGATATCTGGAGATTATGGACAGGCAGACAGTTTCTGGCTGTCGTATGCGGGCCATGGATCTCACAAAGGTAGTGATTTCCATAAAGAACGGGGAATTGACGGGGCAGCAGCTCTACGATATTCTAAGAGAGAAGTATCACCTTCAGCTGGAGATGGCGGCAGACGGCTATGTTTTAGCAATGCTTTCTCCGATAGACAGGCAGGAGGGCCTGGAACGGCTTGCGAAGGCTTTACTGGAAATCGATAGCGAAATGACGGCTTCCGCTGCGGATGAACAGGAGGAAAGGGCTTTAGCTCCTTTGGAAATTACTATGTCTATTGCAAAAGCGATTGCGTTATCCGACGAAAAAGGGTATCATTATATACCGGTTCGGGAAGCGCAGGGCAGGACATCTGCCGAATTTATTAACTTATATCCCCCGGGAGTTCCAATTGTGGTGCCCGGAGAAAAAATAGAGGACAGTACGGTGGAAGCGATCAATTCATATCTTCGCGCAGGATTGCATGTACAAGGCGTGCAGGATGGAATGCTTAAGGTACTGGAAAGTGTTAACGAATCAAAGAAAAAGTCGAATAAAAGGAGATAAATTTAACATGAGAAAAACTAAAATAATTTGCACGATAGGACCTTCCAGCGAGAGTGAAAAAAAATTGAAAGAGTTGATGTTAGCAGGCATGAACGTTGCCCGTTTTAACTTTTCCCATGGAACACATAAGCAGCATAAGGAGAAATTAGCCAGAGTAATAAGGTTAAGCGAGGAACTGAAGCTTCCGGTAGCCACGCTTTTGGATACAAAGGGGCCGGAAATCCGCCTTTGCGATTTCAAGGACGGGAGAACGGAGCTCGTAACCGGACAACTTTTTGCTTTAACCACCGAGGATGTGCTGGGAGATTCCAAGAGAGCTTCCATTACATATAAGAACTTGAAAAAGGACGTTTCTGTCGGTATGTCTATCTTAATCGACGATGGCCTGATTGAAATGACAGTAACCGATATTAAGGGTGAGGAAATAATCTGTACCGTAGTAAACGGCGGTCCGGTATCCAACCATAAGGGGGTCAATGTGCCTAACGCCATTTTGTCCATGCCTTATATCAGTGATACCGACAGGGCGGACATCATTTTCGGCTGTGAGGTTGGTTATGATTTTATAGCAGCTTCCTTTGTCAGATCAAAAGAAGATGTATTAGAAATAAGAAAGATCTTGGACGAGCACCACAGTACGATGAAGGTTATTTCCAAAATCGAAAATATGCAGGGGATTCAAAACTTGGAAGAGATTCTGTCAGTGTCCGACGGTATCATGGTAGCCAGAGGCGATATGGGTGTTGAAGTACCTATCGAGGAGGTTCCTGTATTGCAGAAGCAGATGATTAAAATGGCTGTGGCACAGGGCAAGCACGTAATTACAGCGACGCAGATGCTGGAATCCATGATCAAGAATCCCAGGCCTACCCGTGCGGAGACCACGGACATCGCCAACGCCATTTACGACGGAACTACGGCAATCATGCTTTCCGGGGAAACTGCCGCAGGATTATATCCGGTAGAAGCGGTAAGGACTATGGCGAAAATCGCAGAGCGTACGGAAAATGACATCGATTATGACTCCCGAATGAGAAGAAACAGATGTGAAAGCCCTGATATCACCACAGCGATTTCTCATGCCACATGCACTACTGCTTCCGAATTAAATGCATCGGCCATTATCACGGTAACGATGTCAGGCTTTACGGCAGGTATGATTTCCAGATATAAGCCGAAATGCCCGGTTATCGCATGTGCAGTAAATCCGAGAGTATGCAGACAGCTCAATTTATCATGGGGCGTAATTCCCGTATTGATCCAAAAAGAGGAAAAAGCGGACGATTTGTTCGAAGAAGCTACCCATGCGGTAGAAAGAGCGGGCTATGTGAAGAGGGGAGACATTGCCGTGCTTACTGCAGGAGTGCCGCTGGGCATTTCGGGCAGGACAAATATGATTCGCGTTATCGAGGTATAAAATTCCAATGGGTAAATTTATCTGTTTTATGGGGAAAAGTTCCACGGGGAAGGATACGATTTTTCAAAAGCTTCTGGAGGATAAGGAATTGGGCCTTAAAACCCTTGTTCCTTATACCACCCGACCTATCCGCGGAGGAGAAGTAAATGGTGTGGAATACTTTTTTACCGATGAGGAGGGTTACCGTAAATTATCGAGGCGCAGAAAGATCATAGAGGAGAGAACCTATGATACGTATTATGGTCCGTGGCGTTACTTTACGGTGGATGACGGAAAAATTGACTTAAAGCATCAAAACTATGCGGTGATAGGAACGCTGGAGGCTTATAACAAGCTGTGCGAGTTTTTTGGGAAAAATAATATCGTTCCGGTACTCATAGAGGTGGACGACGGCGTCAGGCTTGCCAGAGCGCTTGAACGGGAAAAAAAGCAGGAGAATCCAGGTTATGAGGAGCTGTGCCGCAGATACCTTGCCGACTGTGAAGATTTCAGCGAAGAGAAGGTAAAGGAAGCAGGTATAGACAGGCGTTTTTACAACGACGATCTGGAACGCTGTTTAAAAGAGATTAAAGAGTATATCGTGGAGATACTATAAGCAAATGATTACGTAAGGAGGCAGATATGGATATAAAAGTAAATCAGGTTATGAATCCGGTTCCGGCAGAGCCGGTGGAAAAACAGCAGTCTGCGGACGGTACTTTTAAGTTTACTCTTGTCAGCCATATCGAGGAGAAAGAACTGCAGGCAAGACTTACCTCTCTTATGGAGGAGATTACCATGCAGGGCGATAAGCTTTCCAAGCGGCGCGATGTAAAGGATATGAAGAAATATCGTGGTTTGATTAAAGAGTTTATGAATGAAGTAGTCAGTCATTCACATTCTTTTACACGAGAGAACTTTTTGGACAAGAGAGGACGCCACCGGGTATACGGCATCATACGCTTAATCGATGAGAAACTGGATGAGCTTGCGCAGGAGCTGGTGAAAGAGGAAAAAGACAATCTGAGTATTCTGAGTAAAATCGGTGAAATCAGGGGATTACTTCTGGATATATTTACTTGATGCAGTATTTTTTGAAAAAGTTATAATGAAAATAGACATTGTGATAAAACGGAGGTTCGGGATGGCGAGATTTACGGATATTATCGGGCAGGAACAGCTGAAGGAGCATTTTCAGAATGCCCTTAAATTAAATAAGGTATCCCATGCGTATATCATCAATGGGGAAAGAAGTTCCGGGAAGGAATTTATTGCCGGAATATTTGCGGCGGCTTTGCAGTGTGAAAAAACGCAGCTTCAGGATAATGATATTTCTTCAGGGAATGTGGAGCCTTGTGGTGTGTGCCGTTCCTGCAAGCAGATGGCTACAGGAAATCAACCGGACGTCATCTATGTGACGCACGAGAAGCCGGGAACGATAGGCGTGGAGGATATTCGAGGACAAATTAACGGAAGCGTTGCAATTAAGCCCTATAGCAGCCACCGTAAAATATATATTATAAATGAAGGCGAGAAGATGACAGTTCAGGCACAGAATGCCTTGCTGAAGACCTTGGAGGAACCGCCGGAGTATACGGTTATTTTAATTTTAACAACAAATATGGAGTCGTTGCTTTCTACGATTCTGAGCCGGTGTGTAGTGCTGAATATGAAGCCGGTGAAGGATACGCAGGTAAAGCGTTTTTTGATGGAGACGATGCAGGTGCCGGATTATAAGGCGGATATCTGTGTGGCTTTCGCAAGAGGCAATATCGGAAAGGCGAAGCTTTTAGCTTCCAGTGAAGATTTCGAGCACGTAAAGGAAGAAGCGATTACACTTTTAAAATATATTAATGATATGGAAATAAACGAAATTGTTGCGGCAATCAAGAAAATTGGCGAATATAAGCTGGATGTGAACGATTATATGGATATTTTGTCCATTTGGTACAGAGACGTGCTCATGTTCAAGGCGACAAACGATGCAAATCACTTGATTTTCAGAGAGGAAATACAGTATATTAGAAAGGTAGCGGACAGAAGCACTTATGAAGGGATTGAACTGGTAATAAGCGCGCTTGAAAAAGCAAAGAACCGCTTGAATGCAAATGTAAACTTCGATCTGACCATGGAGCTTCTGCTCCTGACGGTCAAGGAGAATTCCTGATATTAAAGAGTGAAGAACACTCAAAGAGTGAAGAACACTCATAAGAGTGAAAGATACTCATGGGAAAAGGAGGATAGCTATTAAATGGTAAAGGTAATAGGTGTACGTTTTAGAACGGCAGGAAAGATTTATTTTTTTGATCCCGGCCATTTGAGTATAAAAAGGGGCGACAATGTTATTGTGGAAACTGCCAGAGGAATCGAATACGGAACGGTGGTAGGTGCTCCCAGAGAGGTAGAGGAAGAAAAGGTAATTCAGCCTTTGAAGCCTGTGCTGCGCGTCGCTACGGCAAAAGACGGCGAACAGGAGACGGCGAACAAGATGAAAGAAAAAGAGGCCTTCAAAATATGCCTCGAAAAGATAAGAAAGCATGAACTGGATATGAAGCTCATCGACGCCGAATATACCTTCGATAATAATAAGGTATTGTTTTATTTTACGGCGGATGGACGCATAGATTTCCGTGAGCTTGTGAAAGATCTGGCAGCGGTATTCAAAACAAGAATAGAACTTCGCCAGATCGGCGTCAGAGATGAGACGAAAATCGTGGGAGGTGTGGGAATATGCGGGCGTGCGCTTTGCTGCCACTCCTATCTGTCCGAGTTCGTACCGGTATCCATTAAGATGGCGAAGGAGCAGAATCTTTCCCTGAATCCTACTAAAATATCGGGAGTCTGCGGGCGTTTGATGTGCTGCTTGAAAAATGAAGAGGAAACATATGAGGATTTGAACCGCAGGCTTCCTAACGTAGGGGATTATGTGACTACTGAAGATGGTTACAAGGGCGAGGTACAGAGCGTAAATGTCTTAAGGCAGCTTGTGAAGGTAATTATAGAAAAGGACGATGAGAAAGAAATTCAGGAATATAAAGTAAATCAGCTCAGGTTCAAGAAAAAACATAAGAATACGAAGGTTGAAGTAAGCGACGAACAGCTTAAGGAATTGGAGAAATTGGAAAAGCAGGAAGGAAAATCTAAACTGGATGACAATTAATCTGAAAGATAAGGAAAGGCTGGATGAACTGCAAAGAAACGGCTATAAGATTATTCAGAATCCTGAAAAGTTCTGCTTTGGGATGGACGCTGTTCTTTTATCCGGTTTTGCCCGGGCGGGAGAGGGTGACAAGGCTCTCGACCTGGGTACGGGAACTGGGATTATACCTATACTCATGGAAGCAAAGACGAAGGCTGCTCATTTAACAGGGCTGGAGATTCAGGAAGAAAGTGCCGATATGGCGATGCGGAGTGTGGCGCTTAATAATCTTCAGGATAAGATTGCCATTGTGCAGGGAGATTTAAGGGAGGCAGGGACGTTATTCGGAGCTGCTTCTTTTGATGTTGTTACATGTAACCCTCCGTACATGACCTCTAACCATGGATTGCGGAATCCCGAGGCGCCAAAGGCGATTGCCCGCCATGAGATATTGTGTACCTTAGAGGATGTGGTGTCGCAGGCAGCAGGGCTTCTTAAACCCGGCGGGAATTTTTTCATGGTGCATAGACCCTTTCGGCTGGCGGAAATTATGGTACTCCTTCATGAGTATAAGCTGGAGCCGAAGCGCATGCAGCTGGTATATCCGTATGTGGACAAGGAGCCTAATATGGTTCTTATAGAAGCGAACCGCGGCGGGAAGCCGAGGATTACGGTAGAAAAGCCTTTGATCGTATACAGGGAGCCGGGAGTTTATATGCCGGAAATATATGATATTTACGGATATTAGGAGAAAGGCACGGTTATTAATATGGCGGGAATATTATATTTGTGTGCTACGCCGATCGGAAATCTGGACGATATAACGCTTCGGGTAATAGATACCCTAAAGAGCGTGGACCTGATTGCGGCGGAGGATACGAGGAACAGCATCAAGCTGTTAAATCATTTCGGTGTAAAAACACCGATGACTAGCTATCATGAGTATAATCGGGTGGAAAAGGCACATTATCTCATCGGACAGATGCAGGAGGGAAAAACGGTAGCGCTCATTACCGATGCGGGGACACCTGCAATTTCAGATCCGGGGGAAACTCTGGTAGCGCTTTGTCAGGAGGCAGGAATCGTTGTAACTTCTCTTCCGGGGGCCGCGGCGTGTATTACGGCGCTTACCTTATCGGGTTTAAGCACCAGGCGGTTTTGCTTCGAGGGATTTCTGCCCGACAATAAGAAGGAGAAAAAAGCTGTACTTAAGGAGCTGTCGGCGGAGAGTCGGACAATGATTATCTATGAAGCGCCCCATCATTTAAAAAAGACGCTGGAAGAGCTCTATGAAGCGTTGGGAGAGCGTAAAATCACTATATGCAGGGAACTTACGAAGAAATTCGAGACCATCTTACCTATGACCATCGAAAAGGCACTTACCTTTTATGAGGAGAACGAGCCTCGGGGTGAATATGTGCTGGTCATTCAGGGCAAGAGTCTGGAGGAGAAGAAAGAGGAAGCCGCGCTTTCCTGGAAGGAAATGCCTATAGAAGAGCATATGAGGTATTACGAAGAGCAGGGAATAGAGAGAAAGGAAGCTATGAAGATCGTTGCGAAGGACAGAGGAATCGGAAAGCGTGATGTATACAATATGCTCCTGGAAAAAATAGAATAAGGATTTGGCTTATAAACTGGAAACAGATACTGCAGGAGGGACCGCTATGGGAATATTGGATAGTGTCAGTACGGGAATGAAGGGCTTCGACAAGGCCATAGATATGCTTCGTCTGGGAGATAATGTAGTATGGCAGGTAGACTCTATCGAGGATTACTGTTATGTAGTTGCGCCCTATATCGAACAGGCGAGAAAGGATAACCGTAATATTATCTATTTCCGTTTTGGAACACACAGACAAGTAGTGGAGGACCTGACCGGTATCAAGATCTATGAGCCCAATCCAGCCATGGGCTTTGAAGGCTTTGCTACCATGATTCACCGTATTATCGGGGAAGAGGGAGTGAAAGCCTTTTATGTTTTCGATTGTCTGACGGAGCTGTTAGCCTTCTGGTACTCTGATTTGATGACGGGCAACTTTTTCAGGGTGACCTGTCCTTATCTGTATGAGCTGGATACTATCGCTTATTTTGCCATTAAGCGAAATGTGCATACTTATGATACGATCGCGACCATTCGTGAAACAACGCAGCTTCTTCTAGACGTTTATAAGATAAACGACCGGTTTTATATTCATCCGCTGAAGGCATGGCAGAGGTATTCTCCCACAATGTTTTTCCCCCATTACATCGATGGCGACGAGGTAGAACCGATTACGGCCAGCGCTCAGGCTGCGGAGCTTTTTTCTAACTTCAACTGGACGGAGGAACGGCTGGATTACTGGCACGTGACCATAAATAGGGCGAGAGAGGCTCTGGAGGGAGAAGAGAAGGAAAAAGAAGAGATGAAGGGACTTCTCATCGACCTGCTTATCGGCAAGGAATCCCGCATGCGCGATATGTGCATGAGCTTTTTTAAGCTGTCCGATATTGTCAAGATTGCCGGAAGGGAAATAGGCACGGGATTTATCGGAGGAAAAAGCGTAGGCATGCTTTTAGCGAGGAGGATCATTACGAGGAGTGATGAAGACAAGGCATATTTTAAGCCTCTTCTGGAATCTCATGATTCGTTTTATCTCGGCTCGGATATCTATTATACCTACATAGTGGAAAATGGATGGTGGCAGCTTCGGACGAGGCAGAAAACCGAAGAAGGGTATTTCGCATATGCGCCGGAGCTTAAAGAAAAGCTGCGCGGGGGGAAGTTTCCAAGAATTGTAAGGGATGAATTCATGCAGATGCTGGAATATTATGGACAGTCCCCTATTATCGTGCGTTCCAGCTCGCTGTTGGAAGATAACTTCGGCAATGCTTTTGCGGGAAAATATGAGAGTGTGTTCTGTGTGAACCAGGGGGACCCTGAAAAGCGCTTGAACGATTTTATGGATGCGGTGCGGGTGGTTTATGCCAGTACCATGAATGAGGATGCTCTGCATTACAGAAAAAACAGAGGGCTGGCCGACAGGGACGAGCAGATGGCGATTCTGGTGCAAAGGGTTTCGGGAGACTATTACGGTGACTATTTCTTCCCTCATACGGCGGGAGTGGGCAACTCCTCAAATCTATACGTATGGGATAAAGAGGTGGATATGGAAGCGGGGATGCTTCGTCTTGTATTCGGTCTTGGGACCCGGGCAGTGGACAGAGTGATCGGCGATTATGTGAAGATTGTAACATTGGACGACCCCATGAGGCAGCCGTTAATAGGTTACGAGGAAGCTCAGAAATATTCTCAGCACAATATGGATGTGCTGAATCTGAAGGAAAATACGCAGGAATCCATAAGCGTGAATATGGTTACAAGCTCTGATATTAAGGCCGATAAGAACTTATTCTGGGTACGGGATTTCGAGACGGAGAGAAGGCTTAGCGAAATCGGAAGAGACGTTTCCGGAGTTCCTCCCATCCTGAATTTCAGAAAATTACTGAAGGAAACTGAATTTCCGAAGGTAATGAAACGGATGCTCACTCTGCTCGCCCAAAAGTACAATTATCCGGTAGATATAGAGTTTACGGCAAATTTTAACAGGGAAGGAGAATTTCGCATCAATCTTTTGCAGTGCCGGCCGCTCCAGACGCGAGGACTGGGAAAGACGGTGGAAATACCGGAGACGGTGGATGAGAAAAAGTGTTTGTTCTACTCTCACGGTAATTTCATGGGCGGTAATGTGAGACTTCCCATCGATTACATTGTTTATGTAAGCGTCAGGGAATATTTAGAGCTGAAGGAGCAGGACAAGTACGATATCGCGAGACAGGTCGGCTTGCTTAACCGGGTGCTTAAGGGGAAGAATGCCATGCTGATGGGGCCGGGAAGATGGGGAACGACAACCCCCTCGCTGGGAGTACCGGTACATTTCACAGAGCTCATGAATATGTTGGCAGTTTGTGAAATAGCCTATAGCGAAAAAGGAATTATGCCCGAATTATCTTACGGGAGCCATTTCTTCCAGGACTTGGTAGAATCAGGAGTCTTCTATGTGGCTCTTTTCGACGGCAGGGAAAATGTTGTCTTGAATGAGGGGAAAATATTAGAAGCTGAGAATATTGTCTGTGACATAATCGGAGAAGGATGTGCTGTGAATGCTGATGTGATTCATGTGATAAGGACTGAGGGAATGGAGCTTTATTCAGATATTATGAGCCAAAGAGTTCTTTGTTCGGAGAAGTGTGCCGATAAAATGTTCTGAAATGGACTTACCATCGTTTGACAAGGTCTTACACGCCCTTGTCAAACGATGGTAAAAAAACCAGTTGACAAATTGATAGGAAGACAATATACTTTGAATATCAAACTAATTTTAAAAAGATAGGTATTATAAAAGGAGATATTAAAATGTTAGAAAGAGTAAAAGAAATTATCCAGGAACAATTGAGCTTAGACGGTGTTGAAATTACGGAAGAATCCTCCTTTAAAGAAGATTTGGGAGCGGATTCCCTCGATTTATTCGAATTGGTTATGGCTTTTGAAGAAGAATACGGTATTGAGATTCCTTCCGAAGATCTTGAGAAGATTACAACGGTTGGAGCAGTAATAGAATATATGAAGAACAAAGGCGTAGAAGCATAAGATGGAGACGAGAATAACCAAATTACTGGGAATCGAATATCCGATCATACAAGGCGGTATGGCGTGGGTTGCGGAGTCTCACCTTGCGGCAGCGGTATCCGAGGCTGGCGGTCTGGGGCTGATCGGAGCAGCCAGCGCTCCTGCGGAAATCGTGAGACAGCAGATTCGCGAAGCGAAGAAGCTGACGGATAAACCCATGGGTGTGAACATCATGCTGCTGAATCCGAATGCCGAAGAGGTGGCAAAGCTCATTGTAGAGGAAGATGTAAAGGTAGTTACCACCGGGGCAGGTAATCCGGGCAAGTTTATGGAGCTGTGGAAAAATGCTGGTGTGAAAGTGATTCCTGTAGTTGCCAGTGTAGCCATGGCTAGAATGATGGAGCGCGCAGGCGCCGATGCGGTAGTTGCGGAAGGAACCGAGGCAGGGGGGCATATAGGCGAGTCCACCACCATGTCTTTGCTTCCTCAGGTAGCGGATGCCGTGAGTGTTCCAGTAATAGGAGCGGGCGGAATCGCCGACGGAAGAGGATTTGCGGCAGCTATGATTCTGGGAGCGGAGGCGGTACAAATGGGTACGATATTCGCAACTGCAAAGGAATCTATCGTACATGACAGCTACAAGCAGAAAATATTCGCCGCCAAGGATATCGATTCGGAGGTGACAGGAAGGAGCACAGGTCATCCGGTGCGTTCCCTTAGAAATAAAATGACGAGGGAATACTTGAAGCTGGAGGAAGAAGGTGCTTCCTTCGAGGAACTGGAATATCTCACTTTGGGTTCTCTAAGAAAGGCCGTGATAGACGGCGATGTAGTAAACGGAACGATTATGGCAGGACAGATAGCCGGTCTGATAAAAGAAGAAAAGAGCTGCGGTGAAATCATCCAGGAAATCATATCGCAGGCGGAGAAGCTGTTAAAGTTGTAATGCACACTTTTTGCATTTAAATTCGCTTTGCGAAGCAGAAATCATCTCTTGAACCACGTTCTTACGCAGCTTAACAGTAAGTGTTAAGCTGCTGAGAGAACAGTACGGCGGCTCTTTTTTTTAATATAATACTTTGATATTCAAAGTAAAACGATAAATGGAAAGGCAAGGTTTTATTATGGGTAAAACAGCATTCATTTTTCCCGGTCAGGGAGCACAGTATGTTGGGATGGGAAAGGACTTTTACGAGAAGTTTACAGTAAGCAGAGAGATGTTCGAACTGGCAGAGAAAGCGGCTGGCTTGGATGTGGTCTCTCTTTGCTTTGAAGACAATGAAAGAATTCATATTACGGAGTATACACAGATAGCGATGCTAGCGACTGAGGTAGCTATCTTAAAAGCGATAGAGGAAAAAGGATATAAGCCTGATGTTACGGCGGGCTTAAGCTTGGGAGAATACGGTGCACTTGCAGCGGCAGGTGTCATGAGTCCGGAGAACATATTCAGGATAGTGAGAAAAAGAGGCATTTATATGCAGCAGGCCGTGCCCCGGGGAGGAGCTATGACGGCAGTACTCGGACTTCCGGCGGACATAATAGAAAAAACGTGTGAAGAGATAGACGGTTCTGTAAGTATAGCCAATTATAACTGCCCAGGACAAATCGTAATTACCGGAGAAGCGGAAGCGGTAGAGAAAGCAGCTTCGTTGTTGCTGGCGGAGGGAGCGAAGAGGTGTATTCCTTTGAATGTCAGTGGACCTTTCCACTCCCCCCTTCTTGCAGGCGCAGGAGAAAAGCTGAGTGAAGAGCTTAGCGATGTGGAGGTACACGATATAAAGGTCCCATATCTTTCCAATGTAACAGGAGATTACGTAACGGTTAAGGAGCAGGTGAAGCCGCTCTTAGTCCGTCAGGTATCCTCATCCGTGAAATGGCAGCAGAGTGTGGAGCGTATGCTGGAGGACGGAGTCGATACATTTATTGAAATCGGACCGGGCAAGACACTTAGCGGATTCATACGGAAAATCAGCAAAGATGTAAAAGCAGTCAATATTGAAAAGATAGATGATTTGGAGAGGATTTAAGTATGGGAATGTTAGAGGGAAAAGTAGCGCTTATAACTGGCGCCAGCCGAGGAATCGGCCGTGAAATTGCTCTTACGCTGGCGAGCTATGGGGCGGATGTTATTGTTAACTACAACGGCAGTGAGGACAAAGCAAATGCCGTGGTGAAAGAAATTGAGGCTATGGGAAGAAGAGCGGTGCCGGTACAGTGTTCTGTTGCAGATTATGAAGCCTGCGGAAGAATGGTAACGGATATGCTGGAGTTGTTCGGACATATTGACGTTCTTGTAAACAATGCGGGAATTACGAAAGATAATCTTATGATCAAGATGACCGAAGAAGATTTTGACGGAGTAATAGACACCAATTTAAAAGGGACTTTTAACACGATAAAGCATATGTATCGGGCATTTATTAAGCAAAGGAGAGGAAGGATCATAAATCTATCTTCCGTATCCGGAGTACTGGGCAATCCAGGACAGGCGAATTACGCAGCTTCCAAAGCGGGAGTGATAGGCCTTACAAAGAGCATGGCAAAAGAACTTGCAAGCAGAAACATTACGGTAAACGCAGTAGCTCCGGGATATATCGATACGGATATGACACAGTCCATGAGCGAGACCGCCAGGGAGGCAGTTATCGCGCAGATACCGCTTAAACGTGCCGGGCAGCCGAAGGATATTGCGGAAATGGTGGCATTTCTGGCCAGTGATAAGGCTGGATATATTACCGGTCAGGTAATCTCGGTAGATGGTGGTATGGCCTAGGCGGCATAGAGGCCAAATGGCAGAAAATTTGCTAACAGTAAAGGAGCATGAGTATAAAGATGAGCAGGAGAGTAGTTGTTACCGGTCTGGGGGCTATTACGCCCATAGGACTTAGTGTGGATGAATTTTGGGCCGGCGTGAAGGAAGGAAAAATAGGATTCGATAAGATTACAAAGTTCGATGCTTCCGAGTATAAGTGTAAGCTGGCGGCGGAAGTAAAGGGTTTTGAAGCAAAGGATTACATGGATGTTAAGGCGGCGAAAAGAATGGAGCTGTTCGGTCAGTATGCGGTAGCTGCGACCAAAGAAGCACTTGAGGACGCCGGAATTGATATGGAAAAGGAAGACGAATTTAAGGTGGGAGTATCCATGGGCTCAGGGATAGGTTCTCTGCAGGCTATGGAAAGAGAACATACCAAGCTCATGGAGAAAGGACCGGGACGCGTCAATCCCCTGCTGGTACCGCTTATGATCAGCAATATGGCGGCGGGTAACGTATCCATTCAGTTCGGGCTAAAGGGAAAGAATGTTAATGTTGTTACAGCCTGCGCTACGGGATCCAACTCTATCGGAGAAGCCTTCCGCTCCATTCAGCACGGAGAAGCGGATGTAATGGTAGCCGGAGGGACGGAAAGCAGTATCACACCCGTAGGCGTTGCCGGCTTTACGGCGCTGACAGCGCTCACTTCTTCGGACGATAAGGCCAGATGCTCCATCCCCTTCGATAAGGAAAGAAGCGGGTTTGTCATGGGGGAAGGCTCTGCAGCGGTCATCTTGGAGGAATTGGAGCATGCAAAAAAAAGAGGAGCAAAAATTTACGCGGAGGTCGTAGGATACGGCTGCACAGCGGATGCTTATCACATCACCTCTCCCGCAGAGGATGGGGAAGGTGCGGCGAAGGCCATGGAATTCGCCATAGAGGATGCAGGAATCCAGCCGGAGGATATTACCTATATTAACGCTCATGGAACGAGCACCCATCACAACGATTTATTCGAGACAAGAGCAATCAAGAAGACCTTTGGCAGTCATGCACAGAAAATAAAAATTAATTCAACGAAATCAATGGTTGGCCATTTGCTGGGTGCAGCAGGAGCTCTTGAATTCGTGACCTGTATAAAAGAATTGGAAGCGGGTTATATTCATCGTACGGTGGGTTATCAAGTACCGGATGAAGAGTGTGATTTAGATTACTGCAAGGAAGCGGCAGAGGAGGCATTTACTTACGCGCTCTCCAATTCTCTTGGATTCGGTGGGCATAACGCTACTATAATCGTGAAAAAGTATGCGGAATAAGATGTTCAGTTCCAACTTGATAATAAAAAAATGAATCAGAAATGAGTAAAGAATACTCATTAGGAGAGAGAGATGTCCGTTTTAACGACAAAGGAAATTATGGAAATCATTCCCCACAGACACCCGTTTCTTCTCGTAGACACTATAGAGGAACTGGAGCCGGGCGTAAGGGCAAAGGGGAAAAAATGTGTAACTTATAACGAGCCGTTTTTTGCGGGACATTTTCCGGGAGAGCCTGTCATGCCGGGGGTGCTTGTAGTAGAGGCTCTGGCGCAGGTAGGGGCCGTGGCGCTGCTCACTCAGCCGGACTTCAAGGGAAAGACTGCGTATTTCGGAGCAATTAATTCCGCGAAATTCAAGAAAAAAATCGTGCCCGGAGATGTTCTTTTGCTGGAAACGGAAATTATTAAAAGGAAAGGCCCTATCGGCATAGGCAGCGCAAAGGCGTATGTGGATGGAAAGCTGGCAGTGCAGGCAGAGCTTACTTTTGCCATAGGCAGCCTGGAGGAATCATGAGCAATAGTTTATTAAAACCCTTAAAAATAGGAGATCTTACGGCGAAGATTCCGGTAGTCCAGGGAGGAATGGGTGTAGGCATCAGTCTGTCCGGGCTGGCCGGAGCGGTAGCGGCTCAGGGTGGTGTGGGTATTATTTCCACCGCACAAATCGGTTATAAAAGCGAAAGCTTTGGCAAGGACCCGATAGGGTGTAATCTGCGTGCCATAAAAGACGAAATAGATAAAGCGAGAAAAATTGCCGGAAGCGGAATTATCGGCGTTAACATCATGGTAGCAACAAAACGATATGAGGAATACGTAAAAGCAGCAATAGCGGCAGGAGTGGACATTATCATATCGGGAGCGGGACTGCCGATGGCTTTGCCGGAGCTGGTGGGAAAGGCCAAAACAAAGATTGCACCTATCGTTTCAAGCCTTAAGTCGGCACAGATTATTTTAAAATATTGGATGAAGAAATATGACAGGCTGCCGGATATGGTCGTGATAGAAGGTCCTCTGGCCGGAGGGCATCTGGGCTTTAAGAATGAGCAGCTTGCCCATATGGAGGAGCTGGATTATGATGGAGAAATCCGCAGGATTATCTGGCATGTAGAGGAATGCGCAAGCGAGCATGGCAAAGAAATCCCGGTGGTGGTTGCAGGAGGAATCTATACGAGAGAGGATGCGGAGCACGCGTTCTCGCTTGGAGCGTCCGGTGTTCAGTTAGCGACCCGGTTTGTAACGACTTATGAATGTGACGCTTCACAGGCTTACAAACAGGCATATATAGATGCTGCGGAAGATGACATTATAATCGTAAAAAGTCCGGTAGGAATGCCGGCACGGGCTATCGCCAACGAATTTACGAGAAGAACTGCGCAGGGAAGAATACCTCCCAGGAAGTGCTTCGATTGCATCATAACCTGCAACCCGGCAGAAACACCATATTGCATCACGCAGGCTCTCATAAATGCGGTAAACGGAAATGTAAAGGACGGACTTCTCTTCTGTGGAGCAAATGCCTGCAGAGCGGAGAAGCTGGAACATGTAAAAGATATTATGAAAGAATTTGAAATAGATGGAGAATAGTTTGTGAGAAAGGCAAGGTTATTGGTATGATGAGAATAATAGGGACGGGAAGCTGTCTCCCTTTAAGTGTGGTAACCAACGACGATTTATCAAAAATTATGGATACCTCTGATGAATGGATTTCCAGCCGTACGGGTATAAAGGAGAGAAGGCTGGCTAAGGAAGAGACCACAGCCTCAATGGCGGCGGAAGCTTCGCAAAAAGCGCTTAAGAATGCAGGAGTCGGTGCGGATGAAATCGATTTGATTATTGTAGGGACAATTACCGGCGACTATGTAACTCCATCTACATCCTGCGAAGTGCAGGCAAAGCTTGGGGCGGCAAATGCGGTGGCGTTCGATGTGAATGCTGCCTGCTCGGGCTTTATGTTCGCTCTCCATACCTCTTATGTTTACTTGCAGTCAGGCATTTATAAAACGGCTCTGGTAGTTGGGGCGGAGACACTGTCGAAGATTATGGACTGGAATGACAGAAGTACCTGTGTCCTTTTTGGCGATGGAGCGGGAGCAGCCGTAGTGCGTACATATGCGGACGATGAGTCGGAAGAGAGCGAAATGGAAGAAAACGGCAGGAGGGGCTTGCTTGCTTTTACGCAGGGATCTGATGGAGCGAAGGGAAGTGTTCTTGCGTGCAGAGACCGTGTAAATAATAACCCATTGATTCAGAATCCCTTTGAACTTGGTTATGTATCAATGGATGGTCAGGAAGTGTATAAGTTCGCGGTGAGTACAGTGCCCTCATCTATTATTAAGGTGCTTGAAATGTCGCGGCTGAAAACGGAGGATATTAAATATTTTGTACTTCATCAGGCGAATATCAGAATCATTCAGTCCGTGGCAAAGCGTCTGAAGGTGAGCGAAGACAAATTTCCCCTGAGCCTGGATCATTGCGGAAACATATCCGCGGCAAGCGTGCCTATTCTTTTGGATGAAATGAATCAGAAGGGAATGCTCCGCCCGGGAGACAAGATAGTCATGTCTGGCTTCGGAGCCGGGCTTACATGGGGAACCGCCGTAATCGAATGGTAGGGAAAAAAGGTTTTCCTGTTCTATATATCGCCATGAATTTTTTTCATATAAGCACTTGGCGATAATCCCGTACTTTTTTTAAATATTTGATTAAAATACGGCGGATTATTTCCGCAGCCGACAAGCTCTGCAATTTCCTGAATTTTTGCGGGCCTCTTTTCTGCCAGAAGCTCCTTGGCCTTTTTAACCTTTTCATCGGTTAAATATTTAGAGAAAGTTTCCCCCGTTTCCTTAATGAATTTTTTGCTTACATAATCCACATTCATGTAAAGATAATTATCGGCAATCCACTTTAAAGAAAGATCCGGATCGGATAAATGCTCTTGTACATAAGTCTGTATTTTGGCACTTATAGTACCGGCAGCAGTATAAGAATGATACTTATGATAAAGATTCTCCAATAATTGTTCGAGAGAGCCTGTAATCTCCCGACAGTCGGCAGAAGAACCCACTCCTACCAGGAATTCCGCAGCGGAAAGAGCGTGGTAAGATATATTTTTAGAGGAAGATATAACGATAACGGAAGAAACAAGCTGCTTTAAAAAGTTAAGGTCCGTTATTGCCTGCAGAACGCTGAGCAATGAATGAATAGCCCTTACGGATTCTTCCCTGTCGTTTACGTAAATCTGTGCCGTATGGTTTTGGACCTCGCGGATAATATTCTGATAATTGCTGATTTTTGTTAATGTTGTGCCGTCGGTATATATAATCTGTTCATAAAGGCGTATATGATGAATAAGTTTGTTTAAAGCTATTTCAAAGTTATCAAAGGAGGTTCTCCGGTATAGGATATCAGTGTCTTGATCAGGAAACTTAAGCCCTGACATAAATGTGTCCATTTCCGCATACGCAGGACTGAACGAAGAAAAAAAGAACACAAGAGTATTATGCACATAAAGATAGTGAAAAGGAATGCCGGGAGAATTCTTTTCACGATAATCTTCAATTAATTGAATTGCATTTTGCATATTCTCCTCTAAAAGATAATAAAAATAGCATACTTCATAAGGCGTAGTATAGAAATCCAAGTACTTGCTGTAATCCTTATGAAAAGGAACGTAGCTGTCCCTGGATAAAGATACTTGAGAGGTAAGACCGTCATTAATTAGATTAACGAGCAGATTTTGCCGGAATTGGTTAAGAAGCGGCAAATTATCCTGCGCATTCCTTCTGGTCGCAAGCTTGTCATAGTGGTCGTGTATCACATCCTTTAAACTGGATATAATCTGCTCCTCATTGCAGGGTTTAAGAAGGTAATAGCGAACTCCATACTGCATCGCTTTTTTTGCATATTCAAAATCACTATATCCGGTTAAAATAATAAATTGGGTATCCTTGTTAACTGCATAAATTTTTTGAATCAACTCCAACCCGGACAGGCCGGGCATTTTGATATCTGTAAGTATAATGTCCGGGTATTCATCCAGAATCATATTATAAGCCTCTATTCCGTCTTTAGCAGTCCCCATCAATGAGATACCCAGACTTTTCCAATCAATTAATTTCGAGATGGTTTCCCGTATTATTTTTTCGTCGTCTGCAATTAATAGTTTTAACATATAAACTTATACTCCTATTTTTTATATTTTACTACCATCGATTGACAAAGTCTTACACGCCCGTGTGTGACCTTGTTAATCGATGGTAACCGGGATGGTCACCTGAGCGACGGCAGTATCCTCGTCCTTGTTATATAAATTCAATCCGTATGAGGAACCATAGGTAAGCTGAATTCGCTGATGGATATTCAGAAGTCCAATTCCAAAGCCATGTGGGATTACTTCCTGATTATTTAGCTTTTCCAAAAGGCGTTCCTCGAATTGTGAACCGCTGTTAATGATACTTATAAATACCGTTTCGCCGTAAACGTGTCCTTCTATTTCAATATGACATACATCGATACTTTCTTCCATACCGTAGTTAATAGCATTTTCTACCAGAGGCTGCAAAATAAGCAGCGGAATTTCAACTGAAAGAATGGAAGGATCTATATTTTCCGTAAAGGACAATCTGTCAGGGAAACGTATTTTTTGAATATTCATATAGCATTTTACAATATCTAAGTCGTCAGCAACGGTATGCTGGGTATCCTTATTGCTGAGTGTAACGCGCAACAGGGAACCGAGCGACTCGATCATAAGAGAGATTTCTTTTTCCCCAATCGCTTTTGCACGCCAATTTACCGATTCCAAAGTATTGTATAGAAAATGAGGATTGATTTGGCTTTCCAAAGCCTTTATTTTAGCGTCTTTTCTGAGAATTTCATTCACATAGTTTTCCTGGATCAGAAGCTGAAGCTTGATGGCCATTTGATCGAATTGATTATGAAGCATTCCAACCTCATCCTTGCGGTGATCATAGTGCCCGCCTATATCGGGTAATTTCGATTCATCCTTTCCAAAGGCATCCATTTTCTGTATAAGAAGATAAAAATCTTTCATAATAGAGCGAATCAATAATCTGGAAAGGATTAAGGACATCGCTACACTGAAAAGTATAACGCCCAAAGAAAGAAGCATGGACATATTGATGGTGTCTGAAATATAATCATACGGAATTAAACAAATATAATCCCATGATGGATTAGAAATAGTTCCGCGTACGCAAAAGTATTTGCTTTTTCCAATCCTAAGCACATCGTAATTTTCAGAGAGAGATGTCTGGATCGATGCTACGGTAGAGGTGTCCAGTGACTTGGAATGGAAGATTTCATATGCCCCGTCATATATAATGTACTGGGCAAAATCCGTATCCAATAACGACTGGGTGGAGGATTTGATCATTTTTTCCATGTCGATAGAAACGACCAAGGTACCGATTGTTTCATATTTCAGGTTATTGATCTTTCTTGAATCTCTTCCAAGAAAAAGACCATAGGTATTACAGTAATCGGTTACCCAGCAAGGATAGCCTGAATTTTGATTGGCTTTTTGGATAACTGCCTGATGAATATCATCGGGGGTGGAAATACTTTTGCTCTCATAGCTATAAGTAACAAAACGAGGATTATATAAATTGATATAGCTGATATTATTTAATTTATATGTTTGGTAATAATCGCTGATCAGATATTTTAGAGTGTTATTAATATTCCGTATTCCGATTTCAGAGGTTTCCTCATCTAATGCGATTAGGTTCTTGCGTATATTTTGGTTGGATAGAATAGAACTTGACATGGATTCTATATTGGATAATTTAAAGGAAATATCCTCGGCAGTATAATTTAATGAGCCCTGCAGCGATTCATATAATAAACGGTTGCTGGATTTTAAAACCATATCGATACTTACGAGGGAAGCAGCTACATTAATAAATAATACTACTAAAATAATAAAAATAACTTTGGTAGTAAGCGATAAATAACTTAATCTATGCTCCAGATTTTGTAAGATTCTCCTCATAATTCCAAGCCTTTCATTAGATATAATACGTTATAATACGCTGTATGGACAGATTATAATCCATCCTATTTTTTATTACAAGGTTATTTCCAAAGTTGAAAAAACAGGTCGGAAATTTGAAAAACGACAACGGATAATTGAATAGGAAAAACGGAAGAATTTCGTATAATGTATTTATAAAGCAAAGCTTACAACAAGGAGGAAAATGAAATGAAAAAGATGATGGCAATGCTCATGTGCATGACAATGTTTGCATCTATGTTGGCAGGATGCGGAAGCAGTAATCAACCGGCAGCTGCAGATAACGCAGCCGCAGATAATACGGCGGCGGAAGCAACGGCTGAGACGGATGATACGTCAGAAACAGCAGCTGAGGCGGCAGATAAATCGGCCGACCCGGCAGATTACAAAGTTGTTATGGTAGTAAAACAAAGTGATTCATGGTTTGATGATATGGTAACGGGCGTTGAGCAGCTGCAAAAGGATACGGGACTCAATGTATCGGTTCAGGTACCTGAAACAGGTGATGCTGCCAGCCAGATCGCTATTATGGAAGATTTAATAGCACAAGGAGTAGATGCGATATGCGTTGTCCCTAATGATCCGGAGGCGTTGGTACCGACGATTGAGAAAGCGAGAGAAGCCGGAATTGTAGTAGTAACCCATGAAGCACCGGGTACGGCAGATAAAGTTGACTTGGATGTAGAAGCTTTTATTAATGAAGAATTCGGACAGTTATTCGGAAAAAGCTTAGCGGAAGCTATGGGCGGTAAGGGCAAATATGCCGGTTTCGTCGGCGGACTTACGATGGAAACACATATGGCATGGTATAAAGCGGCAGTAGAATACATCGAAGCAAATTATCCGGATATGGAATGCGTAACGGAGGAACCTTATGAAGACGGAAACAGCGTGGAAGGAGCCCATGATAAGACTCTTGAAATTCTAAAGGCTTACCCGGATATTAACGGATTCTTTGATTGCTCCGCACAGGGCGGCGGAATATGCGAAGCGTTGCTGGAAAAAGATAAGGCGACGACAATACCTGTTGTCTCCCTGGCACTGCCTTCCATGTCCTCTACCTATTTAAAAGATGGCTCTATGGCACACGGATTAGCATGGAGACCGGCGGATGCAGGCTATGCAACCTGCTATGCGGCTTATCTGTTAGCTTCCGGCCAGGGAGTAGAGACGGGGACAGACTTAAAAATTACAGGCTATGAAAGTGTTAACGTTGAGAACAATATTGCTTATGGCTTTGCACCGTTAGAATTTACGGCAGAGAATGTAGATGACTATAATTTCTAAACACACCATATGACAGGTTGCTATCACATGATAAGGTAGAAATGGAGAACGGCGTGGCAGCCGTTCTCTGTTTTTTTTGCAAAAGAAAAGATTAGATGGAGGTAATAGAATGGAACAAATACTGTGCGTGAAAAATCTAAGCAAATCCTTTATCGGCGTAAAGGCACTCAAAGAAATAAACTTATCCATAAACAAAGGAGAGATCCACTGCCTTGCAGGAGAAAACGGATGCGGAAAATCGACACTGGTAAAAAATATTTCAGGAGTTCATACCCCGGATGAAGGAGAAATCATATTAAATGGAAATACTTACCATGCATTAACTCCTTATCAGGCAATGAAGGAAGGGGTTCAAGTTATTTATCAGGATCTGTCCTTGTTCCAACATATGACCGTTGCTGAAAATATTGCGATAAGCAAGTTGAGCTTTGAGAAGAAAAGGATTGTAAACTGGAAAGAAATTAAAAACATCGCAAAGGAACAATTGGATAGAATCGGTGTATCTATTGATATGAATCAGACAGTCGGAGAGCTTTCTATGGCAAACAGGCAGCTGACGGCAATCTGCAGGGCACTGGCACAGGATGCAAAGATCCTCTTTATGGACGAGCCGACCACAGCATTGACCAAGAAGGAGGTGGAAAGGCTGCTGAAAATTATTGTCGAGCTGAAGAAAAAAGGATTGGCAATCGTATTTATCAGCCATAAACTGGACGAAATATTTTCGGTAGCGGATACGATCACCATTTTTAGAAACGGAGAGAAGATTGGTGATTTCAGCAGTAAGGACCTGGATGAAAAGAGCCTGTCGCATTATATGACGGGACGTGAGGTAGAATATCCGAGGTATCATAGAAAGTGCAAGGACAATCAGCCGATTATGGAAATTGAACATTTGACACGTAAGGATCAATATGAAGATATTAGCATCTCGATAAGAAAGGGAGATATTATCGGCCTTACAGGGCTGCTGGGCTCCGGCAGAACTGAACTGGCTATGTCATTATTCGGTCTGAACAGAACCCAAAGCGGACGTATTAAGGTGGAGGGAAAAGAGGTTAAGATCAACTCTCCGATGAAGGCGAAGGAATTCGGCATTGCATTGCTTCCGGAAGACCGTTTCCATCAAGGCTTGTTTATCGAAAGAAAAATCAAGGAAAATGTGTCTTCCGCCTTGGTAAATGCATTATCGAACCGGGGGATTCTGAACAGAAAAAAGGAAGAAAAGTTAGCGGAGGAATGTGTAAAGGAATTAAAGGTCAGAACTCCTTCTATCGACACGATAATAGGAACACTTTCCGGGGGAAATCAACAGAAGGTGGTGATTGGAAAATGGATTGCCACCAAACCGAAGGTATTTATCATGGATACGCCCACTGTAGGTATTGATATCGGCTCCAAAGCAGAAATTTATGAACAGATACATAAGTTTGCCGATGACGGTATGGCGATTATTTTTATTTCTGATGAGATTCAGGAGCTCATGGCAAATTGCAATAAGATTGTTGTACTGGCGGAAGGAAAATGCGTTGTGACATTAAATGAAGATGACTTGAACCAAAAGGATGCCGCACAGAAGATAAGCGATCTGATCAGCAGCGGAGAAAATACGGAAATAAAGGAGGCAATGTAATGAAGACAAGGAGAGTGGATCAATTTCAGAAAATACTTCTCTTAATTATTATTATATATAGTATATTAGTTAGTATTAAAAATCCGGCATTTCTTCATTTTGAAACAATATTTGACATTATAAGGACCTCTTCCACAACAATGATTGTTGCTATCGGTTTGCTGGTAGTAATGATATCCGGAGGAATCGATGTTTCCTTTATGGCAATCGCACTGTTTGGCAGTTATACGACGATTAATGTCATGATCGCGTTGGGAATTGATAACTTAGGAATTGCTTTTCTTTTTTCAGGAATGATCGGAATAGGGCTGGGCCTGATAAATGCGCTTTTGATTAACTGGCTAAAGCTGCCGCCGTTTATTATTACATTAGGTACACAAAATTTATACCACGGTGTTATGACGACTTTTATCAGCGATAAATCATTTGGTGCCGGAGTCTTGCCGGAGTGCCTGCATGAGTTCGGACAGGGAACCATATTCAAGATCGTAACGGAGGATGGAGCGGTAGGATTAACAATATCGCTTGTTCCTGTTTTGCTAATAGGAATTGCAACATGGCTGATTCTCTATAAGACGATGATAGGAAGAGGTATCGTTGCTATTGGAAACGATGAGGAGTCTGCAAGGAGGGCAGGATTTAATCCCTTTAGAATCCGGTTGTTCGTGTATGCGTATTCGGGATTCTTAGCAGGCATTATGGGCATTATCTATGTAGCACAGATCAATGCGTTATATCCGAATAAGCTGGTTGGCAATGAATTGATGGTCGTAGCGGCTGTGGTAATTGGAGGAACTAAGATAACAGGCGGTCAGGGTAAAATATTCGGCACAATTCTGGGAGTTACCATTATTTATCTATTAAACTCTACGCTAATATTGATCGGCTTGTCTTCCTCATGGAACAATCTGTTTGTAGGAGCGATATTAGTAGTTTCTGTTGCGATAACTTCCTATCAGGAAAGAATCAAGAACAGAAGCCATTTGATATTTACGGAATAGGAGGAATATGATGAAAAAAATAAGAGAATATATGAATCGTGATTTGAACTTGAGTATTTTAGTGACATTGACATTTGTGATATTCATTACGCTTCGGATAATTATCGGTCCGTCTTTGCTATCGCTGAACAATATTCAGTCTATGCTGTTTCAAGTGCCTGAATTTGGCTTTTTAGCATTGGCCATGATGTTATCGAATATGGTGGGCGGCATTGACTTGTCTATTATAGCGAATGCTAATACAGTAGCTATTTTTACGGCTTATGTGCTAAACGGACAATTATCGTTTGGAACGGACGGGGTGGCAAGAATCATTTTAGCACTTATCTTCGCTATGGTATGCAGCCTTTTATTCGGGTCATTCAACGGGATATTGATATCGAAGACCTCTGCACCTCCGCTCATAGCAACGCTGGGAACTATGACTTTATTCCAGGGTATAGGAATGGCCGTAACCGGCGGCGCAAGTGTTGGAGACTTAATACCGGAATTTTCCATGATAGCAAAGGCTAAAATGCTGGAGCTGCCCGTTATTTTTTGGATATTTCTTGGGGCAGCGGTTATCGTGGGCCTGGTGCTTACCTATACATCCTTTGGCAGGAATTTTTATCTGTACGGAGGAAATCCGGTAGCGGCCAGATTCAGTGGAATTCACAATGAAAAAATGTGTATCAGCACTTTTTTATTGACAGGACTACTTGCAGGTATTGCCGGTATTATTATATTGAGCCGCGTAAATTCCGCTAAAGTGGGATATGGAGATTCCTATTTATTGCAGACCATGATTGTGTGCGTAGTGGGAGGAATTGATCCGAACGGCGGAAAAGGAAAGGTTCAGGGAGTTGTAATCGCTATTTTGCTGATGCAGGTAATGTCCAGCGCATTTACAATCATGTCTTTATCGCCTTATACAAAGAAGTTGATCTGGGGAATTATGTTAGTCTGCGTACTCGGATTGAATCATATTATCGGTAAATACAGTGAATATAAAAAGCTTAAAATGAGCATGAAAGCGAAAGCATAGCAGATATTAAGTACAAGATGAAGTACATATGGTGTAATTGGTGAAAGGAGAAAAATACATGGATGCAGCAATACGATATGACGAATTAAGCAAGGCTATATTAGACGAACACAGGCTGGCATTTGAAAAGCAGGACTTGAAGGAAGTAGTTGACTTAATGAATGCGATTGAAAGAGCAAATCGTATTTTTGTAATGGGAGTAGGACGGGAAGGCACAGCCAGCAGGGCTTTTGCAATGCGGTTAATGCATTTGGGCAAAGAAGTGCATTGGATATGGGATGATACAACGCCCGGAATGATGAAAGGCGACTTATTTATAGCGACTAATGGATCGGGTAAAATAGGACATATTCATTATGTTGTGGAACAAGCGAAAATAACGGGAGCAGAAATTGCAGTTGTAACGGGTTCGCCGAATGAAATAACCCCGCGTCTGGCAGATTATGTTCTTTTCGTTCCGGCAAGTGTATTTAACGGAACAGACGATCGGGCGGTCAGTTCCATTCAGCCAATGGGAAATCTTTTTGAACAACATTTGTTTATGCTGTTCGATATCATTGTTATGCTATTGGAAGAAAAGCTTCAGATTTCTCATGAGGATATGGAAAGCAGGCATAGAAATGTAGAATAAAATATGTAATCTTTGTCGGAATATATGAATGGGAATGTGAATATAGTTTAGTCAAGCAAATAGATGGTGATTCATATGTTAAATTATATTTGGGCGATTATGATTATTATAGGGGTTATTTATGGAGCGCTTACGGGAAACATAAAGGCTGTGAGCAATGCAGCCCTGAACTCCGCAGGCGAGGCGGTTTCGTTATGTATTACGATGATGGGCGTTATGTCCTTGTGGGTCGGTCTGATGCAGATTGCTCAAACCTCCGGGCTGATTCGGAAGATGACCGACGGTATTGCGCCGTTCATGTCCTTTATGTTTCCTCGTATACCCAAGGAACATGCGGCAAGGGAATATATATCCACGAATATTATAGCAAATGTATTGGGGCTGGGCTGGGCCTGCACTCCGGCAGGGCTTAAGGCAATGGAAGCATTGGCACAGCTGGAAAAAGAGAGAGGGAATCCGGAATATATCGGAGATAAAAAAATACGGGGGGCAAGCAGGGAAATGTGCACTTTCCTCATACTAAACATTTCCTCCCTCCAATTAATACCGGTAAATATGATCGTATACAGAAGCCAGTACGGAAGTGCGAATCCGACTGCCGTAATTGCGCCGGCACTTGTAGCCACTTGTTTAAGTACGGTAGCGGCGGTAATATATTGTAAGATTATGGATAAAAAATAAAAGTTGTTGACAAAATAGAGATAAAACATTATATTGATAGTAGTGCTATCGATAGTGGTAATATCAGAGAAAGGAAAGCATGTATGTCAAAGCCTGATACAAGTATTGACCCGCGTATCTTGCAATCCGCAAAAAACGAATTTCTATCTTGTGGTTATGAAAAAGCTTCTACGAATGTAATATGTAAAAACGCAGGAGTGACCTCTGGAGCATTATATAAAAGATATTCAGGAAAAGATGAGTTGTTTTGTGCGTTGGTTTCTCCGGTGGCAGATCAATTTAAAAATTTGCTCAAAGGTGTCAATGACGACTTTCATAATTTGCCGGATAACGAAAAAAATAATGCTGCGTTTGCTCCTAAATCGCAGACCAATGGTTTTGTGGATTTTATTGATTTTGTTTATGAAAATTTTGATGTATTTAAGTTACTGATAGAGTCCTCGAAGGGCTCCTCTTATGAGAACTATCTGCACGAATTAGCGGATATTCTCGTTGGGTCTACCATGCGGTTCATTAAAGAAACAAACCGTGAAGCGATTATCCAAGGAAAAAAAGTGACACCTGAAATCATCCATATACTGATCACTTCGCATTTAAACGGACTTTTTGAACCGGTTATTCACAATATGAGTCGTGAAGATGCCCGAATATATACGGAACAGCTTCAATATTTCTTTAATGCCGGATGGGCTGATATTCTTCACTAGAAAACAAATGCCGCTCAAGGGCATTTGTTTTTATGACATTGGTTAGTTAACACTAACTTAAATAAGGATTAGGAGGGACGTAATGAAAGAAGAGAGCGTATTTTCTCGCTTGTTCAGTTACATGGGAAAGTTCAAGATAACGATGGCGATTTCTGCTTTTATGGCTGCAATTGCTGCCGTAGTAAATTTAAGCGCATTTGTTTGTGTTTATAATGTTGCGAAGGAAATTGTGCAGTCACTGGGGGACTTTTCCAAATTGGATCAGGCCGGATTGACAGAATTGGGATGGCAGGCTGTTTTCCTGATTTCTATTTCATTCGGGTTGTATGGGATGGCGCTGCTGTTTTCCCACATTACAGCCTATAACACAGTGGCAAGGCTTCGAATCAAGCTGATTGATCATATCGGAGCACTCCCCTTAGGATACCACTCCATCAATCCGAGTGGCAAGCAAAGGAAAATAATCGAAAAGAACACGGATAATCTGGAAACTCTTATTGCGCATCAAATACCGGATTTTGTTCAGTCGTTGGTTCTCCCTATTGCTTTTTTGGTGTTTATGTTTACATATGACTGGCGTCTGTCTCTGGTTTGTCTGCTTCCCATTTTGATTGGATTCGGGATTCTTGCTTCTATGCTCAAAGGCGCAAGCGAGGGCCTGGCAAAGCAATACCAAAAATCAGCAGAAGACATCAGTAACGCAGCGACGGAGTATGTACGGGGGATTTCTGTTGTAAAGGCTTTCGGACAGACGGCCAATTCCTTCCGGCGTTATAAAGCAGCCGTAAAAGAATATAGCGATTATGTAATCAAATATGCGCTGTCTATGGAGAATAGTGACAGCGCATACAATGCGGTTATTAACGGGATTTTCTTTTTTTTAATACCTGGAGGAATTAATCTCTTTAATTCTGGCGGAAATACCGAACGTATGATTCTGAGCTTTATCTTCTTTGCCGTGTTGATTCCCGCCATTGTTACAATCTTAAACAGGATTATGAAAAGTGCATCTAACCTGATGGTTGCAAAATCTTCCATGGATGCCATCGATAAAATTATGAATGAGAAATCTCTGCCGCAAACCCGGGAACCCCGAATACCATTAAACTATGACATTACACTGGATCATGTATCCTTTACCTACGAGGATGGCGCAGAAAAAGCACTGGATGATGTGTCCCTTACCATAAAACAGGGAACGGTTACTGCCTTGGTAGGCGAATCCGGCGGCGGCAAAAGCACGGTAGCCAATCTCATTGCTCGATTCTGGGATGTACAGGCAGGTTCCGTCGAAGTTGGCGGAGTAGATGTCAGAAATATGGACTATGATTCGTGGATGAAACAGGTCAGTATTGTATTTCAGGATACCAGCCTTTTCAAAATGTCTATTTTGGATAATGTGTCTTTTTACACGCCCGAAGCTTCGCGGGAGGATGTACTGCGCGCACTTCATTTGGCACAATGCGATGACATTATAGAAAAATTTCCCCATGGCGCCGATACGGTAATCGGTAAGAAAGGCGTCTACCTTTCCGGCGGTGAAATGCAGCGTGTCGCATTGGCGCGCGCAATTCTGAAGGACGCTCCTGTCGTGCTGCTCGACGAGGCAACGGCGTTTGCCGATGCGGAAAACGAGTATCTGATCCAAATGGCGTTGGACGAGCTGCTTCGGGGAAAGACAGTGCTTATGATTGCACATCGCCTGTCTACTATTATCCACGCCGACCAAATTTGTGTGCTGGAGCACGGGAAAATTACAGAACGAGGAACCCATGCCGAGCTGCTGAAAGCGGGAGGTATTTACACCCATATGTTTGAAGAGTATCAAAGCAGCATTTCCTGGCGGATTGGAGGGAAGAAATATGTTTAAGAATATTTACCGATTAAGCGCCGGTGCAAACCGGTCCATTTTAAAAGCCAGCTTTTTCATGACCCTTTTCAATCTGGCCGCCTTGCTGCCGGTAGTCCTGTTGGCACTTGTGACAAATGAGATGGTGAGCCGCTACTTTGGATATACACAGGGCGCTATTCCGCTTTGGGGCTATTGGAGTGCTGCCTTTGTGCTTATGGCCGTAATCTTTGTAACCTATAAGATCACCTATCGCAAAAAGTATTTCACCTCCGGCAGAGAGGACATGCGTCTACGCATGGAACTGGCGGATAAAATACGGCGGCTTCCTCTTTCTTATCTTGGCAAGAGGGATTTAAGCGATTTGACCTCAGTTATTATGGATGATGTCGCGGTTACTGCAAATACGCTTGCCACGGTTATGACAGAGCTGATCAGCGGCTTGCTATCCGGATTTATTACTATCGGTATCCTTTTTATTTATGATTGGCGTCTGGCGCTAAGCCTGGCCGCCTGCCTGCCCCTCGCCGCCATCTCTATGTCGATGTCCAAAGCGATTTCTGAGGGTGCAAATAAGAAGAACAAACAAAAAAAGCTGAATATCAGCGACGGTTTGCAGGAATATCTTGAAAATATGAAGGTGCTTCGGACTTCGCAGAAAATGGGTGACTATCAAAAGGGGCTGGCATACAAAATCAAGCGAATTATTCCCGGCCTTGTCCTGCATGAGCTTTTGGCAGGGCTATCGATTTCCATTTCCTATAATGTTATGCGCATTGGACTGGGATTTGTCATTATTACCGGCTCTGCACTGCTGATTTCGGGAGAGGTCAGTATACTTACACTCTTGTTTTTCCTGTTCATCGCTGCCAGAATCTATGAGCCACTGACAAGAGCGTGTGAAATGCTTGGCGAATTGATTTATTCGCTGGTCAGTGCAAAAAGAATTCGCACTCTGCTGGATTACCCTGAGCAGAGTGGAAGCGAAAAAGTAAATCTGTCTCAATTTGACATTACCTTTGACCATGTCAGCTTTGGTTACAATCAAGAGAATGTGCTCCACGATGTTTCTTTTACTGCCAGACAGGGCGAAATTACAGCGCTTGTAGGACCGTCCGGTTGCGGGAAAAGCACCCTGTGCAAATTGGCCGCACGCTTTTGGGATATACAGAGCGGAAGCATATCCATCGGCGGCGTTAATATCAATGCTGTTTCTCCGGAAGCTTTGCTGAAGAATTATTCCATTGTTTTTCAGGATGTAGTTTTATTTAATGATACCATCTTTAACAATATCAAGATTGGCAGGGAGAATGCTACAAAAGAAGAGATCGTTGCCGCAGCAAAGCTGGCTCGCTGCGACGAGTTTATCGAGCGGTTGCCGCGAGGATACGATACCGTAATCGGTGAGAATGGAAAAACGCTGTCAGGCGGTGAACGTCAGCGGTTGTCCATTGCCCGTGCATTTTTGAAAGATGCTCCTATTATTCTTCTGGACGAAAGCACTGCATCCATCGATCCTGAAAATGAAACAAAAATTCAGGAAGCAATCGGAACACTGATAGAAAATAAAACGGTACTGATTATTGCGCATAAACTGAGGTCCATTGTGGAATGCGATAAAATTATTGTGCTCAAAGAGGGGCGTTTGCTGGAAGAAGGAACACATAATAAGCTTATGGAGCAAGAAGGATTATATCACCGGCTATACGCGCTGCAAAATGAAAGCATGACATGGGCAGTTAAAACAGTCTGAACAATAAGAAGCTCTTTTCAGAAAGGAACTATACAAAATGAGAAAACAAAAAGGCACCAACCGTTTAGACGGAAAAGATTTGATGAATGTAGGAATTTTTACAGCAGTATATTTTGTGATTAATCTTCTTGTCGCTTTTGCCCTTGGACTAATTCCTGTTGTGAGCACGCTTATCCCATTTGTCAGCTCCCTTATTTTAGGAACTCCTATGATGCTTTACTTTACCAAGATCAAAAAGCCTGGAATGATATTCATCACCTGTGTTGTTTATGGTACTTTTCTTTTGTTGGCCGGAGTGGGAATCTATACGTTGGTCTTTGGGACCATCTGCGCACTGATTGCGGAGCTGATTTTGCGATTGGGACGATATCAGAGCGTCAATATGGCCATTTTAGCCTTTGCTATGATAAGTGTCGGCGCAAACGCCAACGTTCTTCAAATGCTGTTTGCCAGTGCGGAATATATTGCGGAAAGGGCAGCCACATACGGAGCCGAATACACAAATATGATGATGGGATATTATGAAAACTGGTGGTATCTGCCGGTAATTTTCCTTTCTGCTTTTGTGGGCGGTCTGCTTGGCGGTCTTTTGGGCAAGGCTGTTCTTAATAAACATTTTGTGAAAAGCGGGTTGGTTTAATGGAAACAGTATTACGAAACATGCGCCCTACAGCAAGGCAGATGTATCTGGATCCGCGCACAAAAATTTTGCTCTGCCTTACGGTATCTTCGGTCACATTTGCCGGCAGCAACGTCGGGATCATGCAATTTGTATTGCCTTGCCTTGCTGTGATCCCACTAATTTCCTTTATTATATTGAAAAAACCTTTACTATCTGTTTACTATGCAGCGATGTATCTCATCTCGATGACAGTACCGCCGTTGCTCATGCCTTACGCACCGCCGGTGGTGAACCTCTTCTTTACCGGAATCGTTGCCATATTCACCAAGATATTGCCAGGCATGTCCATGTTCAGCTTTCTGATAGTGACCACTACAGTAAGCGAGTTTGTTGCGGCTATGGACGGCCTTCATATTTCTAAAAAATTTACAATTCCGGTTTCCGTTATGTTTCGCTTCTTTCCTACGATACGTGAGGAATATGCAGCCATACGTGATGCTATGAGACTCCGAGAGGTAGGTTCATGGCGCAATCCTTTGGAGATGCTGGAATATCGGATGGTTCCGCTTTTGACAGGACTGGTTTCCATCGGAAATGAGTTATCGGCCTCTGCATTAACGCGAGGTCTGAATGCGCCGACACCGCGCACAAACATGTGTCCCACCGGCTTCCACTGGCAGGATATCATTGTTTTTGTTTTTTGTTTGGCTGTCGTCGTCATATTTGTTCTATCCGTTGTAATGGGATGGTAAACTACGCAGTGTAAGGCGGTGAAAAATTGATTCAGTTTGAAAATGTTTCTTATACTTATGAAAATGCTATAAGCGGTACTGCCATTACGCATGTACACGCCTTGATACCCAAGGGTCAAATCGTACTTCTGTGCGGAGAATCAGGCAGCGGGAAAACCACGTTTGGCAGGATTGTCAACGGGTTGATTCCTTCGTATTACGAGGGCCGATTGGATGGAACGGCGCTTGTCGAAGGCTGGGATATTCAAGAGGTTGAGTTATACAAGCTGGCACCATATGTGGGTTCTGTTTTTCAGAATCCAAAATCTCAATTTTATACATTGCAGACAGATACCGAAATCATATTTGCCTGTGAGAATATCGGAATGAATAAGGCGGATATTTTAGCTCGGTTCGATACTACAGTAGCGTCTCTCGGTATCGAAAATCTGCTGGGAAAAAGCTTGTTTGCCCTTTCAGGCGGCGAAAAACAGAAAATCGCCTGCGCTTGCGTAGGTGCATTGGTACCGGATATATTTGTTCTGGACGAACCTTCTTCCAATCTCGATATCAGGACAATACAAGATTTGCGGACAATTCTTCTTTCGTGGAAGGCACAGGGAAAAACCATCGTGATCGCGGAGCACCGCCTTGGATGGCTGCGTGGCATTGTGGATCGGGTTTTATTCTTTCAAGCCGGGAGAATCGCACAGGACTTGAAGGCAGAACGGTTTTGGGAAAGGTCTGTAACTGAGCTCCATGACATGGGTTTACGTGCGCCTGTTGCCTTTGCGCCAACATGCACCTTGAAACGGGCAGAGCCGGAAAATGTAGAATTTTATGGATTTCAATGCGCTTTTAAGAAAATAAAAGTATTGGATGTTTCCCGCTTGAGAATTCCAAAGGGGGCTATAGTTGCCGTTTTGGGAAACAATGGTGCGGGAAAAACAACATTTGCACGAACCCTTTGCGGACTGGTGAAAAATTCGGAGGGAACGCTTTACTATAATGGAAGGACGTACAATAACAAGCAGCGTATCCGATTGTGCTATATGGTGATGCAGGATGTAAACCACCAGTTGTTTTCCGAAAGCGTCATGGATGAAGTACTGTTAGGCTTAGATATTCTGTCAGAAAACCGGCAGGCTACTGCCGAAAGTATTTTATCGGAACTTGACTTGCTGGACTATAAAGAGGTACATCCTATGTCGTTATCAGGGGGGCAGCGTCAACGAGTGGCGATTGCGGGAGCCATAGCGTCTCATAAAGAGATTATTGTATTCGACGAACCAACCAGCGGGCTTGATTATCGCCATATGAAGGAAGTGGCAAATAGCATATACAAGTTAGCGGAGATGGGAAAGACACAGTTTATCATCACGCACGATCCTGAATTGGTAGCTGCCTGTTGTGATTATTTCATTTTCATGGATGGCGGAAAGGTTGTCCGCAGTGGATCTTGGAACGAGAAAACCCAGCAATATGTGTCCGAATATTTTTGTATTCAGCGGTGATACTTTCCGATTGGTATAACAAGGGGGGAATTTGAAACCGGATCATTCATTACGCAGCAGTCGAGTCCAAAAATATCTTTTATTAATTCGGGCGAAATGACCTCGGTCGGAGTTCCCTCTACGATCAGCCTTCCCTGACGGATTGCAAACAGATAATCCGCATATCTTGCAGACAGATTGATATCATGCAATACCATTACGATAGTAATGCCCCTTGTCTTGTTCAGTTCTGTCAGCAAGTCTAAAATTTCCACCTGATAAGCAATATCCAGGAATGTAGTCGGTTCATCCAAAAGCAGAATATCCGTCTGCTGAGCGAGAGCCAGTGCAATCCATACTCTTTGCCGCTGTCCTCCTGAAAGCTTATCTACACTATGATTAGCAAGTTCTGCTATACCCATAACTTCAAGAGCTTCCAAGGCAGCATCGTAATCACTTTTACTCATGCTTTTCATTATAGTGCGGTAAGGAAACCTTCCCCGGCAAACCAGATCAAATACTGTAATACCTTCCGGAACTACCGGAGACTGAGGCAGCAGCCCTAAGGTTTGTGCCAGCTGCTTTGATGGATAAGATTCTATCTTCTTGCCGTCCAATACAATATTTCCGCCTTCCGGTTTGATCAATCTTGACAGAGTTTTTAATAATGTAGATTTTCCGCTTCCGTTCCCTCCGATTATAACGCTGATTTTATTGCTTGGAACGCAAATATCTATCCCATCTATAATAATCTTTTTGTCATAACCGGCAATCACCTTTTCTGTCGACAATAAATGTTCTTTCATGTTCCATTTCCTCCTTTGCTATTAACCCGCACCAATAAAAACAGCATATAAGGAGCTCCTAATACGCCAGTAATAACACCTGCCGGATATCTTGTTCCTAAAGCATACTGTCCCACCAAATCCGCGGCAAGTACGAGCAATGCGCCTACCAGACCGGCAGATATTGTATTTACCCCGCTTTTTCCAACCAATCTGGATGCAATAGGGCCTGACAAAAATGCCACAGAGGCAATGGGACCTGTGATAGAAGTGGCAAATGCAACTAAGAATACGGATCCCAATATAAGTATCAGATACATTATATTTACCTTTACTCCCATGGTGGTGGCAGATTCATCTCCCAGCTGCATCACTTTCAGATGTCTCCCAAATAATGTGAGCACAAAGCCCCCAATGATGACTACCGCAAACAAACCCGGTACCCCCTCCATCTGAACGCCGTTTAAGCTCCCGTTCAGCCAGCGGAGGGCAGTTGCTACGTCATATTGGGCTCCTTTCAGTAAGACAAAGGATATTCCGGCCCTCAACATTGCCTGGATTCCGATACCAATAAGAATCAAACGGACCTTGGAAAAGCTTTTTCCCTGTGACAGCAAGTAGATGCTGACGGCTACAGCAAGACCCGCTATAAGCGAGATAACGGACACAGCTTCACCGCTCATATGAAGTACTAAAATACAGAAAACGGCGGCGAAACCGGAACCGGCGGTGACGCCTATAATATCAGGGCTCGCCAAATCGTTTCTGAGCAAAGTCTGAAAAGTATTTCCTGCCATGCCAAATGCCATACCCGCTAAAATGCCGGTGAGCATTCTAGGCAGCCGCAGTGTTTTTATCGTAAATACCGCACCTTCTATTTCTTCTCCGTTTAATACCCGGCATACCACATCCAGAGAATAAATCGTATTTCCGTATATAAGCATGAATATCGACAGGAAAAAAATAAGAAAAAGCAGGACAGTAACTGCCACGATATGCCGGCGGCGTCTCCTATGGTACCCGCTCATTATTAAATTTTTTGTGGAATTCGATATCATATAGAGTTCACCTTCGCTTTCCGGGCAATCATAATAAAGAATGGGGCACCCAAGAAGGCTGTTACGATTCCTACCTCAAGCTCTCCGGGGCTTCCGATTACCCGCCCAATTACATCGGATACAATTAAAAGCCCCGCTCCGCCGATTGCAGACATAGGAATAATGTACTTTAAGTCAGGACCGAATATAAGCCGCATGAAATGAGGGATCATTAGGCCCACAAAGCCAATGGGGCCTGCCAAAGCCGTTGTTGCACCGCATAGCAGTACTCCTGCGAAAGCGCCTAATCCTCGAGTCAGTTTTATATTGGCTCCCAGACTTGTTGCTATCTCATCTCCCAGAGCGAGAGAATTCAAAGAGGGAATCAATAGGATGGCGATCAGGAAACCTATTGCCAGATATGGGGCCATAATTTTTATATCTTCCCAGCCGGTACCGCCTATGCTTCCTACCTGCCAAAATCTAAAAGCGTCCATAACATGTGATTTGGGCAGCATAACCGTATTGACGAGAGAAGATAATGCAATGCTTGTGGCGGTGCCTGATAAGGCCAGTTTAATTGGTGTAATCTCTCCGTTTCCGACAGCGGCAATTGCATACACAAACACAGCCGTAGCTCCTGCTCCGATTAACGCCAGCCAGATGTACTGATTCGGTAAATTGATATTAAAAAATGCTATGCCGCATACAACAAATAAAGAAGCGCCGGTATTTACGCCCAGTATACTTGGATCTGCTATTGGATTTCTCGTGATGGACTGCATAAGGGCACCCGATACGCCGAGTGCCCCTCCTGCTATTATGCCAAAGACCATTCTTGGAATTCTTGCCTGCACCACACTGACCGTAAAAGAATCTCCGCCTGCGCCGGTAAGTGCCGCAAGAACATCGCTTACCGGGACATTTCGAGAGCCTACCGCCAGCGAAAGCAGGCCGCATAACACGATACCTATGGAACTAAATATAATAACAATTTTATTCTTGGATATTCTCATTTACCTTTTCTGCCGCCTCATTTAACAATGCAAGGTATTCATCAATAGTAGCCGGAATTGATAATACGGAAGGAGTAGTAGATGCCGTAAGTGCTGTCGTTGAATCGAGCATTACCAAAGCTCCGTCTGCAACTGCCGGTATCTGTCCTACCAGACTGTCTGCCTGTAAGGCTTCAAGTACAGAATCGTCACCGTATGTAACAATCATGTCGATATCTTTTAAGGAATCAATATTCTCCGCACTAATGGTAACGGTAAATGCGCTGGGGTCATCCGCTAACTGAAGCACACTTTCGGGAAATTCAAAACCGAGGTCCATTAAATAGGATGCGCGCGGATCTGTAGGCAGATAAATATAAAAGGTGCCTAAGTCGGAAGCATTAAAATAAAAGAAGGCAGCTGTTTTGCCCTGTAAGCTTTCATATTCGGCGACTTTTGTGTCGATCAATTCTTCCGTTTCGGCAATCAACACCTCTGCTTCCGCTTCTTTTCCCATGCCTCTGGCATCCAGAAGAGTCTGTTCTCTCCAGTAGGTCTGCCAAGGGTATTCAGGATATGCGATAACAGGAGCTATCTGGCTTAGTAAGTCATATTCTTCCTGCGTTATTCCGGAATATGCCGCTAAAATAACGTCCGGTGCCGTGTCGCTGATCGCTTCATAATCCAGACCGTCTGTGTCATCAAAGACCACCGGCTCTTCTGCCCCGAGTTCCTTATATTTATCAGCTGTCCAGAAAAGAAGTCCGTTTTCATCAACTGCTCCGAAATTCGCTTTTGAAACTCCGACGGGAACAACTCCCAAGGCGAGGGGGACATCCTGATTACCCCAGGATATGGTCGCGATACGTTCCGGCTGGCTTTCGATAACGGTTTCACCAAAAGCATGTGTGATAGTAACAGGATATGTAACGGCAGCCTCCTCTGAAGCAGTATCTTTAGAGGTATCCTCTCCGGCAGCTTCTTCAACAGCGGCTTCTTCAACAGCGGCTTCCTCGACCGTTGTATTATCGCTGGTTTCTTCTGTTATTTCATTAACGGTTGCCTTGCTGCCGCAGGCTGTAAAAACGGTAGTAATAGCTAAAAGTGCCATAAGGCCTAATCTGATTTTTTTTTGTCGCATATGCATATTTGCTCTCCTTTATATAAAATATAATCCATTTATGGTTAGATGCGCCTAACTAAGAATGGATTATACTTTATGAAGAGAATTCTGTCAACTAAAAACTAAAATTTATTAAAATATTTTTAATGGCAACTTTTTCCGTCAATATACCTTATAAAGAAAAACTGTCGTGTAGCAATAAGTCGCAAGAATACGTATAGTGTACCGGTTCTGCACCTTTACCTTCCATCAGGTGAAGTGCAATATCAAAGGCCTTCATTGTTATTTCATCAATCGGTCTTGCTATCATAGATAAGGAAGGAATATAATTCACGATATGATCTGCGTCTCCGGATGAGCCGAAGCAAAGTAATTCGGCGTCTCTGGGAATCAGAAAGTGATTGCGCGCCAAAAGAGGTATGGCGCCAAAAGCCAATGTGCTGTTCATACATATGATAACCTCCGGTTTCGTTTCCATATTTAAAATATGACGTGCACCGATGGCTCCTCCGATCATAGTATTTTCCGTAGCAATAAAGTTCTCTTCTAAAAGATGGATTCCACTGTTCTTGCAGCACCGTATGAACATATTGAGATACTCGTCTCCATGCTGCCAGCTGTCACTGCCTGAAAGCACCAGCAGATTACGGAAACCTTTTGCAACGATCATTTTTACTGCTTTCTCAATTGCTTCATCAGCCAGGTAGGAAACGCTGGGATACTTCTTACTTATATAGTTATATATTACAAAGGGCAAGTCTTCTGCCTGCTCTTCCAGAGTTTTCAAATCAGTCTCACTTTCGATACTGATTACCGCCGAATCATAGGCAGACCGCTGCACTGTTTCGAGCTTATCCTTCAAATGATCTTTTTCATATGGACACAGTAAAAGATTATAATCGCGTCCTGTTTGCTTTCTGTGCTTATTGATGCTTGCAATAATGACATTCATATCCATCCATACAGAATCCACAGGCATAAAAAAGGTAATAGTAGGCTGCCATACATGTACTCCATTTGTGTCACAAGCCGAGGAATTTATTTTATATCCAAGTTGTTTTGCGGCTTTTACTACTTTCAGGGCAGTACCGTCCGCCACCTTATGCTCTTTTGCTGTCCCGTTTAACACAAAACTTACTGTTGATACGGATACTCCTGCAAGTTTTGCAACATCTTTCATAACAGCCATATCTAACCTCCGCATTTTAATTACATCATTTCTTGAACATAAATCAGTTCGTTATGTTTAATATACATACTTTATCAGAAAAATTCAATTTATATTTAATAAACTAAAATTATTTTAGTTGACGTGTCACCGGTCAAATAATTCGCAAATAGAAGGAGATAGTGTATAATAGACTGAAAATAGACAAAGGTTTATTATGCAAATATGTAAAAGCAACAAAGGTTGAGAGGGATATAATAAGCATGAAAGAATACATGGAAGGTCTTTTTGGAAGAAAATCCAGCATACAAAGAAAGGTTATCATCGTGTACTTGCTTATGGCTGTACTTCCGATCATCATCATAACTTTTTCGGCAAGCATCATGTACTACAATAGCATTTTAAAAGGTGCCTACAGCCTTGTGGAGCAGAATACAAGACAGCATGAGGTTGTTGTTCAGGAAAGGATGGACGCCCTGAAGGGCGTTTTGTATGAACTCCTCATCAATAACGAGTGCATAAAGCTGGCTGACAGCATTAATAAAGGAGATGAAGAGGACCTTCTGGTAAATGGAGCCGCTATGGAGACCTTGCTTCGAAGGAGCGTTTATACCTACCAGAGCATCCGGAGCGCCGCTTTTGTCGCGGATAACGGGCAGTATGTAACCTATTCAAAATGGTATGGCAGTATGAACGAAAGTATTTGGGCGGATCCGGAGCAAAGAGAAGAAATTTACGATAAAATCAATAAAGAACAGAAATTATCTTTTATAGCTTCCGTTAATTTAAGCAATACGGAAGGAAGAGATGATTATGTTATAATGATGGGTTACCCGGTAAAACATCTCAAGACAAAAGAGCAAAAAGGCGTGTTGGTTATGGCGCTGGATGATGATGTACTTTTGTTTGATGAAGGCGATGAGAGTCAAAAGAACGGAAAAGAAGCAAACGGAATTACTACGGTAATATTGAATGGTGAGGACAGAATCATTGCCGGGGTTCAAAACTCTTACTTAAATAAGAATTATAACGACTATCTGGATGATGAATTCGGTAATATCAAAAGAATATCGGAGAATAGAAAAAAGATAGAGGGAACTGATTGGACAATTGTAAATATTATTGATACCGCCGTATACAGAAAAGATATCTATCATCTGGTAAGTGTGGTCTTTATTCTCATGATAACGGTTACCTGTTTCTTTTTTTTGGTCGTGTTTTTTGCATCGAGAAAGTATATAGGAACTGTCCAGAAGATAGCACAGGGTATCCATGATTATGAAGGGATAGGCGAAGATAAGATCGATGTGGATGTGAATGAAAAGGATGAGCTATATGTAATCGTCAGACAGTTCAATAAGATGACGGAAAGGGTTAATTCCCTTGTAGAAATGCTCCGTCAGAGAAATGAGGAAATCAAGGCGGCAGCAATCAGCCAAAAGCATGCGGAGATAAAGGCCCTTGAAGCGCAGATCAACCCTCATTTTCTTTTCAATACACTGGATTCCATTAACTGGAGAGCTATTGAACATGATGAGGTGGAAATCAGCGATATGCTGGGAACCTTAGGAAGCCTTTTAAGGTACAGTGTTTCCAACATCGATATGGAAGTAGTTCTGGAAGCGGAGATCAGCTGGTTGAAGAAATACATTTTTCTTCAAAGAGATCGTTTTCATAATTCATTTGACTGCAGCTATGATATTACTGAGCAAGCGATGGAATTTCCTATTTATAAAATGCTCTTGCAGCCTATCATTGAAAATACGATATTGCATGCTTTTGAAGAGGTAAAGGAAGGCGGAATGATCTATGTGAAAGCTTTTGTCCGTCAGGATGAAAAACTCGAAATTCGTATTAAGGACAATGGCTGCGGCATGGAGAACGAGGTTGTTGCGGAGATTACACAAGAAATAGAGGACAATGGACCTCTTAACAGCAAGCATATAGGAATCAGCAATGTCATCCACAGGCTGAGGATATATTATCAGGAAGAAGCGGAGATTATTGTCAACAGTAAGCTTAGCGAAGGCAGCGAGTTTATTCTGATCATACCGAACAGACAAAACGAGAGAAGGAGATAGGTGATGAAAACGATTGTTATCGTAGAAGATGAATTCAGAACCAGACAGGGTCTTGGAAGCCTTATTAATAAAGTGGATATGGGGTGTAAGGTAATAGGGGAAGCTGAAAACGGATATGAGGGCCTTAAAATGATTCAGGATCTGGAGCCTGATATTGTGATCACCGATATTCAGATGCCCAAGATTGACGGCCTGCAGATGATTGAGAAAGCAAAGGAAATGGGAGCCGCCTGTACATTTGTAATACTGAGCGGTTATGCCGATTTCGAATATGCGAGAAGAGGAATACATCTTGGTGTAAAAGAATACCTGTTAAAGCCGGCAACGATATCCAGCGTCAAGGAATTACTGATCAAGCTGGCAGGAAACGGAGAAGAAGCCAGTCGGCCGGAAGAGGAAGAATATTCGGGGATGGTGAAGGAAATGATCGCGATAATGGAGGAAAGTTACGGCATGCGTCTGGGGCTCGATACTTTTGCCGATAAATTCAGACTGACGCCTGAATATATAAGTAATTTGTTTGCCAAAGAAACAAAAATGACATTTTCCAACTATTTAAAAAAAGTCCGAATAGAAAAAGCCAAGGAGCTTATTTTGTCTACTGATATGAAGATTTATGAAGTGGCATGCAGTGTAGGGTATTCGGATCAGAAATATTTTTCCAAAGTATTTAAGGAATATACAGGAGTTTCCGCTAAGCAGTTTGCAATAGATGTACAAAAAAATAAAAGAAAATAGAAAGATTTTATACACTTTTTTTAAAATATTGGAATTTTTTGTTTGCTTTCCAGCGATTATACTAAAGTTACAAAGAAACGAAGGAGGGTAACAGATGAAAAAGAGTATAGCATTATTAACGGCAATGGCAATGGTTGCCGGAACACTTATGGCATGCGGGAGCAGCACGGAAACAGCTTCCGGGGAGAAGGTAACAGAAGCAGCGGACAATACGGCAGTGGAAAATGAAAATACTGCAAGTACGGATTCCGGTACCGACGAGGCATCTGCAGACGGAAGAACGGAGATTACTTTCTGGCACTATATGTCGGAAGACAAAGAAGGAAAATATGTGAACCAGGCTGTGGAAGAATTCAACAATGCACAGGATGAAATTTATGTAACAGCGCAATATTTACCGAGAGATGAGCTCATGAAGCAATATACGATCGGTGTGGTATCGGGAGAATTGCCGGATTGCGGCATGGTGGATAACCCGGATCATAATTCTTATGCGTCCATGGGTGTTTTTGAAGATATCACAGACCTTTACAATTCATGGGATGATGCAAGTTTCATGGAAGGTTCTATTAACTCCTGCTATTATGAAGGTAAATTATACGGACTTCCGTGGGGAAACAATTGCCTGGGCCTTTTCTATAACAAGGAAATGCTGGATGCGGCAGGGATAGAGGTACCCACCACCTGGTCTGAACTGGAAGCAGCTTGTGAAAAACTGACAACAGATACATGTAAAGGATTGGCTATTTCAGCAATCGGTAATGAGGAAGGCACCTTCCAGTATATGCCCTGGTTATTGTCTTCAGGCGGAAGCGTGACCGATTTAGCTTCCGAAGGCTCTAAAGAATCCATGTCATATTTATATGGCTTAATTGAAAAAGGTTATATCAGCAGAGAATGTGTGAACTGGACGCAGGCAGATGCTGAAAAGCAATTTGCAGCAGGACAGGCAGCCATGATGATCAACGGTCCCTGGCAGTTCTCGGGACTTGCAGATGATGCTCCGGACCTTGCTTACGGCGTCGCAAAAGTTCCGAAGGCAGATAACGGAGAATATGCTTCCGTACTCGGAGGTGAGAATGTTGCTATCTGTACCGGCGCTAATGTAGAGGCATCATGGAAATTCTTAACCTGGATCACGAGCAAAGAAAAGTCACAGGATATTTGCAAATCCATCGGACGTTTTTCGCCGAGAGCCGATGTAAATGTACAGGAAATGTTTGCGGACGATCCTCTCAATTCCGTATTTGCGGAGGTAATGCCGAGTGCGCAGTCCAGAGGTCCTTCACCTGATTGGCCGGAAATCTCCGCAGCAATTTACACCGCACAGCAGGAAGTATTCACAGGACAAAAAGATGTGGATACCGCAATGACGGATGCTCAGGCTAAGATAGATGCTATAGGTTCAAAATAAAAGAGAATGTCCCATCGCATGTACAATAATAAATTGTGATGTGATGGGACTTTTTGTACTGTAAAACACTCATTGGAAAGGAAGGTTGAATATGCAGTCAAATAAGCGGGAGAGAAGAGAACAGATACTCGGATATTTTTTTATTGTACCGGCGGTTATTTATATGCTGACATTTATAGGATACCCGATTGCATACAACTGGATGATCAGTCTTCAGGACGTGACTGCAAAAACATTGGGCAGCGCAGCAAGAGACTTTGTAGGATTTGATAATTATAAATTGATCTTTATGGATTTAACCTTTAGAAAAGCGTTATTGCACACATTTGTTTATACGATCGGATGCCTGGTAATTCAATTTTCGCTGGGATTTTTATTTGCGATGTTTTTTGCTAAGAAGTTTGCACTTTCAAAGGCAATCAGGGGATTTATTGTTATCAGTTGGATGCTTCCGGTCACGGTAACCGCACTTGTATTTAAGTTTATGTTTGCAGAAAGCAATGGTATCATCAACACTATTTTGATGAATTTACATATAATCAAGCAGCCGATCGGATGGCTTCTTCAAGGAAATACGGCAATGCTCGGACTCATAATCGCTAATTCATGGGTAGGGATTCCTTTCAATATGCTGCTGCTTACTACGGGATTGAATAACATTCCGGGGGACATATATGAAGCTGCCTCCATCGACGGAGCGAGCGGAACACAGAAGTTTTTCAAAATTACGATTCCCCTTCTGAAACCGACAATTATGTCCGTATTGGTACTTGGCTTTGTTCTTACCTTCAAAGTATTTGATTTGGTATATGTAATGACCGGGGGAGGGCCGGTGGATGCGACGGAAGTATTATCAACTTATTCTTACAAGCTGTCCTTCCAGCTGTTTCATTTCGGAGAAGGAGCGGCAGTTGCCAATGTATTGTTTGTCTGCTTGTTTCTGGTAGCGTTAGTTTACCTGAAAACAATTTCAAAGGATGAAGTGATATAAGCGAAGTACAGGAAGAAAGGAGCACAGCTATCATATGAAAAATATACACCTTACTTATAAACATAAAAACATTTTACTCAGTGCGGCAGCCGTAATCATCGCTTGTATTTTCCTGTTTCCGCTATACTGGATTGTCGTTAATTCCTTTAAGCTGGACAGCGAAATTTTTGCCGGCACGCCGACATTATGGCCTGAAGATTTTACTTTAAAAGCATATAAAGACCAATTGGGAAGCCTGTCTGTCACAATGAAGAATTCGGTGATCATTGCGGTCGGTTCTATGCTTTTGTCCTTATGCCTTTCGGTTCCGGCAGCATATGGTCTGGCAAGATACAAAGTGAGAGGAATGAAAGTGTTCGTGTTAATATTCCTCATTACACAGATGCTTCCGGCCTCTTTGGTACTGACGCCATTATTTTTGATTTTTTCAAAGCTGGGAATCTTGAATTCCTATTGGGCGCCTATTTTGTCCACGGCGACCATATCCATACCGTTTATTGTCCTGATGCTTCGTCCGGGTTTCCTTAGTATGCCGAAAGAACTGGAAGATGCCGCAAAAATAGACGGCTGTAATGCACTTACCGCCTTTTTCCGCATTGCGATTCCTATTTCAAAGCCTACGGTAATTACCGCGGCATGCTTCAGCTTCGTATTTGCCTGGAATGATTTGGCATATTCCATGACTTTTAATACAAAAGAAGTGATGCGCCCGATGACATCGGCCATCTATACATTTATGAACCAATACGGTACAAAATGGAACAGCATTATGGCATACGGGGTTCTGTTGATTCTTCCAAGCTGCATCATCTTTGTCACTATGCAGAAACATATCGTGGAAGGTATGACGAGCGGTTCCGTAAAAGGATAAATATTAAATTGCTGGAAGGAGAATTAGTAAGATGAATGTATTTAGGCAGGAAGAGAATTGTTTGAAATTTCATTATGACGCGGAGGAGCTTTGGATCCAGCCATGGGGAGCCAATAGTTTTCGCGTCCGTGCTTCGAAAATGGCTAAGATGCCTGATGAGCGTTGGGCGCTTGAGACGGAGCCGGAGAGGACAGTACCTGAAATAAGAATAGAAAAGGATTATGCGGCAATTAAGAACGGTAAAATTGAGGCAAGGATCTCCCGTTACGGAAAGCTCACATTTTATAACCAGAAAGGGGAAGTGTTGTTAGATGAATATTTGCGGAACAGATTGGATGTATTCGCGGATTACTGCAGCGCACTTGAGGTTGAAGCCAGAGAATTCAAGCCCATTCCGGGAGGGGATTATCATCTGTCCATGCGTTTTGTTTCCAATCCGGAGGAAAAAATATATGGTATGGGACAATATCAGCAGCCTTATCTGAATCTTAAGGGTGCGGATCTCGAACTGGCACAGAGAAATTCACAGGCCAGTGTACCGTTTGCTATTTCCTCCCTGGGATATGGATTTCTTTGGAATAATCCGGCAGTCGGAAGGACTATATTCGGCAAGAATATTACAACCTGGGAAGCATATTCCACCAAAGCACTGGATTATTGGATTACAGCGGAGGACACTCCTGCCAAAATAGAAGAGGCATATGCCGGGGTGGCGGGCACGGTGCCTATGATGCCGGATTACGCTATGGGATTCTGGCAGTGTAAACTTCGTTACCAGACGCAGGAGGAGCTTTTGGAGGTGGCAAGGGAATATAAAAGAAGGGAACTCCCTATTTCCGTTATTGTTATTGATTACTTCCACTGGCCGCTGCAGGGCGACTGGAAATTTGATCCCAAGTATTGGCCGGATCCGGATGCCATGATTAAAGAATTGAAAGATATGGGTATTGAGCTCATGGTCTCCATATGGCCCACTGTGGATTACCGCAGTGAGAATTTTGAAGAGATGAAGGAAAAAGGATATTTAATCCGTACCGACAGGGGATTTCGTATGGTTATGGATTTCCAGGGAAATACTGTTCATTTCGATGCGACTAATCCTGAAGCCAGGGAATATGTATGGCAGAAAGCGAAGAAGAACTATTATGATAAAGGTATAAAAGTGTTCTGGCTGGATGAGGCAGAGCCGGAATACAGTATTTATGATTTCGACAACTACCGTTATCATATGGGGCCCAACGTACAAATTGGAAATATTTATCCTGCTATGTATGCGAAAACCTTTTTTGACGGCATGAAAGCGCAGGGACAGGAGAATATCATCAATCTGCTCCGCTGTGCATGGGCAGGCTCCCAGAAATATGGAGCGCTCGTGTGGTCGGGAGATATTCATTCCAGTTTTGGGAGTCTGCGCAATCAGCTGGCAGCAGGATTAAATATGGGAATTGCAGGAATTCCATGGTGGACTACCGATATCGGAGGATTCCACGGCGGAGATCCAGAAGACCCTGCATTTCAGGAGCTATTGATAAGATGGTTTGAGTATGGAACTTTCTGCCCGGTTATGCGTTTGCACGGTTATAGAGAACCGTTGAAAGAGCCTATGGGAACAGAGGGAGGGGCAGCCTGCGTTTCCGGTGCGGATAATGAGGTATGGTCCTTTGGAGATGAAGCCTATGAAATCTGCAAGACTTATTTACAGCTTCGGGAGAATATGAAGCCTTATATTACAGAATTGATGAAAGAGGCCCATGAAAAAGGAACGCCGGTTATGAGACCGTTATTTTATGATTTCTCCGAAGATACAAAAGCATGGGAAATTGAAGATGAATATATGTTTGGCCCGGATTTTCTTGTCGCACCTATCCTGTATGCAGATATGAGAAAGAGAGAAGTCTACCTGCCAAGCGGCAGCAAATGGAAAAACTATTGGACCGGAGAAACGTTTGATGGAGGAAGCGCTATCGAAGTGGATGCTCCTCTTGCGCAGCTTCCGGTATTTACAAGGTGTAATTAGGTTAATGAATATTTTCAACTGTTGATTTCCCGTCGACGAACGCGGATACGAGGTAAGGTTGAAAGGAGCATTGGTATAATGATGAAAGCAGCTGTATTTTACGGTAAGAAAGATCTAAGGATAGAAGAAGTGAAAAAGCCTGTTCCCGGGTATGGAGAGATACTCATCAAGGTGCATGCCTGCGGGGTGTGCGGAACTGATGTACATATTTATGAAGGAGACGAGGGCGCCGCGAAAAGTCCTGCCGGAACTATTCTGGGGCATGAATTTTCCGGTGAAGTGAAGGAATTAGGAGAAGGCGTAAAGAGAATAAAGGTTGGGGACAGAGTATGTGTGGACCCCAATAAGCTATGCGGCAAATGCGAATATTGCAGGAATGGTATCGGTCATTTCTGTGAAAACATGATCGGTATCGGAACGACGGTGAACGGGGGATTCGCAGAATATTGTGCGGTACCTGAAGAACAGGCATACATTATTTCCGAGGCGCTTACTTTTGAGGAAGCCGCAATGGCGGAGCCGGTAGCATGCTGTCTGCATGGAATCGATATGTGTGAGATACATCCCGGGGATACGGTGGCGGTATTTGGAATGGGGATGATCGGGCTTCTTATGCTGCAGCTCGCGCGCATCAGCGGAGCGGCGAGGGTCATTGCCATAGAGCCCGTGGAGGTCAAGCGCAAACAGGCCATGAAGCTGGGGGCAGATATTGTGATAGATCCGGTAAAACAGGACATAAAGCAGATGCTTTTGGAAAATCAAATTACCCGCATCCATACGGTAATCGAGTGCGTCGGAAGGATTGACAGCATGAAACAGGCATTGGAGATTGCAGGAAAGAAATCGGTTGTCATGCTGTTCGGACTTACAAGGCCGGGGGAGGAGCTTGCAATCAAGCCCTTTGAACTTTTTAGAAAAGAGATTACTTTAAAAGCATCCTTCATTAATCCCTACACGCAGCAGCGCGCCATTTCTCTCATAGAATCGGGAAAAATTGATGTCAGATCCATGATATATAAAAAGATGCCCTTGGAAGAACTGAATATGGTATTGGGAGACGCAGCTATGCGCAGCCAGGGCAAGATCATCATAGGATGATAGGAGAAAATGTTGAATAAAAATCGTATTCAACTGTTGATTTGAGTGCGCATTGTAACGCGCAGATGGGAATAATTATGAAATTTACAAATGGGTATTGGCGTATCAGGGAAGAAATAGATCCTGTTTATGCCGTTGAATATTATGACTGCGAGGTAAAAGACAATAAACTGACCGTATATGCGGCAACCAGGCATATGGGGGATCGGGGCGATACGCTGAATCAGCCGATGCTTACGGTAACCTTTTCCAGCCCTATGGAAGATGTGATCAAAGTTTCTGCGGTACACTTCAAAGGTGCCTTAAATAAGGGCCCTGCTTACGAAGTAAATGAGCAAAGCGGCGATTTTATTTCCATTTCCGAGACGGAAGAAAAAATCACATATACTTCGGGAAAAACCAGTGCTGTTATTTATAAAACTGCAAACGCATGGAAGGTGGAATTCAAAGATGGAAACAGACTTCTTACCGAGAGCAGTTACCGTAACCTCGCTTACATGAAGAATAAAGAAACAAAGCAAAATTACATGGCGGAGCAGCTCCTTTTGGACGTGGGTGAATACGTATACGGCATGGGAGAGCGCTATACGCCTTTTATAAAAAATGGGCAGGTTGTAGAAATCTGGAATGAAGACGGAGGAACGGCTTCTGAACAGACATACAAAAATATTCCCTTTTATATTACAAATAAAGGTTACGGAGTATTCGTAGGACATGCCGGAGATGTTCATTTTGAAGTAGGCAGTGAAAAGGTAGAAAGAGTACAGTTCAGCGTGCGGACCGAACAGCTGGAATATTATATTTTAAACGGCCGTACGCCAAAAGGAACTGTGCAGTTATATACGGAGCTCATGGGAAAACCGGCGCTTCCGCCTTCTTGGTCTTTTGGGCTGTGGCTGACCACATCTTTTACCACAAACTATGACGAGAAAACAACAACGAGCTTTATTCAGGGCATGGCTGACAGAGATATTCCTCTTCACACCTTCCATTTCGACTGCTTTTGGATGAAGGGTTATGAATGGTGTAATTTTGAGTGGGACAAAGACACCTTCCCGGATCCGGAAGGAATGCTGAGGCGTTATAAAGAAAGAGGACTTCATATCTGCGTATGGATTAACAGCTATATCGGGCAGAAATCGGCGCTATTTGACGAGGGGATGGAGCATGGATACTTCGTTAAGAATACTGACGGATCGGTATGGCAGTGCGACAGATGGCAGGCAGGAATGGCGCTGGTGGACTTCACAAATCCGCAGGCCTGCAAGTGGTATGAGGATAAGCTGGAGAGACTTATCGATATGGGGGTGGATTGCTTCAAGACGGATTTCGGAGAAAGGATTCCGGTGACCGGAGTTCAGTATTTCGATGGCTCCGATACGGTGAAAATGCACAATTATTATACCTACCTTTATAATAAAGTGGTGTTCGAACTATTAGAAAGAAAGCTCGGAAAGGACAAGGCTCTTGTCTTTGCAAGATCTACGGCAGCAGGAGGACAGAAATATCCCGTCCACTGGGGCGGCGACTGTACGGCTACTTACCTCTCTATGGCGGAGGATCTAAGAGGCGGACTGTCCCTGGCTCTTGGAGGCTATGGCTTTTGGAGTCATGACATAGGAGGCTTTGAACAAACGGCTTCCGCCGATGTGTATAAACGTTGGTGTGCCTTCGGGCTGTTAAGTTCCCACAGCAGGCTGCATGGATCTGCTTCCTATCGGGTGCCGTGGCTGTTCGATGAGGAAGCGTGCGATATCTTAAGAAAGTTTGTGAAGCTGAAATGTTCCCTCATGCCTTATATCTATGCGCAGGCGGTAAAAGCGCATAAAGAAGGAATTCCTATCATGCGCCCTATGTTCCTGGAATTCCCGGAGGATTTAACGTGCGAGACCTTGGACAAGCAGTATATGCTGGGAGATTCCTTGCTGGTAGCGCCTGTTTTCAAGGAAACCGGAGAAGTTTCTTACTATCTGCCGGAAGGAAAGTGGACGAATTATCTTACCGGAGATGTGAAAGAAGGAGGTAAATGGTATAAGGAAATCTTCGACTATTTCCACCTTCCGTTAATGGTAAGGCAAAACACCGTTCTGGCGGTGGGAAATAATAAGGAAAGGCCGGATTACGATTATACGGATGGCACCACATTAAAGCTGTTCCAGATTCAGGACGAAGCCAAGATTCATACAATGGTACCGGATATTGACGGCAAGGAAACAATGAAGGTTTCCGTTTCGGCGAAAAATGGAAAAATTTTCTTAGATGTTCTTTATACATTACAATCCGAGGGAAGAAAGCGCTTCTTTGTGGAAGCGGAAGGCCATCCGGAAGCAAAAGTGACAATAACAGAAAATCGGGCGGAAATTGTGCTATAATGAGAAAAAAATCATATAAGGAAGGCGTTTCAGATATGGAATACGAAAGTCAGAAAATCAGGAAAACTGCTCCTGAAATGGATCCGCTTCGAATGGGAATGGGATGGACTGCGGAGGATTTGGAAAAGCCTCAGATTTTGATAGAAAGCACCTTCGGGGATAGTCATCCCGGAAGTGCTCACCTGTTCGGCCTCGTGGAAGAAGCGAGAAAGGGTGTGAATGAGACCGGCGGAAAGGCCGCGAGGTATTTCGCCACCGACATCTGTGACGGTATGGCGCAGGGACATGACGGCATGAATTATTCCCTGCCTTCCAGAGACGCCATCGCCAATCTGATTGAAGTCCATGCCAGAGCCACGGTCTTCGACGCAGGCGTATTCATTGCCAGCTGTGATAAAGCCGTGCCTGCACACCTTATGGCGATAGGTAGAATAAACATTCCCGCCATAGTGGTCACCGGAGGTGTCATGGATGCCGGACCGGGGCTGCTTACGCTGGAACAGATCGGTGCCTACAGCGCCATGTATAAAAGAGGAGAAATATCCGAGGAGGAGCTTACCTACTATAAGCAGCACGCCTGTCCCTCCTGCGGCGCCTGCTCCTTCATGGGAACGGCCTCTACCATGCAGGTCATGGCGGAAGCGTTAGGGCTCATGCTTCCGGGAAGCGCTCTCATGCCTGCAACCGATGCAGATCTTAAGAAAATGTCCTATAAAGCGGGAATTCAGGCGGTAGAAATAGCAAAAAAGGGAAGAAAGGCTTCGGACATCGTGACGATGAAGTCCTTTGAAAACGCAATAATGGTTCATGCCGCAATATCTGGCTCCAGCAATTCGCTGTTGCATATTCCGGCTATCGCTCATGAATTCGGCTATGAAATGGATGCGGACCTATTCGACAGATTGCACCGGGGAGCACACTATTTGTTAGATATCCGTCCCTCAGGGCAATGGCCGGCTCAGTATTTTTATTATGCCGGCGGCGTACCGAGGATAATGGAGGAAATCAAGGACAGGCTTCATTTGGATGTGATGACAGTAACAGGAAAAACGCTGGGAGAGAATCTGGAGGAGCTAAAGCAAAATGGTTTCTATGACAAATGTGAGGAGCATCTTCGCAAGGTGGGGAGAAAGAGAACGGACATCATAAGAGAATTCATCACGCCCATAGGAACAGACGGTACCATAGCGGTCTTAAAGGGAAATCTGGCCCCTGACGGTGCAGTAGTAAAACATTCTGCAGTACCTGAGGAAATGTTCCATGCCGTGCTTCGGGCAAGACCCTTCGATAGTGAAGAAGAGGCAATAGAAGCGGTGCTCGCCCGCAGGATAGTACCGGGAGATGCTGTAATTATCCGCTACGAAGGGCCGAAAGGCAGCGGCATGCCGGAGATGTTCTACACGACGGAAGCGATAGCCTCCGATGAAAAGCTGGGAAAGACCATTGCACTTATTACGGACGGAAGATTTTCCGGCGCCTCCAAGGGACCTGCGATCGGACACGTTTCTCCTGAGGCCGCGCAGGGAGGCCCGATCGCATTGGTGGAGGAGAATGACGTCATACTGGTTGATATTCCGGCCAGAAGGTTGGAAATAATAGGAATAGACGGAGTGGAGATGAAGGAAGAGGAAATAAAAAGGGTTCTTGAAAACAGAAGGAGAACATGGACGCAGAGGGCGAAGAAGTCGGACTCCAAAGTACTCGAGTTATTTAAAGAAAAAGCCGTATCACCTATGAAGGGCGGATATATGGAGTAATAAAAGGTTAAGCAATCCCGTACCGAATTGCTTAACCCAATTGTTTGATTGCGCGAGTAGGCTCACTATTTAATAGGTATTGTTTCTTTGGAGTCTCCCAGAATAATAGATTGTATCCGGCTCATATCCAAGGCATCTCCGAACCTTCCTACTGCGGTATATTCCTCGTTATCCTCCTGAAATCCCTCGCTCATTAAAATAACTTCCTGTGGTAGGACGGTGCCATCCGTATATTGTATACCGGTTATAATAAGAGGGTAGGTAATATCCAACTCATTGAAATTAATGCCATTAGCTTTCTGCAATGCCTGCACATCCTCTTTATCGCAGTAAATGGAATAGGAAAGCGGAGATAATCGAAAGCCGTGGACCTTCACGTTACAGCCAGCCAGTGTTATCGTGCGATTTATGTCGTAGGAAACGGAGTCGTTGGCAGACAAATCGATGGAGAAGTTCCATTCTCCTGTTGCCAGATCCTTTTCCGATCCTGTTTTTTCTTCATATTCCTGAAGGGCTGAAAAGTTGCAGGATAAGCTGGCGCCATTAAAGTCGTAATCCGTATTTTTTTGTATCCATATTTCATACTCTCTGCTTCTACTCGTTTCAGGCTGCTGAAATGAGTCTGAAAATCCTGAGGAAATGCTCACATAGGCATCCATTCCGTTAGAAGAGCTTAGTTCATAGTCCATAGCACTGTTTTCTGTAATCTCTCTCTGCTCGGCGGTAACCCGGAATAAAATATAAATCAAGTTTTCATCTTGAATGGTCTGCTCCAAGGTAATCATTATCCCGTTGTCCGTGACGGACTGTACTTTCTGATTGGAATATCCGCTTTCTGACAAGCTTTGTTGGAGTTTCTCATCTGCGCCGAATCTTTCAACCGCCCGCTGGTTCCATTTTAAAGCGGCGAATACCGTAAGGGAACTGAAGAGCATGACCGCAGCGGCAACGAATATTATATATTTTTTTCTAGATAATCTGTAAATTTCCTTTTCCTGCGGAAGGGAGTCCAGCGCCTTGCATACCTTGCTGTGAAACTGTATGGGCACTTCCGGCAGTGCGTTTTCCCAATCATATCTTTTACTCATAATATTTCCTCGCTTTCTAATAAGTCCTTAAGCAATTTACGTCCCTTTGAAAGCCTGCTTTTCACAGTGCCGGAAGGTATCTTTAACGTTCCGGCAATTTCCTCCACGGAATAGCCTTCAATGTAATATAAAACGATAGGAAGCTTATGCTTCTTATCCAACTTTCGAATTGCATCGTAAAGCTCGGTATAATCCTTCTCCTCGGCAGGTTCCTGCGCCATATAATCGTCGTAAGATACCTCCTGCTTTTTTGTGCGCAAAAACTGGTAACATTCATTGATTAAAATCCGGGTCAGCCATGTCTTGAAAAATTTCACCTCCCTCAAGGAATCGCGTTTCAGGTAAGCCTTTAAAATTGCGTTCTGAACGACATCCTCGCAATCTGCTTCATGAAAGAGCAACACCTTTGATACATGATATAAGCTTCGCTCCGCTTCCATCACCCTCTTAGAAAATTCTTTCTTATCCATTCTTATAACCTAGCTCCTTTCAAAGTCCGGAGACTTAAACCCGCTCCTCCAAAAGAGGTTGCTCCGCGCAAGCTCAAAGCTTACAGCCTCATGTCCTTCATTTTTGATAGAAGTTGAAACTCCTTATCTTTACAACCTTTTGATGATATTTAACCTTATATGGTTCATTTTGCATATATTTATTGTTTTTAATTTTGATATTTGCACAAAATTGTAGTGATTTTTGTTTATTGTGCAATATTATATCTATATACTTGATATAGAAACTGGTATAATAATACAAAAAGGGGGGATGTCATGAACGCAAGAAACCATGAAGTTACAGCGGCTCAGAAACTTCTTGGCGCCGACGGCTCCATAGCGGAAAGAGGCTGGTCCAGACAGCAGATCCAGACCTACCGCCGCGAGGATATAAAGGCCCCGAAGTTCCGCATAAAAGAATGGGACTATTATCTGGTGATGAACGAAGACTATGGTGCTGCCTTTACCGTATCCGATGACGGCTATATCGGGCTGCAGTCCGTCTCCTTGCTGGACTTTAAGAAGAAGTGGGAGCATACGGAGACCATTTTAAACGTTCTTCCAATGGGAAGACTGCATATGCCGGCAAGCTCCCGTGAGGGAGATGTACGGTATGAGGACAAACGCCTTAGGATATCTTTTTGTCTGGAAGGGGAAAAGAGGGTCATAGACTGCCTCTTTCATAATTTTCATGAAGGGAAAGATTTCGCGTGTCATATTGAATTAGAACAGCCGGATATGGATACGATAGCAATAGCTACTCCGTGGAAGGGAAAGAAGAAGGCCTTTTATTATAACCAGAAAATCAACTGCATGCGTGCCGAGGGATGGATGGAATCAGGCGGTGAAAGATATGAATTTCATCCGGACACCGACTTCGGTACGCTGGATTGGGGACGGGGCGTATGGACTTACAATAATGTATGGTTTTGGGGAAGCGGGAACTGCAATTTGGAGGGGCATGCTTTCGGCTTCAATATAGGCTACGGCTTTGGAGATACTGGTTCGGCTTCTGAAAATGTTATATTTTACGATTATAAAGCGCACAAGCTGGAGGATGTTACCTTTCATATTCCGCAGGACGATTATCTGAAGCCGTGGAAATTCACTTCAAGTGACGGCAGGTTCGAGATGGATTTCGTGCCGGTCATCGATAGGGCAGCCAAGCTGAATGCGCTCATTATCGCCTCCGACCAGCATCAGGTATTCGGGCGCATGTCGGGAAGAGCAGTGTTAGATGATGGTACGGTACTTACCGTGAAGGATATGATGTGCTTTGCGGAAAAGGTTCATAACAGATATTAAGTCATTACATACTAGTATGTTCGTGACGAGTTTCGCGAACATCTGAACGAGGAAAATTGAGAGGAGCATGGTATAGAAATGAACAGAGATATTACGCAGATAATGAAAATGCAGAGAACGTTTTACGAAACCGGAGTGACGAAGCAATACAGATTTCGTATAAGGGCGCTTGAAAGACTTGAGAAAGCGCTCCAGGAATACGAAGAAGAGCTGAAACTGGCGCTGAAGGCAGATTTGAACAAATCTCCTTCGGAAAGCTATATGGCGGAAATAGGATTGACAAAATCGGAGCTTTCCTATGTAAAAAAGCATCTTCACCGGTGGATGGGGCCCAAAAAGGTTCCGACTCCTATTGCGCAGTTTCCTGCAGACAGCTTTATCCTGCAGGAGCCTTACGGTATTGCGCTCATCATGGCGCCGTGGAACTACCCCGTTCTCCTTTGCCTGGAGCCCCTTATCGATGCGATAGCGGCGGGGAACTGCGTAGTGTTAAAGCCCTCTGCCTATGCTCCGGCGGTTTCGTCAGCCTTGAAAAAAATGCTGAAGGCCATATACCCGGAAAAATTCGTAGCCGTAGTGGAGGGAGGAAGAGAGGAAAACGCAGAGCTTTTAGAGCAGCGGTTCGATTACATTTTCTTTACCGGAGGAGTGACGGTTGGAAGGATGGTTTTGGAGAAAGCGGCGAAGCATCTGACTCCGGTCACTTTGGAACTGGGAGGAAAAAGCCCTTGCATCGTAGACAAGACGGCGAATGTGGAGACGGCGGCAAAAAGAATCGCTTTTGGAAAGATACTGAATGCAGGACAGACCTGTGTGGCTCCTGATTACCTCTTGGTTCATAAGGATGTAAAGGAAGAACTGTTAAAAGGTATATGCGCCGAATGGAGAAGGATGCTTGGAGAGGAGCCTCTCGAAAACTCTGATTATCCGAAAATAATCAATCAAAAGCATTTTGAACGCCTGCTGCATTTGACAGAAGGAGAAAAAATAATAACAGGAGGAACCTATAATGCGGAGACGAGGCAAATTGCTCCCATTTTATTGGATGGGGTGACGCTGGACAGCGCTGTTATGAAGGAAGAAATATTCGGTCCGATACTGCCGGTACTCACATTTGAAACGAGGGATGAAATAAAGGAACTTGTGTTATCCTTTGAAAAGCCTCTGGCATTTTATCTTTTTACTGAAGATAAGGATATGGAGCAATGGGCGCTTGGAACGTTTTCTTTCGGGGGTGGATGTATCAATGATACATTGGTGCATCTGGCTTCCTCCCATCTTCCGTTCGGCGGAGTGGGAGGAAGCGGTATGGGAAGCTATCATGGAAAGGTGGGATTTGAAACCTTCAGCCATAGTAAAAGTGTGTTGAAAAGTGGTTATCATCCGGACGTACCGTTTCGCTACCATCCGTACTCCGATACGAAAGATAAAGCGATACGGCTGTTTTTAAAGTGAGGGTTTCATACGATGAAGGAATTATGACAGCAATGTCATAGGAAATACTTATGGGATAAAGGAGAGGGATACATATGAAGCTGAGGAACTTTAAAGTGAGAACAAAAATGCTCGCATTGGGGTTAATGGTAGTCGTGGCTATGACGGGCATATGCTTCGGCTTTCTTACCAGCATAGGTAAGATAAGCGAGGCATCACTGGTTCAGATGGAAGAAGTCATGACGACGGATTATGACAGCAAGATCAAAGAGCAGGTAGAAAATGCCATATCTATGCTGGAAGCGGTCTATGCCAAATATGAGGCCGGTGAATATACGTTAGAAGAGGCAGAAACCCTGGGCGCTGACCTTCTTAGAGAAATACGCTATGGAGAAAGCGGATATTTCTGGGCGGATACCTATGAGGGCGATAATGTCGTACTGTTAGGCAATGAGACGGAAGGAACGAATCGAATGGAAACCAAGGATGCCAACGGCTTCCAGATGGTGAAAGAAATTATTCGTGTAGGGCGGGAGCCGGAGGGCGGATATACCGATTACTATTTTCCGAGAGAGGGAGGCACGGAGGCGTTTCCGAAACGTTCTTACAGTAAAGCCTTCGAGCCTTTCGGCTGGGTGATCGGAACGGGAAATTATATCGATGATATAAATAAAGCACTGGATGAGACTCAGCAGGAGCAGAAAGCTTTTGCAACGGAAAGCCTTGCCAGATTGTTTTCCGTTACTGCAGCGGTTCTTGTTGTTGTAGCTTTATTTACCTTTATTATAGCGATGGAAATCATCAAAGCGCTGAAAACGGCTTTGGCTTATAATGAGGTTTTGGGGGACGGAGACTTTACCGTCACTTTGCCGGACAATTTTCTTGCGAGAAGAGATGATTTCGGTTTGCTGTCCAGGGTCATGGATAGGATGAAGAACAACCTTAAGGGGTTGATTGTGGAAATCCACGGTGATATCTATGTAATAAAGGAAATGACTTCCAATATCAATGAAAAGGTATTGGAGGTAAATCAGGAGATGGAGACGGTGTCTGCCACCACGCAGGAACTGGCTGCGAGTATGGAGGAGACTGCAGCCTCCGCACAGGAGATTTCCGCAATGTCGCAGGAAATAGAAGCTTCCGCGAAAAATATCGCCGGAAAGTCTGAGGATGGAGCGCAAAGAGTGGCGGATATCCGCATGAGAGCGGAGAAGGCCATGGAGGATACAAAACAGGACCACGAAGCGGCGAGAAAGATAAATAATCGAATGAAATCCGAACTGGGACAAGCGCTGGAGAATATAAGAGTGGTGGAGGAAATAAGCGTTTTAACTGATTCTATCATGGGAATTACTTCGCAGACGAATATGCTCGCCCTGAACGCGTCGATAGAGGCTGCAAGGGCAGGTGAAGCAGGAAAAGGATTTGCTGTGGTCGCTGAGCAGATCCGAGTGCTGGCAGAGCAGTCCAGACAAGCAGTGGCCAATATACAGACGATAACCGGACAGGTCAAAGAAGCGGTCTCGGCCCTTTCGCTATATGCAAAGCAATTGCTGGATTTCGTATCTACGGATGTTTCAGAGAGCTACAACAGCTTTGAAGAAACGGCGCAGGCATACGAAGAGGACGCTCAGTTCGTGGACGGCCTGATAACCGAATTCAGTAAAGAAGCGTCACGTTTATTGGATTCCATCACCGGTATTATGGAAGCTATCGAAGAGGTAGGAAATGCATCGGGCGAAGGAGCCGAAGGAACTACGGATATTGCCGGAAGAGTCAGCTCGGTGGTAATACAGACCGGGCAGATGACGAAAGCGGTTCAGGAGGCTAATGACAGGGTACAGAAAGTAAACGGTGAAATAAGGAAATTCAAGACAGAATAAGAGGGTGAAGAATGGGAAGAAATGAAGAACTCCGAATGACATATTCAGGATTGCTGATGAAGGATGGCGAGAAGATGGTGCGCGTCAGCTTCGAGCGCGGCAAAGGCGCTTATGCGGAGGGCATCGTACCGAGAGGGGTAATTGAAAAATCTTCCGGGTTTACGAAAGAAGAAGTCGATATGCTTACTGCCTATTTGCAGGATAATGCTACGGATATCATCAATAGGGCAAAGGGTGTCAATTTCCTCAACGATTGGATAGGCAAGAAATAGCCATTAAAGGCTGGAATCGAAGGAGGTTGGCAGTCATAGGAACTTCACTTTTTGAATAGAATGAGTTAACAAAGTTAACTTCGTTAACATGGTAAAATGGGGAATAGGCTATCATAAACGTATTATCCAATATTTCAAATATCATAATTCCGGTGGTAATATTCTATATCGTCGCCTATGGTATCATAAATAAGCAGAACGTCTATGAGGAATTCATCAAGGGGGCAAAAGATGGTTTCCATACGGTAATAGATATTATGCCCACCCTGGTGGGACTGATGGTGGCGGTGGGAGTGCTGCGAGCTTCCGGGTTTCTCGGCTTCATCGGAAAGCTTTTTAAGGGAGTGACAGACATGATCGGTTTCCCCTCGGAGCTCGTTCCGCTGATTTTTATCAAAATGTTCTCATCGTCGGCAGCCACTGGCCTGGTGCTGGATATTTTCAAGACTTACGGCCCGGACTCCTACATCGGCATGATAACGTCTATCATGATGAGCTGCACGGAGACCATTTTCTACACGATGTCCGTGTATTATATGGCGGCGAAAGTAACAAAGACGAAATATACCCTGCCAGGCGCACTTATCAGTACCTTAGTGGGGGTGGTTCTTAGCGTTATACTGGCAGGGATGATGAAGTGAATTTGCGCGCTACTCCCAACTAAAATTTTCCGTTCCGGCACCAACTTCAAAGTGCTTTTTCACTATCCCCAGATCGACCTTGGAATAAAAGCCGCCGGTCGATTTGGCGGATACTCTTTTTCCTGAAAGCGTAATCAGGAATTTCTGCTGGTTCGTCGCTGTGGGAGCCAAAAGCGCGGCATCCATTCCTCTTTTAAACCAATCGGGCATTTCTCCCTCTGCTTTGCATAAATCGAGTAAAGACTTGCTTTTGTGAGGAAGCCCTTGAGTCTTGCCATATCCCAGGGACAACACGCAGATGAGCTTTTCTCCCTTATCTATTTCGCAGCGGCTTTTTCCTTTGCTGAAGGTCAAGGCAACCCAGCAGGTATTTAAGCCGAGCTGTTGTGCTCTTAAGGTCAGTTCTTCTCCGTAATATCCGATTTTTTCTTCCAGTTCGGGGCTCTTTTTTCCTATGAGAGCGATATAGTTTTTGACATTGTTAAATTTACCGTAGTGGGCCATGATGCCGCCAAAGGCTTCCGGTTCGTCGGTAACCAACTGTATGTGCAGCCCCCCTTCGTCATTGCAGCGGTCAATTTCCTTTTGAAGCTCTAAGACAATGTCTTTATCAATTTTTTTGTCCGTATAGTCGCGTACGGAATGACGGTTTTCTATTGCCTGCATAAAGTCCATAATGACAATCCTTCCTTTCTTACTTCTAATTAATTATATTTCATGTCGTCGTGTTCATTACTATATGATGGATATCTGTTGTGAATTGCTTCTTTATATTATATCATAAAAAATTAAGATTAGTTCAATGGGAAATAAAACAGGAATGAATACTTGGATCCATATTTGGGAATTTACAGTTTTCATTTAGGACAAAAGGTTATATGATAGTGTATAAATAAAGCTCTGCGTTTATAATCGGATAAAAAATAAATGAGATTATAATATAAGAAATAATACAGATTAGAAGAGGTACAGAAAATGAAAGCATCAACAGACCTGCAAAGTATTCTTAAGGCGATAGACAGAAAAGGCTATCCGGCCTATAAAGATACGCGGGGGAGTTATTCCTTCGGCAAATATGAGTTATCCATAGATCACGTACAGGGAGACCCCTTTGCATCTCCTTCCAAGGTGAGCATACATGTGGAGGGCAAAACGGCAGGCTTCCCGAAGGAATGCTTCGAGAAAAAGGAACGCAGAATTGCCATGCAGGATTATCTGCTTCGCCTGTTCGGCAAGGAAGTAGATAAATATAATTTTAAAGCAAAGGGCTCCGGCAAAAGCGGCCTTTTATCGGTGACCCGCTGCGGGCAGGAGGTGCTTGAGAGAACGGCATGTGTTATTTTGCCCGAAAACGGATCTATTATCTTGCGTCTGGAAATCGGATTTCCTGCCAACGGTAGAACGATTTGCGCTCCGGAGCTGGTAAAAATCCTATTCGATTTTCTCCCAAGATGTATACAAGGCGTATTATTTTACCCAATGTTAAATAAAGAGGAAGTGAAAAAAACTCTTTTTCTTGCGGATGACAGGCACTACATCAGAGAGCAATTAGAGAAAATGGAACTTGCGGCGTTCGTTGCCAACGGTTCTGTACTCCCAAGAGAATCCGGCATTTCGGACAGGCCCATGAAAAACAGCGTACTTTTCGTTTCCCCCAAATCTATGGAAGTGACCATGAAGCTACCTCATAAAGGCGAAATATCCGGTATGGGAATCAAAAAAGGAATAACCCTCATCGTAGGAGGAGGCTATCATGGGAAGTCCACGCTGTTAAAGGCCCTGGAGCTTGGGGTGTACGACCATATCGCAGACGATGGCAGAGAATATGTCGTTATGGAGTCCGATGCGGTAAAAATACGCGCGGAGGACGGACGCAGCGTGACCGGGGACGACATTTCTTTATTTGTAAATAACCTTCCCGGGGGTAAGGATACCAAGCGGTTCCATACAGAAGACGCCAGCGGAAGCACCTCTCAGGCAGCGAACGTGGTGGAAGCCATAGAAAGCGGAGCCACACTTTTATTGATAGACGAGGATACCTGTGCGACGAACTTCATGGTGAGGGATGAACTGATGCAGCGTGTCGTTCACAGGGATAAGGAGCCCATTACCCCTTTTATAGAGAGGGCAAGGTTCCTGTATGAAGAAAATGGTATATCCTGTGTCATCGTGTCGGGAAGTTCAGGCTCCTATTTCAATATCGCGGACTGCATTATTCAGATGGATCATTATAGGCCGGAGGAAATCACGGGCTTCGCAAAGGAAGAGGCGAAGGCTTTTCCTCCCGTATCCTTTCCAAAGGATACCCCCTTCATGCCGGATTTTGAGAGGATTCCTATCCGCGCCGCCAAAACTGTGAAGGAGCACAGAGGGAGCAACCGCTATGCAGAGAAATACGGCCGCGGAGGAAAGAATAGATATGGGGAAAGCGATGAAGGCAGTGTGAGAGAGTCGGAGCGCATAAAAATAAAAGGAATGGGAAAAGAAGGAGTTGTTCTCAATAAAGAAACGATTCATCTCCATTATGTAGAGCAGCTTGCCGATTCAGAGCAGGCCTTGGCGCTAGGCTATTTGCTTGCCTACGCGGAGCAGAACATGTTCGATGGAAAAGAGAACCTTAGGGATATCGTGAATAAGCTGATGACACTAGTGGAGGAAAAGGGCCTTGCAGCCGTAGTGCAGGGAGGATACCTGCCATCAGGGCTGGCACTTCCAAGGAGGCAGGAGGTATTTGCCTGCTTTAACCGATATAGAAGTCTGAAAATAGAAAAATAGCGATAAAAAAAGTCCCTGAGGGACTTAATACTTGTTAATATACACCGCGTGAATTCAGAAATTTACATAAATCCAGAGCTTCCACCAAAATGTGATTAAATAGGAACGACTGCAAATCCTCCTTCAACTGAGTAAGAGTTTTTTTCGGGCGCTTGCTCAGTTCATTCATATCTATGGATAAAATATTGTTTTTGAAGTCGTTGAGAGATTGTTTGTTTTTGGAAGAATAAGGATATTTGTACTTATCCATGAGACTTTCTTCGGTATAGAACTGATAAGAGGCATAATCCCGCAAATCACAAACAATATCCAGAAGCTGTTGGTTGGAAACGTTCCGGCAGTCGTTCATGATAAGTTGTTCCATAGCTCTGCCAATACGAAATAGCTCGCGGTGCTGTGCATCGATAATCGCAACGCCACATTCCATTTCCTTGCACCAATCAAATTTAAAATCGAACATATTTACCTCCGGTAAGATGAAAATGATTAAGAGTTTTAACCATGACGTGCAAAACGAACATTACTATAATATACTACTAAAGTACTATCTGCAACCGTAAAATAAAAATTAATGATAAATTTTATGTAAAAACATAGGCAGAAAGTACATATATACTTATGATTTTTTTTGAGAATGTTAAGGAGACTGTACAATGGTACTAATAAGTGCGATTGCCGCCATATCTTTGATGGCAGTTATTACATTAATATGCATTATGAAGCGCAAGGCGGGAGGACCTTCCCCGATTGATGAGATGGAGGGACGGGATTTTGAGCAGTTTTGTGCGGAGCTATTGAAGGAAAGAGGCTTCGTTGAGGTGGAGGTAACGAAAGGCAGCGGCGATTATGGCATTGATATATTAGCTGAGAAGGACGGAGTTACTTATGCCATCCAATGTAAACGCTATGATACCCCGGTAGGAGTGAAGGCAATACAAGAAGCATATGCGGGCAGAGACTACTACGACCGCATGGTAGGCGCAGTACTTACTAACCAATATTTTACAGCGCCTGCCGTAGAGGCGGCAAAAAAGTTAAAAATATTATTATGGGACAGAGGATACTTGGACAGCATGATGCAGGAATAGATAATTATTGACTCCCACTCCAAAAAGAAGTACGATGTATACTACTATTATATTCGCGGCAGAATTCATTTTTTGGGGACCGCGTTCATCTATTTTCCAGGAGGGAAGCACGAATGAAAAGGGAGAAAAGAGGTACTAAATTTACTATTCAGTTCAAGTTGATTATTATTTGCAGCCTTTTGTTGATAATACCGTTGCTGTTGACGGGAGTTTTCAGCTATATGACAGCCAAGTCGGAGCTCGATAAAAAGGGCGAGATCATATTAAAAAACAGTGTGGAGCAGGCGCTTCAACTGATAGATGCGAAACAGGCGGAGGTAGAGAGGGGAACTCTGACTCTCGAGGAGGCACAAGAACAAGTCAAGGTTGCCTTGCTTGGAGAAAAGGATGCGGAAGGGAAGCGCCTGATTAACTCTACGGTTAACTTGGGACAAAACGGATACTTTGTCGTGTACGATGCACAAGGAAATGAAGTTGCCCACCCGTCTCTGGAAGGGCAGAATGTATGGGATGTGGAAGATAAGAGCGGCGACGGCACGAAATTTGTTCAGGAGCAAATCAACTCGGGAATTAATGGTGGCGGCTATGTGACTTATACTTGGAACCTGCCTGACTCCGAGGCGACGGCACTTAAGATATCCTACCAGAAGCAGGAAGCAGACTGGGGATGGATCGTGTCGGCCGGCTCCTATGCTATGGACTATAACGAAGGTGCTACTACCATTTTGCAAACGCTGACTATAGTCCTGATCGTATCACTCATCGTCGGCCTGATGATTATTTTGCTTTTCGCCCGCCATATTTCCATGCCTATCCGCCAAATCGGCAGATCCTTGGAGCAGGTTTCGGACGGAAATATCAGTATTCCGGCGCTGGCAGTTAAGAACCGGGATGAGACAGGGCTATTAGGCCAGTCCTTCAATACCATGCTCTATAATATGCAGGATCTTGTGGCAGCCCTGAAAGAATCTTCAAGTACAGTTCTTCGATTCTCGGATTCTCTTGCCGGCATAACGGATGAAACCTCCAAGGCGATCAACGAAGTGGCTGTTACCATTCAGGAAGTCGCAAGTGCCGTATCTGATGAGGCTTCCAGCGTCGCGGACACGGTGAACAAGGTGGACGCGCTGGCAAATAACATAGAATCGGTGTCGGAATCGACAGAAGAAATGAACCGCACCACACAGAATACAGAAGAACTGCGGGAGAGCGGACTGACTGCCGTCGAGATGCTTTCGTCTTCCATGAGCAAGACGAATGGCGCGATTCGTGAAATTGATGAAGTCATTAATAAAGTAATGGAAAGTGCTAACAATATACATTCGGTAACGGAAGCGATTATCCAAATATCCGAGCAGACCAACCTCCTTGCCCTCAACGCTTCCATAGAAGCGGCCAGAGCGGGAGAGGCGGGAAAAGGCTTCGCGGTGGTCGCAGAGGAAATTCGCAAGCTTGCGGAGCAGTCCGCTGCGGAAGTAGGAGAAATAAACGGCGCTATCAGCGAGATCCATACATATGCGAATTCTTCTGTAAAGACGATGTCTTCGGTACTTGGAGTTATAGAAGAGCAGTCCTTGGCGGTTGATAATACGAAGGAGGCGTTCGTAAATATTGCGGAAGAAATAAAGGTACTCATTGACGGAGTATTGTCAATTACGGAGGATAGCAGGCAGATGCGCCAGATGAAGGACGAAATCGTAGGAAATATGGAATCCATTTCCGCATCTACGGAAGAGACATCTGCAGCTACGCAGGAAGTCTCAGCGACTTCAGAAGAACAGCTGGCATCTATGGAAGAGGTAGCCGCTCAAACCAATGAACTGAAGGAGTTGGCGGAGCAGTTAGAAGCGGTTGTGCAAAGATTTAAGTAATAGGAAACAGAATTATTTGATAATAAAAGTGAATCGAAGAGCACCAGCTGATTTATAATTAAACGATAATATATTATATGAAAAGTTGTATCATTTAAAATGGTACAACTTTTTTAAATTTGTATTATAAATACACTTTTATATATTGACAAGTAAAAGGGAAAAATATATTATTATTCTATAAAGATTTACTGGGAAACGGTAGATGTTTATATATATTACATAAGATATAATTGAAACTTGCGTCGGCAAATCGCATATAGAACAATACAACTGACGCAAAAAGAGTACAACTTTGTCGACGTGCCGGCCTCTGCGATCGGCATATCGGCATAACAACTACAAACAACAAGCTTATAGGAGGATTGAATAATGAAAACAGGAAAGAATTACAAATTTTGGTTTTGCACCGGCTCTCAGGATTTGTATGGAGATGAATGTCTCGCAAAGGTTGCGGAGCATTCAAAGATTATTGTAGAGAATCTGAACAAGTCCGGCATACTGCTTTTTGAAATCGTATGGAAGCCCACTCTGATTACTAATGAGCTCATAAGAAAGACCTTCAACGAAGCGAATGCGGACGTAGAATGCGCTGGCGTTATCACATGGATGCACACCTTTTCCCCTGCGAAGTCATGGATACTCGGACTTCAGGAATACAGAAAGCCGCTGATGCACCTTCATACCCAGTTTAACGAAGAGATTCCTTACGACACCATCGATATGGATTTCATGAACGAGAACCAGTCCGCTCACGGAGACCGGGAATACGGACATATCGTAAGCCGTATGGGAATCGAGAGAAAGATCGTAGTCGGGCATTGGAGCGATAAAGAAGTTCAGAAGAATCTTGCTGACTGGATGAGAACAGCGATCGGCATCATGGAATCCTCTCATATCCGCGTATGCCGTATTGCGGACAACATGAGAAACGTAGCGGTAACGGAAGGCGATAAAGTAGAAGCGCAGATCAAATTCGGGTGGGAAATCGATGCTTATCCCGTCAATGAAATCATAGAATATGTAAAGGATGTAAAAGAGGGGGAAATTAATTCTCTCGTTGACGAATATTATACCAAATATGATATAATCTTGGAAGGAAGAGATGCGGCTGAGTTCAGAAGACACGTGGCTGTTCAGGCAGGTATTGAAATCGGCTTCGAGAAATTCCTGGAAGAGAAGAACTATCAGGCTATCGTTACCCACTTCGGAGATTTAGGAGAGCTGAAGCAGCTTCCGGGACTGGCTATCCAGAGACTTATGGAAAAAGGCTACGGCTTTGGCGGCGAAGGTGACTGGAAGACGGCAGCTATGGTTCGTTTGATGAAGATTATGACTTCCGGTATTAAGGATGCCAAGGGGACCTCCTTTATGGAAGATTATACCTATAACCTTGTGCCCGGCAAGGAAGGCATTCTTCAGGCTCATATGCTGGAGGTATGTCCTACCGTCGCGGACGGAAAAGCAGGAATCAAAGTAAATCCGCTTTCCATGGGTAACAGAGAAGAGCCTGCCCGTCTTGTATTTACTTCCAAGACTGGTCCGGGGGTAGCTACCTCCCTGATCGATTTAGGAACGAGATTCCGTCTGATTATCAATGCGGTGGACTGTAAGAAGGTAGAAAAGCCTATGCCGAAGCTTCCGGTTGCGACAGCATTCTGGACGCCTCAGCCTAACCTTAAGGTAGGAGCGGAGGCTTGGATACTGGCAGGCGGAGCACATCATACCGCATTCTCTTATGATCTCAGCGTGGAGCAGATGGTAGACTGGGCGGCAGCTATGGGAATCGAAAGCGTTGTCATCGATAACGACACGACGATTAGGAACTTCAAGAATGAACTCAGATGGAATGAAATCGCATTCAGATAATAACATGGGCGTCAAGCAAGGAAAGGGAAGGGGTATCGGATGAAAGACATAAAAGAGATGATACTGGCCGGTAAGACGGCGATTGGAATTGAACTCGGATCTACCAGAATAAAGGCGGTTTTGATAGGGGAAGACAATTCCCCTATCGCTTCCGGCAGCTATGGATGGGAAAATCAATACAAAGATAATTTTTGGACCTACAGTCTGGAGGACGTATGGAAGGGGCTTCAGGAGAGCTATCGCGCTTTGGCGGCGGAGGTGAAGAGCAAATATGATGTTTCCCTCCAAACGGTAGGATCCATCGGCTTCAGTGCCATGATGCACGGATATATGGCATTTGATAAAGATGGCGAGCTTCTCGTCCCGTTCCGTACATGGAGAAATACTACCACCGGTGAGGCGGCAGCAGAGCTGACCGAGCTGTTCCGATATAACACTCCCCAGAGATGGAGCATTTCTCATTTGAGGCAGGCGATTCTGGGTAAAGAAGCTCATGTGAAGGACATCGATTTCTTCACAACCCTTGCCGGCTACGTGCATTGGAAGCTGACAGGAGAAAAAGTGCTGGGCGTAGGCGACGCTTCCGGTATGTTCCCTATAGACATCGATACTGCGGATTATAACGAGCGTATGGTAGGACAGTTCGACAAGTTGGTAGCAGGAGAGAACTACCCCTGGAAGCTTAGGGAGATTCTTCCGAAGGTGCTCTGTGCGGGAGAAAGCGCCGGAGTGCTTACGGAGGAAGGTGCAAAGCTGTTAGACCCTGCGGGCGGCTTGAAGGCAGGAATTCCCCTTTGCCCCCCGGAAGGGGATGCGGGAACCGGTATGGCAGCTACCAACAGCGTAGCGGTGAGAACAGGAAATGTTTCTGCCGGAACAAGCATATTCGCTATGATTGTGTTGGAAAAGGAGCTTTCCAAGGTATATCCTGAAATAGATCTGGTCACTACGCCGGATGGCAGTTTGGTGGGAATGGTTCATTGTAATAACTGTACGTCGGACTTAAATGCATGGGTTAATATATTTAAGGAATTCATGGAGACGTTAGGCCTTACTGTGAACATGGGCAAACTTTATGATGATTTATATTTCAAAGCCCTGGAAGGAGATGCAGACTGCGGCGGATTGGTGTCCTACTGCTATTTCTCGGGAGAACCCGTTACCGGTTTCGATGAGGGACGTCCTCTGTTCGCCCGCGAGATGAACTGCAATTTTAACCTCGCCAACTTCATGAGGAGCCACTTATATTCTTCTTTGGCAGCATTGAAGATTGGTTTGGACATTTTGTTCAAGGAAGAGAAAGTTCAGGCCGATGAAATCTTCGGACACGGTGGTTTGTTTAAGACCAAGGGCGTTGGACAAGGATTTTTGGCGGCGGCTATGGATACTCCCGTATCTGTTATGGAGACGGCCGGAGAAGGCGGAGCATGGGGAATCGCTCTTCTGGCTTCCTTTATGCAGAACAAAGCGGAAGGCGAGACGCTTTCAGAATATTTGAACGAAAAAGTATTTGTAGGAAATAAAGGCACTAAGATGGAACCTGATGCTAAAGATGTGGCTGGTTTTGATGCATTTATCAGCCGCTATAAAGCAGGCTTCCCTATGGAACGGGCAGCCGTAGAGTCTATGAAATAAGAGGAGAAATATGTTAGAAGAACTGAAAAAGCAAGTATATGAGGCAAATATGCTGCTTCCGAAATATGGACTGGTTACTTTCACATGGGGAAATGTGAGCGCAATCGATAGAGAAAAGCAGCTTTTTGTCATTAAGCCCAGCGGCGTGGAATACGACAAATTGACACCCGAAGACATGGTAATTATGGACCTTGACGGCAATAAGGTGGAAGGAAGATACAATCCCTCCTCCGATACGCCCACTCATTTAGAGCTGTATAAAGCATTTTCCAAGATAGGTGGTATCGTGCATACTCATTCCTCATGGGCTACAAGCTGGGCGCAGGCAGGACGTGGAATCCCTTGCTACGGGACTACTCACGCTGATTATATGTATGGAGAGATTCCCTGTGTCAGGTGCTTGACCAAGGAGGAAATTGAAGGGGCATATGAGAAAAATACAGGTCTTTTGATCGCGGATTACTTTGCGGATAAGGATTATGAAGCAGTTCCTGCAGTTCTCTGCAAGAATCACGGCCCCTTTTCCTGGGGTAAGGATGCGCATGAAGCGGTGCATAATGCAGTAGTGTTGGAAGAAGTGGCGAAGATGGCGGCGCGCGCTGAGAGAATCAACAGTCAGATAGAGCCTGCTCCTCAGGAACTTCAGGATAAGCATTACTATAGGAAGCATGGTGTTAACGCATACTATGGACAGACTGAAAGTTAATTAAGAAAAGAATGATTAGAAATAGCCGTAAACGAGAGAGAAATCGTTTACGGCTATTTATTATTTCTTCAAAATGCCGATACACATATAAAGGATATGAAAAGGATAAACTGTACGCATAGGAAATGTATTTCGGGCAGCAAGAGCAGCCTGTGTATAAATGGAGGGACAGTGTGAAAAATTTATTTTTCACAGCATAATTTATTATGCTTGCAAATATTGTGCCTGCGGCCCAAAGTTTGCAGGCTATGAGAAAGGCATGGTTATTAATATGAATATCGGCGGAATGAGTTTTTTACAGGAGGACTATCGCAGAGCGGCAGTAACGGTACCCGCGGCCGGCAAATCGGTACTTAATAATACGGAGGATTATGAATTTCTTCAAGTAAAAGAAAGCCGTTTGGAGAAGGGGCAGACGAAAAGCGATGCTTTGCCGGAGAAGGGAGCAGGCGCACCCTATTCCTATCTTGCGGATGCAAATGGTATCATTGACTATAAAGGAGTTATGTTCGTCTGTGATAATGAGAAGAAGGAGCTTTGTCTGGGCGATGTGCAGAGCAATCCTGACGATGTGATACGTATTCCCCTGTCAGGCGGCGGATGCCTGAAAGTCAATAGAAATAATATCGACGATTTATCCAAAGCAATCGGCATGTTTTCGCCGGAGGACATCAATCTTATCCTGCGAGCCCTGAAAATGGATGCTAAGATTCAGCAGATGAAGCGGGAAATAGAAGAGATGGAAGACGGTGTGGGTAAGAGCAGCGGGGAGCAGAACGCGGACAGCGTTAAAGCGGCAAAGGAAGCCGAGGAAAATACGACGAAGGCAGGTGGCTTTAACGGATATGAGGAGCCGGAAAAGGAGGGCGTCTTCGGCTTGCTGGAATGGCAGCTCGACCGGCTTACGGAAGAAGCGAGATAATTGAGACAGAAAGATTTGACCGTCAAAGAAAAGGCGTGATATACTTGTATTACTATGAACTACGGAGAGTGATACGGTGGAAATCAGACGGACACTGAATGAAATACTCGTAAAGCTGTTTCGCAATATCAATGTTATTGAGGAACGGGCGATTCAAACAGAGGAATATAAAGGCGTTACTACAAATGACATGCACGTCATCGAAGCGATCGGTTTGGGCAGTCCCAAGAATATGACTGCCGTCGCCAAGTCCCTTGGCGTTACTACGGGCACGCTCACTATAGCGGTGAACAGCTTGGTAAAAAAGGGATTTGTGAACCGTGAAAGAAGCGAAGAGGATAGGCGTGTTGTTTTAGTGTCCTTATCGTTCAAGGGTAAGAAGGCCTACGAGCATCACCAGCGTTTCCATGAGGAAATGATAGACGCTGTAATCGCACAGCTTACGGAAGAAGAGAAGATTGTTTTGGAGAAAGCACTCCTGAATTTGAACGATTTTTTTATCGGCAAGAATAAGTAGGAATGGGAAAGAATAAGCTATGAGAAAGGAAAAGGTGATTAATATGAAATTTAAGGATATGCCCTATGAGAGGGTAAAATACGAAGATGTGGAGAAGGAATTCCGTCAGATTATTGAGGAATTCAAAAATGCAGAAAGCGGTGAGGAGCAATTTGCGGTACATCAAAAGTTCTATACCCTTTCTAATAAGATAGAAACCACGACGATTATCGCCAATATCCGCTATGACATCGATACTGCAAATGATTTTTATGAAAAGGAAAAGGAATACTATGACGAAGTGGAGCCTAAGCTTGCAAACCTGATGGTGGAATATAGGCAAGCTATGTATGACTCCCCGTACCGTTCTTATTTGGAGGGCAAGATAGGAAAGGTGGCCTTTAAGAATATTGAACTGGAAATCAAGTCTTTCGACGAGAAGCTGATCCCCCTCATGCAGGAGGAAAATGCTCTCATTACCAGATACAACAAACTGATCGCTTCGGCTCAAATAGAGTGGGAGGGTGAGAAGCTGAATCTTTCTTTGATGCGCCCCTACCTTACAAACAGCGACAGAAATATACGGAAGAAAGCCTATGAGAAATACAGTGCCTTTTTCCTTTCCGTGGAGGATGAGCTGGATGAGATATACGACAAGCTGGTGAAGAACAGAACTGAGCAGGCAAGGCAGATGGGCTATGAGAATTACGTAGAGCTCGGCTATTACCGCATGAGGCGTAACAGCTATGATAAGGCTATGGTAGAGAACTACAGAAATCAGATTAAAAAATACTTCGTTCCCTTCGCAGAGAAGCTGCACGAGAGGAGAAAGAAACGTCTTGGGTTGGATAAGCTTTCCTTCATCGATGCGGCGGTTTATTTTTTGGACGGTAACCCTGCGCCTACAGGAACGCCGGAGCAGATTATGAGCGCCGGACAGAAGATGTATTCCGAGATGTCTCCGGAAACGAAAGAATTCTTTGATTTTATGATGAAAAACGAACTGTTCGATGTCCTTGGAAGAAAGACGAAAAAGGCAGGCGGCTATATGACCTACCTTCCAGTCTATGGTGCGCCGTTCATTTTTGCGAATTTTAACGGAACCAGCGGTGATGTGGACGTAATTACCCACGAATGTGGACACGCGTTCCAAGGCTATCTGTCGGGCAAAGACCCTGTTCAGGAGCATAGGGATATTACCATGGAGACAGCAGAAATCCACTCCATGTCCATGGAATTTTTTGCGGAAGGATGGACGGAGCTTTTCTTCGGTGACAGGGCACAGGATTACAAGAGCATGCACTTGGAGGATTCCGCAGCATTCATTCCCTATGGCTGTATGGTAGATGAATTCCAGCATATCGCTTATGCGAATCCCGATATGACTCCAAAGGAAAGACGGGACGCATGGCTTGAACTGGAAAAAGAGTACAGACCTCATATGGATTATGAGGATGATCCGTTCTTTGCCAAAGGAGGATTCTGGCAAAAGCAGCAGCACATTTATAATTCACCTTTTTATTATATCGATTACTGTCTTGCTCAGACCTGTGCCTTCCAGTATAAGGTCAAGATGGATGAGAATTACGAAGATGCCTGGAGGAGCTATTTAAAGCTTTGCGAGCTGTCGGCGAAGGACTTTTATACGGATATGCTGAAAGCGGTAGGGCTGGAAAGCCCCTTCGAGGATGGATGCATCCGCAGTGTGATAGAGAAATTGGAAAGCAAAATGGTATAATATATGAAGAAATACCACAAAGATTATGTCCTCGAGACAGAGATCGGGAAAGGTGGCAAAGAAGAGAAAAGGTATCGGTATACGGGAGATTATTATCTGTTTCCCGCAGCCGAGGCCGAAAAAAAGAAAATTTTTATAAAAAATTTTACCTTTGTCTTTCTTTATTTTTTACTCATTATTACGGCGGGATTGCTGAATAATGAAGGAAGCCGTAATTTTTTTATAGCGGTTCCTTATGCATTTTTATTCCTTCCTGCCGTATATTTATCATTAGGAACGGCTGCATCCCTTAAGATGGATGAAAAGATGCAACGATCGGTCTACGATAAGGCGCTTGGAAGGTTGTATCGTAGCTGTATAGGAGTTATGGCAATTTCACTTTATCTTTGTTTCGCCGATGCCGTCTTTATTCTTATGAATATCGGGGGTAAAAATGACTTTTTGATTGTGCGCGAAGTTGTATTTTTATTCGATAATATTGCCATTTTTTGTTTATCGTTTATACAGATGAAATACTTGCAAAATCTGAAAAAAAGGGTTATGATAGGCAAGTATAACAATGAGGTTCCGTAGATAAACGGGACTTCTTTGTGTTTTTGGTATGATTTGCAAATTGTATACAAGTTGTAATCGTGCTAAGATAAATGCAGTTGTATTGCTGCATACAATAATACAAATAAAACCAAAAAGGAGGAAGAATTTATGAAAAAGAGAATCATTTCTCTTATGCTTGCGTCTGTAATGGTAATCAGTACTTTGGCGGCATGCGGTTCCAGCAATACGGGAACGAACGAAACGCCTGCTGAAACACCTGCTGCAGAGACGGAAGCCACAGATGAAAGCGCTGCGCAGACGGGCAGTGACACACCCTTAGTTGTAGGGTACTCTAACTTCAGCGAGAAGTTCAGTATGTTTTTTAACGAGACTGAGTACGACAAGGATGTTGCAGCTTTGACTCAGGCAATGCTGGTAGACGTAGACCGTTCAGGTGCGGTTGTACTTAAAGGTATCGAGGGCGAGACAAAAGATTATGCAGGGACCGATTATGCCTATACGGGTGCTGCGGACCTTACGGTTACACAGAACGACAACGACACCACAACCTATGATTTCAAACTCCGTGAAGATATTACCTTCAGTGATGGAGAACCCCTTACGGCGGATGACCTTATCTTTAACTTATACGTATATTTGGATCCTTCTTATGATGGATTTATTACGCTAAACACGCTTCCTATTGTGGGTCTTAAGAATTATCAGGCTAACTCCACAGCAGCGGACAGCGTAACGGCTGACGATGTGTCAGCTTATGTAGAATCTATGCCGGAAGCATTGCAGACGGCTGTATCCGAGAATATAATCGCGCCTACCCTGACAGCAGAGAAGGATTGGTGTACAGAGAATTATGAAGCACAGGGCGCTGCTTCTGCTGAGGAATTCTTCGTAGCTTGCTACAGCACGGACGAGTCCTATGATATGGCAGGCAAAGATTACGATACTATCGTTAGTGATGTAATCGCTATGTACGGAGCAGATTATAAGACGCTTGGAAGCAACTACGCAGGCGATGACACTTATTTCGATGCTGATGTTACCTCTCTTGCAGAGAAGGCTTTGATTGAAGAGAAGGTTGCTGCCGGCGAAGGCGAAGAAGTTCCCAATATTGCAGGTATCGAGAAAATCGGTGACTATGAAGTGGCTGTTACGCTTAGCGGATTTGATGCTACGGCAGTTTATCAGTTCGTAGAGTTCGGTATCGCTCCTCTTCATTACTATGGAGATGCGGCACAGTTTAATTATGAAAATAACCAGTTCGGTTTTCCTAGAGGCGACCTTACTATAGTAAAAGATAAGACCACTATTCCTATGGGAGCAGGCCCTTACAAGTTTATCAAGTATGAGAACAAGATTGTTTATTTCGAAGCGAACGATTCATACTACAAAGGAGCTCCGAAGATTAAGAATATGCAGTTCAAAGAGACCGACTACTCTGATATGATTCCCGGTGTACAGCAGGGAACTATCGATTTAACAAATCCTCAGGGAACTAAGCAGGCATATGAGCAGATTGCTGAAATCAATGGTAACGGCGAACTAAACGGCGATGCTATAATGACAAACCTCGTGGATAACCTTGGATATGGCTTTATTGGTATCAATGCCGATACGGTAAGAGTTGGGGATGATTCGGCTTCCGAGCAGTCAAAGGATCTTAGGAAAGCACTTGCTACGGTTCTTGCGGTATATCGTGACGTAGCTGTCGATTCTTACTATGGCGATGCAGCAAGTGTAATCAACTACCCGATTTCCAATACTTCATGGGCGGCACCTCAGAAATCTGACGAAGGTTATCAGGTGGCTTATTCTACGGATGTGGATGGAAATTCGATTTACACAGATTCCATGAGCGCAGAAGATAAATATGCGGCAGCTATTGAAGCGTCTCTTGGATATTTTGAAGCGGCTGGTTATACGGTAACGGACGGCAAACTGACTGCAGCTCCTAACGGTGCGAAACTGACGTATGAAGTCATTATCCCCGGCGACGGTAAGGGCGACCACCCGAGCTTTGCGATCCTTACAGATGCGAAGGCGGCATTTGAGACCATTGGCTTTACTTTGGAAATCAACGATCCTACCGATTCCAATATCATGTGGGACAGAAACAATGCTCGTACACAGGAACTTTGGGCAGCGGCATGGCAGGCAACTCCCGATCCGGATATGTATCAGACATACCACAGCGAGAGTGCTTCCAGCAACTATTATCAAATTGCGGATCCGGATTTGGATGCTTATATCATGGATGCGAGAACGAGCGCAGATCAAAGTTACCGTAAGTCTATTTACAAAGAGTGTCTGAACATTATTCTGGACTGGGCGGTAGAAATTCCTGTTTATCAGAGGCAGAACTGTATTATCTATAGTCCTGAGCGCGTGAATGCAGATACCTTTACACCGGGTGTTACAACATACTACAAATGGTGGAAAGAAATTGAAAATTTAGAAATGAAATAATTGCAATAACAATAATAAGATATATTTATTCTGAGCCCGCTGGGTATTGGCGGGCTCAGTTTATGAATATGATCTTTCGATTTATTGATTTACCGAATTAAAGCGATAAATAAATTTGTATTAAAGTTGAAATTTAGACATTTTATATTTTTATTATGAAATAAATAGATTAAAATGTTTTTATATATATTATATTAAGACATAAAGTTTGGATTAAAAAAGGGATAAAAGAAAGCTGGAGGTTTGGAATGAAGAAGTTTTTAATCAGAAGACTGTTACTTAGTATCGTTATACTGTTTTTTGTTTCTTTCATCATATATTCCATAGAACGCTGCCTGCCTACCTCCTATGTGGAAGGAAAAGCAAGACAGATGTCTCAGAAGGCAGGAGCTAAGCCTTATGAGGAGCTGTTGGAGCAGTTGACAAACTCCTACGGGCTGGAAGGAAATATACTGCAGGGTTACGCGAAGTGGCTTTCCAACGCCGTAAAGGGAGAGTTCGGGGATTCTTGGGTGTGGAACAAGCCTGTTACTGAGAAATTCAAAGACGTTATATGGTATTCCTTTGCCATGTCGGGTATATCCTTTATCTTTCAGGTTATCATAGCTATTCCGCTCGGTATTCTGTCGGCTCGAAAGCAATATAGCAGGACGGATTATGCGGTGACGGTCTTCGCACTTATCGGCATATCGCTGCCTACCTTCTTCATAGCCACCTTGCTGAAATGGATATTTTCTATAAATCTGGGCTGGTTCGATCTATATGGAATTGTAGGGCGTATGCACGAGCAGCTTCCGAGCTTCGGGAAGGTTCTGGATATGGGCAAGCATCTGATACTGCCTGTAGCTACGCTTACGATTGTCAATATTGGTAACCTGATGCGCTATACCCGGACTAATATGCTTGAAGTTCTTAATTCCGACTATATTCGTACGGCAAGAGCCAAAGGGCTTTCTGAGAACAGGGTAATTAATTATCATGCGTTCCGCAATATACTCATCCCTATTGTAACCTTGCTTGGAAGTACGATTCCCACCTTGTTTGGCGGTGCGATGATTACGGAGACTTTATTTCAGATTCCCGGAATCGGATATACCTCTTATTTGAGCCTGACACAAGGAGATGTACCGTTTACCATGTTCTATATGGTATTCCTTGCGATACTGACGTTGTTAGGAACACTGATTGCGGATATTTTGTATGCAGTAGTAGACCCCCGGGTCAGAGTAAATTAGGAGGAGGGCTGAAATGAGCGAAGATAATAATATGCAGGATAAAGATGTTCAGGCAGATTTGAAACAGAATCAAAATATCAGTACCTCCGGAGCGTTGGACGATGAGCAAAGAGTAAAGGTATTATCGCCGGGTACGTTGGTGGCTAAACGTTTTTTTAGAAACAAGTTGGCCATGGCGGGACTTGTCATTCTGGTAACGATGTTCTCCTTTGCTTTTATTGGCGGGATGCTTACTCCTTATGGGGAGTCACAGGTTTTCAGGAAAAAAGATGTTATTATGAAGGATTTCGCTATGATGGCGGAGAATACGGTTTTTTTATATACCAGTGCGGAAGGGAAGGATTTCCCCTCTATTGCCGGAGCGAAAATGATTCTGGCAGTCAATAATGGAGAGACTACCTTTGAAGCAAAGGATGTGACTTACTCTCTCTTAAAAGAAGATGAAGATTTGTATCAGGTTGCACAGCTTTCTCCGGTGGCCAACGTGCTGACTGTAAAGGGTAAGAGCAGTTTTGCTTCGGTAGAAGAAGGCGGCGCCGTATCAGAAGCGATGAAGAATGGATATGAGGCGGCTGTTGCGGCAGGAGAGGATAGTTTCGAAGCCGAGGGAGTTTCTTATCATATCGTGAAAAATGGGAAAGAAAGTGCTATTTCCATAATGGACAGAACGGCTCTGGCAAGCAAGAAAGTATTCAGTGCACAAGGTGGGACAGCACTTTCCTATGAATTTAAGTTAAACGCTGAGAAAGCTTTTAATGATCAAGCATCCTCCTTTAGCGCGGACGGATATACGTACGAGCTGGAGGCGGGAGAAAGTACTGGCTTTATAAGCATGAATGGAGAAGACTATGCGATTATTTCCTCTTATGCGGTGCGGCCCGTAGGCAGCGAAGCACTTTCTTTGTCATTTATCAGAGCAGTGCAGGAGGCAGTGCTTGCCAACGAGGTCTCTGTGGAATATGCGGCGGATGGCAGTGACAGCATACACTATAAGATTGAGACAAAGGGAAATGAATACAAGATTCGTTCGGAGCAGATGACGCAGCTCAACGACGATTTTGCTGCGCCCAGTCAAGCGCATCTGTTGGGAACCGACGGACACGGTATGGACGTGATAACGAGACTAATGTATGGCGGTCGAATCTCCCTGCTGATCGGCTTTGTGGCGATTGCTATCGAGATTTTATTCGGAGTGGTCATCGGTGGCATAGCGGGATACTTCGGGAAATGGATTGATACCATCCTTATGCGTGTGGTGGATATCGTTATTTGTATTCCGGCGATGCCCTTATACATTATTGTTGGCTCTATTATGGATTATTACCAGGTCGATCCCAGAATTCGTATCTATTTGCTCTGTGCGATTTTGGGACTGATTAACTGGCCCCCTATTGCAAGAATGGTGCGCGGACAGATTCTTTCCTTCAGAGAGCAGGAGTTTATGACGGCAACAGAAGCTACGGGAATCCGTGTGTCCAGAAGAATATTCAAGCATTTGATTCCTAATGTAATCCCTAATCTCATCGTTATCGCAACTATGGGGCTGGGTGAGGTCATTATTATGGAGGCCACATTAAGTTTTCTAGGGATTGGTGTAAAGTTCCCTTACGCGTCATGGGGTAATATCATCAATTCCGTAAACGATATATTTGTTATGACGAATTACTGGTATGTATGGATTCCGGCAGGGTTCCTCATATTGATTACGGTGCTTGGATTTAACTTTGTCGGCGATGGGCTTAGAGATGCGTTTGACCCGAAGATGAAAAGGTAGGTGAGGCAGATGGGCTTTTTTAGCAAAGTAAAAATAAAGGACGCAAACTATATCTCTGCCAGGGAATCCAGCGCGATATCGAAAGAAAATAAGAGAATAACAGATGAAATAGAGAAGAAGCGTAAACGTAAGCACATTCCCGAAGAAGAGTATGTGACAAAGATGAAGAATCCTGATAATGTTGTGGAATTCGATAACGTGCATACCTATTTCTTCACCGATATCGGAACGGTTAAATCCGTTGACGGCGTTTCTTTCGACGTGCCGCAAGGCAAGACGGTAGGCATTGTAGGAGAATCCGGCTGCGGAAAATCAGTGACCAGTCTTTCTCTGATGCAGCTCGTACAGCGCCCTCAGGGGCAGACTGTAGCAGGTGAGATTCGTTTCAATACCGGGGAACGGGCTATTAACGTAGTGAATGCGCCTATGGAGACGATGCAGAAGCTTCGCGGCAACTACATGTCCATGATATTTCAGGAACCGATGACGAGCCTCAATCCGGTATTCCGTATCGGTTTGCAGGTGGATGAGGTCATCGCGCTTCACAATCCTCAAATGAGCAAAGAGGAAGTGAAGAGACGTACGATAGAGATGCTGGAGCTGGTAGGGATTGCCAACAGCGAGGGCGTGTATAAAATGTATCCTCACGAGCTGTCCGGCGGTATGCGGCAGAGAATTTGTATCGCTATGGGACTGGCGTGCAACCCCAGACTCATCATAGCGGACGAGCCGACTACAGCATTGGATGTGACGATTCAGGCGCAGATTCTCGATCTTCTGCGCGGGTTAAAGGACAAGATTAATTCCAGCATTATGCTGATCACCCATGACCTGGGCGTAATTGCGGAGATGGCGGACTACGTCGTAGTCATGTATGCCGGCCGCGTGGTGGAGCAGGGGACTGTTCAAGAAATTTTCAATTCTCCCAAGCACCCTTATACCGTAGGGCTTATGGCATCCAAGCCGGTGGTGGGGAAAGAAATCGACCGTCTTTACAGCATTCCCGGTAAGGTGCCCAACCCGGTCAATATGCCGGATTACTGTTATTTCAGGGATCGATGCGAGAAAAGCGTGGAGGCCTGCATGGGCAAGTATCCCGGGCAGACATCGCTTAGTTCAACCCACATGGTGAACTGTTACCTCTATGAGGAAGGTATGGTCAGCAATAAAAAGAACGAAATGAAGGAGGGACAATAAGAATGAATACGGTTTTAAAAGAAACGGCTTATGAACCTCTGAAACACGACGATAACATTTTGGAAGTTTCTCATCTGAAGAAGTATTTTCCAATAAAAGGCGGTGTCTTTTCCAAGGTAGTAGGACAGGTGAAGGCGGTGGACGACGTATCTTTTTCCATTAAAAGGGGAACCACTATGGGATTAGTAGGGGAGTCCGGTTGCGGCAAATCCACCACAGGAAGAACGCTTCTCCGCCTTATAGATAAGACGGATGGAGAAGTTCTGTTTGCAGGAACGGACATCTACTCCCTTAACAAGAGAGGGCTGCGCGCCCTTCGTCCTAAGATGCAGATTATTTTTCAAGATCCATATTCCAGCCTTTCCCCGAGACTTCCCGTAGGTGAGATTATCGGAGAGGCGGTTAGAGAACACAAGCTCGTGCCTAAAAACGAGCTGGATGAATATGTAACGAAGATTATGGCTTCCTGTGGTCTGCAGACCTATCATAAGGATCGGTACCCTCATGAATTTTCGGGCGGACAAAGGCAGAGAATCTGTATCGCCAGAGCGTTGGCACTGAATCCTGAGTTCATCGTATGCGATGAGCCGGTATCCGCGCTGGACGTGTCCATTCAGGCTCAGATCATCAACTTGTTAAAGGATTTGCAGGAAGAATTCGGTCTGACGTATCTGTTCATCTCCCACGATTTATCAGTGGTGGAGCATATATCGGATACCGTGGGCGTTATGTACCTTGGCAGTATCGTAGAGACCGGCGCTACGGAGGATATTTTTGCGAATCCTCTGCACCCCTATACGAAAGCTCTTTTCAGTGCTATTCCCGTACCTGACCCGGACATGAAGCGGAACCGCATTATCTTAGAGGGAAGTATCCCTTCTCCGGCCAATCCTCCGGCAGGCTGCAAGTTCCATACGAGATGTAAAGACTGCATGGAAATTTGCAAGACGCAGGAACCGGTGACCAAGGATATGGGAAACGGCCATATGGTAAAATGTCATCTATATAATTGATTAATTCGATGAAAACGGTGAGTAATATAAATTATGGGTAAAAAAAGCAGAGACGAGAAAAAGGAAGAACTAAAGCAGTACGAAGATATTACTGTGGCAAACATGAATATAGACGGTATGCCGTGGTATGTGAAGAAACCGGAAGACCTGAGGCCTTCCGGCGATTCTTCTGCCAATTCGGGGCAAGTTTCCGACTCCGGAGCTTCTCAATTTGCAAACGAGGAAATACTCAGTCCCAAGGAAACGAGACGACTTATTGTTAATTCCGTGCTCGCGGCCCTTTTTATAGGGGGAGTATTTCTTTTCGCAATTTTTCTCTTTTTACTGTTTTGTATCTATGTATGGTTTTAAGATTTTTTCGTATCCTTATTTTTTTCCAGCTGCAATTTCAGATTGGTGAAATCGGCAGGGCCATTTTCCAGATAAAACTTGTGGAAGCGGTATTCGCTGTAGTCATTTCCCCATAGCCGCTGCGCTTCTTTCTTTAATTCCAGAACTTCCAAGTATCCCAAATAATATTTCAAATAAGTGCCCGGTTCCTCCACGATATACTCATAAATCGCTCTTGTAGTGGAGACGTTGGAGATTCCGATGGTGGATAATATTTTGTGTACCTGCTTATAATTTGCTCCTTCGTAGTGAATGGCAATGTCCAATAAGGAATAGAGGCAAAGCTGTATCTGGCGGTCCAGCTTATAGGATTCATAAAGCGCCTCTGCGTCCGGATTCGTATCCTTCATAAGAGCCTTCGCATAATCATAGGCCATAAGCTCTACATACATCGCCCATCCTTCCGCATAGCCGCTGTAGGACAGAAGGGAACGAATGGGATTTACATCAGTCTTATTGAAGTATAACTGAGAGTAAACTGTCTGGTACAGGTGGCCGGGATAGCCTTCGTGGGCGAGTGTTGTGTAAAGTTCCACGCCCCCGTCGTTATTTTTCTGGTTGATGTATATCACATTTTCTCTTATGTCGTCCAAAGGCGGAGTGAGATAGAAAGCGGGGCTGCTATATTCCTCCAGATTTTTTGAAATAGACTTTATTGTACAGATGGGCAGTTCTCCTCCCTGCGAAGCTTCGGATAAGGCGGGGAAGTCCTCCTGCATCATTTGCTGGAGACTTTTCAGCATATCGGAAGGTTCTTCGAAACGAAACGAGACGCTGGATGCCTCCTGTGCGGTCAGAATAGAAGGCTCGCTCTGTAAAAGGGCGTACATAGAGTCGAAATTATCATTGAAATCCTGGAAAAGCAGCGCCTTGATGCTGTCAATATCTCGATAGGAGGCGGTGTGGGAACGCAGGATATATTTATAATACTCACGTCCGTCCGGATAATAATACAGGCCGTTTTCGTTCTTTCCGCTGCCCTTTAACAGGATCAGCTCATCTCCCAGCTTTTGATAGGCAGGGAGCATGACGGTAGTAAGCAGCCTATTGTTCTGGGATATATAATACTGTTTTTCCTCCTCTGAAATTGCACCGGAGGAGAGCAGGGAAGCCAGCCTTTCCTCGAAGGTTGTATTTAGGAAATGGGTACCTTGTGAAAGGGAGGATTCATCCATGATCGTATCGCATTGCTCTATGACTTTATCTACGGAATAATCGGGCATAAAAAGTCCTTCTGCGGACTGCTCCTTAAGGTACTGAGCAATGCCCTCGAAATAAGTATCGGTCTGGTCCAGGAGCGCCAGATAGTCATCCACATCCCTTTTGTTCCTGAAAGTATATTCTGCAAGCAGAATAGGAAGCTGCGACTGCATTCCTGAGGAGGGAGAGAGCGGAGCAGAATAATAATATAGAGAAATACCAGTCTTCTCATTTTCCAGATAGGGGACTAGCAGTCGATAAGTATAAGCATCCTGTTCATTTAATTTGGAATCATCGAGAGAATACAGACGCTCCAAAGAAGTAATTATTTCCTGCAGGGAAGCCTCTTTATCTTCCTTGGAGTAAAACGGAAGGACAGACTCGTAGGAGTCTATGCCAAAGGAAGAAGGCGTTGCTACAGTATAGTGCATATTCAAGGTATTTGCCGTCAGCTCTGAGACGAAGAAGTCCTTGGCGAAATTCTGGAAGGATCGGGAATCCTTGGTGGAGAAAAAGGAAAAGGAGCCTGCAAGGAGCAGTAATGCGAAAGAGGAAAAAATCGCCGCCTTGCGTTTATTGGAAAAATGAAGGTTCATGAACTTTTTCAAAGAAAGTACCTGATGCCGTTTTTTAGAATATATGACAGCCTAGAAGGAAAGATGTATTGAACCCCCTGTTTTGGAAAATAATTGACAGGAAGTATAATGTATCTTATGATACACATAAATAACAATGGAAACGAAGTTTTCACCGTAAAAAGTAACAGAATTGTACTAAAAAGTGAAAGTAAAAACTATAAAAGAGACGGAGGAATAAGTCAAATGAGTGACAGGAATGGAAACGGAGAAGTAAGCACAAATAAAGAAGGATACGAGGGAAAGAAGAAAACGGGCTATTTGCCCACAAGGCTTTCCTTGACGATTCGTCTATTGGTCGCCGCCTATTTAGTTTACATCGTATATTCTCTTAAAGGCGTAAATGAAAAATATGCGGGAACAGAATTGGTATTCTTCATTATAGCAATGGTCGTATTCAGCATTATTGCTGTATTTTTAATTGTACATTCACTCCGCGCTCTGTCTACCGGGAGATACGTGGGCGGAGCTATGGATACAGACAGTATGGGCGATGCCTCGGAAGACCCGGACAAATCCGATGAATCTGCGGATGACGAAGAAAGAAATGAATAGAGGCTAAATGGCTGTGACTCCGTTGCATACTCATACAATTACGCCCGCGATCAAGGAATAAAAATAGTTGTATATATACAAATTTGTAAAGTTGCATTATATTTGTGCATAAAACATACAAAAACTTGTTGACAAAAAGAAAAAACAATCATAATATATAAATACAAGATGAGTACATTAATTAATATGTGTAAATAAACCTACAAAAAGTTGAAAAATGTAGCAAAACACACAAACATTATTACTTCTTGGCAAGTTTTTATGTAAAAAGGGAATTGGAATAATTTTTAATTACTGTACAATGCAATACAAATAAATGCACATCTTGTAAGTACAAATTAAACCAAAATATTACTATTCAAAGGGAGGAAAAAGAATGAAAAGAAAACTCTTAAGTGCCATCATTAGCGTAGCTATGACAGCAACTCTGTTAGTTGGCTGTGGAAGTACAGCAGCAACAACGGAGACTCCGGCAGTGACAGAGACTACAGAAGATACGGCAGCTCCTGCAGAGGATACCACAGAACCGGCAGCAGATACAGCAGCGTCAGGCGCCGGCAAAAAAGTAGGTGTGGCAATGCCTACCCAGTCATCCGAAAGATGGATCAACGACGGCGCGAACATGAAGAGCCAGTTGGAGGCACTTGGATATGAGGTTGACCTTCAGTATGCGGAAGATGATGTTCAGGCTCAGGTTTCCCAGATCGAGAATATGATTGCCAGCGGTGTAAACTGCCTCGTAATCGCATCTATCGACTCTCAGGCGCTCGTTAACGTTGAAGAACAAGCAAAAGCGGCAGGCATTCCGATCATCGCATATGACCGTCTGCTTATGGATACGGATGCAGTTTCTTACTATGCGACCTTCGATAATAAGGGTGTAGGCACTGCAATCGGTAAATACATCGAAGAAAGCAAAGACTTACCGGCAGCTCAGAAAGCAGGCGAATCCTACACGATCGAATTCTTCATGGGATCTCCTGACGATAATAATGCAGTAATGCTATACAACGGAGTTATAGAAGTGTTACAGCCTTACCTCGATGACGGTACGCTCGTATGTAAATCAGGAAGGACCTCCTTTGAGGATACATGTATCTTAAGATGGTCTCAGGAAACAGCTCAGCAGAATTGCGAGAATTATTTAACTGGTTTCTATGCAGATGATAAACTCGATATCGCTTGCTCGGCATTCGACGGCTTCGCATACGGTATTAAGGCAGCTCTTGAAGGCGCTGGTTACACCTTGGGCGAAGGCTGGCCGCTCATCACCGGACAGGATGCAGAGCTTATGGCAGTTAAGAACATCATCAGTGGATATCAGACAATGTCCATCTACAAGGACACACGTCTCCTTGCTGAGAAGTGCGTAACTATGGTTCAGGCAGTTTTGGAGGGTGCTGAGCCTGAAATCAACGATACCGAGCAGTACAATAACAACAAGCTCGTAGTTCCTTCTTATCTTTGTACACCGGTAGCGGTTGATTCCGGCAACTATGAGGAAATTATTGTTGATGGCGGATACTACACAGCTGATCAGTTAGCTGAATAATAAAAAAGTGTGGGCGGCGGCATAGTGCTGCCGCCTTCTTAATATTTGAAAAAGATGATTATGAAGGCGCTGAACAGTTATGCAGAAAGGAAGTTATGCGGATGTCTGATTATATATTGGAAATGAATCACATAACAAAGGCTTTTTCGGGAGTAAAGGCTTTGGATGATGTCAATCTGAAAGTGAAGCGAGGAGAAATCCATGCGTTATGCGGAGAAAATGGGGCCGGCAAATCGACATTGATGAATGTTCTGTCGGGAGTTTACCCTTTCGGCTCCTATGACGGCGATATTGTTTATAATAAAGAAATTTGTAAATTCCACAGTATTAGAGAAAGCGAAGCAAAGGGTGTAGTTATCATCCATCAGGAGCTTGCGCTGAGTCCCTACCTTTCTGTTGCGGAGAATGTATTTCTGGGAAATGAGCAGACCGACATAAAAGGAGTCATCAACTGGACGCATACGAGAAAGAGAGCTCATGAGATGTTAGAAAAGGTGGGGCTGGGAGATGAGAACATTAATGCCCCGGTAAATACCTTGGGAGTGGGCAAGCAGCAGCTCATAGAAATCGCCAAAGCGATGGCGAAAAAGGTAGAGCTTTTAATTTTGGATGAGCCTACGGCAGCGCTGAACGATGAAGAAAGCCGGAAGCTTTTGGAAATCATGCTGGAGCTTAAGAAGCAGGGAATCACCTGTATTATCATATCTCATAAGCTGAACGAGATCGAATATGTATCCGATGCCATTACCATAATCCGCGACGGACATACGATAGAGACTCTGGAGAAAGGAAAGGACGAATTCTCCGAGGACAGAGTAATTAAGGGAATGGTAGGGCGTGAACTCACCAACCGCTATCCGGTGAGAGAGGAAGTGAACATTGGGGATGTAATATTCGAGGTGAAAAACTGGAACGTATACCATCCGGACGATGCGCAGAGGCAGGTGATCAAGGACGTCAATCTTCACGTAAGGGCGGGTGAGGTCGTGGGTCTGGCAGGACTTATGGGGGCCGGACGAACGGAGTTGGCGATGAGCATCTTCGGAAGGTCTTACGGGCAGAAGATTTCAGGTACCGTTTTCATCAATGGTAAAGAAGCAACGCTTAAGTCGGTAAAGGATGCCATTGACAACAAGCTGGCCTACGTATCAGAGGACCGGAAGAATTACGGATTGGTTTTGATCGATGACATCAAGAGAAATATGACGATGGCGGCGCTGAGAAACTTTTTTTCTAAAAAGGGTGTTGTAAACAGCAATGATGAAATTATTGCGGCAGAAGAATACAGAAAAAAGATAAATGTAAAAACAAATTCCATTAATCAAACAGTTAGTTCGCTTTCAGGTGGCAACCAGCAAAAGGTTGTTCTCGCAAAATGGATGCTGACCCAGCCCGATATCCTGATTCTTGACGAACCCACAAGAGGTATCGATGTCGGTGCAAAATACGAAATTTACTGCATTATTAACGAGCTGGCAAAAGAAGGTAAGGCAGTAATCGTTATTTCTTCGGAAATGCCTGAAATTATAGGGACTTGCGATCGTGTATACATAATTAACGAAGGCGAGATAGCGGGCGAACTGACGAAAGAAGAAATATCACAGGAAGGAATTATGCAGCGTATTATGGCACATAACAGAAAGGGTGAAAACTAATGGAGAAGAAAACTGTAAATTTGGATATGAAGCAGTACGGTATGGTACTTGCTCTTATCGCGGTATTTATAATTTTTGCTGTCTTGACGGGAGGAAAAAATATGTCTCCTGCCAATATTAACAACCTGATTATGCAAAATGGTTATATTGTCATTTTGGCAGTAGGTATGTTATTATGTGTTTTGACAGGTAACATTGACTTAGGTGTAGGATCTATCGTTGCCTTGAGCGGTGCGGCAGTCGGAATTTTGATGGTGGATTTTAAGATGAATATGGCGGTCGCGATTTTGGCGGCGCTGGTGATCGGCGTCATTTCCGGCATGTTCGCAGGATTCTTCATTGCGAAGCTTAAGATTCCTCCCTTCGTTGTAACCTTGGCGACTATGCTGATGGGGCGCGGTCTTACTTATACATTGTTAAAAGCACAGACAAAGGGACCATTGCCAACAGATTATACATACATCGGTGCCGGCTTCCTCCCGACGATAAAGGTGCCCTTCGGAGGCAAAGAAATCGATTTGGTCTGTATCATTGTAGCGTTAGCGGCATCCCTGCTCATCATATTTTCTGAGCTTAAAAATATTAGAACGAAGAAAAAGTACGGTTTTGCTGTTAGCCCAGCCTGGCAGATCATATTGAAGGAGGCTGTAATTCTTTTAGTTGTATGGTTCTTCTTCTATAAATTAGCGAGCTATAACGGCATTCCTTTCGTCCTCATTATTATGGCCCTCCTCGTTGGAATTTACCACTTCCTTACCAGCAGAACGGTTGCAGGACGTCAGATTTATGCTTTGGGAGGGAATGCTAAGGCGGCTCAGCTGTCTGGCATCAATACGGAAAAAGTATTTTTCTGGGTATATACCAATATGGGAATGCTTTCGGCAGTAGCGGGTATCGTACTTTCTGCACGTAATGCTTCGGCGACCCCGAAGGCGGGTGACGGTTTCGAATTGGATGCTATCGCTTCATGCTATATCGGTGGCGCAGCGGCAGCAGGCGGCGTAGGTACTATTATAGGTGCGGTAGTTGGTGCGTTCATCATGGGTATCCTGAACAACGGTATGTCGTTGTACGGCTGGTCCACGGATATTCAGAAAATAGTAAAGGGCGCGGTGCTTCTTGGAGCCGTTACCGTAGATATCTTATCCAAGAGAAAAAAAGGCTGATAAATAAGACTGGTATAAGGAGGCGGATGGCGTAGCGCGCCGTCCGGAAAGACCGTGGGAAAAAGTCAATCAAAATATATGGAGCTTGTAAACTGGATAAAAGAACAGATTGCGGCCAAAACCTTTCTTCCGGGACAGAAGATGTACTCGGAGAATGAATTGAAGGATATGTTTCATGTCAGCAGGCAGACGGTGCGCCATGCAATCGGTGTCTTGGAGAGCGAGGGAATTCTCATCAGAATACAAGGCAGCGGAACATATATTAATGATAAAAGGCAGGCGAATCTGGAAAACCGGACGAGAATCTCAGTGGTAACGACCTATGTGGATGGATATATTTTTCCCAAGACGATACAAGGAATAGAGAATGTGCTGTTTGAAAACGGTTATTCTGTCCAGATAGCCTTTACTAACAATCAAAACAGCAGGGAGAAAACGATTTTGGAGGATATCTTAAGCCGGGACGAAGTTGCCGGTGTCATTATGGAGACTACCAAAAGCGGCATTCCTAATTCCAGCTTATATCTATATGCGGAGTTACAGAAACGGGGTATTCCCATAATTTTCATAAATAGTTATTATCCATTGCTTTCCATTCCTCACGTTTCGCTTAACGACAGAATGGCCGGCAGGAAGGTGACGGAGTACCTGCTTGAAATGGGACATAGGAGGATCGGTGGTATCTTCAAGCTGGATGACGGGCAGGGGCATATGCGGTATGCCGGTTATCTGGAGGCCATGCAAAGTGCGGGCATGGAAGTGGAGGATTCTCACGTTGTCTGGATAGACACGGAGGATATCAAGCATCTGGAGAAGAAAAAAGGAACTATTCTGGAGCGCCTGGGCGGCTGCAGCGCAGTGGTCTGCTATAATGACCAGGTGGCCTTCGAACTGCTGGGGATGCTGGCAGATGCGGGTCTGAAGGTTCCGGAGGATATTTCTGTTGTAAGCATCGATGATTCGGAACTGGCTGTCTTGGGAGACGTGGCTCTTACTTCGGTTCCTCATCCCATGGACAAATTAGGAGAAAAAGCAGCTAATAATCTGTTGCGGATGATAGAGAATCCCTCTTACGACGGCACATACGAGTTCGACGCAGAAATTGTGTGCCGGGACTCGGTGAAGAAAATAGTCTGAGAGTTGAAAATAGTGCAAAAGCCTTGTGGCAGGTGACGATTTGTTACCTGCTTTTTTTATGTAACAGGAAAGTGCTCCTATTACATAAAAAGCCCTTTGGGCACGATGCGCAGCTACGCGCGGAACAAAAGCTGTGCGGTCGGAGTATTGGGCCGCGAGAGTGTGCGGAGCACAGTTTTGTTCTCTGAAAAAAATCAACCTTTTACCCAAAAAAACACACTGTATTTCGACAAGCATTTGATATAATTTTATTGTGGGTATTTATATGGTAAAAAACGAAAATTTCACAGTGTATTAAGGAGGGAACGGTTACTTTTATGAAAAAGATAAGTACGAAGTTTATGGCGGTTATTATGATAGTGGCGGCAATTGGACTTGCGGGAATGGGGATATTAGTTAATAATGTAAATGGAATTCGTGTAGTATCGGAGCGCATCCTCTCGGAAGAGCTGCAGGACTATAGAGAGGCCTCCGAAATAGCGGCGGACTTCGAGATCATACATAAGTCCGTGCTGAAGCATGTCATGACGGCCAAGGAGACGAAGACGGCTCTTGCGGAAAATGACATCAAGGCAAAACGTAAGAATGTGGATGCTCTTTTGGCATCTTATGCGACGAGACTGGACGGAGAGAAGCAGGAAATCTACGACGAGCTTATGGCCGCCTATACAATCTATCTGACGGAACTCGACAATATTCTGGAGGTCAGCAAGAGTGGGGATAAGTCTAAAGCCCAGACCTTGGTATTCAGCAATATTACCAATTACGAAAGTCAAATGGAGACTTGTCTGAGCCAGCTTCAAAGTCTGTCCTTAGAGAAAATGGAGGCGGGAAAACAGAGCGTGTATGCTTACACGGAGCAAGTACCCCTTGTCAGCACTTTGTCCGTGAGCATCGTGATATTGGCTGTTGCCGTGGCTTACCTTATCGCCAAATGGACAATTATTACGCCCATCAAACGAACAACAAGAGAGCTGAACCGGATCATAAAGAGTATCGAGGAGGAACGGGGCGATTTGAGTCTCCGTGTATCGGAGAAGTCGAAGGACGAAATCGGCGTGCTGGCTAAGGGCATTAACCGTTTTCTCGTTATTCTTGAAAACATAATTGGAAATATGATAGATTCCTGTGAACAGATGGGTGAGGCGCAGGGGAAAGTACGGGAGAACATCCATACAACAAATTCCAGCGCACAAAATACCTCGGCGACTACAGAGGAGCTGGCGGCGGGCATGAAATGTGTTACGGATAATGTGGCAATGGTCGGAGAGGAAACCGGGAAGGTGCGATTGTCGGCTGAAGCCATGGCAAATCAGGCGAAGGAGGGTACCGGCTACGCGGGAGAGATCAGACAGCGCGCTAAGGGCCTTCAGGAAAAAGCGATAGAGAGCAGGGAAGAGGCGAAGAACATTCTGGCCCGGATTGGCAGCGCAGTGAACGATTCCATAGACGACACCAAGCAGATAGGAAAGATTACGGAGCTGACCGAAGATATCCTGGGCGTAGCAAGCCAGACCAATCTTCTGGCCCTGAACGCTTCTATCGAGGCTGCGAGAGCGGGAGAAGCAGGCAAGGGCTTTGCCGTAGTAGCGGAGGAGATAAGGACGTTAGCCGATAATTCCAAGCAGACGGCGAATAAAATACAGAACATCAGTGAAAAGGTGGTAACGAGCGTGGCGCAGCTTTCACAGGAGGCCTCCAAACTGCTTCAGTTTGTCAGCGGTAAGGTAATGGAGGATTACGAGGTACTGGAGAATACGGGAGAGCAATACTTCACGGATGCGGCGACCCTTCATGAAATCATGGTGAATATCGCCCAGGCCTCGGATATGCTCAAACAGGCTATGGAGCGTGTTGCGGAAACGAATGAGGGCATCACTTTAACGGTAAACGAAAGTGCAGAAGGAATAAATAACGTAGTATATAATACGCTGGGAGTGGTAGACGGGATGAAGGAAATTGATCGTGCCCTTGAGGGAATGGTCCATGCCGTAAGCATACTGGAAAGCGAAATCAAGGTATTTGACAGAAAAGAGACTGAATAAGGATAGGAGCTTGAAGCATGTTAAAGGTTTTTCTGGTAGAGGATGAAATCGTAATGAGGGAGGGGATCAAGAATAATATCCCATGGGAGGAGGAAGGCTTCGATTTCGTGGGTGAGGCCAGCGACGGAGAATTGGCATACCCGATGATCAGGAAACTTTGTCCGGATATTATCATTACGGATATTAAGATGCCTTTCATGGACGGATTGGAGTTAAGCCGTCTGGTAAAGAAGGATTTTCCGGACGTGAGCATCATTATCTTGAGCGGTTACGACGAATTCGAATACGCGAAGGAGGCCATAAGAATAGGAGTTACGGAATATTTAGTAAAACCGGTTTCCTCGGCGAAGCTTTTAGAAGCTGTGAAGGAGATCGGCAGCCGTATCGAAAAGGAGAACGAGAAGAAAAAATACCTGGAGCAGTTCAAAAAGGAAATGATGGAAATGGAACTGCATGAAAAAGAGAAATTCCTGCATGAAATATTGTCCGGCAGAAGTTCGATGACGGAACTCTTGGAAAAGGGCACAAAGCTGAACATACACTTGGCGGCGGGAGTTTATGGCGTGGTACTTTTCATGATGCGCCAATCGGAAGAGCCCGAATGTACTTGCTCCAAGGAGCTTCCGGCAGCCTGGGACGCTGTTATGGAGCTGGCGGAGCAGACAGAGAATATCTACATGTTCAACAGGGGGATAGACGGCGTGGGGTTTCTTCTTCTGGACGAGAATGAAAAGAGGATGGAAAAGAAACGGGAAGATTTCCTGAAGGATCTGGCAGGTATTGCATCGAAGTCCGGAGCGCTTCAGTATTTTGTTGGAGTGGGTAATGTGGTCAACCGGCTCAGAGAGGTTCATGAATCCTATAAAAATGCCAGCAAAGCATTTTCTTACCGTTATTTGATTTCCGGCAACCGTATTGTATACGCGGAGCATTTGGAAGAGATGTGCGAGGATGCGGACATTGATTTGAAAGAACTGGATTTAGGCAAAATCGACCGCAAGATCATAAAGAACTTTCTAACTCAAGGACTTTTAGAGGAGGTTTCCCACTTCATCGAGGACTATTTTTCCAGCCTGGGGTGCGGCAACGTGGAATCCATGCTGTTCCGCCAGTATATAACTACTGACATGTATTTTGGAACAATGAGTTTTGTAAAGGAGTTGGGATATGACGCCGATAACGTCTTAGAGATATTCGGAGATTTCAAGACGATTTCCGAAGTTTTTCCTTCTGTTGAGAATACGAAGGAATATTTGAAGAACATGATTGGGGAAGCTATGAATCTAAGGGACCAGATATCCGTGAAGAAATACGGCAGTCTCATTGACGATGCCAAGGCGTATATCGAACGTAATTATGATTCTGAGGACATTTCCCTTAACAGTGTAGCTACTCATGTGAATATCAGCTCCAGCCATTTCAGCAGCATATTCAGTGGGGAGGAAGGTCAGACTTTCATTGAATATCTGACAGGGCTTCGCATGGACAAAGCGAAAGAGCTTCTTATGTGTTCCAGCATGAAAAGCTCTGAAATCGGATATGCGGTAGGATATAAAGATCCTCATTATTTCAGCTATCTCTTTAAGAAAACACAGAATTGCACGCCGAAGGAATACCGAATGAGAGGCAAGGCGGGCAATGCCGACAATGCGGGTATGGAGGAAGCATGAAAAAACTCTTGAAGTTAATGAAAGCATTCCGGCTCAATGGGAAGCTGAACAGAAAACTGAACGTGATGATTGCTGTCATTATGGTTCCCTTTATCATTCTGGTGATTTATCTACTGGTATCGATGATAAACTATTGTAACTCCTATAATCAGATCGTAAAAAATGTCTCTCTGGCAAACAGTTACAACATCGACTTCAAGAAGGAAATTGACGCCGGAATGTATCAGATTGCCATTGGCTCGGCAGTTCCGGAAAATATCCAGGAGAAAAAGGACATACGCAATCCTTACGAGGTACTGGAGGAGGCGAGGACAGATTTTACCAAACTGCAGAAGTCCACGCTGGCACCGGGCAACGCGAGGAGGGTAAAGAGGCTTCTTAAGACCTTCGACACCTTGGAGAAGCGCATGCTGGAAATCTCGGAGGATGCTGGAGAAAGCGGACATTATGAAGAGAATCTGGTACGCCTCGACAACAATATCAGAATATTGACCGAGGTTCTTCAAGAGGCGATCCAGGAATACATCCATTACGAAACGGACCATCTGGAATCTGTAAGATATGAGCTGGAACAAAAGGAGCAGGATGCGGTAGAAATCACCGTCGTCTGCCTGATTGTGGTCACAGCAGGAGCGGTGATGGTAGGCTTTGCTATTTCCAGAAGTGTGGTAAGGCCGATCGTGGGCATGTGCAGAACTACGGAGGAGGTCGCCCTTGGCAACTTCGATGTCCGGGTCGAGGTGAATTCATCGGATGAGACGGCCGTTCTGGCGGAAAGTTTCAATAAGATGATCGCGGATATGGGTGAGCTTGTAGAGCGGATCAAACAGGAGCAGCTCAACCTTCGGGATGCGGAACTGAAGCTTTTGCAGGCACAGATTAATCCCCACTTTTTATACAACACCCTGGATACCATCATATGGATGGCGGAAGCAGGAAAGAAAGAGGAAGTGGTTTCCCTCGTTTCCTCCTTGTCGGGCTTTTTCAGGACGACCCTCAGCAAGGGGCGGGATTATATAACGGTCCGCGAAGAGGTGTCTCACATAAACAGTTATCTGGAAATACAAAAGTTCAGGTACCGGGACATTATGGATTATAAAATCAATATTCCCGACAGCATGAACGAATATCCGATCTTGAAGCTTACCTTACAGCCCCTGGTGGAGAATGCTCTTTATCATGGAATTAAGAATAAGAGGGGGAAGGGAGAGATTGAGGTCAATGGAAAAATTAAGGATAACCTCCTGATTTTTACCGTAAAGGACAATGGTATAGGAATGATGCCTGAACAGATTCATACGCTTTATGAAACTATAGAGAAGGAGCATAGCGACAGCGAAGATACGGCGGGCTTCGGACTGGCTAATGTAAACGAGAGAATACGTCTGAACTATGGAAAGGAGTACGGACTTACCTTCCGCAGCGTGTATGGGGAGGGGACTGTGGTAAGCGTTACGATACCTATATAAGTGTCCTTTGCGCATTTAGAACAAAAAGAATAAAGAGCGTAAAAAAATGAACTTTTTTCATAAAATAATTTAAAAAGTTCATTTTTTGTTCACAGATTAGTAAAAAATACCACTTTCCAAATAAAATATTCCCTTTCATTCCATGCGGAAATTGATAGAATAATACATATAAACGAGAGGCACATCGATAGCAACGAGTAAAGAACACTCAAATGAGTAAGGAACACTCAAATGAGTAGAAAATGCTCATGCTGAATGTACCAAAACAATATAAGGAGGGTAATTAATGAAAAAGAAATTTTTAAGCGTTATTCTTGCGACAGCAATGGTAGCAACTATGGCAGGCTGCGGCAGCGCTACTTCTGCACCGGCAGCGGCAGAACCCGCAGCAGAAGCGGCACCGGCAGAGGAAGCGGCACCCGCTGAAGAAGCTGCTGAGGAAGTGGCGGAGGAGCCGGCAGCTGAGGAAGCTTCCGACGATTTGATTGTTGTGGGCTATGCGCAGGTTGGTGCGGAATCCGATTGGAGAACGGCTAACACGGAATCTTTTAAGACGACCTTTACGGAAGAAAACGGCTATCAGTTGATCTTTGACGATGCACAGCAGAAGCAAGAGAACCAGATTAAAGCAATCCGTTCCTTTATTCAGCAGGAAGTTGATTATATCGTAGTAGCTCCCGTAGTTGAAACCGGATGGGAAACCGTTCTGGAAGAAGCTAAGGAAGCAGGCATTCCGGTAATCCTTTCCGATAGAATGATGGACGTTTCCGATGATTCTTTATATGAGTGCTGGGTAGGCGGTAACTTCGAAAAGGAAGGTTCTGATGCAGCAGCTTGGCTGAAAACATACTTAGAGGGACAGGGAAGAGGAGATGAAGAAATCAACATCGTTACTCTTCAGGGAACAATCGGTGCTTCCGCCCAGGTTGGACGTACAGACGGTTTCGCAAGCGGAATGCAGGACAACTGGGTTATGTTAGACAAACAGACCGGCGAATTCACACAGTCCAAAGGTCAGGAAGTTATGGAGTCCTTCTTAAAGCAGTATCCTGATATCGATGTAGTTGTTTGTGAAAACGATAATATGGCATTCGGCGCAATCGATGCTATCAAAGCAGCAGGTAAGACATGCGGACCGGAAGGCGACATCACAATTATTTCCTTCGACGCAGTGGCAGCAGCTTTTGATGCAATGATCGCAGGCGACTTGAATGCGGCATTCGAATGTAACCCGCTTCACGGACCCCGTGTAGCTGAAATCATTCAGAAGCTGGAAGCCGGCGAAAGCGTTGAGAAGATTCAGTATGTAGATGAAGCTTACTTCGATACATCCATGGACGTTGCAGCGATCAAAGAGACACGCGCATATTAATATTTAATGGTTTACATTAACTAAGAAATGCAAGGGCGGCGGGTGGAGAGTCTGGAATGGATTCTTTCCCGCCATATTTTTCATGTAAGTAGGATTGGGGTGTCAAAGGTCCCTTTGAACCAAACATACCAGAAAACAAAAAACTCGCTGCGCTCAAACAGTTTTGTTTTCTGTTATGGCACAAATATCCAGAGAAAGAACTTCTAAATATTTTCATAGGCGCAGTCGTTCTTTTTGTTATTGTCATATTGGCCCGAATATATTTAAAAAGGACCTTTTGACACCCTAATCCTAATAGGAAAGTGTTCCTAAAAATAAATGGCAAAGATATGATATGAGATGATGAAAAAGTATGGCAGATTTTTAAGGAAGGAATGAAGCCCAAATGGAAAACAGCCGTAAGGAAAATAAAATCGTATTGACGATGCGTCATATTAATAAGAATTTCCCCGGAGTTGTAGCCTTGGAAAACGTGGACTTTACTTTAAGGGCGGGAGAAATACATGCTCTTATGGGAGAAAACGGTGCGGGAAAATCAACATTAATCAAGGTGCTCACCGGAGTAGAGGAGTTCGAAACGGGAGAAATAATAATAGACGAAAGCCCCCATCCGATTATCAACAAATCGCCTCAGGAGGCGCAGGCAAACGGTATCAGTACCGTATATCAGGAGGTCAATCTTTGCCCGAACCTTACTGTTGCGGAAAATCTGTTTATCGGCAGGGAACCGAAGAAATTCGGGGCAATTGACTGGAAAACCATGAACAAAAAGTCTAAAGAAGTTTTAGGCAGTCTGGATATAAATATAGATGTAACGAAGACGCTGGACAATTATTCCATAGCATTGCAGCAGATGATAGCTATCGCCAGAGCGGTGGATATGTCTGCCAAGGTTCTCATCTTGGATGAACCCACATCCTCTCTGGACGATGGTGAGGTGGAGAAGCTTTTTGCCTTAATGAGAAAGCTGAAGGCACAAGGAGTAGGAATTATATTCGTTACCCACTTTTTAGAACAGGTATATGAGGTGTGCGACCGCATAACCGTACTTAGAAACGGTGCCTTGGTAGGCGAATTCGAAGTAGAGAAACTGCCCAGGGTACGTCTCGTTGCGGAAATGATGGGTAAGGATTTTGATGATCTTGCCGCCATTAAGAAGAGTGGAGAGGGAGAGGGCAAGGTCAGCGAAGAAGTGGTAATCGATGCGAAGAAGCTGTGTCATACGGGAACGATCAAACCCTTTGATATTCAAATCCACAAGGGCGAAGTAATCGGACTTACGGGCCTTTTAGGTTCGGGACGTAGCGAGCTGGCACGGGCGATCTATGGTGCGGATAAGGCCGATGGCGGGGACCTTTTTGTAAAAGGACAAAAGCTTTTGGTCGGTGCGCCCATCGACGCGATGCAGGCGGGAATGGCTTATTTGCCGGAGAACAGAAAGGAAGAGGGCATTATTGCGGATCTTTCCGTAAGGGAAAACATCATCATTGCTCTGCAGGCGAAAAAAGGTATATTTAAGCAGCTTAGCAAGAAGGAGCAGGAAGAATTTACCGATAAGTACATAGATCTTTTAAAGATTAAGACGGCGAATAGAGAGGTCCCGATTAAGCAATTGTCGGGAGGCAATCAGCAGAAAGTGATTTTGGGAAGATGGCTTCTTACTGATCCCGACTTCATCATTCTGGATGAACCCACCAGAGGTATCGATATCGGCACAAAGACGGAGATCCAGAAGCTTGTATTGAAACTCGCGGGAGAAGGCATGGCGGTTATGTTCATTTCCTCCGAGATCGAAGAGATGCTTCGCACTTGTTCAAAAATGGCAGTTCTAAGAGACGGCTGGAAGGTAGGAGAACTGGGAAGCAGTGAGCTTTCTCAGGAGGGTGTCATGAAAGCAATAGCGGGAGGTGGAAGTGATGAATAATGCGAAAAATACATTTAAGAGGCTGACAGGATATAAGCTTTTCCTGCCGTTTCTATGTTTGGCGCTGGTGCTTCTTATCAACGTCATCAAGACGCCCACCTTTTTTGCAATAACAATTAACAACGGAGTATTTTATGGATATATTATCGACGTTATAAACCGCGCCAGCGAGCTGGTGATCCTTGCGGTAGGCATGACGTTGGTGGTTGCGGCCTCCGGGGGTACGGATATTTCCGTAGGAGCGGTCAGCGCTCTGGCAGGTGCCCTCTGCTGCTTCGTGCTTTCAGGCGGTCAGCAGACGGTAAACGAATACCATGCCCCCTATATACTGGGAGTGCTGGCAGCGATGGCGGTAGGTATCGTATGCGGTGCATGGAACGGTTTTTTAGTGGCGAAGATGAAGATCCAGCCTATGGTTGCCACCCTGATCTTATTTACGGCCGGCCGCGGTATTGCACAGCTTATCACGGACGGACAGATGATCTACGTGCGTGTGGATCATTTTAAGAAGCTGGGGGCCTTCATCAGCGGTGTTCCCCTTCCCACACCGGTATTCGCAGCGATTCTTGTAGTATTACTGACAATGCTCCTGTTGAAGAAAACAGCGCTGGGCCTTTATATCGAGACAGTAGGTATTAATGCCAGGGCGGCAAGATTAGTGGGACTTAATTCTACGATGATACAGTTCTTGACTTATGCCTACTGCGGTTTATGTGCCGGTATCGCGGGACTTATCATCACCTCCAGAGTATATTCTATCGATGCCAATAATGCGGGACTGAATATGGAACTGGATGCGATTCTGGCTGTGGCACTGGGAGGAAACAGTCTGGGCGGCGGTAAATTTTCCCTGGCCGGAAGCGTAATCGGAGCTTACACGATCCAGGCGCTTACCACTACTTTATACGCCATGGGCGTATCGGCGGACCAGATTCCGGTATATAAGGCTATCGTAGTTGTGATCATCGTATCCCTGCAGTCGCCTGAGCTATCGAAGATTTGGAAGAACACTAAGAAGAAAATCGGCGGCGGAGCCAGAAAGAGGGTGGCATAATGAAGAAATTCAAACTGGAAGGCAATCAATTCCTGCTTCTCATTACGATTTTGCTGTTTTTTATCATGTATGCCATCGGATTGATCGTATTTAAAGATAATAATTTCGGAAGACTTCAGGTATTTTTGAACCTGTTCATTTCCAATGCGGGCCTGATCGTCATTGCGGTATCCATGACGATGGTGCTCATTACCGGAGGAATCGATATTTCGGTAGGATCCGTAGTGGCCATGACGTGCATGCTTCTGGCGTGGATGATGGAGAAAAAAGGTATTGGAGCGGTGCCTGCTGTTATCATCGTACTTTTGGTGGGAATAGTTTTCGGGCTGGTTCAGGGATTCCTCATTGCATATCTGAAGATTCAGCCGTTCATCGTTACCTTGGCGGGAATGTTTTTTGCGAGAGGTATGACGGCTATCATAAGCACGGAGATGATAAGCATTAAAAACGAACTGTTTCTAAGCTGGGCGCAGGAGAAATTATATTTCCCCTTCGGCGGTTATGTGAATAAAAAGGGTGTTATCATAAATCCGTATATTTATCCGAGCGTTGTTCTGGCGCTATTAGTGTTGGTCATCGTATTCATCATGCTGAAATATACGAAGTTCGGACGGTCTGTCTACGCGGTAGGCGGTAACGAGCAATCTGCCCTCTTAATGGGACTTAACGTAAGAAGAACGAAGCTGAAGGTGTATATTATAGACGGATTTTTGGCGGCCTTCGGCGGATTCCTATTCGGCCTGAATACCTGTTCCGGTTTCGTAGAGCAGGCTAAAGGCTTTGAAATGGAAGCGATTGCCGGCGCAGTAATAGGAGGAACTCTTCTTACCGGCGGCGTAGGTAACGTCATCGGCAGCTTGTTCGGCGTATTGATCAAAGGAACGATAGAGACGTTCATTACCTTCCAAGGGACCTTGTCCTCTTGGTGGACCAAAATCACGATAGCAGCATTGCTAGCCTTTTTCATCATACTCCAAAGCCTATTTGCCAAGGCGAAGGAGAAGCGCAAGTAGGTACGGCATGCCGGATCTGCTGCGAGGGAGCCCTATAAGGTTCCTGAGGGGAACCCTTTGGGTTCCCCTTGTTATTTTGTGTTTTCGCGGGTTTTTAGAATTTTTACTGCCATTTAAGGTAAAACTGCTGAAAGAAGTCTGCAAATTAGCAGATTTATTTCATGTTACTATATAGACGGGAAATTTAATATGTGGTAGAGTAGTTTAGTAAAGTGTTTTAGTAAATGCGGTTTATTTTTGGAGGAAAAAGATGGAAAATTTAGAATTACAAAAAAAAGCCAATGAAGTGCGAAAAGGAATCGTTACAGCGGTTCACAGTGCAAAAGCCGGACATCCGGGCGGCTCGTTATCAGCGGCAGATGTATTCACATATCTGTACTATGAAGAAATGAACGTAGATTCGCAGAATCCGAAGATGGAAAACAGAGACAGATTCGTATTGTCCAAGGGACATACGGCACCGGGCTTGTATTCCACATTAGCCCATAAAGGTTATTTTCCCGTGGAGGATTTAAAGACACTGCGCAAGCTGGGTTCGTATTTGCAGGGACATCCGGATATGAAGCATATCCCGGGAGTGGACATGTCCAGCGGTTCCCTGGGACAAGGAATATCGGCAGCGGTAGGAATGGCACTGGGAGCTAAATTGGACGGTAAAGATTTCCGCGTATATACACTTCTGGGAGACGGAGAGCTTCAGGAAGGACAGGTATGGGAAGCGGCTATGCTCGCCGGGCACAGAAAGCTGGATAACCTGGTAGCGATTATAGATAACAACGGCTTACAGATTGATGGTAAGGTAGACGACATATGTTCTCCCTATCCGATAGATAAAAAATTCGAGGCATTTAACTTCCACGTAATCAATGCAGATGCTCATGACTTCGACGATCTCAGAAGAGCGTTCAAAGAGGCTCGCGAAACGAAAGGTATGCCTACGGCAATCGTTGTACACAGCGTAAAGGGCAAAGGCGTTTCCTTTATGGAAGACAAGGCGGCATGGCATGGCACAGCGCCTAACGACGAGCAGTTCGCGGTAGCGATGGCAGACTTGGAAAGGATTGGTGAAGAATTATGTCAGAAGTAAAGAAGATTGCAACGAGAGAAAGCTACGGCAACGCGCTTGCGGAGCTTGGCGCAGAATTCCCTAATCTGGTAGTTCTGGACGCCGATTTGGCGGCGGCTACAAAGACCAGTGTTTTTCAGAAGGCTTTCCCCGAAAGACATATAGACTGCGGAATCGCAGAATGTAACATGGTAGGCGTCGGAGCAGGACTTTCCACAGTAGGGAAGATTCCTTTTGTCAGCACTTTCGCAATGTTTGCGGCAGGACGTGCTTTTGAGCAGGTGCGCAACTCTCTGGGTTACCCTCATTTGAACGTAAAAATCGGAGCGACTCACGCGGGCGTTACTGTAGGGGAGGATGGAGCTTCCCACCAGTGCAACGAGGATATCGCGCTGATGAGAACGATTCCGGGCATGATAGTTATGAACCCTGCGGACGATGTGGAAGCAAAAGCGGCGGTGAGAGCTGCAATTGAGCATGAAGGACCGGTATATCTGCGTTTCGGAAGAGCTGCCTGTCCGATTATTAACGACGGACCGGATTATAAATTTGAGATAGGAAAAGGTACCGTGCTCAGAGAAGGCACTGACGTAACTATTGTAGCTACAGGAATCTGTGTAAGCAGTGCTCTGGAAGCGGCTGAGAAGCTTGCGGAGGAAGGTGTCAGCGCAGAAGTGATCAATATCTGCACGATCAAGCCTTTGGATGAGGAACTTATCATAGCATCCGCGAAGAAGACGGGCAAGGTGGTTACCGCTGAAGAGCATTCCGTAATCGGAGGACTTGGAAGCGCAGTATGTGACGCATTGTCTGCAGCAGCCCCCACACCGGTTAAAAAAATCGGTATGCAGGACGTGTTCGGAGAATCCGGACCGGCTATGGCACTATTGGAGAAATATGGTCTGGATGGCACAGGCGTATATAAATCGGTAAAAGAATTTATCGGAAAGTGAGAGAGGAAATGCTGATATTATCACCGTCTATTCTGGCAGCAGATTTTTCTGTTTTAGGAGAGCAGATAAAGGAAGTACAGGAGGCAGGAGCACAGTACCTTCACGTGGACGTCATGGATGGAAGCTTCGTACCTTCCATATCCTTCGGGATGCCGGTCATCAGTTCCATACGGAGAGTGTCGGACATTGTCTTTGATGTACACCTTATGATCGCATCGCCGGAGCGCTATATAGAGGAATTTGCCAAATGCGGAGCGGATATTATCACCTTTCATCTGGAAGCGGTGCAAGACCCCGGAGTCGTAATCGACAAGATACACGCCCTCGGAAAGAAAGCGGGTCTATCCATAAAGCCTTCAACTCCTATAGAAGCAGTTCTCCCATGCCTGGATAAGCTGGATATGCTGTTAGTAATGACCGTGGAGCCGGGATTCGGCGGACAAGCCTACATTCCTGAATCCACAGAGCGCATCAGGCAGGCCCGTAAGTTTGTGGAGGAAAGAGGCCTTGATACAGATATTCAGGTGGATGGCGGTATCAGCGCAGACAACGTACATGTCGTACTGGAAGCCGGAGCGAATGTGATTGTGGCGGGCTCATCGATTTTCAGAGGCGATATAAGGCGGAATATGAAGGATATGCTGAATGCGTTTGAGGAATTTCAAAAATAGATATGTTAAGATAATTTGTTAAATGAATCAGGTAAACTGAGTGAGATATTGGAAATCTTCGCCTTTCTATTTTGAGTTTTGAGAAAGGCGGAGGTTTTTTATAAATTTAAAGGAGTATAAAAATGCGTCTTTGTATTGCTTCAGCTCCATGCAAGGTCTATTAGGACTGACTCGCATGGAGACAAAATAAGTCCCATAGACTTTGCATCCAGAACTGTTAACTCAAATCAAAAGGAGCAAAGTCAAAATGGATACAATAAAAATATTTATAAAAGATTTACGAGATTTTCTAATTTTATGGCTGTCACAGTCGTTTTCATCATTGGGAAGTGCTATGACGAATTTTGCGCTGGTCATATGGTCATATCAGCAGTATGGTTCTGCCTTGCAGACGGCATTGCTTGCCATCTGTTCTTATGCGCCTTATGTGTTAATGAGCATTTTTGCGGGAGCATTAAGCGATAGATGGAACAAAAAGCTTACTATGCTTTTGTGCGACAGCTTTGCGGCAGGCTGTACCGTTATTGTTTTAATTCTGCTACAGTCGGATAAATTGGAATTGTGGCATTTATACTGTTTAAACGCACTCAACGGATTGATGAATACAGTCCAGCAGCCTTCTGCGGACGTTACGACAAGCTTGCTGGCGCCAAAGAAATATTATCAGAAGATAAGCGGAATGCGGTCATTTTCCAATTCGCTTGTGAGTGTGATAACGCCTGTCTTGGCAACTGCACTGCTTTCTTTGTTCAGTGTTCAGGCGGTCATTGCGTTTGACCTGTTTAGCTTTGGCGTAGCATTTATCTCCCTTTTGTTTTTTATAAGAATACCTGAGCTGAAAAGTGAAGGCTTGGCAAAGGAACCAATCTTAAAGGCTGCAAAAGCAGGGTTGATTTATTTAAAACAAAATCGCGGGATTTTGGATTTAATATTGTTCCTGGCAGCAATCAATCTTATTGCTTCTGTGTATAACGCAGCATTTCCTGCCATGATTCTATCGAGACAGGGCGGCGGGGAAGTGGTTTTAGGAATTGTGAACACTGCAGTAGGAATTGCAACATTGGCGGGCAGTGTGGCTGTGTCGTTATTACCGGCTCCGGGAAGCAGAGTCAGGGTAATTTGCAATGTTCTTTTATTCTCCATGAGTACGGAAAATTTCTTCCTGGCGTTCGGAAGGTCTGCTCCTTTGTGGTGCATAGGTGCGGTTTTGGGGTGGATCGCAATACCTGTTATGGGAGCGAATATGGACGTACTTTTCAGAAGTCGCATACCCATAGAAATGCAGGGCCGGGTTTACTCCGCAAGAAATACACTGCAATTTTTCACGATTCCAATCGGATATTTTCTCGGTGGAATTTTAGTCGATAAGGTGTTTGAGCCTTTTATGGAGACACAAGGTACCGACAGCTTTTTAACGGTATTATTCGGAAGCGGTAAGGGCTCGGGTGCGGCGCTGTTGTTTTTGATTCTTGCTTTTGCGGGAATTTTTGTCTGCTTATTTTTCCGAAAGGATAAATACATTTGGCAACTAGAAGAATAATATAACATTTATGCGGGTTTGTGATGCATTTTGCATTGCAACCCGTTTATCATCGTTTGGTAAGGTCGCACACTAGAAAATATTAGAAAATACTGCATAAAACATATGCGAAATTATCTCATGAAATATATGAAAAATGCCGTATGTAAATTATAAAAAGTGTTTTATAATATTTTGGAACACTTACAGTGAGTTCAAATATCTCAGAAGAAAAAGGAAGAGCAATGTTTAAAAAATTGGAAAGAAACGAGCCCTGCTGGTGCGGGAGCGGAAGAAAATATAAAACCTGTCATGAAGCTTTCGATGATAAGGTTCTTCACTATCAACGGGAAGGCCATATGATCCCTGATAGGGATATGATCAAGACGAAGGAACAGATAGATGGTATCCGGGAGAGCGGGAAGATCAATATTGCGGTACTCGATTACGTGGAAGCTAACATAAGGGAGAACATGTCCACGGAAGAAATAGACCGCATGGTATATGAGAAGACTACAGAGCTCGGCGCTGTTCCGGCCCCCCTTCATTATGACGGATACCCGAAGAGCACATGTACATCTATCAACAGTCAGGTATGCCATGGAATTCCTTCGAAAGATGTGATCCTGAAAAACGGAGATATCGTCAACGTGGATGTATCTACAATTTATAACGGTTATTTTTCTGATTCTTCCCGCATGATCTGCATCGGCGAAGTGGAGGAACAGACTGCTAAGCTCGTCCGTGTGGCGAAAGAATGTGTGGAAAAAGGAATCGAGCAGGTAAAGCCGTGGAACTTCCTCGGCGATATGGGAGAAGCCATTCACAGCCATGCGCTTCAAAACGGTTACAGCGTAGTCTGTGAAATCGGAGGACATGGAGTGGGAATAGAGTTCCACGAGGATCCCTTCATAAGCTATGTGACCAAAAAAGGAACGGAAACCCTCATGGTGCCCGGCATGGTGTTTACCATAGAACCCATGGTCAACATGGGGACTAATGAAATCTATATCGATGACGACAATGGCTGGACCGCTTACACCGACGACGGAAAGCCTTCCGCCCAGTGGGAAGTTACTATAGCGGTCACTGAGGACGGATACGAAATATTGGCATACTAGCCAGCCTTTTAGAGAGGCAGTCTGTTCGGACAGATATAGTACTTATGGCATGAACTTTATTAATGATGCGAAAGCTGCAGTTTGTTGAATACATTTCAACGGACTGCAGTTTTTTTAGATTTCATAAAAAACCCCCGCTAAAGAATAATTTACACCCGTTGAAAAAGCTCATAAGATTTTTATAATAAAAGAAAGGAGCATGAGGAAAGGGGCGGTGATCGGAAATGAAGGAATATTGCTTGAGTGTTCAAAATGAGGTATTAGAAACCTGTGACTTCCTCAATAACGTATGCCAGATAGAGCATCCTGCAGTTGATTCAAATTTTCCTTATAAGCCAGTACATACGGGAGAATTTCAAAAGAGTTTTCTTGTGGAAGGTAGGGAGAGGAATATCTTATTTTATATTCCGGAAAGTTATCCGCCTTCCGGTGAGGCGATTCTGATAGCCCCGGATGCTGAGAATACGGCAAAAGGATATCTGGATCAGAATCCATACTGGAAGAAATTAGCAGATGAAAAAGGCTTCATGTTTATTATAATGGAGGCGGATGTCGGAAAATGGAAGATAAAAGAAATCCAGGAGGATATTTCCTACATTGATGCGATAATGCAAATTATTGTTCAGAAAGAACTGTTCAGTGCGAACGAAGCTTCTTTTTATTTTCTGGGGCTTGGAACCGGAGCTTATCCGGTAACTGCATACAGTCTGGCGAGACCGGAAAAGATAGCCGCTTTCGTAGCGGACGGAAGCTTTGAGCTGCATGAAAAGTTACTCCATCAAATAGAAAATATGGATAATATCGGCAGGCAGGAATTAAAAAAAATCAATTATCCGGTTTGTGCGTGGATAGTAGGAAATGAGCAGAATTCCCATACGATATCATATATAAAGAAAACCTTGAGAACGATGAAGAAAAAAGTAAATATGATGGATGCTGATATATATATGCAGAACCCGAAAAGCTTTTTCCAAAATTGGAACGATGAGTGCTGTGGGGAGCTCCGCATAAGCGAGAAGGAGCAGATGAGAAGCTCTCCCATGGAAAAAAACGAGAAATTTGTGGAATTTCTTCTGCAATACCGGCGATGGTTTGGCCATGAAAACGGGCATCTCAGATATAAGCGGACACCGGAGGAAATGGGACTGACATTATATGAGTGTAACCATCAGGGACTCAATCGCTATTATTACGTGTTTGAACCCTTGTCCTATAAGCGTGGTATCAGGAAGAAATGCCCTCTGGTGCTGGCAATGCATGGATATTCTTGTACCGGGGAGATGTTTGCACAAAATACACAGTGGTACGATGTGGCAGAAGAAAAGAACTTATTTGTGATATTTCCCACTGCATATCCGGGAATAACCGCAAGCAATTGCACGCCGCTTCCTATGTGGAGGAATGGTCCGGCAGAATGGGGATTGCAAAATGATATTGATGATGTGGATTTTTTAAGCTTTGTACTGGATGAGGTGGAAGCACGGTATCCAATCGATACGGGACGGGTATATGTAACAGGACATTCCAATGGGGCGGTCATGACTCAGATCCTGATAAATAAAATACCGGAACGTTTTGCGGCGGCGGCACCTGTAGGACTTACCCATGGTGATCTTGGAATATTGCCGTATGAGAACTGGCCGGAAACGGAATTGCCGTTTTGGTTGTTAAAGGGGGAATGGGACATCGGATGTGCTTGCGATATGTCATCCGATTCTCCGAACGTGCATATGCTGAAGCTTATGTGCGGACAGAATCATGCAGATGCGGAGAAGGACTACTATTGGGAAAACGGAAAATTCAGAAATCATACCTTTTATGATAAAAAAATGCGTCCGATAGTTCGATTTACTGAAATGGAAAAGCTTCCTCATGCGTATACGACAGAGATGTCATATACTATCTGGAACGAATTCTTTTCCCGGTTCAGGAGAAATGAAAAGGGAGAAATTGAATATGACGGATAGGAGGAATACAAATGGATAATATTTTGGAAATGCATCATATTACAAAAACATTCCCCGGTGTCAAAGCAGTGGATGATGTAAGTATTACGGTTAAAAAAGGAGAGGTTTTCGCTTTATTAGGTGAGAATGGAGCCGGAAAATCCACACTAATGAAGATATTAGATGGAATACAACCTCCAGACAGCGGAGAGATTATTTTTAACGGAGAGCGGGTGACGATTAAAAATCCCAGCGATGCGCTACATATGGGGATTTCTATGATATTTCAGGAGTTGAATCCCATCCCGGACCTGACCATTGCCGAAAATCTGTTTGCGGGAGTGCGCTTTCCGCGAAAAGCAAAAGGTATTGTGGATTGGAAAGAAGCATTCCGTAGAAGCGAAGAATTATTTCATAATTGGGGATTGAACTATAATCCAAGGAACAAGATGCGTTCGTTAAGTCTGGCGGATTGCCAGATGGTAGAAATCATCAAGGCGATTTCCTTCGACTCCAAGTTAATTATTATGGACGAACCGAGTTCATCACTTACGGAAAAAGAAGTGAACAAGCTTTTCAGTTTTATCAGGATATTGAAAAAAGAGGGTATTTCCATCATTATCATTACGCATAAGCTGGACGAGGTATATGCCATAACAGATACGGTTACCGTAATGCGGGACGGAAAATATGTCGGTTCAAAGCCTACTGAGGAAATAACTCGTCAAGAAATGATCCGCATGATGGTGGGTAGAGATATCAAAAAAGTATTTGCGGAAAAAGATTATGAAATCGGGGACACTCTTTTAAAAGTAGAAAATTTAAACCGTGGAAAAATGGTGAAGGATGTAAACTTTGAATTGCATCGGGGTGAAATACTTGGATTTTCCGGAATCGTCGGAGCAGGGCGTACGGAGACGATGCGATGCATTTTTGGAATGGACAGGTCGACAGGAGGGAAAATCCTGCTGGAGGGAAAAGAACTGTGTATAAGAGAACCTCATGATGCTATTCATCAAGGTATTATGATGGTGACAGAGGACCGTAAGAAGGACGGACTTGTATTAATACGATCCATCTATGAGAATATGCTGCTGCCCTCTACCTACAGAAATGCCAGAAAAGGACTGCTGAACAGAAAAAAAGAAGAACAGAACGTAGAGAAATATTACAAGGAGCTGGATGTGAAAGCTCCTTCCATCAATACGATTGCAAATCAGTTGTCCGGTGGCAATCAGCAGAAAGTAATCATTGCGAAGTGGTTGATGATGGACCCTCGGGTTCTCATTATGGACGAACCGACCAGAGGAATCGATATACTCGCTAAATCGGAAATTTATAAAATCATGAGAGAACTGGCGAAGAACGGAGTAGCAATCATTCTTGTTTCTTCCGATATGGAAGAAATTCTCGGAGTGGCAGACCGAATAGCGGTCATGTGTCAGGGGCAGATAACAGGATTCCTTGACAGGGAAGAATTTAATCAGGAGAAAATCATGGAATACGCAACGGCGATAGGCTAAAGGAGAGATTAACAATGAAGACAAAAAAGAGGGACTTTGGAAAATTAGCGGTATTTTACTCGAATTATGGCGTTTTCTTCATTCTGCTAGTGGTATTTATCGGAGCGTCTTTTTGCGCAGAGAATTTTCTCACGATAAACAATGTTTTAAGCGTGCTAAACCAGAATACGCTGACGGCCATTCTGGGGTGCGGGATGACAATGCTGCTCATCTCCGGCTACATGGATCTATCGGCAGGGCAGTGTATGATAATGGCCAATGTGGCCTGCGCGGTGGTCATTGCGGCTACAAACAATATACTGCTGGCGATACTTGCCGCGATTGGTGTCGCTGTACTGGGAGAAGTATTTAACGGCTTTGCGATCAGCTATCTGGAATTAAATTTCTTTGTGGCAACGCTATCCTCTCAATTTATTTTTAGAGGAATCGGTTATTTGATTTGCGGCGGAATGCCTGTCTACGGAACTCCCGGCATAACGGTGCTGGCACAATCCAAGGTATTCGGGGTGATTCCCATTTTGATCATATTTATGATTATTTGCGCTGCAATCGTACATTTTGTTTTAAATAAGACTTCCTTTGGACGTTACCTGTATGCCATAGGAGGAAATAAGGATGCTTCCAGAGCTTCCGGCATCAATGTTAAGAAAACAACATTCGTCAATTTCGTCTGCATGGGTATTTTCGTCGGTATTACAGCAGTTCTTTTCACTGCGAGAGCAAACAGCGGACAGCCCAACGGTACGGACCTTACCTTTGATTCCATCATTGCGGCAGTGCTTGGCGGAACCGGTGTCGTGGGAGGCGTGGGAAGCATCATAGGCACGGTGGCAGGTGCCATGGTCGTGGGAATTATCAATAACGTTATGAATCTGGCGGGTGTTTCTCCTTATTATCAGAATATTGTGAAGGGCATTATTATCTTTGCTGCTATTTTGATAGATAAGGTTACAAGAGATACAATAATGAAGGCAAAGTAAAGGAGAGGTATGGTATGAAAAAGAAAGTATTGGCAATGCTCTTATGCATTGGTATGGTAGGAACTATGCTGATGGGGTGCGGTTCGGGGGATGCCGCGGCAACACAAACAACGGAGCCGGCAGCCGAGATGGCACAGTCGGAAACGAAAGAACCGGAGTCTGCTGCTGCGGACAGTAATGAAAAAAAATGGAAGTTAGGATATTCTTCGCTTGCATTTTTCGATGAAGGCTGTAAGCTGATGGCGGACGGATTCTTGAACCATGCGGCGGAATTCCCGAATTTTGATGTTTCGGTACTGGACGGCAATTCGGATATGAACACACAGATTGCAACAATAGATACATTCTGGAATAATGACGTAGATGTTGTTTCCATTCAGGCATATCCCGGTATAGAATCCAATCTGTATAAATTTTACGAGGCAGGAAAACCGATTATCTTTATCGATTTTTATCCGACGATTACGGATGACATCAAAGACATGGATTGGTATTTTGTTGGTTCCAGCGACTACTCCATGGGAGAAATGTGGGCGGAATATCTGGCAGATGTGCTGCCGGAGAATGGAACAGTCTGTGAGTTGCTGATTTCCGTTGGGCAACAGAACAGTATTGACCGTTCTCAGGGACTTCACGATAAACTAGCGGAACTTCGGCCAGATGTTACTGTTCTTGACTCACAGTCGGGCGATGCGGATGCGACCACCTCTATGAATGTGACGGAGGACTGGATCCAGAGATTCGGAGCAGATGGTATCGATGCAATTGTTCCCTTGGCGCCCTCTTTGACGGTAGGGGTCGTAGAAGCGTTAAAGGCGGAAGGATTAGCGGGAAAAATTACAGTAGTGAGCTCCGATGAGAATCTAGAGACGGCGACCGAATACCTTACAAACAATTATGTAAGCTCGATCTTATATCTGAACAACGAGGATCTCTCGCTGAAAGCACTTGAAATAGCGCAGGAATGTATGGAAGGCAATCCGCCCGAACAAAGGGAATATCGGCTGGACAGAAAACTATATACCATTGATAATCTGGATGAATACGGCAAGTAAAAGAACGAAAAAGGATGAGGGAGAACATGAAAATGGTCTCCCTTTTTGAAAGGACTAAATATACAGATGAAAAATAAAAATTATGGATGGCTGATTGTAATTGCCGGTTTTTTGCTGTCGGGAGTCAATGTGGGAATAAATACTAATTGCAATACCGCCTTTTTGAAACCGGTTTGCGAGAGTCTTGGATTAAGCATGAGCAGCTTTGCTCTGACAGCTTCCATTTCCGCCTTTATATCTATACCATGCCTGCTTGTAATACCATTTCTCATGGAGAGGATTTCTGCCCGCAGACTGATTTTGATTTGCGGAGCCGGTTTTATTTTATTTAAGATTCTCTTCGGATGCTCCGACAACCTGTGGCAGTTTTATATATGCGCTGCAGGAATTGGTATATTCTCATCTGGGATTGGATACTTGACGGTAAACTCGCTGTTAAACGGATGGTTTACCGAAAAGAATGGACTGGCTGTGGGCATCGCCTCGTCCGGAGCAGGAATTGTGGGGGCCGCCGTACTGCCTCTTGTCACATGGGTAATCGAGACATTTGGATGGAGGCATGGCTATTATTTGGAAGCGGTACTTTCGCTCATTTTTATTGGAATTGCATATGCCTTAATCAAAGAGGAGATGCCTTTAAAAAAAGAAATTGTAGCTGCCGGAGGAGAGGGACGCACTTCTGTAGGAGATATCATAACGTTGACATTATTATCGTTTGGATTATTCATAGTCTGTGCGATAGGGCTCGGGATACAGCCATATCTTATGACCTATATGCAATCTTTGGGATATACCGCAGCATTTGCGGCAGCAGTTGTCTCGGCCATTTTGGTTATAAATACTTTTGCGAAAGTGATATCGGGCTATGTTTTTGATAAGATGAAAACTGGATGGACAATATTGATGATTACCGCGTTCATGCTTAGCTCTCTTTTGCTGCTGCTTTCTTTGGGAAAAGGAGAAATGTGGATATACCTTTTTGTTGCGGTATTCGCATTCGCATACGTAAATATGTCTATACCTGCTCCTTTTTTAACGAAAAGATTGTTTGGATCTAAAACCTTTACAAAAAATTACAGCATCGTAATGATCGTTACCTCTTTGGGAGGTGCGGCAGGAAATGTGATTACCAGCATTTTATATGAAGGCTGCGGCAGTTATCGCAGCGTGTGGTTCATATATATCGTGCTTATGGTACTGGCGGGCCTCAGCCTGCTCCTGGCAGTACATGGCGCGCAAAAAAGAAGAAGAGAATAGGCGATGGCCAATTTGAATTCGTGTAAAGTATGATATAATCAACATAGGGGAATAGATACCGTAAAGGAAAATATTCGTTGGTTGGAACGGGTGATAGTATATGGTGAAGATATTTATTGCGGATGATGAACAGGGGATTATAGAACTTATCAAGCAATTGATCGATGTGGACGGATATGAAGTCGCAGGAGAAGCAAATAATGGTCTGGAGGCTTTGGAGAAGATAAAGGCTTCTTCTCCGGATGTTGTCATAACAGATATCAGAATGCCCTTGATGAATGGGATCGATCTGGTAAAAGGAGTAATGGAAATTAATCCCAGAACTCATTTTATCGTTATTAGCGGCTATAGGGAATTCGAATATGCCAAATCAGCATTACAGCTGGGAGTACAGGATTATCTTTTAAAGCCTATCAAGCAAAGTGAGCTGAATCAGATTCTACTGAAGATCAGAATGGAAAGAGAAGATGAAATCAGCAGGGATAACAGCAGAAAACAGCAGTATGCTCAAACACTTTCCGTATTGCGTAAGGATTATATTAAACGATTGTTCCATGACCTGTCATATTTCGTGGAGGAGGTTCCGGTTCTGGATGGGAAAGAGGTATTTCGCTTTGAGGCTGGTAAATTTCAGTGCGGAATTATCAAGGTGGATACCGAGGAATATAATCTGGCAGAAGATAACCAAGTTTCCGTATTGCTTATGGAGCTGTGCGGTAAGGTAACGGAAAGGCTCCGGGGTGTGAGCAGCGAGGCGGAGTATTTTATCAGCGGAAACAGAGGATTTTTCCTCATGCAATACGCCGATAATAGGGAAGAAAAGGATATAGCGGCGTGTTTGGAGGAAATAAAAGATATCATAATAAACTTAAACTTCAAATTTTCTTTTATAAGGGTAACACTGGGATTGAGCGAAAAAACGAGGAATAGGCGGAGTATAAGAAGGATATATAAGCAGGCAGTGTCGGCGATAGAATATAGATACGACCGTATGAACGAGGCAGTCTTTGTTTATCAGGAACTCTATGAAAATGGTGCGGTGTCCAAGTCGGCGTTTATGCAGTGGCTGAAAGAAAAGAATTTTGCAGGCATGGTGGAACGGATGGATACGGAAGGGATCGTACGTACACTGGATGAAATGTGGAAAAAATATATTTATCCTGCGAAGGAAAGCAAAAATGTTCCTGGACAGACGATACAGCTCATCCAATACTTTATGAACGAATTTCATAATGAGATATTTTTGATGCTAGGAATTGAGCTGGGAGGATTTTCACAGTATACAAGAATCATGAGTATTATTGATAATCACAGCGACGGCAGAAGGCTACATCAGGAAATTCTTTCTTATGTACGGGCATGTATGGAATATTGCAGCCAGACTATTGGAGAAAAGGAAAGCCGGCCGGTCCGGATGGCAAAGGAATACGTACTGGCACATTATATGGAGAACTTCAGCTTGGACGATATCGCCAGATTGGTATGCTTAAGCCCGAATTATTTCAGTCTACTATTCAAAAATGAGGTGGGACAAGGTTTTAACAATTATCTGCAAATTATCCGGATAGAAAAGGCTAAGGAACTGCTGAAGTCTACACAGATGCGCGTGCCGGACATCGCTGCCGCAGTAGGATATTCCGACATCAAGTACTTTACAAAGCTGTTTATAAAAGTAGTCGGCGTAAAGCCCACGGAGTATAGAAAATTCTATTCATAAAAATGTATTTACAAAAGGACAACCGTAAATGAAAAAAAGGTGGATAAATAAAAAGAACGTGGTATACGCTGTATATAGTCTGCTGTTTTTGCTGGATATAGGAATGATGATCGGCTGCTTTAAGAATCCCTATAGCTGGTACATTGCCGCATTTGCCGCAGGAACCTCTGTTGCTTTGCTTATGGTCAGTATTGGATATCGGAAGAAGCGGGAATTCATCAGACGGCTGCGTGACGCTTTGTATGAAGGAAAAAAGACAGCTTTATACGAAGCTTCGGGGATTGGCATGGAAGATGAAGATGAAAAGCTGCTGGATGATATAATTGATAAAATCAATGCGGAAGACACTTCCAGAATACTGAAAACAGAGGCAGAGCTCCATGCACTGCAAAATCAGATCAATCCGCATTTTTTATACAATACGTTAGAGGTAATACGCGGAAGGGCTCTCAGCCAGCATGCAAAAGACGTTGCGGATATGACAGAGGCACTTGCAACAATATTTCGCTATAATATTAACCGCCCCGGAGAGATGGCTGCTTTTCGTGAAGAAATTGACAATGTGAAAAATTATATGCTGATTCAGAATTACCGGTTTGGGGACCGCTTTTTGTTCGAAACGCAAATAGAGGACATCGGTGCGGGTATTCTAAATCACCTCATCCCCGTTCTCACTTTACAGCCGCTCATTGAGAATGCCATCTATCACGGTATTAATGAGAAAATCCAGGGTGGTAAGATCTTGCTAAAGGCCTTTCTGACACAAAATGAAATGATTATATGTGTGGAAGATAACGGAGGAGGAATGGATGACTCCACATTGCGGGAAATACGTAAAAAGCTGTCGGCTCCGGCAGGAAGTGCTTCCCAAAATAAAGTGCCGGGCAGGGGCTCAGGGATAGCCCTCTCCAATGTAAATCAGAGGATAAAGTTTTATTATGGAAAGGAATATGGTTTGGATGTGAAAAGTACTTTGGGGCTTGGTACGAAAATTATCATTAATTTACCACGCATGATTGTATAATTTTTCTTGTGCCGGAGAGAAGGGATATTCAATGAGAGAATTGCTTTTGAGGGTAAACGGGTTAAAGAAATCGGAGAAAGATACCGTTCTTTTAGATACCGTATCCTTTTTTTTATACAGGGGAGAAATAGCGGGAGTATTGGGGTTAAATGACAGCGGTATACTTGTGCTTATGGACCTGCTGACCGGACATACGAGGGCGGAGGCGATAGAGATTAGTTATTGCGGTGAAAAGCTGGAATATCATAATATTGCAGAGGCTAGGAGCTGCGGAATCTATGGGATTACGCAGCAGACCTCATTGATAGCGAGGCTTTCTGTTTTGGATAACCTCACTGTGATCAGACCCTTTAACGTAAAAAGAGTATTGATAGATTACAGGGTATTGTGGAAGCAGGCATGCGCTGTGGTAGAAGAATATGGAATTGAAATAGACCTTCAAAAGAAAATATTCCAACTAACTGGTTTCGAACGCCAGATTGTTGAAATATACAAAGCGATACTAAATGATGCCAAAATTATATGCATTTACGGAATGGGAGAAAATTGTTCCCAGACGGAGTTGGATACTTTGAAAAAGCTGTTGGATAAAATAAAGGAAAACGGCATTGGCATTATTTTTATTCACTACAATAGCGATAAGATGTTCCAATTTGCTGATAGAATATTTATCATGAGGCAAAATTTTTTGGCGGATGAGGTCGCAAAATGCGAAACAACATCGATAGAGCTTTACAACAGGATGGCATTTTCCGGAAGAATAAACACAGACACGAATAAAGGTGTAAGCAGACAGGAAAAAAGCTATATTTTAAAATATAACGGACAGAAAATAAAAATTTACGGAGGGGAAATTATTGCTTGTCCGATAAATGAACGGTATGGGAGCCTGACAGGAGATAATCTGGATATCCGAAGGGTTGAAACTGATAAAATAAAGAGACTGGACGGAATAAAATATTTGGAGCTGGCGCAGGATAGAATTGTCTGCTATGGAAAAAAGTTTTGGGAAAAATGTGTTTTTGATAACTTTACATTGGAAGAGAATGTTATGCTGCGTTCTTACTCTCGTAACCTGAAATGGGGCGGGCGGCTGAATGGAAAAATCCTTCGGTTCGAATTAAAAGAATACTGTTCTATTTACGAGTTTGATTACAGACAATTTAAAAAGTTTCCACGTGATGTTTCCGAGGATTTACGAAGGCAGATTGTAATGTTTAGCTGGGTCGTAAATCCTCCCGAGGTGCTGATTCTGGAAGATCCGTTTTTTGCTGCCGACGAAGAACTTATAGTAAACCTGCATTGTTACGTCAATATACTGAAAAAAAACGGCACCGTCATTCTATGTGGTGGTAACAATATTCCGGAATTAGAAAAAATGGCGGATAGGTTTGTGTAAGTCTGCCGACAAACAGCAAATAGACAAAAGAAGGAACGAATCTATTTCGGAAAAATACTGGTAAATGTAAAGTAATTGTATTTGACATAGGCGGTTATTTAATTGATACGAGAATTGTAACTATGATTGACAGTATAATTTCTTTGTGTTAGTCTAACAATATTAATAAAATGAAGTAAAAAGCAGTGACGAAGAGAGTAGATATGTGAAAGCTTTACAGAGAAGGTTCCATTCCGCGCAGCAGGATTGTTGACGGGATGCTGAGAGGAACCCGGTGAAAACATATTGAAAATGGCTTCCGAGCAGCGCACCGAACCGGCAACGGCAAGGCTGCGACAGGTCCGCCTGTTATAGCGGCAGGGTATAAATCAACAGTACCCACAGAGGTTCGCTTCGTGAGAAGCGGACAAAAGGAAGTGGTAACACGGCTTTTCGCTCGTCTTCTAGTCAGACTAAGAAGACGGGCTTTTTTATGTAATAAGAAAATACTCCTATTACATGAAAAACACTCCGTGCAGGATGAGCAGCTGCGCGCGCGGAACAAAAGCTGTGCTGCTGAAGTATTTGGCCGCGAGAGTGTGTGAAGCACACTTTTGTTATTTACTGAAAAAGGAGCAAAAAAAGTATGAGTAAAGGAAAATATTACATCACCACCGCCATTGCCTACACCTCCGGCAAACCGCATATCGGCAACAGCTATGAAATCGTGCTTGCCGACAGCATTGCAAGATTCAAGAGGAAGGACGGCTATGACGTGTTCTTCCAGACGGGAACCGACGAGCATGGACAGAAAATTGAAATAAAAGCGCAGGAAGCCGGTGTCACTCCCAAAGAATATGTGGATAACGTTGCGGGAACGATCAAAGACTTGTGGAATCTTATGGATACCTCCTATGATAAATTTATCCGGACCACGGATACCTACCACGAGGAGCAGGTACAGAAAATCTTCAGGCGCCTGTACGAGCAAGGTGACATTTATAAAGGGGCATATGAAGGAATGTACTGCACCCCCTGCGAATCCTTCTGGACAGAATCCCAGCTTGCGGATGGCAAATGCCCGGATTGCGGAGGAGAGGTAAAGCCTGCGAAGGAAGAAGCGTATTTCTTTAAAATGAGCAAATATGCGGATAGGCTCATCGCGCATATCAATGAGCATCCGGAGTTCATACAGCCCGTATCCCGCAAAAACGAAATGATGAATAATTTTCTGCTTCCTGGACTGCAGGATCTGTGCGTGTCCAGAACCTCCTTCAAATGGGGCATTCCCGTAGACTTCGACGAAGGTCATGTTGTCTACGTGTGGCTGGACGCACTTACCAACTATATTACCGGAATCGGGTATGACTGTGACGGAAACAGTACCGAGCAGTATAAAAAGCTCTGGCCTGCAGACCTTCATCTGATCGGAAAAGATATCATCCGTTTCCATACGATTTACTGGCCTATTTTCCTTATGGCCCTGGGCGAGGAGCTGCCTAAGCAGGTATTCGGTCACCCGTGGCTGCTGCAGGGAGACGGCAAGATGAGCAAATCAAAGGGAAATGTCCTGTATGCGGACGATCTGGCAGACTTTTTCGGGGTGGATGCGGTACGTTACTTCGTGCTTCATGAGATGCCTTTCGAGAATGACGGCGTGATTTCGTGGGAGCTTATGGTGGAAAGGCTCAATTCCGATTTGGCGAACACCCTCGGCAATCTGGTAAACAGGACGATTTCTATGAGCAACAAATATTTCGGCGGAGTTGTTGCGGATAAGGGTATCGCATCGGAAGAGCAGAAGGCTTTGGACGATGATTTGAAGGCTGTCGCAGCCGGAACCTATGAAAGAGTGAGAAAGAAGATGGAGGATCTGAGAGTGGCGGATGCCATATCGGAGATCTTCGTACTTTTCAAACGATGTAATAAGTATATTGATGAAACGGAGCCGTGGGTGCTGGCAAAAGACGAGGCCAAGGCGGATAGGCTGGCTTCGGTGCTCTATCATCTGGTAGAGAGCATTGTCATCGGCGCTTCTTTGCTGGAACCTTTTATGCCGGCCACTGCCGAAAAAATCGCGGCTCAGTTAAATACTTCATTAAGAAGCTTTGAGGAGCTTGCAAGTTTCGGAAAATATCCTTCCGGCAATAAGGTAACCGAGACGCCGGAAATCTTGTTCGCACGATTGGATGTAAAAGAAGTGCTGGAAAAGGTGGAAACGTTGTTCGAATCCGTAACGAAGGCAGGACAGACACAGGAACAAGCGGTTTCTGAGGATGTGATCGATATCGAATCGAAGCCGGAAATCACTTACGATGATTTTGATAAATTGCAATTCCAGGTAGGTGAGATCATCGCCTGTGAAGCAGTGCCGAAGTCCAAAAAGCTGCTTTGTTCCAAAGTGCGCATCGGCAGTCAGGTGAAACAAATCGTATCCGGCATTAAGCAATATTACTCTCCGGAGGAAATGATCGGCAAGAAAGTGATGGTACTGGTGAACCTTAAGCCGGCGACTTTGGCGGGAGTCGTATCTGAAGGAATGCTTTTGTGTGCGGAAGATAAGGACGGCAATCTGGCCCTCATGATTCCGGAAAAGACGATGCCTGCAGGCGCGGAGATCTGCTAATTTAAGGAATTTTATATTATAAACTTAAAATATTTTATATTATGGTGTATAATGAGTTCACAAGCGGCATTTTTAGCCCCTTGTGAACTCATTTCCATATCAGAGAGCATCTTTTGACAAGCTTCGCCATACAAAAGAATGGAGGGGATTTTATGGTAAAACGAGAAGAACTTTATTTTGAATCCAGAGACAATGTAAGCAGGATATATTCAGCGCAGTGGATACCCGATACGGATAAGCCTATATGTATTTTGCAGATCATACATGGAATGGCGGAGCATGTGGAACGCTACGACGATTTTGCAAGAGCTATGGCGGAGAAAGGAATCCTGGTCGTAGGTGAGGATCATTTGGGCCATGGGAAGACGGCCGGAGAGAGCGGAACGAAGGGATATTTCTGTGTGCAGGATCCAGCCACGGTAGTGGTGAGGGACTCGCATAGGCTCAAGAAGCTGACTCAGGAAAAATATCCGGGTGTACCCTATATCATTCTTGGACATAGCATGGGTTCCTTCATACTTCGCAATTATTTATGCCGTTACGGAACCGGAATACAAGGTGCCATCATTGTTGGAACCGGAACACAGTCAAGGCTTGTCATCGCCTTCGGAAAGACAGTGGCGGCTTTGCAGAAGCTTATTTGCGGTCCCCAAAAAGAGAGTGTGTTTTTAGACAGGCAATCCTTTAGGGGATACAACAAGAGAATAAAAGACGAGAAATCGAAAGCGGGCTGGCTCACTAAGGACAAAATGATTGCGGATGCATATATAGACGACGATTTTTGCGGGTTCACTTTTACCATAAACGGATTCCAGACTCTTTTCGAACTTTTGGCGAGGCTGAATAAAAAGGATAATCTGAAAAATATGCCTCCGGAGCTGCCTGTTTTATTCGCATCGGGTGCGGAAGATCCGGTAGGCAATTATGGAAAAGGAGTGAGAGCGGTATACCGGTCGTTTTTGGATCTGGGGATGAATAATGTGCAGCTTAAACTTTATGAGAACGACAGACACGAAATATTAAATGAAACGGATAAACAACAGGTATATGAAGATATATACTCATGGATTTTATCCGTCTTATAGGTGGGTAGATAGGCAACAAAAAAGGAGATTATAATGAAAAAATGGTTGGCATTAATAGGCGTTTTATTTTTGACAGGTTTATTCGGCATGAGCGCGTCCGCGCAGGAGGAAGGCAAGATCGTGGTCGCTCTTGGTGCGGATCTTACGGAGGAGCAGAAAGCTTCGGTACTGGAGCTGATGGGAATAACGAAGGATCAGCTTGCCGGATATGATGTGATTTACGTGACGAATGCGCAGGAGCATCAATATCTGGATGAATACTTAAGCTCCTCTGTCATCGGGAGCAAGTCCTTATCCAGCGTGATGCTGAAAAAGCAGGCAGCAGGCAGCGGCGTTACGGTAACGACGAAAAATATCAATTACTGTACCACCGGCATGTACCGCAATGCGTTGCTTACGGCAGGTGTGGAAGATACGGAGGTAATCGTTGCAGCGCCCTCTCAGATTTCGGGAACCGCCGCTTTAATAGGTGCGGTAAAAGCCTATGAGAAGATGGAAGGAACAACTATTTCTGACGCTTCCCTTTCCAGTGCACTGGATGAACTCATTACTACCGGAGAGCTTGCGAAAGCAGCTCAAAATGTGAGCGGTGACGATATAGAGAAATTAATCGCTTATATTAAGGAAAAAGTAGCGAATGGAGAACTGGAGACGGATGAAGATATCCGGGCGGCTGTAGAAGAAGGAGAAGAACGCTTTGGAGTTAGTCTGACGAAGGAAGAGGTACAGAGAATCGTGGACTTGATGAACAAGCTCGAGGGCATGGGATTGAACAGCGACTATTTGATCAGTCAGGCGGAGAAGCTTTACAATAAATACGGCGCTGATATCGTGAACCATGCGGACGAGGCAATCAGCGAAGCGGTGAGCGATGCGGTGACCAATGCGGCGGGAGGATTTTTCCAAAGCATTAAGAATTCCGTGAAGGATTTCTTCAGCAGCATCTTCAAATAGTACTTTAGAACTAAATTTTTTTACAATTTGTATATAATTTCTTGTAAAATGCAATGAGATTCGTTATAATTACATGTAATTAGACAGTTGAAAGGACAAAAACAATGGCAGAGGGTGAATTCTCTTACGAGATTCGTATGGCTTATGAGGATGAGTGGGAAGAATCGATGGCATTGGCATGGAAGACTTTTCTTCAATTTGAAGCGGAGGATTATGAACCTGAAGGAGTCAGAAGTTTTGAGAATTTCATAACTGACAACGCGCTGCATCGTATGTTCATTATGGGCGCATATCAGATGTTCGTAGCACTTAAGGGCAGAAAGATAGTCGGTATGATTACGGTAAGGAGCAATTCTCACATATCACTTTTATTTGTGGATGAGAATCACCATAGAAAAGGGGTAGGACGGGCATTGATGTATCGCCTGTGCGAATATCTCAAGGCTGAATTAGGAATCGAAAGAGTTACGGTAAACTCCTCTCCCTTCGGAGTGGGGTTTTACCATAGATTGGGCTTTAAGGATCTGCAGTCGGAGCAGACAGCCGACGGTATTCGTTATACACCTATGGAATTGACTATATAAATAAAATAAGAGAAAAGGAAAGCTAATATGGGTAAGTTTTTTGATATGGACAGTCCGGTCATGCGTTTCTTGACCGTCATGGCGGATTTGATGATTTTGAACATTTTGACAATAATTTGTTGTATTCCGATTTTTACGATAGGAGCGTCTTTGACTGGACTGAACTATGTATTGCTCAAGATGGCGCGCAATGAGGAGGGTTATATTGTAAGGTCGTTTTTTAAGTCCTTCAAGCAGAACTTTAAGCAGGCAACTATCATATGGCTGATCATCTTAGTGTTTATCTTAGTTTTTGCCGGAGACATTTTGATTTTCAACTATGCGGCGATGGAATTTCCCAAGGCTCTTAAAATCTTTTTATTCGTGCTGGGATTGTTCATGATGATGGTTGTTGTTTACGTATTCCCGGTGCTTTCCAGGTTTGACAATACGGTAATGAATACGATTAAGAATTCCTTATTTATGTCAATTTTAAGTTTTCCGAAGACGATTCTTATGCTGCTTCTATATGCGGTTCCAATTGTGCTGTTTTATGTTACTCCGATGGCGGTTCCTCTCATTTTTATGTTTGGAATCTCAGTGCCGGCTTATTTTTCCGCGAAGCTTTACAGCGGAACCTTTAAAAAATTTGAACCTGAAGAAGAACCTGTTGAGGATAGATTTGAAACTATTAGCGAGAACGATGAGGTAAATTGATTCTAGGGAGATGGCAATGAAAGACGGGCAAACAAGAGCGGCTGTTATACAATGGCTGATTCCAGCCATGGTACTAATAGTAGTTGTTATCGTAATGCTATTTAACTTTTCAGCTAAGAGCAGCCAATCGGCTGCGGAACAAGTAGAGAACAGTATGATGGATGTAGCCGAGAAATACGCCGCGAAGATTAACTTTGAGCTTGCGTCCATGGTAAGCGCGGGTAAGCCCGTCGGCCATCTTATGGGGGAGCATATTGCTTTCAATAAGGTGCTTTCTGCCAATATGGCAGCCGTTCTTAGAAGTAATTCCAAAGCCTATGCGGTAGTCTACAGCGATGCGGCCGGCAATGGACTGGATCAGAATGCCTCTAAGATAAATCTCAAGAACCTAAGTTACTATGAGGAAATATTCGGAGAGACTGTAAGCTCGGATTTTTCTGCTGCGGATGAAAAGGCCGCTGCGGCCGAAAGCGAGGTGCGGTATCTTTATGTGAAGACAGATGAAATCGGCATGGATAAAAAAGCGATCGTTGCGGCAATCCCACTGGGAACGAAGACGGGCTCAGACAGGCTGCTCATGTATTACCCCGTAGAGAATCTGAGGAGCTTGTTTAAAAAGTCGGAATTCGACGCCGACGCCTTTTATGTGCTCATCGCTCCGGACGGAATGATTATAGAAAATACCGATTATAACAGCGAATTTCTAAAGGGAAATAATATATGGACGACGATTAAGGAAAACGGGGGCTATGACGACGAAGTTGCCAAAGCGATTATCCGTATGAAGAACAAGACTGCAGGAAGTTTCAGTACCGTGGTGAACGGAGAAGCGAGACAGCTTGTATATGCGCCGGTTGGAATCAATAAATGGACGCTGGTGGCAGGAGTGAATCAGAGCTATGTAGACGGCCTTCAGGAAAGAGGCTGGAGCAACGCCAAGCAGATGATATACCAGCTGGTAGTGGCGATATGGGTATTTTTAGGCCTGCTTGTCGTTATCAATATTATCGATAAGATAAAGAGCAGCGAGAAGAGCAAGGAGCTTGGGGAGAAAGCGGATACAGACCTTCTTACGAGCCTGAACAACAAGCTCGCCACCGAACGCAAGATCAAGGAATGGATGGAAAGAAATCCTGAGGATCAGGGATTGATGTTCGTCCTCGATATCGATAATTTCAAGAAGATCAACGACACTCTCGGCCATGCTTTCGGCGATGAAGTGCTGCGTTCTCTTGGACATCAGATCGGTTCCACGTTTCGGGCGACGGATGTCATCGGAAGGACCGGCGGAGACGAATTTACTATATTCCTGAAGCATCTGAACGAGGAGGCCCTATTGGAAAGGGAAGCCAGGAAGCTTTGTAATTTCTTCAAGAACTTCCAAGCGGGAGAATACGTGAAATATATGGCTACCGCCAGCATAGGAGCAGCAGTGTTCCCCAAGGACGGCAAGGATTTCGAGAGTTTGTACAAGGCGGCAGACAAGGCTCTCTACATAGCTAAGAAGCGCGGCAAGAACCAATTGGCTTTTTATGGGGAAGAGGAGCAGGGCGGGACGGGTATATAGTGCGTTTGTACAATGTGTATAAGATGAAAAAAAAACATTGTTGAAATTGACGCTGTTAATAAAAATATATAGGTAATATAAGCAATTTCTACAATGTGTCCGAAAATCTTTGTGGAATGTTGGTATAGCGTAAAGAGGCAGGATTCGTTATACTTAATGCATAATTAATGAGTAAGAGTACTCATAATGAACGATTCCGAATTTGGACTGGAATCGCGAAACAAAGTTGATTAGGAGGCAAATATAATGGCAAGTTTATCATTAAAGAATATCTGTAAAGTATATCCTAACGGATTTGAAGCAGTAAAAGATTTCAGTCTTGAGATTACAGATCAGGAATTCATTATTTTCGTAGGTCCTTCGGGATGTGGTAAATCTACGACACTTCGTATGATCGCAGGTTTGGAAGATATTTCTTCCGGCGAATTGAAAATCGGCGATAGAGTAGTTAATGACGTTGAACCTAAAGACAGAGATATTGCGATGGTATTCCAGAACTACGCTCTGTACCCTCATATGTCAGTTTATGACAATATGGCTTTCGGTCTTAAATTAAGAAAAGTTCCGAAGGATGAAATCGATAAAATGGTTAAAGAGGCAGCTAAGATCCTTGACTTAACTCCCCTTCTCGATCGTAAGCCGAAGGCTCTTTCCGGTGGACAGAGACAGCGTGTTGCTATGGGTCGTGCTATCGTTCGTAATCCTAAGGTATTCCTTATGGATGAGCCTCTCTCCAATCTGGATGCAAAGCTTCGTGTACAGATGCGTATCGAGATCGCGAAACTTCATCAGAGACTTGGCACAACCATCATCTACGTTACACATGACCAGACAGAGGCTATGACGCTCGGTACGAGAATCGTAGTTATGAAGGACGGTCTTATTCAACAGGTAGATACACCTCAGAACTTATATGAGAACCCCCAGAATCTTTTCGTAGCAGGATTCATGGGTTCACCTCAGATGAACTTCTTAGATGCGGAAGTTGAAGTAAAGGGCGATGTAGCAAGCCTTAAGGTTGCTGGTAACAGCATTCCTCTTCCTCCGGCAAAATCCAAGAAATTAATCGAAGGCGGTTATGCAGGAAAGAGCGTTACTTTCGGTATTCGTCCGGAAGATGTATATGATTCTGAAATGTTCATAGAGACATCGAAATGCGTATTCGAGTCTACCATTAAGGTATATGAATTGCTCGGCGCAGAAGTTTACTTATACTTTGATTTGGCAGAGTTCCCGATTACTGCCAGAGTAGATTCCCGCACGACAGCAAGACCCGGTGACACGGTTAAATTCGCATTCGACGTTGAGAAGATTCACGTATTTGATAAAGAAACAGAACAGGTTATCACGAACTAGTGAAACGGTTCGGGGGATGCGGTTGCATCCCCCTTTTTTATGTAATAGGAAAGTGTTCCATGAAAATTAGATATATATTTTAACTTGCACAACACTTCAAAATAATTTATCATAAGGGTATGATCATAAGAGGAATTTTATTTCGGAAAGGCTGGTTTGTAAACATATGGTATCAAGTCAGATAATCAGGACAAGCATTGAGGAATTGCACGCCATTACAAAGGTAGATTTGGGCGTGTTCGATTTGAATGGAGTAGAGGTGGCATCCACATTCCCGGCGGAGAACCTGGACGCCGGTCTGATAACGGATTTTGCTGCATCTCCGGCGGACAGTCAGGTCATCGGGAGCGAACATTTATTGAAAATCAGGGATGAAGGGGAATTGATGTATGTTCTGATAGCCAGAGGCAGCGGCGATGAAGCATATATGATAGGTAAGATTGCCGTAAGCCAGATACAGAATTTGATTGTGGCATATAAAGAGCGTTTTGATCGTAACAATTTTTTCCAGAACCTTCTGTTGGATAATCTTTTGCTGGTGGATATTTACAATCGGGCAAAGAAGCTCCATGTGGATGTTACCGTGCCCAGGGTAGTTCTGTTGGTAGAGACAAGGACGGAGAGGGATGCGACGGCGTCGGAGCTGTTGACCGGAATGTTTTCCAGTCAGTCGGGAGATTATATCACCGCTGTTGATGAGAGCAGCGTGATTCTCATCAAATCGCTGAAAAATGGAGAAGGCTACGAAGAAATAGAGCAGATGGCTTACACGATAGTAGATATGATGAACATGGAGGCCATGCTGAATGTGAGGGTGGCGTACGGAACTATCGTAAACGAGCTTAAGGATGTATCAAAGTCCTACAAGGAAGCAAAAATGGCGCTGGACGTAGGTAAGATTTTCTACGTGGAAAAGCGGGTAGACGCGTATAACACGCTGGGAATCGGAAGATTGATCTATCAGCTTCCGGTAAATCTGTGCAAGATTTTTATCGAAGAAATATTCAAGGATAAGACGGCTCTGGATTTCGATGAGGAGACGCTTACTACCATCAACAAGTTTTTGGAAAACAATCTGAACGTATCCGAGACCTCGAGACAGCTGTTCGTTCACCGCAACACGCTGGTATACCGTATTGAGAAGCTGGAAAAGAGTACCGGTCTGGATATCCGCACCTTTGATGATGCGCTTACTTTTAAGATTGCTCTTATGGTAGTAAACTATATGAAATATCTGGACACGCTGCAATATTAAAATACTAGGGTCAAAAGGTCATGTTTTTCATGCTTGCATGAAAAAACATGAGAAAGTAGCCCGAATAGGGCGGATTTCGAATGTTTGGATTAAATACTTTATATCCCAAAATGACCGCATTGCGAGGTTTTATACCTCGCAATGCGGTCATTTTGTCTTTTCGGGATAAAGCCATCCTGCATATTCTAGAATCGACTGCTTCTCCAGCTTCGCATCTGTGAGTTTCATCTGCTTGCGGTATTCCCTCGGAGACATTTGAAAAACCCGGAAAAAGTATCTGTTAAAGCTGGACACAGAATGAAATCCGGTATTCTCGGAAATGCAGAGAACGGATTCTTCCGTACACCGGAGCAAATTGCACGCTTTCATGATACGGGTATTATTCAGATGTTCCAAGGGAGAAACAGCCATAATTTCATGGAAAACCCTCCGAAAGTGTGTAGGACTGAAATGGCATATGCCCGCAAGAAAGTCAATGGAAATCTGTTGCATATAGCTATTCTCTATATAGTCGAGGGCAGGAGCAATGACGAGAGAATTTTCAGGAGGAAGAGGTTCGCCTTCCCTGCGTGTAGTAAAGCCGCCCTCTACATGCTGAATGCGGTATAGTTCTATATACAGCGATAGGAGCAGGCCCCTGGCGCTGATCTGATAACCGGGCTTCTGCGCTTCCAATTCTTTAATGATTCCCGTAAGCAGGAAATAAATAGAGGGATAATCCTCCTTAGGAAAAATGTATTTGTAGTCGCTGAAGGAATAGGCAGACAAATCGTAGTTATTCCAAGAGCTTGGAAGCAGATTGCGGAATAGCTCGGCAGGATCCAAAAATAAATAAGACCAATGGCTCTCCGTACCCGGAGAAGAATAGGTGGTGTGAGGAACGTTTCTCGGAATACAGGTAATATCGCCTGTCTGAAAGGACAGAGATTTACCATTGAATTCCAGGATACCGCCGTCGCTGTGGCAGATGCCAATTTCCAGACAGTTATGGAAGTGGAGCCTGCCGCTTGGAATGTCCGAGATTTTCCAATAATCTCCCGACAAAAGCAGAACGGGAAAGTGCAGCGGAAGATAATAGCTGCGGTATTCTGTTATCGTATTTTTCGGCTTTGCCATAATGTTTTCCCCTTTTAACCGATGTTTTTAGCCATATTCCAGTTATTACCAGTAAAACTATAACATAAATGGTCATTTTTGCATAGTTTTATCATCCGTATGATTAGAAAAAGAAGTGAAAATGGACAATAATTATCTCATGGAAGAATGCATTACATACAAAGTATACAATGGAGTGTACGGCTGGAATAAGAGATGACAAATGTAGCGGGAGGGATTTTCTATGGCGAAGGAAAAAAAGGGTGCCACAGACATAGCGATTTATAGAAAAAAGAATTTTCTATATTTCATCAGAAGAGACTGGCAGCTATATGCGCTGCTCGTTATACCATTCCTCTTTGTAATCATATTCAAATATTTGCCTTATACAGGACTTGTAATTTCTTTTAAGGATTATAAGGTGACAAAAGGCTTTTGGGATAGTAAGTGGGTGGGATTCGATATTTTTGAAAAAGTATTTACTCACAGAAATTTTATTCCTTCTCTTCGAAATACGCTCCTTTTAAACATACTGGATTTGATATTCGGCTTTCCCATGCCGATTATACTGGCGCTTTTGTTAAACGAAATCAGGGTGAAGTGGTTTAAGAAAATATCTCAGACTATGCTGTATCTGCCTCACTTCCTTTCCTGGATCATCATTGGAGCGCTGGGGTACCAGCTATTCGGTTTAAACAGCGGTGTGATCAACAATATTGCCGAAGCTATGGGAAATAACCGGATTCCCTTTCTCCAGGAGGACACTTGGTGGCTGGTTACCTATGTAGTCATTGGTGTATGGCAGACGATGGGCTGGGGAACGATTATCTATCTGGCGGCGATTACTTCGGTAAATGCAGAATTATACGAAGCGGCGAGGGTGGACGGTGCCGGCAGATTCAGGCAGTGTATACACGTTACGCTTCCCTGTATTCGCAGCACTATCGTGGTACTGCTCATCATGAATCTGGGCAAGGTGATGGGCGGTTCCTTCGAAAGGGTGCTGGCGCTGTCGAATATGAAAGCGACGGAATATACTACGACAATTCCCGTACTCGTTTATCAGTGGGGTATCGGCAGCGGCAAATTCAGTGAATCCACAGCACTTGGCCTGTTCCAGTCCGTAATCGGACTTATACTGGTACTGGCAGCCGACTTCGTAGCTAAAAAGCTTGGCGAAGACGGATTGTTATAGGAGGTGGCATAATGAGCGAACTGGCTATCGTGGCAAAGAACAAAACGCCATGGACGAAAACCAGAATTGTGAATCGAGCATTCGACATATTGTTTTATGCGATTATCGCGGCGGTGAGCCTTACTTGTCTGCTCCCCTTTATTCATGTGTTTTCCAAGTCCATCAGCGAGGAAGCATATGTCATTGCGAATAAAGTGCTGCTTTTGCCAAAGGGCTTCAGCTTAAATGCTTATCAGAAAATATTCTCGGATGCGAGCATTATTCGTTCTCTGTTCGTAACGGTCGTGATGACGCTTAGCTTTACGGCGATCGGAATGTTTTTAACGGTATGCTCCGCCTATGTGTTGTCCAGGCAGCAGCTGAAGGGACGAAGGCTGCTGACCTTCCTGCTCATGGTTACCATGTATTTTACTGCGGGAATCATTCCGGATTATATGCTGATGAGCAGTCTGAAAATACTGGATACGTGGTGGTGTCTAATCCTTCCGTTAACCTTCAGCGCCTATAATTTTTTAATCATGAAGAATTATTTTCAGAACAGCATACCGGATAGTGTGGTGGAATCAGCCTTCATTGACGGGGCTTCCCATGTGAAGATACTTACCAGAATCGTACTGCCGCTGTCAAAGCCAATATTGGCTACCATTGCCTTGTTTTTCGCGGTAGGAAGATGGAACGCATATCAGGATGCATTGTTTTACATAAAACAGAAAACGGATTTGCGGCCTTTACAGCTCAAGCTTTACTATTTGATCATTTCTGCGACGGAATCTCTGCAGTCAGAGGGAGGGGCAGTGGGACAGTTAACGAATCCGGAGGTTATTAAAGCCGCGTGCGTTATTTTCGCAACCATACCTATTGTTGTCGTCTATCCCTTTCTTCAGAAATATTTCGTACAGGGAACGATGATTGGAGCGGTGAAGGGGTGATTCCCCTGGCAAAAAGAAATGACCGAGGCATTTACCCAAGAGGGGTGCAAATAAACAAGAAACTATAATGATTTTAAGGAGGATGTGTTATGAAGAGGAGACTCTATCAGAAATTTGTAGCTATGGCACTGACCGGTACTATGGCAATCGGCATGCTGACGGGCTGCGGGAGCAGTCAGGAAACGGCAGCACCGGCAGAAGAGAGTACTGCAGCGGACAGCGCAAAAAGTGCGGAGAGCACTGCGGCTGCGGACAGTGCAGATGCACAGGAGCAGGACAGTTCCTCGCCTTATACGGATTATTCCGGCGGCTTTCCCGAGACGGTTACCATTCAGATTCCCGTATATGACAGAGCTTTCGAAGGATGGAACGTGACTGACAACACCTATACCCAGTGGATCCAGAAGGAATTCGGAGATAAATATAACGTAAATGTCGAGTATGTAGCGGTAGGACGTTCTACTGAGGTTGCAGACTATATGCAGATGCTCAGCGCCGGGAATGCACCCGACATCATTATGCACTATGATATGCCTCAGGCTGTAAACTATTATTCTGAGGGAGCTATGCAAGCCCTGGATTTGGACGAAATAGCATATTATGCTCCGACCTACTATGCAAACATGAAGGATACGATCGATACCTACGGTGAGATGGACGGAGAGAATTACTTCTTCTTCGCGAACAGGCCTACCTATTATTATAACTGGGTAACCTTGATCCGGCAGGACTGGCTGGATACGGTAGATGCGGATATGCCTGAGAGCATGGCGGAATTGAATGCAGTAGCGGCAAAGTGGAAGGATGCAGGGGTTGGGACTCTGGGAGAGAGACTTCTGATCAATAACTTCACTTATTACTATCCTTTTATTGGAAGTTCTGTGGATGAGAAAGAGCTGGCGCTTTATTCCGACCTGGCAGTTGCGCCCCTTACATGGTCAGCAACAGAAGCTTATTTGAAGAATTTGAACTATCAATATAACAACGGCCTGACCAATCCTGAATTCTATCTGATAGACGACGACGCAAAATGGAAAGCAGACTTTGTTTCAGGAAAAGTAGGCACCTATTCCTTCTATATTACCAGCGGTACGGATACGATTTCCAGCCTGCTGGCAAACGATGCTGACGCAAAGGTTTCCGTAATGAATACATGGGCGGGAGTTCCTGAAGGAAACAACTCATATTATTATGAGTATCCGCCTTACGGTATGATTATGGGAATCAACTCCGATTGTACGGATGAACAAAGAGAAGCAGTCTGGATGTTCCTGGAATGGATGAGCCAGTCCGATAATCTGTTTAAACTTCAGAACGGTGTAGAGGGAGAATCCTATACGCTGGATGATAATGGATTGGCTATTCCGGTTGACGGCTATACGGGAGAATGGAAACGCTCCGATAATAATAACAAGGATTACTGGTGTCTTGTCGTAGAAGCTGCTGTATACGATGACGATGAGCTTACTTATCAGTCGCGTCTCAGAGATCTGGCTCCGGCAGGCTATGAATATCTGATCGCGGATTCCAAGAATTACTTCGATACTTATGCCCAGTACGGCTTAATCAATACGGCTTATACGAAGACCATCGAAGCTTCTGCGGAAAATGCAGAAGATTTGAAAAAGCTTTGGCAGGAGCTGTATGTAGATTGTGCAACATGTTCAGAAGCAGATTTCGATGCGATTTACCAGGAGGCTTGCCAGACCTATCTGGATGCGGGCTATCAGGATATCCTCGATGAGAAGCAGGCATTATATGACGAGGGTTCCACGAAATAAAAACGTCTTGATAAGCCATTTTTATACGGCCCCCAAATAAACCACTATTTGGGGGCTTTCATACGAGTGTACTATACTCGTGCGAGTGTATTATACTCGTTAAGAATAGAGGAAAGAGAGGTAGAAAGATGTTAAAGCTCGTGTATGATAAAGAAAGAATCGAGACGGTAATTGACAGTATTGTCAGAAGAACGATGAATATGGACCTCACATGGGATTGGCCTTGCGGAGTGGCTTACTACGGTATAAGTGAAGCTTATAAGAAGACTAAGAAAGAAGAATATTTATCGCTGTTAAAGGACAGAGTGGACGAACTGATCGATCTCGGACTTCCTAATGTCTGGACGGTGAACACCTGCGCCATGGGTCACTGCCTGATTACGCTGTATCAGGCTTCCGGAGAAGAGAAATACCGCAAGATCATTGACAGCAAGGTAGAATATTTAAGAAATTCTGCTCTCAGATTCGGGGATAATGTGCTCCAGCATACGGTATCAGCGGGCAACGATTTCCCGGAGCAGGCATGGGCGGACACTCTGTTTATGGCAGCTTTCTTTCTCCTCAGAGCAGGTGTGGTGGACAAAGACGAAACGCTGATCGAGGATGCGCTGAACCAATGGTACTGGCATATCAAGTATCTTCAGGATCCCAAAACCGGTTTTTATTATCATGGCTACAATAACATCTCAGGGAATCATATGTCAGCTATCTATTGGGGGCGGGCAAACGCATGGGCTGCCTATACGATGTCACAGGTATCGGGGCAGCTGCCGGAATGTTATCTGTATCCTAAATATCTGGACGTAGCGGGCTCTCTGAACGAACAGCTATCGGCGCTAAAAACGGTGCAGACGAAGAATGGGCTCTGGAGAACAGTGCTGGACGATGAGGAGTCTTACGAAGAAATATCCGCCTCTGCCGGAATTGCGGCGGCTATGCTGGAAAGCGGCAACCCCCTCTACTCCAAATACATTAACAAAGCAATAGAAGGGCTGCTTTTAAACGTCAGCGAAGAAGGCAGAGTGCTTAACGTATCAGGAGGCACGGCAGTGATGAAGGACACAGAGGGCTACCGGGGGATTTCGAGAAGCTGGATACAAGGCTGGGGACAGGGGCTGGCACTGGCATTTTTCTCTGCGCTGTTAGTATCCGATGAGATTGAAAAGGACGGTGCATTATAAAAGGTGCCAACAGAAGAATAAAGGCAGAAAGAAAGAGGGATGACAGGCATGGAGGCACGAAAAGGCGGATTTACCCTTCCCGGTGAAGCGGGATATGAAGAATTGACATTGAAGATGGCGGAAAAATGGGGAGCGGATGTTATCAGGGACAGTGACGGAACCGTTCTGTCGGAAAAGATTTTGAAGGCGGGTTACGGTATCTATTCCACAATATGTATCATCAGAGATCATAATGAATGGGCGAAGAAAAATATAAATAAGCTGCAGCAGACATTTTTGTGTACGCCTCCGGCGGTGGCCGGGGGAGAAGAAATGTGTACCGCCGGAATGTCTATCTCACTTCTGGACAGCTTTTTCAAAGAGCAGTTTCGTGTCAATGACAGTGAAGATGCTTTTAAGTATTGGCAGGTTTATGACAGGACCACTAATGTGCTATTGGATAAGAAGGACTGGATATATAATAAAAATGACGAAAGTGTCATAATTTTAACGGCCATTCCCTGGCATAATTATACGGTCAACTTTATGGTATACCGGGTATGGGAAGAGATTTCCATGTATAACCATACCACGAACCATTGGGACATGGAGCACTTGATGCCCATAGAGCCTCGCTATCCGGAAACGCAGGAATATATGCTTTCATGGATGAAGGACTGGTGCGAGGCTCATCCTGATACGACGGTGGTACGATTTACATCCATGTTCTACAATTTCGCATGGATATGGGGAAGCAGCGAAAGAAACCGGAATTTATTCAGCGATTGGGGTTCCTATGATTATACTGTAAGCGTGCCGGCTTTGGATGCCTTTGCCGATAAATACGGTTATTCCATGACTGCAGAGGATTTTATCAACAAGGGCAGACTGCACGTTACGCATATACCCCCAGATTCCCGTAAAAGAGACTGGATGAATTTCATCAACGACTTTGTCATCAGTTTTGGTAAAAAACTTATCGATATTGTACACAGCTACGGAAAACAGGCGTATGTTTTCTATGATGATAGCTGGGTAGGCATCGAGCCTTATAATGGAAGGTTCCGGGAATTTGGCTTCGATGGCCTGATCAAATGCGTATTCTCCGGGTTCGAAGCAAGGCTTTGTGCGGGCGTGGAGGTGCCGGTTCATGAGCTGAGGCTGCATCCTTATCTGTTTCCCGTGGGCTTGGGCGGAGCCCCCACCTTTATGGAGGGAGGAACGCCCGCTTTGGAGGCGAAACGGTTCTGGAATAACGTACGCAGAGCCTTGCTGCGGGAGCCGGTGGAGAGAATAGGTTTGGGAGGTTACCTTCATTTAGTGGAGAACTATCCTGACTTTTCAGAGTATATAGAAAAGACAGCGGAAGAATTCCGTCTTATCAAGAGAATTCACCGTTCAGGGAAGCCGTATGTTATAGGAACGAAGGCCGCGGTATTGCACACATGGGGGAGATACCGCTCATGGACGCTGTCCGGGCATTTTCATGAAACCTCTATGCATGATTTGATACATATCAATGAGTCTTTATCCGGATTGCCTATAGAGGTATCCTTCATTTCTTTTGAGGATGTAAAAAACGGGGCGCTTAACGATGTCGACGTAGTTATAAACGCAGGTTATGCCGGCAGCGCATGGAGCGGAGCAGAAGCATGGAGAGATGAGGAGATAGTGAGCCTTCTGACAAAATGGGTGTACGAAGGGGGGACCTATCTCGGCGTAAACGAGCCTTCTGCTGTGGAGGGCTATGATACCTTTTTCCGGATGGCTCATGTGCTGGGCGTGGATAAGGATACCGGCGAACGGGTATGCCATGGAAGATGGGCCTTTCATAGCGACGGAGAAGGAATACTGCCCGAAGGCGTGTGCATAAGACCTAAAGAGAATCTTTACCTGACGGACGGGATGACCAAGGTTCTTCTGGCCGACGGGGATAAGCCCCTTTTGACTCTGCACGAATGCGGCAGAGGAAAGGGAATCTATATGGCAGGCTTCGAGGTAAATTCAATTAATACCCGTATGCTTTATCAGCTCATCCGCTACGCCGGAGGGGAAGGAATTACCGGGAAATATATGACGGATAACCCGTATACGGAATGCGCCTATTATCCGGAAAGCAGGCAGTTGGTAATTATTAATAACAGCGGGGAGGAACAGGAGGCAGCTGTGGAGACGGAAGAAGGGGTGAAAAAAGTTGTATTGGAGCCTTACGAGACCCGGTTTGTGACACTGTAACGGACTCGATTTTTTGAAAACGAGAGAAAAGGTGAAAGTATGAAGATAGGCGTCAGAGCACATGATTATGGAAGGCGAGAAATTGCGCAGATGGCAGAGGTTCTGGAGCGTGAGGGATATCAGTCTGTGCAGCTTGCGCTTCCGAAGGCTTTTTCTTCCATACAGTCTTATGAGTATATTGCGGAAAAAGAGCTGTATGAGATTGCTGAGGAGTTCGGCAAACGGGGAATCGAGATCGCGGTGTTAGGCTGCTACATGGATCTGGGAAATCCGGACGTCTCGGTAAGAGAGGCGGCGGTGAGAACTTTCAGGAGATGTCTGGGCTTTTCCAAAAGCATAGGCGCAAGGCTTACCGGCTCCGAGACGGCATATTCTCATCTGACGAAGCTGGAAAAGCAGAGATGGTTTCCTTTTATGATGGACAGTTTGAAACGGCTGACCGAGGAGGCAGAGCGGCTGAATACGTGGATGGGAATCGAGCCCGTGGCATGGCATCCTCTGGATAGTGCAGATACGGCTGCAGAGGTCATAAGAGATCTGAAAAGTGATCATGTAAAAATAATCTTCGATCCGGTGAACGTGCTGGAGAGGCCTGGTGAGGTCTTGCAGGAGGCATATTGGAGACGCTGCTTCAAGGAGCTTGGGCCTTATATAGAGACGATACATTTGAAGGATTTTACGGTGGGGGAAAACGGGGAATATTGTCCTAAGCTGCTTGGAGAAGGTGTTATGGACTTTGGAGTGCTTAAAGAGTGGATGAAGGGACATCCCGATATTCCGGTACTGCGGGAGGAGATGAACCCTGAGACAGCAGGGCGGGACATCGCTTTTATGAAAGGACTTTACCGGTAGGAGAAATTTAAAGGGAATAAAAACGGAGATAATTTTACAGCGTAAAGCCATAAGATATCTCCGTTTTTTATTATATTCATTCCACTTTATCATCTACACTGTTTTTCATAGATATTAATATCTTGACTAAAAAACCCGGTAAGACGACTCCCATACGATTAGCATTTTCAAGAATAGACAGAAGTTCATTGATGATGAACCATACGGAGACCAGTAAGCCGAATAAGGTCTTGCTGTCAAATCTTAGCCCCAGTTCGACGGCAAATTTATGGATCAAATAATCTGTGCTTACGGCGACTAAAATTGTTAAAATGTAGCCGATTTTCTTGTAAATGCCAATGAGACTTTTTTTGCTGCTCCACCTGTATTGAGGCTTGTCCGGATATTCAATGGCTTCTTTTTTGGCGGCGAGCATTCCGGAAATATAGTCAATTACCATCAAAACAGTTAATAGCATTAGCGTCGGGATAAGCAGTTCCATCGTATTGCTGATCCATGCGCCGATTGCGGCAACAACGCTTTTTTCGAAATTAAAGTTTGTTTTCATTTGGATAATCACCCCTTTCTTTGCGGACACCTGAGACAGAATCATGCAATATATTCATTTTTTATTTCATCACAGAGCTGATTTTTTATCCTGGTAGTGTATTGCCTGGAGACCTTATATTCAGATGCAACTTTTGCACTGCTCTTACCTTCGATAAAAATTGAAAACAGGATTTTTTTCTGCTTATCATTATAGTGTGACAGATGTTTTCTTAAGTCCGATCTTAATTCGACATTCTCATACTCGTAAAAGATGCAGCAATAGTCATAGTTACTGTCCAGCGGCAACTCATTATCACATCTTTTTCTGCTGTTTCTGTATAATTCCAAATATCTGTTTCTCAGGGCTCTGTTTAAAAAAGTAAAGCATTGGCCTTCATTACTGTAATATTCAATTTTATGTACCGCTTCCAATAAAGATAAATTCAATTCGGATATAGTATCCTCTTTTTCATCCTTATAAAGCATCCTTGCATACTTGAAAATGACCGGTTCAAATCGTTTGGTAATTATCAAAAAATTATTTTCATCCCCTTTTTTATATTCTCCAATTAATTCAATAAGTGTCTTTTCCATCTGATTCCCCCTTTTAAGGGGTAAAAGAATAATAGTCAGTAATATTACTGATTAATTGTCGTTTATCTATGAACATACTTGTTCATAATTAAATTTGTCTTTTTCCCCTTTTAGTTTGTAAAAATAGCCCTTATAAATATTATACACGAACATATGTACGATAAAACGGACTCTGACCGAACGTTCTATAACTTTTTTTGAAAGCTATTCGAATTAAGAAATAGTTCTTTTTCAGCAGCTCTTCTCCTGATCAGACCTGGCAGTACTCTTTTGCCGGCATATACCCACTTATCGAATTCTGCTGCAGCTCCATTAATATCGCCTTTGTTCAATTTGGCTAAGAGTGTGCTTTTCTTCAGAGCTGCCCCGCCTACATTAAATGAAAATGATACGAGAGCATCGAACACATTCTGGGTTATAGAAACAGTTACACAGTTATTTACAGCCTGTTCAAACATCGCCAGATCTGATTTGAGATAATCCTCCGCCTGAGTTGCTGAGATAGTCATGCCGGAATGCACGCCTTTCGTATGCCCATAGCCGATGGTCCATACTCCGGCAGAATCTTGATAGGCCTTTAGCACACAGCCTTCGAAGGATTTGATTAAATCCACACCATTTTGCGAAATTACATATATCATACTTTTTCTCCTTTCTCTTTTTTGTTTTGTACATGTACATAAGTAAAAGAAGAATTATGGTCGGATAATGTAAACTAATTTTTCTAAAAAATTTTTATTTAAAATTTGGTTTACATTCTGATGCCATTTTTCTTTCTTATTTATGTAACCGGTTAAATCAAATAAAAAGGAGAATATTTATATGGAAGAAAAAGTAAAAGAAAATGATTTATTAATTAAAAGTTCTTTAGAACTGAACTTGCTGCAAGAATTAGGAGATGGAACGGAAGATAATCCTTTCTTAGTTTCCGATGTGGAGACATTCAATAATATCCGTAATAATCTTTCAGCATGCTACCGTCTGACAGCAGACATCGACTTTCAAGATGAGACAATAACACCGATGGGTACATCGACCAAAGCCTTCAGAGGAGAATTTGACGGAGATGGGTATAGCATAAGTAATTTCAGCATTGATTCTGCAGCTTCCTATGCCGGACTTTTTGGCCCTGCTGTAACGGCAAAGTTTAAGAATTTTAAAATTGAAAGAGGTAAGGTAAAAACCCTCTCGGGTTTCTATACGGGAGTTCTGGCAGGATATATCGAGGACTGCATTTTGGATAATATTCATCTGACTGACATCACCATATCTGCAAATCAGTACACTGGGGCGCTAACAGGTTACATAAATAATTGCACCATAAAAAACATCAGTCTTATGGACATTACGGTATCCGGTTGGAATTTCGTCGGCGCACTGACGGGCTATGCCCTTAACTCAACCTTCACAGGATGCTTTGTAAAAGGAAATAATTCAGTAAGCGGCAGACTGCAAGTGGGAGGAATGATAGGCAGGACAGAGGGCAGTATTACTGAAGTGAAGGAATGTGGTGCAGTAGGAAATGTTGAAGGAGATTCAATAGTAGGTGGACTTATTGGTTGGATGGAGGGCAGCATAAGCGACAGCTTTGCTATGGGCAGTGTGAATCCCGCAACGGGTGGCGCATTCACAGGAGGCCTGACGGGTTACGCTTTGTCCTGTAACATAAAGAATTGTTTCGCGGCTTGCCGAATGGGTCAGCTTAGTAATGGTTTGGCAAATGTGGGTAAAGACTCTACTGTAACAAACTCTTACTTCAATAGTGATTTGGCGGGAATAATGACTCCGGAAATCCAGGCGAGAACGACAGAGCAAATGGCAAGGAAGGAAACGTATGCCGGATGGGATTTGGAAAATATTTGGGAAAATATGGAGGGATCCTATCCGGCATTAAAGAGCCTTCAAATCATGGAACAAGAACCCTTTGATTTGACCTTCAACAATCTTACGTTTTTTTCCGTTTTTATTGAATGGCCGGAGATTCCTGAGGCTGAGGAATATGATATATCCTACTTGAATAAGACGTCAAGCGTAACAACACCCAGAATACTTATCGAAGAGCTTGCCTCAGACACGGACTATGAGTTTCGAGTACGAGCAAAGATTAACGGAATAACAAAAGCATGGTCAAAGGTATTAAAAGTCAGAACGAAAAAAAGGCCTTCATTAGATGGCCTTCATAGCACCGGCAAAGGTTTGAATTCCATTACATTGATATGGAATAATGTGGAAGACGCTGAAATCTATGAGGTTATCTATAATAACTGTATTCAAAAAACAAATACAAATACTTGTACGATAACGGAGCTTAATACAGACACGCCGTATTTAATTTTTGTCAGGGTGATGATGTCTGATGGAAGTAAGATAGTGAGCAATCGGATTATAGAGAAAATTTATACTCTAAATCCTCAAACAAACTATGCAGAAGAGTTTATTACCAAATGCGGGGGTCAGACCTGGTTTATGGATGAAATAGAAAACCTTCTCAACCTGAAAGGTAAATCCATAAATACCATTAATTCTCAGAAAGACTTTGCGACCATATATGCCATTGGTCTTGCTGACCGTGGTGTAAGCGGTAAGATACCGGCTGCCATTGGTGAACTTTTTCAATTGCAGTATCTGTACTTAGCCAATAATGACTTAGGAGGGGAATTACCGGATGAGCTTTATGCGCTTGATAAATTGGTGGAAATGGATTTGTCTGGTAACCATTTCTCGACGGATAATACTAATGACAGAGGAATAGAAAATCAAGTAGTGGCGGGTTGGTCACTACCTTAAAGGAAAAAGAAAAAACCAAAGTACCAGATTTCTAGTATGCTGCATGGAAACAAGTAACTCAATTAACAATTAAATTTTAGAAAAGTGAGGTAAATAATTTATGGGAATAAGTAATTTAAAAGCAACTGTAAATAAAGATGGATCAATTACATCAACATGGTCTCAGGTTCCTGGGACGGTAAGTTATTCTTTATATATACACATTCCTCCGAATGAAGGTTATGTATACCAAAAGAATGGAATAAGTACTACGACAACTTCTAACACAAGTAGTGCAGGCCTTAAGGATGGAACTACTTATGAAGTAGTACTTTATATGATCTACAGTGATTCTAAAGTATCTGAAACAGTAAGGGTATCTATTCCTTCTGGTTTTTATGATAATGTTCCGCTTGATATACCGGGAAATATAAGTGCCACGGCAACAACTATAGGGGTTACGATAAATTGGGATGCGGTAAATAGAGCAACTGGTTATGATGTTTTATTTAACGGAACTGTTTATAGTGTAACGACTACATCTAAACAAATTACCGGGCTGACACCCAAGACAAGCCATACCTATGCAGTGCGTGCGAAAAATGCGAACAAAACGGGAGAATACAGCGCTAGTCAGACGATAATGACACTCCCGCAAAGTCCTGCTATTCCCTCAAACATTAAAAAGACAGTCACAGAAACTTCTGCCACAATAAGCTGGGGAGCAGTAAGCGGAGCAACCAGTTATGATCTTTTGTTTAACGGCGTTACCTATAACATGACTAGTACTTCGAAAACCATAAACGGCCTGACTGCCGGAACAAGCTATACATTCCAGCTTCGAGCCAAGAATGAGGATGCATCCAGCGAATACGGCAACATGATAACAGTGACAACAACGCCGAAGCCTCCGGCAACTACCGGTGCAGTCAGCAATGAAAGCTCCGTTACGGTAACTTGGAGTGCATCCGTCGGGGCATCGAGCTATTATGTTAAGTTTGATGGCGTTGAATATCTTGCGCTAAATTCTCCTTGTGACTTTACCGGATTGAAGCCTAACACAAGCTATGCCTATCAGGTTTGTGCGAGGAGTGCGGACGGAACCGGTACCTATACTGCCCAGAAGACGATAATGACATCCCCTAAGCCGCCGGAGGCTCCTAGTGTGGCTGTTACGAAGAACGCCGTTACGCTGAGTTGGGCAGCGGTAGCCGGAGCGACGAGCTACGATGTTTTATTCAGCGGCATTACCTATAATGTAGCAGGTACTTCCAAAACCATTTCCGGATTAACCCCCGGCACTAGCTATACTTATGCTATCCGTGCAAATAATGCAGGCGGTTCCAGTACATACGGTGCGACTCAGACTATTATCACGTTGGGAAAATTTCCTGCCGTACCTGCAGGTGTCAAAAAAACTGCCACAGAAGATTCTATCACAATAAGCTGGGATGCGGTGGATGGAGCGACAGGCTACGACATTCTATTTAATGGAACGCTCTACAGCGTAACAAGTACTTCTAAGACGATTACCGGATTATCACCGAATACAAACTATACCTGTCAGGTACGCGCAAAAGATGCGGATGGTCCCGGTTCATACAGTTCGACGCAGACGGTTACAACTACACCAAAAGCACCGGCAAATGCCAGTGCTACTGTTAGTGAGAACGCTGTTACATTAAACTGGGACGCAGTGCCGGGAGCTAAAAGCTATGATATTTTATTTAATGGGACGGAGCATAACGTAACGGGAACCTCTAAAACAATTACTGGGTTACCAGCCAATTCAAGCAATACATATCAGATCCGTGTCAATAATTCGGATGGCTCCAGCTCATATGGTATCAAAAGAACGGTGAAAACGGCTCCGAATCCTCCATCTTCTCCCAGTGTGACAGCCGCCAGGGATTCTGTCACAATAAGCTGGCCGGCATCAGACGGAGCAACGAGTTATGATGTTCTATTCAATGGAGAGACCTATAACGTAACTGGAACCTCCAAGACAATAACAGGCCTAACGCCCGGCACAAAATATAGTTTAGCGGTGCGTGCAAATAACGCGGACGGCTCCAGCTCATACGGTGCCACTCAGGCAGTCACTACGCTTCCCGATCCTCCGGATACGCCTTCAAATGTCAGTGTTACCGCTACGACAAATTCGATCACGGTAAGCTGGAATGCCGTAAGCGGAGCAACAAGCTATGATGTCTTACTCAATGGAAAGACCTATAACGTAACGGGAACCTCCAAGACAATAACCGGGCTTACACCCGGTACAGATTATTCTTATGTAGTCCGTGCAAATAACGCAGGCGGTTCCAGTGCATATACCAGTACGAAGACAATCCAGACCATTCCGAATCCGCCTGCGGCACCGTTAACCGTCAGTGCCACCGCTACGGCGAATTCTGTCACGGTAAGCTGGAATGCCGTAAGCGGAGCGACCAACTATGATGTTCTGTTTAATGGAACGACTTATAATGTGACCGGAAACTCCAGAACATTTACGGGACTTGCATCAGATACTAACTATAATTATGCGGTTCGGGCAAAAAATGCAGGTGGCTCCAGCGCATACAGCACTACAAAAACAGTGCGGACTCTGACGATTCCGAATCCGCCTGGTGTACCGACGAATGTAAATGCAACGGCCACGGAAGATTCTGTCACAGTAAGCTGGAGTGCCGTAAGTGGAGCGACAAGCTATGATGTTTCACTTAATGGAATAATCTATAATGTGACCGGAACATCCAAAACGATAACCGGACTTATCTCCGATACGAGCTATAATTATGCAGTCTGCGCAAAGAATGCAGGCGGTTCCAGCGCATACAGCAGTATGAAGACGATTCGGACGCTTCAAGCTTTGCCTGAGGTACCGTCAAATATCAGTGCCAGTGCCACGGCAAATTCCGTCACGGTAGTCTGGAGTGCTGTAAGAGGAGCAACGAGCTATGATGTCCAATTCGGAGGAACTGCCCATAGCGTAACGGAAACCTCCAGAACCTTTACAGGATTGACATCCAATACGAATTATACTTATGCAGTCCGTGCGAATAATGCCGTAGGAGCAAGTGAATACAGCCCTGCTAAAACGGTAAGAACGCTTCTGGATATACCGACGAATATTAGTGCAATACCCACAGCAAAAACGGTTACGATAAGTTTCAGCCCTGTAACCGGAGCTACCGGCTACGACATTTATTTCGCCGGAAACGTCTGTCCTGTAGCCACTACATACGGAGAGTTCATAGGACTAATGCCGCAGACGAGCTATACCTATGCGGTCCGTGCCAAGAATTCGGAAGTTACCAGTGAATACAGCAAGACAGAGAGTGTGAGAACTCTTGTGGCACCTCCGGATGTCGACGCCGTATCAACGCTTAATAGTGTAACGCTAAGCATAATCCCCGTACAGGGAGCAATCAGCTACGATGTTGAATTCGATGGCAAGACATATAGGGTGAACGATACGAACGACGCATTCTCAGCTTTAAAGACAGCAAAATACAGCATGGATGCAATTTCCGGAACACATTCGACCGTTATGGCTAAGGAGTATGGTGCGCTTCGTATTAGTAAAGCATTTTCCGGATTAAGGCCTAATAGGAAGCATACCTATCGTGCAAGGGTAAACAGTGAATATGGATCAAGCGACTATAGTGAGGCCAAAACTATCAGTACCAAACGAAATAAAAAAAGCGGCTTACCTAATGCCAGGCCTAAAAAAACCTATCCTGACGGGAAAACGGCACATATGGGCCTCGATCCTGTAAATGCGCTGACCGGTTCCTTCCTGTGGAGCTATACTTATCTTGAGGATTACGGAAAAGATGCACTCCATTTTACCGCGATGTACGATTCTCAAAGGGATGAATACCCAGAAATGCTAGGAAACAAATGGACGTATTCTCTGAACTACCTGCTTTATATGGACGAAGAATATGCATACTTCAGCACACCGTATGATGAAGTAGTTGCATTCTGCAAAAACACGGAAAATGGAAGCTTTCAGCTTGCGGAGGGTATAAAGTCAGATTATACCATGGGCAGAAGGGAGGACCAATCTTACTTTGTTAAGGATGCCGATGACATGGAATATATTTTTGACAGTAATCTATGCTTGAGCAGGATAGAAGCGAACGGTCTTACTGCTTACCGGTTCCAAGCTGATAAAGATGGGCAGATCATTCGCATAGAAGGAAGTCACGATGCAAGTTTGACACTTAAATATACGGCGGGACGTATTTCAAAAGTAACGGATACCATGGGAAATACCGTTTCCTTTTCCTACCAAGATAATTACCTGGTTTCCGCATCCAATCCCGATGGTAACGGCATGTCCTTCATCTATGATGATACCGGTAACCTGCTGGAGATTACAGATTTTTCCGGACAAAGCCACTTGGCTAACCAGTATGATATCCAGAACAGAGTGGTAGCACAGAGCACAGCCGGCAGAGGAAATAGTTATGCGGCATATGATGAAATTAGTCGGGTGACCACATTTACGGATGAGCTCGGAAATACAACAAAGTACCATTATGACGAAGAGTTCCAAGTTACGAGTATAGAACAGGGCGGAGTAAACCTGCAAAGCAAATACAACGAAAAAGGCCAGTTAATTGAGCAAATTGACGGACTTGGCAACTCGACCAAAATGGCGTATGATGAAAAAGGACGCATGAATTACGTGGTATACCCCGACGAGACCGAAGAACACATTATTTATAACGACAGAAATCATCCGGTCAAAATGGTAAATCGTGATGGTACGGAAGTCTTCTACGAATACGATATGAGGAACAACCTGATATCGGCGAAGGATGGGCGTGGAAATGTAAGCTCTTATTTCTATGATGATGTGGATAACTTAATATCCTATATGGATAAGAATGGAAACATCTGGACCTGTTCCTATGATGCCAATAATCATTTGGCACAGGCTGAGGACCCGGAAGGAAATATTTACAGGTACAGCCACGATGCCATCGGCAGGCTGCTTTCCTATATTTCACCGACTGAAAGTACGACTACCTATCAGTATTCCGGAGCAGGCAATCTGATTCGCATCGTCGATGAGGACGGAACGGTAGCATTTGACTATGATATGAACGGCAATAACACCGGTCTTATCGATAGGAGGGGAAACAAGCAGCGTCTGGAATATAATGAGATGGGGCAAGTCTCACTGGCAACGGACTTCATGGGGAATGAATATACATTCAACTATGATAAAAGGGGAAAACTCATCCGGGAAGCGGACCCTCTGGGTTACAGCCAAAGCTACGTCTATGATGCTATGGGCAATAATACGGCATGGACGGATAAAAACGGAGGAACGACAAATTATTCCTTCGATGCGGCAGGTCAGCTTACCGAGGTAAAGGATGCGGCAGGCGGTCTGATAAAATATACATATGATACTATGGGGCAGGTTAAGACTGTTACCGATGCGCTTAACTATCAGACTAACTACACCTATGACGTTATGGGACGCATCACCAGCGTGACCAATGCATTGGGACAGAGTGTAAGCTATACGTATGACCAGAACGGCGACCTGCTCACGAAGACCGATGAGAGCGGAGCGGTCATAGAATATATCTATGACAACGAAAGCAGGCTGATCAGCAGCAGGTCCGATGCGGGAATTACTCGTTTTACCTATGATAAGCTTGGAAGACTGATTACCGTAGAGGACACAGCGGGCCATTCGGAAAAGGTCCGGTATGACGGAGACGGAAATGTTACGGAATTCTCCGATAAAGAGAGCAGTAAAAAACTCTATGTCTATGACAAGTCCGGACGCTTAACCGAAGAAACGGATCCTAATGGCAGCAAAACATCCTACGCATACGATCCTAATGGCAATTGCACCAGGATTACGGACGCCGAAGGCAACGAGTATTCCTACGCATACGATGCCAACAACCGTGTGACTAAGGTGAAGGACCCTCTGGGAAATGAAACCTCCTATGAGTATGATGTCAGAGGCAATCTGAAATCCGTGACTGACGCCAAGGGAGGGAAGACTGCTTTTGAATACGACGGAAACGGAAATCTTATCAAGGAAGTAGATTCGCTCTCAGGAGTGACAACCTATTCCTATGACAAGCTGGACCGTCTGACAGAAGCGGTGGATGCAGAAGGCCACAAACGCTCCTTCTCATATGATGCGGGCGGAAATATGACCTCTTACACCGATGCTAACCGGAATAAATGGGTGTATGAATATGATGCCATAAATCGTCTGACAGGAGTGACAGGTCAGGACGGCGGAAGCATGACGTTTGCCTACACAAAGTCTGGAAGAATCGAAAAGGTTACCGACCAGGAGGGTGCACAGACCAGCTACCGTTATGATTCTATGGATCGCCTGATTGAAATGTCCGATGCTCTGGAAAACAGCTTAAGCTATACCTATGACAGTCTGGGCAGAGTGCTCACACAGACGGACGCAGGCGGTAATACTACAGAATATGAATACTCCCCGTCGGGAAATCTGCTTCGTGAGAAAGACCCTGAAGGCAATGCGACCGCATATACATATGATGCGCTGGGACAGCTGCTGACAGAAACAGATGCCCTTGGTAACGTAATTTCTTATGAATACGATTCCTTAGGACAGGTAATCTTCATAACGGACGCTGAGGGTGCTAAGACCTCCTTCACCTATACTGCTAATGGGGAAATAGCGACGGTAACAGATGCGAATGGGGGGATTACACTCTACCGATATGATGCGTGCGGCAACCTGACGCAGTTGATGGATCCTCTGGGTAACACTGTGGTCTACGAATATGACGCGATGAACAACCAGATTAAGGAATGCTTATCCATGTCGCAGGAGCAGACATGCCCTACGATCTACCAGTATGACAAAAAAGGCCGGATTGTGAGGGAAATCAACCCCATGTCCGATGAAAAGGCGTATACCTATGACGGCAACGGGAATATCGTTTCGATTCTCGATGAAGACAGGAACGAGACGACGGTACGGTATGATCTGAATAACAAGCCCGTAAGCATGCGCTACAGCGATGGCAGGGAAGCAGGCTTCCGCTATAACAAAAGAGGAGAGCTGGTAGAGCTTAAGGACTGGAACGGCACAGTCACCATGGATTACGACAGGACAGGAAGGCTTGCGAAGGTAACCGACCACAACGGACGAAGCACCGGCTACGGTTATGACGCCAATGGAAACATAACTGCCATCGATTATCCGGACGGCAGCGTGGTGAATTATACTTATGATAAAAACAACCGGATGACAAGAGTAGTGGATGCGGAACAGCAGGTAACCAGCTATGAGTATAATCCCATGGGAAATGTTCTCTCTATACGTCAGCCGGGAAGTGCCTCCGCTTATACCTATAACGCTAAGGGGCTGCCTGCGCAGGTAAAATACCAGCTGGAAGACGGTACCTTTATGGAAAACAGCTTCACCTATGATAGAATAGGGAATATTGTAAGCTCTGACAGAAAAGGCAGTTCCATAGAGCTTACCGGCAGCTCGGCTTATACCTACGATGCTTTGGGCCAGCTTCTGACCTATAAAGAGGGGCCGGTTACGGAAGCATACGGCTATGACGCCCTTGGCAATAGGATTTTCAGAAAGGTCGATGGCAGGGAGGATGCCTCGTATCAGTATAATGCATGTAACCAGCTTATTGCCAGAACAGAAAAAGGCATTCCATACAGCTACGGATACGACAAGCGCGGTAACCTGACCGAAGAAAGCTGTGCCGGCAGTCCGATCAAGAAATACATCTACGATGCCACAGGGCACATGAGCCTGGGACGGAACATGGAAAGCGGGGAGCAGACAGAATATAGCTACAACGCGTTGTACATGAGGATAAAAAATGTACAGACGATGCAGAACCGCCCTTCCGGTTATCGCAATTATGCGGGGCAGGCGGATGGACATAGTCTGCAGCCCTTCAAGACACGGGAAATCAGTTATGTGACCGACTACTTAAGCGGTGTGAACAACGAACTGATGTCCTATGAAAAGGATTACGGAGAGACAAGGGCCACCTATGGACGGGGTTATGAGTGCCTGAGCCGGAAGGCATCGCTCCTTCCGGAGTCACGCAAGACCGCCAGAGGGAATATCGCCTCGGCAGACCTCGGAAAGGTTTCTTTCCAACCCGACCTTCTGGGCAGTCCGCTGTTTGCAGCAAATGCTCAGGGAGATACCTTGCGGTATGCGAAACGCGGCGCATGGGGAGACTTAAGGCTGCCGGCAGAGGGCGACCTGAACCTTGCGGGTGTGGAAGATGGTATGAGGTTCACCAACTACCATTACGATCCGGTCATCGACAAATACTTTGCCCAAGCGAGGTTCTATGATTCCGGTCAGGGCAGGATGCTGGCCATGGACCCGGTAAAAAAGGGACTGAACGGATATCCGTACTGCCGGAGCAATCCAGTAAACAAAGTGGATCCTACGGGTGAAATTGCAAGGGCGCTGGTCGGACTTGGAGGTGGATTTGCTTTTGGAGGATTTTCAGGATTTGCAGGTTCGGTCTTATCGCAGATAAAGGATGGAGGACAATTCAGCCTGAGAAAGGCTTTCGGAGCAGCAGCAAACGAAGCGGTAGTAGGAGCGGTCAGAGGAGTAATAATAACCACTGGAGCGGGACTGATTCCCGGGACGGGAAAGGCCCTTTCCCTGGCGGCGGACTTTGCAGCCGGTACGGTAGGCAGCGCGCTGGAGCAGATGATAAATGGAGAGAACGTGGACTGGAAGGAAAGCCTGGCAAGCGGTCTGACCAATGCGATCGGCGGCAAGATCTATGGCAATACCCCGCTGAAAAGCGGACGGAGTTCCTTCGGAAGAGGGGCCGCAGCAGGAGGTACGACAGCCGGTATCCAGAATCTGTTAGGCGTATGGAATTCTCGTGACACAGGTTATGGTTCGTTACATGGTGGCAATCCAGGAGCAGGCGGCTATGGAGCAATCGCAGGATTGATAGGAGCCCCTCCCCATATGAGAATGCGTGACCCGAAGGCAGCATGCGGTACCCCAAGCCCGCGCAGTAACCGGATCGGGTATGGCAGTGTTTATGGTTACCAGTATGGAGAAAGGCCCCGCGTTAGTGGAACGACCGGAATGAACAGAGGTAAGAAGGGCGGTTTCGACCTTTTGGACTTTGCCAAGGATGTAGGGATAGGAATGGTAACGGTCGGCTTAGGTAGTGCAGGCTTCTATGGAATGGGTAAGGTGGTAAGCAGCTTAGCGAATGGCATTCGGGGGACATTTGGAAGTAAGGGTGGCTCTAATGCACAAAATATCGCTCAATATGAAAGGTTAAAAGCTCAATATGCAGCAGACGAAGTATTTCATGCAGATAGGATCGGAAGTGCATTAAAGGATGATCCTCTGCATAGAGCTGCAAGCTATTTATCACAAGAGCAACTCGCTCGAGGAAGAGCATATAGTTTTACTGGCGGAGATACAAGACCATATACATTATTGCAGACACCAGGTCAACTAAATAGTACTAATGGAATATTTGAATATGTTTCAAATCCATTAGGTCAAGTAACACATCAAAGGTTTATACCAGGGGGTATATACACAGGATTTGCAAATCAAGTGGTTCCGAGAGGAGGATATTGATGTTAAATTATACTATAGGTTTTGAAAAGCTTAGCACATTATTACCAAGCTGGTCATGGCAAGAACTGAAGTATGGGTTAAACAGAAATTTGGTTACAGAAGGTGATATTATTTCTTATGCCATGCAAATATTAACTGAAGACACAGTTCAATATGACTCGGTTTTAGAGTTGTCTATTGCAAATGAGAATGAAGTGGATGAATTGCTTTGTAAGTTAATAGAAAGTGAAGCTGAACAGACTCATGAAGAGATAGATAGCAAGTGGGTATTTTCAATCATTTATTTTGCGTATACTTGCGAAAGAAACCATTTGTATGAAATAATTGATGATGTATATTCTGAGTTTGATTATCCAGAAAAAATCAGAAATCTTATAGGATATATGCCTTGCGAGGATGGGAGAAATATGGATAAAAAGGTTGAAGAATATATTAAAGAAAATTTAACCAAGTAATGATACTTACTAAACGGAGATATTCCACAGCATTAAGTTGGAGAATATCTCCGTTTTATATTTGTTATTTCAAATCAGCTTGTTGTATCAGAAGGGAAAAACAGCATTGCATTCCCATCCGAAAAATAACCGTGGAGTAAGCGGCGTTCTTTGCATGAATAGCATCTGTCCACTCCTCAATGATATGGCATTGTTTTTCAGATAATCCTAACTCCTCATACTGTTGAAAAAGTACCTGTTCTGCTTTTGTAGCTTCTTGATACTCTTCGTCTTCCTTAAGCTGCTCATATACATTTTGAAAAGTACGTTCTTCTAAATGGGTATAAAGCAGTTGGAAAAAATCTGTGTTCATCATAGGCTTTCTCTCCTTTCTGAGTACACACGATACCGTAAAGTTGAGGAATTATCCATTGACAGAATCTCATAAAAACCAGTAAAAAAATAAAGCAGAATAGACAAATAAAACATTTGGCATAAAAAGAGGGGAGGCGGCAGGAAAAGTTATGTCATAGAGCGTTTCCCCAACGGCTCTGCCGGTGGGTGTTTGGAAGGCTTATGCAAGCTTTTTGGCATAAGCCCTTTAACCTGCACTATTTTCGACCCTATTATTTTGGCTTTAAAACCCATAGTTTTCAGTATCTTTTCTATCTTTTGAATTTCCCCAACAAGGTTAAAATATCCTTTTAGGCTACACACTGCCAGATTGCAATTATAATCGCAAACAGGGGCAACACACGCGCCGACGTGGCTAAACAAATAGGAAGATGGATCATAAATTTTTAGAAAAGTGAATTCTGTTGCCAAGATAAAATCATCGAAAAGTTCATGGGTAAAAATGTACAAGAGAAATTTGAATGACTCCAAAAATAAAGTCGGTTTAGTATGTGAAATTCAATGAATTTTTTGTCAAAAAGCAGGAACGAGTGTTTACCCATAGTTCATGGTGAACCATGGGATTTACAAGGAATTTGTTCTATGGTAAGATTGGCGAACAGGGGGGTTTTAGGGGGGACTGATAAATTCCTGTAATCCCTTTTCTCTGTTCTTTTTTCTGTCTATGGTATTCCCAATATTTCATAAAAATCTAATAAATAAATATCGAAATGACTTGCATCTTTTTCTGACACGAGTTAACATCACACACACGAAAGCCGGAAACGGTTTTTAGAAACTGAAGATTCCATTTTCAGGGTATCAAACAGGCTTAGCCACCCTTGCGGTCGGAGTTGCTTAATGCGTAATTCTCCTGATAACGCTTATCAGTTAAGGTTGCCAGTGGTGTTTTCAAAGTGGATGCTTTTCAGGAAAATAGAAAGGGATGATTATTTAAGAATGCTTCGTAAAGAAGAATTTATCTATGTAGGAGTTGACCTACATAAAGCGACCCATACAGCAGTGATCTTAAACTGCTGGAATGAAAAACTCGGAGAAATTACCTTCGAGAATAAAACAAGTGAATTCTCCAAACTGATACGTAAAGTGAGTCGGTATTGTACTGAGAATTTAACTCCGGTCTATGGATTGGAAAATGCATACGGTTATGGACGGACACTAGCAGTGTGGTTGTTAGAACGAGGATGTATTGTAAAAGATGTAAATACAGCGCTGTCTTTTGCACAGAGAAAAAGTACACCAATGTATCAAAAAAGTGATAGTTATGATGCAGAGGCAGTTGCATTGGTACTGATTAACATGTTTGACCGATTACCGGATGCCGTACCCGATGATGCCTACTGGACATTGAGCCAGTTAATGAATCGTAGGGATAATATCAGAACGCAGATTATACGGCTGAAGAATCAGCTCCACGAACAACTATGCGTAGCATACCCAAGCTATAAAGAATTCTTTTCTTTAATCGATGGGAAAACTGCATTATACTTTTGGGACAAATATCCATCCCCAGAGCATTTGAAAAATAAGACAGCCAAGGAATTGGCAGATGAATTAATTCCTGTCAGTCATAATATCTGTTCTGTCAAACGAGCGGAATTAATTCTTACCTCAATAAAAAAAGACGGAACAATAAAAAGGAATTATCAGGAAAGCAGAGATACCATTACCAGAAGTCTAGTTCGTGACCTGTGTCACTATAAGGAGCAGTTAGAGGAAGTAGAGAAAGCAGTATCTGAACTACTTCCAACTTTTGACTGTACACTCACTATCATACCGGGAATCGGAACTATAACCGCAGCACAGCTGTTATCAGAAATCGGAAATATTAATCGTTTTCCTAATGCCAATAAATTAGCCAAGTTTGCAGGGATAGCCCCTATCAATTTTTCCTCTGCCGGAAAAGGAAAAGATATGACACCAAAGCAGGGAAATCGAAGGCTGCAAGCAATCTTCTTTTTTCTGGCCATTCAGATGATTCAGGTATCTCGTCATGGAACACCCCGGTGCCCTATCTTTTTGGATTACTACACGAAACGTGTGGAAGAAGGAAAGAATAAAAAGCAGGTTTTAATCTGTATCGCGAGAAGGCTTGTAAATATCGTATATGCAATGCTAAAGAATAAAACGGAATGGCGTGTATCAGAGGATTATCAGGCACGGGGTAGAGAGCAATAAAAACAGAAATATCAGAGAAAAAAGAAAATATAGAAGTAAAAACGGTTTTGTGCTAAGATTTAAACACAGAAAATAAAGTTGTGGAATACACAGCTTGATTAAGATTTTTTCATAATATAGGAGAAGAAAATCTACTTAAACATAACTATTCGGAGTGTCTGTGGTAGTCATTCTTATAAATATAATGTGGTTGAAAATCCAGGAACTTTAGCAGATATGTCTGGCAATCAAGCATCCGATTTCGCAAGTGGAAAATATAACATGAATACACTTACTAAAGATAGGGGAGTATTGAAGGATTATAAGGTATAATATAAAGCACAATAAGATTCAGGAATTTCAGAGAAAAAGAAAACATAGCAGTAAGTAAATATCTATGTTAAAATTTAACAATAAAAATTATGGAGTGCATAGATAAATTAAAATTGTAAATAATCGAAAGAAATTCAGTTGAAAAACAAAAGAAGAAGGGGAAAATTACAAATTAAATGAAGAATATATTTGGAATTAATATCACAGAAGACAAACATAATGAAAGTGTGGATGGTCAAATATTCCACAGTAATTCTTCTGAACCAATTCTGAAGGAAGCTTTTCAAAAATGCAATGATATTAAGGAAGATCTTACGAAAAAAACGTCCTTGCCAGCATGGATGGTAGTTATCGAATACCTTTCACTAGCGGTAGGCTGTTTTGTTCTGTGTGCGATAATTAGTGTGGATGTTTCGCTTAGAGAAGTCTATTCTAACGCTCCTGCTTTATTCTATATTGCGGTAGTGGCGCTTCTTCTCTCTTTTGTACTATATTTGGCGGATAAGAATAAAAAGAAATTTCAGAAGAGTGCTGAATATATTTCTGGCGAACACTACATTCAAAGCACTGTTGAATATGTAATTGACGTACTTCATATACCGGAAGATGCCGAAATAGTGGAAGTTCTAATGTTCTATTATAAAATCAGAAACGGCAAAATGAGAGTAGTTGAAAAGACAGATTTGGTCGAACGGGGTTTTATAAGCTATCATAACTGTCCGCTTTATGCTTATGTGAGGCAAGGGAACTTACATTTGGCGAATCTATATGATGAATGGTCGATACCGCTTTACTGCTTTACTGGAATTAAAAGGATAAATAAAAAAATTTCTGTTCCTCGTTGGAAAAAAGAAATTCCATATAATAAGGGGGAATACAAAAAATACAAAATGATAGAAAACGGGTTGGGCTATATTTTCTTTAAACCCTATTATGCTATTTGTATTACTTGGCATGGTGAGAACTATGAGCTATGGATACCGCCCTATGAATTAGAGAAATTATCTTCTCTAGTGATTTCAAACTATTGAGTTGATGGTTTATACCATGCAATAATCCCTTCACTATCATTTCGCCTGAAATCCACTCATTAGAACGGCAGCAGCGTCTGCTTCTTCTTTCAGATAAGTTAAGCAGATTACGAATAATCGACTTCCGTTCTGAGCGAAATAGTAATCCTGCTCTTTTACTACATTGTCAAAACTTGTTATGTTTATAGTGCCGTGAAACTTTGCAAATTCTTTGCCCGCTACGGTTACATTTTCCAGGGTATCTCCAGTTGTTAAATCTATGTTGGATAAATCCCAGACATAGGACATATATGCCTCGATGTATTCATTTAACGCTATAGAAGGCGGTACTGTGATAATGTTCACATTTACATTGGGAATGCCGGTGGGAGATGAGCACATCATTTCCAGATTGGATTCAGTCGCAAGTCCATCATATTCCGGCTCGGAAGAATCCAAGGCTGTAGATACCAGATCGGTTACTACTTCTGCCAATTCAGCTATTTCTTCATTTGTTAACATTACATAACCAGCCGGTGCTGTAAATTTGATGCCCATCCAGTCATTTACATAGTCCGCACCACTGTAAGCAGCTCCTTCATAAGAGGTAGTTTCTTCATAGGAAGCAATTTCTTCATAAGGAGAAGTCCCTCCATAAGAAACAGTTTCTGCTGAATTTTCACCCTGCCCCTGAGTAGTGCCGGAGCTGAGGTATGTTTCTTCAATTTCATCTGCTTCATAATAAGAACCATAGAGTTCATCCGGCAAAGACCCTTCCGTATCATAGCCGGCACTCAGCGAAGCCTCCTGAGTGCCGGAACCGAGATTCTGATGGGTGATTCCAAGAACGATGATATAGATGATTAGACCTGAAGTCAGTGTAAAGATTGCAAAGAGTATGCTGATGCATACTGTGTGAATTGTTTTCATTAAAAATATACTTTCCGCCGCGGCAGAATTTCCCCTTTTATCATTTAATTGATGGTATAATTTCTTAAAATTATTTTACCGCATTGTTTATTAATATGCAATCTATTGATAGAACCCTCCATATGGAAAAGCATATAAAGATATGAAAATATCAGATGCAGCAACATGGTATGAAATAAAAATCAGGAGTCAGAAACTCTCGGCTAAAGCAAGAGTGCATATCTCAAGTGCAAACAAATCATCATGGTCTTTAAGGGACAGGTTGCAGAGAGATTCAATTTTTTCCAGACGGTATATTAATGACTGACGATGCAGATGCATTTCATCAGCGGTTCGGGTTATGTTATAGTTACACCTGAAATAACATTTCAACGTGTCCAGTAAGTCGGAATTTTTTGCTTTGTCATAATCTAGAATATTTTTCAAGGTATTTTCTGCCAAATCAACTGTTTCTTTGTCATTATGCACTGTAAAAAAAATTTTTTGCTTTATGGAGAGCTGATAGCAATTCCTAAGGCTATGGCTGTTAGAGCGTATGCTTATATTTAAAGCCGAAATAGCATTTTTATAGCATAAAGAGAGTCGATCCATGGTCTGCTCCTGGATATCATAACCATATATGAGAACAATGTTTGGAACCGTGCGATTAAGATATTCATCCAGCATGTCAAGGAAGGAGGTAATGAGTTCTGAGCTTATTATGTCCTCCTTTTTTTCCAGATAGGTTACAAGAATACCCTGCTGGAGTGTTATCATTACAGACATTTCAAGCTTCTGAGAAACAAGATATATCTGCTCCTGAATAATATTATCTATTGAGCCGGTGAGAAAGGCTGATTCTCTGACATCCCAGTTATAGCTTGCATAGGTACTGCGGCTTATTACATTTCCGACGATGCATAGATAATTGCATTTACAATTAAAGCCTACACTCTCTGCCTTAGAAAAAATATCCTGGGAAGATGTAAACTCATCATGAGCGAGCCTCCATACAAAAGTTTTTTTGGATTTCATTTTGGAGGTAGTAAGTGACCATTCTTTATCAAACCATAGCATTAGCGGTGTGATAATACATTGCTCCAGAAGCTGAGGTTCGATATCTTCAAGCAATGAATTGAGAATTCCGGTAAAAATCACATAACCATATTTTTTTCCACCGGAGGATATTTCATAGGTATTATCCGCTTGATGATGCAGGTCCGGAATTGGAGTACTGTTGTGCGGAGAATTGAAATGTATGTTGGACCCTTTAATTTTAAAATTGGAGTCAGTAATCTGAATATCACTGCCCAGATATTTATGGATGATGTCTGCGGCATCATTGAGACTTTTCCCGGCCAGATAGATGTTAAGTAATTCCTTCTGAAGGGAATCAAGATGAACTTGGAAACGTGAATCCTGCTCCCAGAGCTCTTTTAGTGTCTGTTCAACGATATCAGAAAACAAATGTGACCATGGGACAGTAAGTATTGGGAAATTTATCCGCTCAAAATGCTCTTTGACGGAATCGAGCTGATGATAGTCATCATTTGGGAAAGCCAGTAATAAGGCAGCAGCCTTAGATTCATATATTTCCTGCATAAAACTATATAGAGACTGGCTGTTATCGCGTACTGACAAAGCAGTTGAAATAATGATTTCATTTTCGCGGACAAACTTTTCTACCGGAGGCTCCAGAATAGAGATAGACTGGATTTCAATCTGCTCAGGAGAATGGATAGGATACAAAAGCTTTAAATCCTGTACAAATTCAAAGCCTAAAAAGGTATCTAATGTAATCATGTGAAACACCTCTCATCTTAAAAGGTTCATACGTAATGTATGATATACTATTAATAATTCATACAATATGTAAGTTGAATTCGAGTTTCAATTATAATATCATACACACAACGAATGAACAACAGCTTTAGAAAAGAAAATAATCAGATTAAAAAACAAAGGCGTTATATCGAAAGATATGACGCCTTTTTCTTTATCTTATAGGAGCGTGCGCGAAGCACACTTTTGTTCAATTAAAAAGTCCGGAAGGCATAAGATGTAGCAGCGGAAGCTGAAGGAGAGAACGCTATGGCATGTACAGTAATAACAAATGTAATCATTTTTACGGTAAATAGGAAAGATGAGATTATTCGAAATGGGACAGTGATTATTGAAGATGGAATTATTAAGAAGGTTGGAAGAAAAGAAGAGATAAATATTCCTCTTTATGCAACTAAGATAATTGATGGAAACAATCAGATGGCTCTGCTTCCGGGACTTATAGATACACATAACCATTCAAGTCTTATTAAAGGAATAGCAGAGAACCAGAGAATGGTTGACTGGCTTCCGGTGTATGATCTGGAGCACAGGGCCTGCATAGAAGAAGATGCTTATCATGCGGCAAGGCTTTGCTATCTGGAATGTCTGAAAAACGGAACTACCACAGTTATGGATATGTACAGATTCATGCATAGAAGTGCAGAGGCAGCAACAGAACTGGGAATAAGAGTCCATCTGGCTCCTTATGCAGCAGATGTTGAACCTTATACATTCTTTGAAACAACTCAGACGAATGAAAAGCTGATTAAAACATACCATATGTCCAATAATGGAAGAATAAGAGTCTGGATGGGTCTTGAAGATCTCTTTTATTGTAGTGAGCAGATGTACAAAGATGCAGTGAGATGTCAGAAAGAATATGGAGTTGGAATACATACGCATGGCTGTGAGCAGGAGGAGGAAGAGCAGACAATCATTAAGAGGTTCGGTAAATCCTCAATAGATGTTCTGGAAGAAAGAGGAATTCTGGGAGAGAAAACATTACTCGCCCATTGTGTATGGATTAATGATGAGGATATTAAGAAGATGGCAGCAACTGGAACAAAGTTAGCCCATTGTCCTATTTCAGCTGCAAAGTTGGGGTGTGGGGTCGCAAGAGTTCCGCTGATGAAGCAGGAAGGCGTAACTGTTTCGCTGGGGTCTGACGGGCCGATAGATAACAACAGCATGGACATTTTTCAAGAAATGAAATTTGCTTCATTAATCCAGAAGGCAACCCACTGTGACGCACTTGTCTTCGGGGCAAAAGAAATGCTCCGTATGGCAACAATAGATGGAGCTAAAGCTCTTGGAATGGAGAGCGAAATTGGTTCCATTGAATCTGGTAAGAGTGCTGATCTTATCTTAGTTGATTGCTTTAGACCTAATCTTTATCCAATTTACTGGAATGAGGATGATACCGATACAAACCTGATCTGGAATCTTGTTTTCGCCTCTCGCGGAAGTGATGTGGATACCGTAATGGTACAGGGTGAGATTCTGGTAGAGAAGGGAAGGACTACCAGAGTATCTGAAAATGAAATTATTATATCAGCACAGATTCAAGGAACAGACTGGATGCGGAGAAGGGAGATACACAAGCAGTACATAACGAAACCAATCAAATAAATACAACACAGGAGGAGAAATGTATGAGAGAAAGAACACGGAAAAAGGTAGCAACAGTAGCGACGTTATTATTAACAGCAGCTTTATTGACGGGCTGCGGAAGCAGTGGCTCAGGAGGCAGTGCCGAATCAGAGGATCAATTCATAGTAGCTTATATTGCTGCTACTCCATTTGAAGATGGCGGCTGGGGATCAAACTGCTATGCAGGATTTAAGGCATCTGCTGAAAAGTTTGATAATATCAAGACTTTTGAAGTCGAAAATGTAGCTCTTGAGAACATGATTTCTGCGGTGAAACAGTACTGTGATGAAGGAGCTGATTTGATTCTTTCACCAGATGTTGATTTATCCGATGCAATTGCGGAGGTGGCTCCGGATTATCCGGATGTAAAATTTGCAGTCATTGATGGTTCTTATACAGCGGAAAATGCAATGTCGATGTCGCAGGACAATGCACAGATTGGGTTTGTTGCAGGTGTAATTGCCGCTTTGCAGTCTGAAACGGGATCGGTTGGATTCGTAGGCGGTGTTGAATCAGAAGAAATTCTTAAGGCGAGTGCGACCATGGAGGCAGGTGCCAAATATATAAATCCCGATATAACATTTACATCGGTGATGTCTGGCTCGTGGACTGATGTTGCAAAGGGTAAGGAAATAGGACTTTCTCTTATCTCACAGAACGATGCTGACGTTATCTTTTCGTTTGCGAGCGGTGTTGATTCCGGTGTCAGAGAAGCTTGTGCATCAGAGGGAGCTTATTTCATAGCACAGCCGGATGAAGCTATGGATCAGGCTCCTGATATCACAGTTACCAGTATTCTTCAGAGTAATGAACAGCTTATTTATCTTGCAATGGAGGCGGCTGCCAATGATAAGTTTGAAGGGATATTTGTAAAACATGGTTTTGAAGAAGGGGGCACCTGCAGTCTGGGTGCGTACAATGAATTCTTTGATGCTGATAAGCAGGCACAGGTACAAGACGTTATTAAAAAGATTGTAAGCGGTGAAATTGATGTATACTCATATATTAAATAGTTAACTTGAGAATCTTAAGAGCACTTTCAGGGTAAGAAAGTGCTCTTAGGGTATAAATAAAGTGTCTTAAACGGCTGATAATAAGGAAGTGATGGAATATGCTGGAACTTGTAAAGATAACAAAAAAATTTGGAGATTTTGTAGCCCTTGATAATGTGGATCTTAAAGTGGGTGATGGTGAGGTGCATACTCTCCTTGGAGAAAATGGCGCAGGGAAAAGTACTCTGATGAATATCCTCTGTGGTCTCTATAAGCCGGTATCAGGAGAAATTATTTACAATAATACACAGTGGGTCATGGATTCTCCGCAGACAGCCAGAAGCATAGGGATAGCAATGGTACATCAGCACTTTATGCTGATAGAGGCCATGACGGTTCTTGAGAATATAATGCTATGCGGATTAAATGAAAAGGGGAGACTGTTAAATCAGGATGCAGTAACCAAAAAGGTGCTCGCAATAGAAGAAGCATATGATTTGAAAGTGGACCTGAATGAAACGGTAAATAATCTTTCTGTTGGAATGCAGCAGAAAGTTGAGATAATAAAGGCTCTGTATAATGATGCTGACCTGCTGATTCTGGATGAACCGACGGCAGTGCTTACGGATGAGGAAGCACAGGGGCTTTTTAAAATCATTAATAAAATTAAAGCCGAAAATAAATCGGTTATTTTTATATCCCATAAGCTAAAAGAAGTAAAACAGATATCTGATAAAATTACTGTTCTGAGAAGAGGGAGAACAGTTGCAGCAGTAGATGCAGAAGACTATACAAGTCAGGAACTTGCAAATCTTATGGTGGGGGAAACGATCATATCAAAGACTTATGATAAGGTACAGAGCAAAGGAGAAGCAATTGTTAAGCTGGATCACGTTTCCTACCGGAAAAACAGTAAACATAACGGCCTTAATAATCTGAGCCTTAAGGTCAGGAAAGGAGAAATACTGGGTGTCGCCGGAGTGGATGGCAATGGACAGAGTCAGCTTGCTGAAATACTCACAGGAATTACAAGACCGGATGAGGGTACTAGATATTATAAAGCAGCAAATGTCAATAGTTATAATGTTAGTGACTTTATCAAGGCGGGTGTTGCACATATCCCTGAGGATAGAAATAAGATGGGACTTATTGGCGGCATGGATATAAAGGATAATATAGTCTTTAAGGATGTAGAAGGAACTAAATTTTCCAAGGCAAAAGGAAAGTTTCTATTGGGGAAATCCATTAAGGAATACGCGCTGAAAATGAAGGATAAATACGATATCAGATGTTCAGGTATTGAAGAAGAAACAAGAAATCTGTCAGGTGGAAACCAACAGAAGGTTATTCTTGCAAGAGAACTGGAGAGAAATCCGGAGTTTATTGTAGCCATGCATCCCACAAGAGGACTTGATATCGGAGCAACCGGCTTTGTTCACAATAATTTGATCAAAGCGAGAAATAAGGGGTGTGCCGTAGTGATGGTTTCTGCGGATATTGATGAAGTGATCAAGGTGTCTGACCGAATTATTGTTATGTTTGAAGGTGAAATAATGGGTGAGGTTTCAGGTACTTCTCCGGATATGGACAAGATATCCTCTATGATGGGAGGTAAAAGATATGAATGAAAAATTAGCAAAGCTATTAAAGCCTGTAACAGTTCCTGTAATATCAGCCTTAGCAGCGCTCTTTATCGGCATCTTTATAATAGAACTGACAGGAAATGCTGCAATAACTGCTTATGGTTACATGTTTAGCGGTGCCTTTGGATCCTTTAACAGGGTATGTGAGTTATTGGTAATATCAATTCCATTTATTCTTACAGGACTGGCAGTTACATTTGCATATAGAAGCGGTGTTTTTACAATTGGTGTGGATGGACAGCTAATTATAGGTGCTGTCAGTGCCTCTGTAGCAGCCCATTCGCTTTCCGCATTTCCCGGGCCGGTAAGAGTTATTCTGGCAATAATTGCAGGAATGATAGCCGGTGGTATCTGGGGATCTATTGCCGGTGCTCTTAAAGCATTCAGGAAAGTGAATGAAATAGTTTCCACCTTATTACTCAATTATATAGCCCTATATTTTGTAGACTACCTCTACTCAGGGCCGTTGGAGGCTTCAGGAAGCAAAATACCGCAGACTGAGAAAATACCGGACTCTGCTAAGCTGACAATTCTGGCAGACGGAACAAGATTACATATAGGTCTTATTATTGCAATGATATGTGTTCTGGTCGTTTATTACATATTGTTCAGAACTTCCTGGGGAATGAAGTTCAGAGCAGTAGGACTTAATCAGATTGCATCAAACTGCAATGGTGTCAATGTAAAAAAATATATGATTATGTCTATGTTCATATCGGGTGCCATTGGTGGTTTGGCAGGCACCATAGAATTGCTTGGAACACAGTTTAAGATACAGAGCGGTTTCTGTGAGGACTATGGTTTTACGGGAATCGCCATAGCGCTGATAGGGCAGCTTAATCCTATTGGGTGCATTTTGTCAGGATTGTTTTTCGGAGCACTGAAGGTGGGATCCAACTCAATGGAGCTTATGACAAACGTTCCATCTTCTATTGCTGATATGATACAGGGAATTGTAATTATATTTGTAGTTGCAGGCTCAGCACTTGTGGAGCGAAATTTTTTGAAATTGAAGTTGAAGAACAGAAAAACACAGGAAAGAAGGGGTGACCGATGACGAGTGATGTATTTACATTTATTTTTTTAAGTCAGCTGTTAATCGCAATGTTCAGAATTCTTCCGCCAATTCTTCTGGGAGCTACCGGGGAGATGCTCTCGGAGAGGACCGGTATGACAAACATTGGGCTTGAGGGTCTTATGTCAGCAGGTGCGATTATGGGATTCATTGTATCCTATAAAACGCAGAACCCTTATCTTGGAATGCTGGCAGGCGTAGCAGTAGGATTTGCGGTAAATATGATCTATGCATTCTTGACAATAACGCTGAACGCAGACCAGATTATTGTCGGAAATGCAATCAACATCATCGGTATGTCGCTTGCTACATTAATATATACCACCTATACAAAAAGTACTTCCGGTATTATAAAATCAGTAACAGAAGCTAATATTAATATACCTTTTTTTTCCGAGATTCCTTACATAGGAAAAATATTTTTTAATTCTTCCGTCATAGTATATCTTTCTATCGCTATCGTCATTGCAGTCTGGTTCTATCTGTATAAGACAAAATCTGGCCTGGCTTACAGAGCTGTAGGGGAATATCCGAGAGCCGCAGAAACATTGGGTGTCAATATTCAGAAAAAGAAGTATCTTGCCTGTTCGCTGTGTGGAATGATGTGTGGACTGGCCGGTTCCTATCTGACAACAGTATACATTACATCATATGTCGATGGTATTGTGTCCGGACGGGGTTATATTGCTCTGGCAGCTGTAATATTTGGTAAATGGAAGCCAAAGGGGATATTGCTTGCATGCCTGTTCTTCTCGGTGCTCGACGCATTACAGCTTCGGATACAGGTATTGAATTCAGTGATACCTTATCAGTTTCTGCAGATGCTGCCGTATCTGTGCACCCTGATTGCGCTGGCGTTCTTTATGAAGCCGGGCTCAGAACCTAAAGCAAATGGCAAATCTTATACAAGAGAAGCAAGATAAGGAGGAAAGTTGAATATGGGAATTATTAACCTTATGTGGCTATTGCTATGTGGTGTATTGGTATGCTTTATGCAGGCGGGTTTTGCGATGCTCGAGGCAGGGTTCGTCAGATCAAAAAACGTCGCTAACATAGCCATGAAAAATATAATGGATATTTGTATTGGAGCCCCTCTTTTTATAGTTCTCGGATTTGGAATCATGTATGGAAAAGGAAATGCTTTTATAGGTTCGCTTGATATTCTGTTGAATGAAAGTTATGAATCTGTTCTTCCGATGGGAGTAACTTTAGAAGCATTTATTTTCTTTCAACTGATTTTTTGTGCAACGGCGGCAACGATTGTATCTGGAGCCATGGCAGAGAGAACAAGATTTGCTGCATATTGTGTATATAGTGCAGTAATATCAGCCGTAGTATATCCTGTCGTGGGTCACTGGATCTGGGGCGGGGGCTGGTTAAATGCTTTAGGATTTCATGATTTTGCCGGCGGGACACTTGTACATACGGTAGGAGGCATGTCGGCGTTGACGGGGGCGGTTATGGTAGGGCCAAGGCTTGGTAAATACGATTCGGATAAAAAAGCAAAAGCGATTCACGGCCATAACATAACACTTTCTGCTTTGGGAATATTTATTCTATGGTTTGGATGGTATGGATTCAACGGCGGGTCCGTGCTTACTTCGACCGGAAGCATTGCTGATGCCGCTGGCGGGGTATTTCTGAAGACGACGGTAGCGGCTGCTGTTTCAGCTGTGTTTGCAACGCTTACAAGCAGGTATAAGTTTAAGAAAACCGATGTGAGTATGACAATTAATGGCATATTAGCGGGACTCGTTTCAATTACAGCAGGCTGCGATAAAGTAAGTCTTACAGGGGCCTTTGTCATTGGAGCAGTGGCCGGTATCGTAGTAGTCAATTCCATTGGTATATTGGATAAAGTATTTAAAGTTGACGACCCGGTGGGAGCTGTGTCAGCTCATGGAGTCAGTGGAATACTCGGAACACTGATGACAGGTCTCTTTGCAACAGATAAAGGTCTGTTCTATACAGGGAACGCTGAATTTTTCGGTGTGCAGTTGCTTGGTTCTGTAGTTGTGACTGCCTCTATGCTGGCAGTTATGACAATAGTATTCAAATTAATTGATATTACAGTAGGTCTGAGGGTTGCCTCTGAAGTTGAGATGGAAGGACTGGATATTCATGAGCATGGTTTTAAAAATGCTTGCGGTGATTACCTGTTCAATGATTATATTGAGGATGACAATAAAGAAGCGCTTGATAAAATCATAAAAGATTTAGTGGTCCCGATAGAGGAGGCGGTCCCTATTCAAAATGTGTCGGAAAGAGGTGCTGTTACAGGACTTGCAAAGGTTGAAATTATTATAAGACAGTCGAAATTTGAGATCTTAAAGGCTGCCATGGAGAAAATAGGCGTTACAGGAATGACGGTTTCACATGTCTTTGGCTGCGGGATCCAGAAGGGACGGGCAGAGTATTATAGAGGCGCTCCAATTGATATGCAGCTTCTTCCCAAGATAAAGGTCGAGATAGTAGTGGCTAAGGTTCCTGTAGAGTTGTTGATAGAAACGGCAAGAAAGGTTCTATATACAGGTCACATTGGAGACGGTAAAATATTTGTTTATGATGTAATACATGTTGTCAAAATCAGAACCGGTGCAGTCGATTATGATGCAATGCAAGGACTGCAGGATTAATAAAGCATATTACATCCCACCCGCGCTTGGACTCAGGCGTTCTGTGCAGATAGGTTTCCTGATCGTAACTTTGAGTCGGACATTCAGGCGGAAATAGTTGCGGGCTAAATTATAAATGCAGTCTGAGGGGAGAAAAGAGTGGAAGCACCGGGGGAAATAACGGAGATTTATAGCAGCTGAAAGAAAAATATGGTAAAATATAAACGATAAAATAATGATTATTGAAGCTCAGAATCTAATTCTAAAAGTATTTATAATAATTAGGAGGCATCGAGTATGTATAAAGGATTTAAAATGAAATTGTATGCAGGACAAGAAGCGGAATATGAGAAACGTCATAATGAACTATGGCCTGAGATGCAGGAGATGATTCATGAGCACGGAGGAAAGAACTATTCGATTTTTCTGGATAGAGAGACCCTGACCTTATTCGGCTATATCGAAATAGAAGATGAAGCGCTCTGGGCAAAAGGAGCGGATACGGAGATCAATCGAAAATGGTGGGATTTCATGGCAGACATCATGGAGACTAATCCCGACAATAGCCCTGTAGCAACAGATTTACACCCGGTCCTTCATCTGGACTGAGCTATCAGCACACTAATTGATTTAGCATCTCACAAAAAGGAGAACACTCATGATAATAGAATCTCATTGTCTTACAGTACCCGGTCAAAAGACCGGACCAGCCGAACTTACTGTGTACCGCATCGATAACATCAGCGTTGCACCGGAGAAAAAACGGCCTATGGTAGTAGTTTGTGGGGGAGGCGGATATAGCATGATTTCCGACAGAGAGAAGGAACCTATCGTGCTTCAATTCCTTTCCATGGGCTGCGATGCCTGTCTGATCGAATACAGTGTGGAGCCGAATGTATTTCCCGCGGCGGTTCTGGAGTTGGCCGGTGCGGTGGCATTTATCAGAGACCATGCGGAAGAATGGAATGTGGATGCGGATAAGATAGTTACCTGCGGCTGCTCAGCCGGAGGACATCTGGCAGCCAGCCTTGGTGTATTCTGGAACCGGGAATTCGTATACGGACCGATAGGAAGGAAAGCAGAGGAAATAAGACCTAACGGACAGATTTTATGCTATCCGGTCATTACTTCCGGCGAATATGCTCATAGGGAATCCTTTGAGAAGCTGCTGGACGAAAGGAGCAATGAGGAAGAGGCTTTGAAGCTCGTATCCTTGGAAACGCAGGTAACGGAGGATACTCCCGTCACTTTTCTGTGGCATACGGCCCCCGATCAGGCAGTACCCGTAGAAAACAGCATGAAATTTGCACAAGCTCTTCATTCCCATGGAGTGAATTTTGAAATGCATATTTATCCGGTGGGAGGCCACGGCCTTTCTTTGGCAAATGAAGAAACCAGTGGTGAAGAAGGGATAGAGCTGGTACCGTACTGCTCCGGCTGGATCGGACTGGCAGGTGCGTGGCTGAAACTCAATTTCCCCGTCAGCTCATAGGAATAAATGACAATCCTTCGGAATAAAATTAGGTGATTAGGCGTTACTATGAAGCCGCAGGCCGAATAGTAACAACAGGACATAGTTGTCTGAAGACTGAATGAGGGAGGATTGGAAGTGGCTTATTATGATAAGAAAATAGTGTATCTGTCCTATATGAGCAATGGGAGCAAGGTGAAAAATGCGGGCTTTGTCCGCGCGGAATGCCGCGGAAGGGACTACACACTGGACATGCGCGTAAACGGAATTCAGGAATGGATGGAGAAACAATATGACATTCTCGCAGTCACGCCCTCAGGGAAGGAGCATGCGGTAGGCAGAATCCTTCTCCAAAAGGGTACCGGACAGTGGCAGGCGGGCCCGCTTAAGAGTATGAGCGCCGGAAACATACTTTCCTATGAAGAAATTGAAAGTCTTCGTATCGATCTGACTGACGGGAAGACGATTGAAGGGGTATTTCGGAAAACAGACCCAGGCCGGACGGACATACGCAGCGAGTCTAATCCGGAAAAAGGAGAGAAGCAAGGTCTCGGGAAAATTATCCGGCGGGAATCGGAAAAAAAGGAAAAGTTAAGTACTGAGAAAACCATTTGGTACCAGCCGGAAAGAAAGGAAAAGCAAGGCAGCGAAAAGGTTACTTGGTTCGATTTGGATAAAAAAACGAAGCAAAACATTGAGAAGATTGTTAGAGCGGAGCCGGAAAAAGACACGAAAAGCGAACTGGATGCAGTTCTTTCAGAAAAGAAAGAAGAGCTGCAGCCTGAACTTAAGGCAGGAAGCATGGAGGACTCGGAACCGATTCACATGGACAGTACCATCCTAAACGACAAATGGCAGCAGCTCATGCAGGTCTACCCTATAATACATCCTTATGAGGACGATAGGGAATATGTTACCATAGAGCCCAAGGATTTTGTAATCATGAGCGGAGATTACCAGCATTTGGCCAATAACAGCTTTCTGCTCCATGGTTTTTATAATTACAGACATATTATTCTCGGGAAGGAAAAAGATACGACGAATCCGGCGGGCAGCTTTTATCTGGGTGTGCCGGGCGTATATTATGAACGGGAAAAAATGGTGGCCCTTATGTTCGGCTTCGAAGCCTTTGAATGCAGCGGCGGCAAGGCGGAGCCCGGAAAATTCGGGTATTATTTGCGCAAAGTAAAGATCTGACGATCGATGTATTAGATTCCATCGCAGTTAAACGGCGGAATGAAGCTTTCCGAGCAGGTCTCTCCTTCTTGGATAAAACCGTTCTCGATGCCCAGTGCGGTGGCGTAATCCACCAGCTCCTCATAATCCTCAAGAGAAAGCGTATGGTTCAGTTCGGGAAAACGTTCTGCATCCAGGAACGCCGGAATTGGAGTATACTGATTCATAATGCTGACATATATGTCATCTCCATACGTTTCATATAGAAAGCGCAGAATGGCTTTGGAGTCCTCCATGTATCCCGGCAGTGCTAAGTGGCGGACGATGACTCCCTTTGTCATCAAGTCGCCGCAGAACATAGGGTCTCCTGTCTGACGTACCATTTCTGCTATAGCAGGCTTGGCATAATAAAAATAATTTTCAGCGTAAGAATATTTTTTGCTAAGGGCGGGAGAAAAGTATTTTAGATCGGGCAGGTATATATCCACCAGGCCCTCCAGATGTTTCAAAGTTTCTACCTTTTCATAAGAGCTGGTATTATAAACCACCGGGATGGAGAGGCCAATATCCTTTGCCTTTATCAAAGCATCTATTATCTGGGGAACGAAGTGGGAAGGCGTGACCAGATTGATATTGCATGCCCCCTGATCTTGAAGATTAAGAAAAATCTCCGCAAGCCGCAGGATAGATATGCCTTTTCCGGTAATCCCCTTTGATATCGTATGGTTCTGGCAGAACACACAGCCCATGTTACAGCCTGAAAAAAAGACAGTACCCGAACCGGTCTGTCCTGAAATGCAAGGTTCCTCCCACATGTGAAGGGCAGCTCTCGCGGCCTTTATTTCATTTGTCTGTCTGCAGTATCCCAGCTGTCCTGCGACTCTGTCTGCATGACAGTTTCTGGGACAAATCGTACAATCTCGCAAATCCATTCCATTATCCCGTTATCTTTTATAATTCAATCAATATTTTTTAAAACCGTGCGTTCTGCGTTGAATAGCGCCAATACACGTTACCTTTACAGTTAACTCGGCTCAGGCACCCTCACGGCACATGGGAGATTCCGCTTAGTGCTGCTTTGTTCCCAACCTGACACGATTCGCAGATTCCCATTGCGTAAGACCCAAACTTCAACGCCACTTATAAAGGGCAGCTATACCAGCTTAAACCCGCGGCAGAACATCACCCCTACTAGAGCGGATTGTAGGTACAGGGCACCGCTAACGCCCCAGCTGCACGGTTTTTTAAGTATACTGTTTTTTCGGGTATTTGTCAATAAACCCGGCGCATTAACTTCTCTTCCTTGTTGCGCACCCGCAGCTCCTTAAAAAATGCAGTCAGCATATCGCTGCATTCTTTTTCCAGGACCCCTCGGGTTACCGTCGCCTGATGGTTGAACTGGGGAGTTTCCAGAATATTTAAAATGGAACCGCCGCAGCCCGCCTTAGGATTCATGCTCCCCATGACCACCTCGGGGATGCGCGCCTGAACGATGGCCCCTGAACACATCTGGCAAGGTTCCAGGGTGACATAAAGCGTACATTCTTCCAGCCGCCAGTCGCTGATTTTTTTGCTGGCTTTTTTGATAGCGGTAATTTCCGCATGTGCAAGAGCCGTCTTATCCGTATTACGCCTGTTATATCCACGCCCAATAATTTTGTTTTCGTGGACAATGACACAGCCGATAGGAACTTCTCCCAGCGCATATGCCTTTTTTGCTTCTTTCAGCGCTTCTTTCATATATTTTTCATGTATATCCATAATAATCACACTAACCCCTGATTCCTGCTTTTTAAATCCTGCCTCATCAAGTATAATATAAATATATAAAAAATAGCAACCCATATGCGCTACTGTTCACGCCCTTCACAGTAACTGCCCGACAAATGGACTTCTTTCAGATATCGAAGGCAATCGAATCCGAACCAAAAGACTCCTGCGCCGAATTCAAATATATAAGAAGTTCTAATTCTCTGAATAGTCAAGCCAAACATAACAGAAAACAAAAAACTCGCTGCGCTCAAACAGTTTTGTTTTCTGTTATGGCCTGTTTATTCAAAGAAAGAACTTCTAAATATTTTTATAGGCGCAGTCGTTCTTTTGATTCGGATTCGATTGCCCGCAAAAGTTTGTAAAAAGTCCATTTGTCGGACGTTACTGGAAACGAAGTGAACAGTAACGTATGATAAAGAGGATAAAAAATGATACGAATTCACGGCTTAAATAAAACCACCCTTTTAGACTACCCGGGGCATGTGGCAGCGACGATTTTCCTTGGAAGATGTAATTTCAGGTGCCCTTATTGCCATAATGGAGGCCTGGTTCTCGACCCGGACAGCCAGCCGCTTATACCAGAGGAGGAGGTTCTCACCTTCCTGAAAAAGAGAATCGGAATACTGACTGGCGTATGTATTACCGGCGGTGAGCCTACGCTGGAACCGGAGCTTTCACAATTTATACGCAAAATCAAAGAGCTTGGCTACTTTGTAAAGCTGGACACCAACGGCTACAAGCCGGAAAGTATCGAAAAGCTGCTGGAAGAAAACCTCCTCGACTATATTGCCATGGACGTAAAAAACAGTTTGGAAAAATACGGCCAAACTGTGGGTGTAGAGCATATCGACATGGGAAAAATAACAAAGTCCATCCAGGTTATTATGAACAGTTCCGTTCCCTATGAGTTTCGGACCACCGTAGTAAAGGAATTCCACACGAAACAAGACCTGTTCGCTCTTGCGGAAGAAATAAAAGGTGCAAAAGCCTACTTTCTCCAAAGCTACAAAGACAGTGAACAAGCCATTCAGCAAGGCTTTCATGCTTATGAAAAAGAAGAACTGGAAGAAATTGCGAAGATGCTGCTCTCAATTATCCCCAATATAAAACTCAGAGGATTAGACTGACAACATTACCATCGGTTACAAGGGCTCACACGGCCCCGGGCGCGTAAGACCTTGTAACCGATGTTCAGTAATACTTTCGTCTGATTTGTCCCGTAAATCCATAATCAATAATGACAGGACGTCCATCGATAACTCCCCAGTTATCCGGCCTGCACAAATCACTTACCAGCAAATTATATTTACGTGGAATATATTTCAAATTATTCAGCCGAAACAGATCCTTATTATTTTCCACGTGATAATAAGAGCGAATGACAGCGAAGTTATGGATCGGTCCGGCCTTCTTCATAACCAGACATCGTCCATCCCTTGTTGCATGAAGAACCTTTGCAAAGGTATCCGACTCGTCCATTCCGGAAATCATGCACTCCACCTCATTCTGTGCATATCCCTTCACATTTATGGCTACCTTAACCACAGTATCATTCCCCAAATCAAAAACTTTCCTCCCTGACCCTTCCCCCAGCGTAGGATAATCACCAATTTTTAAATGCTCATCTATTTTATCAAACCCAACAAATCCATCCATAAGAAAAGACATCTCCGTCATGCGAATTTTGTAATAAAAACAACTATATTATTATAATATGCTCCTCCACTCCCAAAGCCACCCCATCCCGCTGTTACCTACATACTCCCTTTTTCATTTCGGGAGGAACATTCGAGAACCTTGGCGGGGAAAGAAGAGGAGGGAAGAAGATTTCAAGCGATTTTATGCTACGTAGCCGAGACAATCCATTGGCTCGGCGCAGTGTCCGGCATAATCAGAGCGCGAAACTTCTTCCCTCCTCTTCTTTCCCCTCACAACCCCTTCTTCCAATCCCTCCCAAATCCAAAAATAATACACCTTTTTAAAAATCTGTTATCTGTAATAAATACCCTCCGGGTAATATACTTAAATCAATCAATATGATTACACAAAACAAAGGGAGGATTACAATGAAACGAAAATTACTGGTAACGCTACTCACCACAGCCATGACGATCAGCATTCTTACAGGCTGCGGCAGCACTGCCTCTACGGAAGCTACAGCTCCTGCAGCCGATACTGCTGCGGAAGAAACAGCGGCCCCTGCAGAAGAAACAGCAGATACGGCGGACGACACAGCATCTGCAGAGCCCGTTACACTGAAGGTTTTCTCCAACCTTCCTGATAGAAAGAACGGTCAGGGATTGGTGGAACAAATGATCATCGACGAATATACGGCGGCTAACCCCAATGTAACCATCGAGGTGGAAGCTCTCGATGAAGAAGCATATAAGACGAAATTCAAAGCATATGCTATGGATGGTATGCCGGATGTAGTGAGCATCTGGGGACAGCCCTCCTTCTTGGACGATGTGCTTAACGCAGGCGTTCTCGCAGAGCTGAATGAAGCGGATTATGCGGATTACGGATTTGTTTCCGGATCTCTGAACGGCTTTAAGAAAGACGGAAAGCTTTATGGACTTCCGAGAAACACAGATATTATGGCCTTCTATTACAATCAGAAAATGTTCGAGGATAACGGCTGGAAGGTGCCTGCTACCTACGACGAGCTATTGGCATTAGCGGATGATATCAACGCGGCAGGCATTGTGCCGGTAGCTATGGACGGAGGAGACGGATGGCCGATGGCAATTTACCTCACAGACCTGATCGTGAAGATTAACGGTACTCATGGCGACATCGTTTCTGAAGCTATTGCAAACGCTGATTTTTCCAATCCGGTATTCAAGCAGGCGACAGAACTTTTCGCACAGTCGGCTCAGGCAGGATTATTCCAGACCGGATATGATTCTCAGGACTACGCGACGGCAATGAATCTTTTCACCAACGGTCAGGCGGCGATGTTCTACATGGGAAGCTGGGAATCTTCCATGGCACTCAACCAGGACATCAGTGAAGACATCCGTACCAATATCAGAGCGTTCACCATGCCTGTAGTTGACGGCGGCAAAGGTAAGGCTACCGATATCGCAGCATGGAATGGCGGTGGATATGCGGTTTCCGCAAGCTCCGAGGTGAAGAGTGAAGCAATCAAATTCTTAAACTACTTATATCAGTCCGATAAGTTATCCAAGTACGGCTGGGAAAATGGTGTGGGTATGTCCGCTCAGGACCAGACTGCTTACATGAGCGGCAGCGAGACGCAGTTGCAGAAGCAGTTCATGGATATTCTGAATAACGCTACCAGCGTTTCCGGAACACCAATTAATGATTGCGGACCTTCTGTATTCAAGACAGTGATGGAAAGCGAAATCCAGAATGCTTCTAACGGAACGACAAGCGCAGAAGATTTCCTCACTTCCATTGGAAATGCCTGCAAATAAAATAGACAGACGGTAAATATCGGGTTGGCGCATAAAGAATGATTCCTCTTCATGTGCCAACCCGATTTCATAAAAATGATAACATTGAAAGTTCAGATAAGGACCGGAGGAATTGAAATGCAAAAACTATATAGCAATAAATTGGTGATATTTTCCTTGGTATTGCCCGGATTGCTGGTATTTCTCTTTGCGATACTGGCTCCCATCTGCCTAAGCGTATATTACGGTTTTACGTCGTATACAGGAATGGGTCAGGCGGAGTGGATTGGATGGGAGAACTATAAGACGCTTTTACGCGATGCGAACTTCGGGCGTTCCCTCACGAACTCCCTTCTTCTTGCCATAGGTTTTATTTTTATCCAGCATCCCATTGCTATAATAGTTGCGGCTGTTCTGGATAAATTGCAGGGAAAGGCGGAAGGGATATTTCGCTGCATTTATTTCATACCTAATGTTATATCCGTAGCCGTTATCGCTTATCTTTGGAAATTCATTTACAACCCGGATTTCGGCTTGCTGAATAATGTGCTGAAAGCATTCGGCTATCAGGGTAAAATCAACTGGTTCAGCAATGATGCGGCGATCTGGTCCGTGTTGGTAGTACTCATCTGGCATGGCTTCGGCTGGGGCATGTTGATTTATTATACCGGAATCAAAAATATCGATCCCGTTCTATATGAAGTAGCATCCATTGACGGTGCAGATCAAGTATCCACCTTTTTAAGGATCACCTTGCCTCTCATGAAGCCCGTCATTCAGGTAAACGTGACTATGGCGATTATCTCTGCCTTAAAGCAGATGGAGACCGTATACCTGCTTACCAACGGAGGGCCGGGCAACAGTACGCAGTTTGCGGCGAACTACCTATACCAGCAGGCATTCAAGGCCTTCCGCTATGGCTACGGCAATGCAATCGGCGTGGTATTCATTATCATTTGTCTGCTGGTAACGGTATTTCTGAATAAAGCATTCGCGGACAAAGAACCGGCATAGAAAGGAGGCTGATACATAATGAAAGAAAAAAAGACGATAGGAAGTACAGTAAAAAGAACTTTCTTATGGGTTATCCTCATCGCGGTGGCGGTCGTGCAGATATTCCCGCTGATCTGGCTGTTGGATTTCTCTCTTGCCAGCAGCAATGAAATATTTACCACAGGGCTTTTGATCATACCGAAGAAAATCCAGTGGGGCAATTATGTGAAAGCCTTTGTTGACGGACATTTTCTTCTCTATTTGAAAAATAGCATATTAATTAACGGACTTGCCGTTTTGCTGGTTATTCTCATTTCCATCATGGCCGCCTTCGCCTGCAAAAGAATGAAGTGGAAGCTTGCCGGAACGGTAAAGACACTTCTGCTTATCGGTATGATGATTCCTATCCATGCGACGCTCCTTCCTAACTACAAGATATACAATGCGGTAGATCTGACGGATACCATATGGGCGCTTCTCATTCCTTATGTGGCTTTTTCGCTGCCGCAGGGCTTATTCCTTATGACCAGCTTTTTAGAAGCGGTGCCTGTGGAGCTGGAGGAAGCGGCGGTGGTGGATGGCTGCGGTATTTACCGCATCGTATTCAGCATTGTGACGCCCCTTCTTAAACCCTCTATCGCAACGGTAGCTATCATGACCTTCTTGAATAACTGGAACGAGTTCATGATGGCAAGCACCTATTTAAGCTCGCCCAAGTGGAAGACACTTCCCTTCTCGGTATTAGAATTTACCGGACAATATTCCTCCAATTATGCGGTGCAGTTCGCAGTCATGTCGTTAACGGCAGCGCCTGCGGTCATCGTCTACATTCTTTTGAACAAACACATTACAAAAGGGGTAGCCATGGGGGCGGTAAAAGGATAAACTAGAGGGAAGGAAAACGAAATGCATTCCTTAAAACCGGCAGCAGTATAGGAAAGCCGCCGGGGCTTGAAAGGATAATGGCAAGCATCATGATTAGAATAAAAGAAATAGTGATGAAAAGAATCGACCGCCTGACGGTATATTTCAATATAAGGCAAAAAATTATTTTTTATGTGTATCTGGTCATCAGCCCGATACTGATATTGATTACTACCTTTATTCTGATCAGTAATTATAAAGATACGAAGAATCAGCAGATAGAAGCCGATAGTAACGTGGTAAGAAGTCTGGATAAGAGCATCGGCGTTATCCAGACAGAATTATCCGACTTATCGGTTTATATTTGTATAAACAGCGATATCGGCGCCATTCTCACAAGCAGTCGTCCGGAGGAGCTGAACGAGGACTCCAGGCTGTGGTATAACAGAGCGCCCATGAAGATTATTCAGGACATCATTGCTCTGAAGGGCTATATCAAGACTATGGCCATTTACCCGGAAAACGGCGTGAACTCTTATCTGCGATGCATCGATTCCAGCGTACATCTTTCAGATATCGAAGCGGTAAGACAGACCGATACCTATAAAAAAGCAGTGGAAATGAGAGGGGACATAGTCTGGAAGCGTGTAAGCCAGGGAACCGGCAGCATCTATCAGGCCAACTATGCGGATAAAATCGTGATGTGCAGAGAAATCTTCGATATGTCCAAAAAAGAAAAGCTGGGCTATCTGGTACTTGGTGTCAACGAGGAAAAATACATCGATTTATGTAAAAATGCCATTCAGCAGGAAAATGAAGGAATCGTTATCCTGAGCAGCGAGGGCAGTGAACTGACCCGCTACGGTACGGTGGACGAGAAAATTCTTTCCTACATATCCAGCGAGGAATACCTGAAGCAGGACCATAAGAAAAGAGCCGTTTATTTCGAACACGATTCCTACAACGTATTTTGCAGCCAGGAGCAGAAAAAGGGTGTTATCGTCTGCAAGATGGTGCCTAAGAGTAACAGCGACAAACAGCTTAACAACATTATCATAACTCCTATTTTAATGCTTATTGGAATGCTTGTGGGCCTATGGCCGCTTCTGGAGCTGATTTCCAACATCATTTCCAGACCTCTGCAGCGCCTCTGCGTAGCTATGAACAAATTCCAGGGAGGCGATTTCAACCAGCAGGTGGCGGTGGAATCCCGGGACGAAATCGGGGAAGTGACCGCCTGCTTCAACCAGATGGTTTTATCCATAAAGGAATTGATCGACCGCAATTACGTCATGGCGCTGAAAGAGAAGGAGAGTGAACTCAGTGCTCTTCAGGCTCAGATTAACCCCCACTTTTTATACAACACGCTGGATTCTCTTTACTGGCGTACTCAAAGCGAGGGCAACGATGAGCTGGCAGAGGACATTCTGGCTCTTTCCCAGCTTTTCCGTCTGGTACTTGGGCAGGGTAAGGGTATCATCCCTGTAAGAATGGAAAAAGAGCTTATCGCTAACTATCTCCATATACAAAAAATGCGCTTTAATAAACGTTTGGAATTCGAAATCGATATAGACGAGGACATCATAGAGGAATTCATTCCTAAGCTCATTCTGCAGCCCTTCGTGGAAAATGCTATTGTCCATGGCTTCGAGAACTCGGAAAAAGGAGGCTTTCTTAAAATAACCGGAAGGCGTCAGGAGAATAATTTGGTCTTCTCCATCCGGGATAACGGGATTGGAATGACTGAGGAACAAATTGCCGCCATTTGGAACGTGGAGGACTCAAAGCGCTATGCCGGACAGAGAATCGGCCGTTACGCAATCAAAAACGTAAGAGAGAGGCTGGAACTAAAATATCGGGAAGATTTCAGCCTGATGATTACAAGCCGTCCCTCCGAAGGCACTGAGGTCACTATCGTTCTGGGAGGGCTTGGCACTAACATGAACTGAAGGAGAAATTTATGGGAATAAAATTACTGGTGGTGGATGATGAAGATAACATCCGCAACGGAATCTCCAATTACATAAGGCTCCACAGTGACCGCATCGACCGCATATATACCGCATGCAACGGGCAGGAAGCCATCGACTTGATCCTGCGTTATCGTCCGGAGCTGATGCTTCTGGACGTTCAGATGCCTGGAAAGGATGGGATGGAGGTCATGAAGGAGGTAGACGCACTGGAGCTTCTTCCTGTCACCATTATTTTAAGCGGCTACGACGAATTCAGATATGCCCAGACCGCTTTGAAGTATGGAGTAAAGGAATATGTACTCAAGCCTTGCCGTTCCACAGAGATACTCCGCCTCGTCAACGAAGCTGTAGATTCGGTTATCGGGAAGGAGAAGAAGGAAAGCGTCAGAGAGGATGTGACCGATAACCATCTTGTTAACCGGGCAGTGGAATATATCAAGGAGCATTATAACGAGAACCTCACCCTCGCCAGTGTGGCGAATCAGGTGGATATTACGGCGAGCTATCTATCTGCTCTCTTTTCCAGCAGTATGGATTGCTGTTTTGTGGATTATCTGAACGGAATCCGGGTGGAGCACGCCTGCTTCTATTTAAAGCAGAACCGGCTGAAAATATACGAAATCGCCTTTAAGGTAGGATTCCATGATGAGAAATATTTTTCCAAGGTATTCAAGAGGGTAAAAGGGATGTCTCCTGCCCGGTTCAAAAAGGAGGGAGAGGCGGAGGAAATCATGTGAAGAAGATTCACAAAATACATTAATTGTAAAAAGTGCACAAATGGACAAACGTATATACCTATATTTTGGGTAAAAAACTTTGTTAGTATTGCCAATATTGTTAATATTGACAGCTAAATCTTTGAATGATACAATTAGTTTAACGTTAAACCAATAAAAACTATTTACGTTCAACATAGAATAGGCTTTAAAAGGGCATTTTTCCAAATATGATGTAAGAAAATGTAAAAAAATATAAATTATTTAAGTTTAACGTTAAACTATAAATGTAATTGAAGAAGGGAGAGCAAAATGAAGAAGAAAGCAGTAAAAAGAATTTTAGGTATCGTATGCTGTATGACATTGTCGATGTCTATGCTTGCCGGATGCGGCAGCGCGGATCAGACGACAGCTACGGAAGCGACGCAGGAAACTACGGCGGCAGATGAAACAAAGACGGAAGCAGAGGCGCAAGAGCCTGCGGAAGCACAACCGGTGGAAGTAACCCTCGGAATCTGGCCGGAGGATACCCTGGCAGACGATATCGCGATGCACGAAGGTTTTGTTGAAACGATGAAAACGAAGGATCCGAATGTTACATATACTCCGGCTTATTACAAATATGCCACGGACACATTCATGCCTATGGTAGAATCCGGCAACTGTCCTACCGTATTCGAGTCATGGTTCACGGAGCCTCAGAAGCTGATCGCCAGCAAGGCGGTAGCTGACATAACCTCTGAATTGGAAGAAAAGGGATGGCTGAATTCCATGAATCCTTCCATTAAGGAATTATTGTCCGATAAGGACGGCAACATCTACGGTATTCCCCGTGACGGTTATGCGCTTGGACTTATGCTGAACGTAGAGCTTTTTGAGGAAGCAGGTCTTGTGGATGCGGACGGTTATCCGCTTTATCCTAAGACGATGGATGAACTGGCACAGGCAGCTAAGACCATCAAAGACAAGACCGGAGCAGCAGGCTTCGTATTGTTGGCGAAAGACAACGCAGGCGGATGGCATTTTTCCAATATAGCATGGAATTTTGGGGCTACGCTCTGTATTGATAACGGCGACGGAACCTTTACCTCCAACTTGAATTCTCCGGAAGCGATCGAAGCGATGGAGTTTGTAAAGTCTCTGAAATGGGATTATGACGTGCTTACCGCAGATCCGACCAACGAAGACTGGGGAACTGGTTTTACACAGCTTGGAACCGGCAATGCGGCTATGTATATTGCAGCTAACGATGCGGTAAACCAGCCTACACAGGTGAACGGACTTCCCGTAGACAAACTGGCAATGTGCGCGATTCCGGAAGGCCCCGGCGGTCAGTATTCCTTATTCGGCGGTACTCCTTATATGTTCTCTAAGGATGCGGCTCCGGAACAGATCGGCGCAGCATTGGATTATATCGAAGTAATGGGCAAAGGCCCCTCCGTATCGGAAGATGCGATAGCCGGTATGCAGGCAGACGCTGAGAATAAATCGGCTGCAGGAGTTCCGGTTATTCCCAGATTCCCTTGCTGGACCGATCAGGCTATCCTGGATGCGGAAGCAAAAATTATAGAAGAGTATGGCAATGTGGATACGAAGATGTTCCAGCCTTACTTCGACGCTACCTCCGCAGAAGGTCTTCGCTCGGAAGAGCCCGGATTAACGCAGGATATGTACGGCGAGCTCACCAAGGTGTTACAGTCCGTTATTACGGATAAAGATGCCGATGTAACGGCTCTTATGAACACGGCGAACGAAAACTATCAGAAGCTTCTTGACGATACTTATGCAGCAAACTAAAGGAAATATAAAGGGAAGGTATTAGCATATAGCATAAAAGCATGGAGAAAGCCGTGAACAGCGGTTTTCTCCGGTTTATATGATGGGAGTTCCCTACAAAAAGCGAGGAGGTGTTTCGCATAATGCGCAAACGTAAATCATTTAAAAAAAGAGACTTACTGGGCTGGCTTGTAATGCTTCCTACATTGTTGTTATTTGCTTTTTATGTATGGGAGCCGCTGTTAGAAAATGTCAGACTTTCCATGTTCAGCGCAATCAGATATGAGCTGCAGGAATTTGTCGCCTTTGACAATTACATAAAAGTAATCAACAACCCGGATTTCATAGCGGCATTTAAGAATACGTTCAGCTATACGCTATGGTCTTTAGTGATAGGATTTCTGGTGCCCATCGCACTGGGTATTTTAATTTCAGAGACCGTAAGGTTCAAAGGTCTTTTCAGAGTAGGAATTTACTTTCCCAACATTGTCCCCGGTCTGGCGACCGTATGGATTTGGAGCTTTTTCTTCAATCCGGGCAAGACGGGAGTTTTAAATATAATTTTATCCAAGTTTGGAATCGATCCTCAGCTTTGGCTGACCAATCCCCACTGGACGATTCCTCTTATTATCATTACCCTGACGTGGAAGAGTGCCGGAGCTACCGCCCTCATCTATATGGCGAACATAAGCAGTATCAGCCCTGACCTGTACGAGGCGGCTACCATAGACGGTGCGGGCATCAGGCAAAGGATCAGGCATATTACCCTGCCCAGTGTATTTTCACTGGCGAAGACGCTGTTACTGCTGCAGATCATATCGGTGTTCCAGATTTTGTATGAGCCCATGGTTATGACCAACGGCGGGCCGAATAACGCCAGCATTTCACTGATGATGCTCATGTATCGCTATGCGTTCCGCGACTTTGACTTCCCCGCAGGCGCAGCGCTGTCCGTTATGATTTGTATCGTGCTTATCATACTCAGCGGTATTTATACGGCAGCAACAAAAAAGAAAGAAGATTAGGAGGGAGAGGATATGCTGTTTCAAAGCTATACAAATAAAAAAGACGGTGCTATCAGAAGTTACGATATAAAATCTCCCAAGGTAAAAGTCCTTGCAGCTGTTATATTGCTGGTGTGCTTTTTAATTGTCCTCATCTGCGTGTTTCCTGCACTCTGGGTCATGCTGGCGGGATTTAAGGATATCAAGGAATTTACGAGGAATGCTACTATCTGGCCGACCTCCTTTGATTTTGAAAAGTTCAAGGTTACATGGAAGGCTTTCAAATTCGGAAAATATTATATCAATTCGGCGATTGCCGTAGGCGGAAGTACCATATGTGCCGTTATTTTTAACGGACTTTTGGCTTATGGATTTGCGGTGCTAAAGCCAAAGGGCTATAAGATCGCATGGGCGTTAGTCATGTGGAGCCTGCTCATTCCGGCAACCACCAGTATTGTTGCTGTGATAAGAAATATAAGCCTGATCGGATTCAAGGGAAGCTTTGTCCCGATTTGGCTGGCTTTCGGTGCAAATGCGTTCTATGTAGTATTGTTTAAGGAATTTTTCGAAGGGCTTCCGTCGGAGCTTTTGGAGGCCGCGAGGCTGGACGGCTGCGGCGTACTTCAGGTGTTCATAAAGATAATGCTGCCTCTTAGTAAACCCATTATTATGGTAGTCGCTATATTTGCGGTTACCGCGGCGTGGTCGGATTTTCTTTTCCCATATCTTGTGCTGAACGGCTCAGGAAAAGAAACGGTTATGGTGAAGCTCTTCGCTTTCAAAGATACGCCTACGGATGCGGTGAGCGTTTTACGGGCAGTAGTATTTTCTATCATACCTCCCACCATATTGTTTGCGGTTTTCCAGAAGCAGATTACTGACAGCGCGGCGGCCGGTGCCGTAAAGGGATAGGAGACAGGTGGATATATGGCTAAATTTGCGGATAAATATTTTCTTGCTGACGCATGGAAAATTATAGAGGATGGATTTAATCCGGAGTACGGCGAGGTGGCGGAGTCGGTATTCTCCCAAGCGAACGAATATATGGGAGTGCGCGGCTATTTCGAGGAGGGCTATACCGGTGCGCATATGCAGGGAAGTTATTTTAACGGCATATACGAGGAGAAAAAACAGGGAAGCCAGGGATACAAGGGTGTGGTCGATACTACGGAATTCATGGTGAATTCCGTGGACTTCCTTTATACGAGAATAAATTTGGACGGGGAAGCCCTTGATATCGGCAGTTGTAATATAAATTCTTTCAAAAGAATTCTTGACATGAGATCAGGCCTGCTCACCCGTTCTTTCTTATGGGAGACCAAAAGCGGAAAGAAAGTGGAGTTAGTCTTTGAAAGACTTCTTTCCATGAAGAAAAATAAAATAGCGGTACAGAGAATAACATTGAAAGCATTAGATTTTGACTCAGATGTGACAATTGTGTCAGGATTAGACTTTGACACCGTGCACCAATCGGCAAAGGAAACCCTTTGGAAGTGCAGCGGGCAGGAGTGCGAAGGCTCTCATTTGGCGATTATGGGTGAGACGGTGCGAACCGGACAGCACGTATATTCTTCTTGTCTGATAGATGCACAAAACGGCAGGGAGTCTGCGTCCTCATCGATCATCGGAGAAAAGAGAGTTGCCAGAGAGCTGGTAATAAGGCTTAACCGGAATAAAGCGATTATCGTAACGAAAAAAATATATAACGCGGTACATAAACACGGGAACACCAATGACTTCTTCGCGCGGTGCGGAGGCGGGAAAAAAGAGCTGGAGGGTATAAGCTTTGAGGAGGTGCTTCAGGACAATATCCGCTGGTGGGAAAATGTTTGGAAGAAAGCGGACATTACCATCGAAGGGGACGAGTGGAACCAACAGGGCATCCGTTTTTGTATCTTTCAAATGTTCCAGACCTATCACGGAGCGGGAAACGGTACGAACATCGGAGCCAAGGGGTTGACCGGAGAGGCTTACAACGGGAATGCTTTCTGGGATACGGAAACGTACTGCCTGCCCTTTTTTCTGTTCAATGATGTACAGGCGGCTAAGAATCTGCTCATGTTCCGTTACCTGACGTTAAAGGAGGCGAAGGAGAGGGCGGCGGACTTAGATTGCAAAGGCGCTTTCTATCCGGTAGCTACCATAAGCGGAAGAGAATGCTGCAATCTCTGGCAGCATGCGAGCTTACAGCTTCAGGCCTCCACCGCGGTGGCATACGGTATATGGTTCTACGAGAAGCTGACTCAGGACATAGAATTTCTTATGGAGTACGGCATGGAAATGCTCATAGAGATATGCAGGATGCTGGCGGACAGAGGAGATTTTACCGAAGATAGGCAGAAGTTCGGATATTATGGGGTCATGGGGCCAGATGAGTTCCAGATGATGGTAAACAACAACTGCTATACCAACTATATGGCGAAGTTCACATTTTCCTATACATTGTCTGTCTGTCAAAGGCTGAAAGAGGAACGCCCGAAGGAGATGGAAGCGCTTTGCCTGAAAATGGGACTTACCGGAGAGGAATGCCAGGCCTGGCAGGCGATGGAGGAGAACATGTTTCTTCCCATAGATGAGAAGACGGGGATTTACGAACAGCACGAGGGATATTTTAAACTTCCTCATGTGGAAGTGGACCGGATACCCGTAGAAGAATTTCCGCTCTATAATCATTGGTCTTATGACAGAATTTATCGCAATGACATGATTAAACAGCCGGATGTGCTGATGTTCATGCTTTTGTTCAATTCCGCCTTCGGGGAGGAAACGCTACGGGCTAACTATGAGTTCTATGAACCCCGGTGTATTCACGAAAGTTCCTTATCGCCGTCGGTGCACTCCATTTTGGCATCGCAGCTTAAGAAGCACGAAGAGGCTTACCGTTTCTTTCAGTTTGCCACGAGAATGGATCTGGACAATTATAACCGGAACAGCAGCGAAGGGCTGCACACCACTTCCATTGCAGCTGCCTGGATGAATATCGTCTATGGCTTCGGCGGTCTTCGTTCGGATGGGGAGAACATCAGTCTTTGCCCTACGATGCCGAAGCAGTGGAGGGGCTATTCCTTCCGTATCAGTTATAAGGAGGATGTCCTTTTAGTGGAAGTAGATGAGGAAAAGGTATGCTTATCCACTTTAGGGGGAAAGGCCATCGATATCGAGTTATATGGGAAATTGGTCGTAGCAGGAGGAGAACGGAAGGCAATCCCGGTTCCCGCTGAATGGAGAGGATAGAGGAGATGGATTGGAATATAAGGAAAAAAGGATACGATCATGAGGAAATCACGTGGTCGGGCAACCGCTTTTTGACAGGCAATGGATATATGGGAATCCGGGGAACCTTGGAGGAATACCGCAAGGAACAGCTTGCTGCGGTGAATCTGGCTGGAATATACGATAAGGTAGGAGATGGCTGGAGAGAGCCTTTGAATGCGCCAAACGGCTTATATACTTACTTGAAGGTGGATGGAATCCAATATAGACTGCCCGAAAAGGAGCCGCTGAAGCATGAATGTGAGCTGGATTACCGCCATGGATTCTTCAGACGTAAGACGCTTTGGAGAACGCCAAGAGGAAACGTGACGGTAAGGAGCGAGAGGTTTGCGGATGCAGCAAATGTACATAGAATTGGAATGCGCTATACCGTTACGGCAGATTTCCATGCGGAAGTGGAAATCATAACGGGAATAGACGGCGACGTATGGGATATCCATGGCCCACATTACGACGCGATAGAGTTTCAGGAAAAAGACGGCGTGCTGAGTGCCGAGGCAATTACCCATGAGAAGGGGGACAGCGTATGGGTATCCGAACGCTGCACATGGAATTTCCCTGCGGAGGTAAAGCTTAAGCAGGAGGAAAAGGAGATTCTTCGAAGAATTATCTTCGTGACGGACGGTGATACGGATTATATCGTGGACAAATGGGTGAGTGTCTATACAAGCGCGGATATTGGCGGCTATGGAAAAAGCTGTCTTACTGATGGCTATGAAGAGGCAAAAAAGAATCATATGGACTGCTGGGAAAAGAGATGGAAACACTCCGAGGTGTACATCGAAGGAGATGATGCGGCCATGGAAGCGCTGAATTATTCGCTGTACCATCTGCACTGTATCGCTCCGCGCCACAAAGAGGGCTTATCCATAGCGGCGAGAGGGCTTTCGGGACAGACCTATAAAGGAGCGGTATTCTGGGATACGGAAATGTTTATGCTGGACTTTTTCCTGAATACCGAGCCGGAGGTTGCGAAAAGCCTTATGAAATACCGTATTGATACCTTGCCCGGAGCGAGAGAAAAGGCGAAGCAATACGGATATGAAGGAGCTTTTTATGCTTGGGAGAGCCAGGAGGGCGGATTTGATGCGTGCAGCGATTATAACGTGACGGATGTATTTACCGGCCGTCCCATGCGGACTTTTTTCCGGGATAAGCAGTATCACATTTCTGCGGCGGTGGTATATGGAATCATGCGGTATACGGAAATGACAGGAGACTATTCGCTGTTAAGAGCGGGGGGCGCTGAGACTGTTCTGGAATGCGCTAAGTTTTATCACAGTCTGCTGTACAAGAAAGTAGGCGGGGAGAGATATGAAATCCTCGACTGCATCGGCCCCGACGAATATCATGAGAGGATTAACAATAACGGCTATACCAATCGTATGGCAAAATATACCTTCGAAAGCGCGGTGAAGACGCTGAAGCTGCTTATGGAAGAAAAGCCTGGAGATTATAAGGCGGAAGCGGACCTTCTCTCCCTGGAGGCGAAGTATAAGGACGCAGCGGAGAAGATATATATTCCGCAGCCGGATGAAAATGGAATCATAGAACAATTTGAAGGATATTCCCACCTCGAGAACGTGACGGTTAAGGGGGTGCGGGAACGACTGCTTCATGAAAAGGAATATTGGGGAGGGGCTTACGGTATAGCATCCCATACGAAGGTAATCAAGCAAGCGGATGTGGTAACATGGCTGAATTTATTCCCGGAGGATTTTTCAACAGATATTTTGGAGAAGAACTGGAACTATTATGAGCCCCGCACGGAGCATGGCTCTTCGTTAAGCGCCTGCATGTATGCCATACTGGCATGTCGTCTCGGAATGCAGGAGAAGGCCTATCCTTTTTTCTTGAAATCCGCCGCTGCAGATTTGGCTGGAGGAGGCAAGGAATGGGCGGGTCTGGTCTATATAGGAGGTACCCACCCGGCAGCAGCAGGGGGCGCCTATATGACGGCAGTCAAAGGCTTTGCAGGAGTATATATTGAGAATGGCACAGTAAAAGTAAAGCCCCATCTTCCGGATACATGGAGGAAGATGAGGTTTCAGATTCATTATTTAGGAAAGGAATACCGGATAGAGATTACGAAGGACGAAACGTCCGTCCTTCCTATGTGAGCAGAGAGCGTACGCTTTCGCGTAAGGCTAATGAAGTGGGCAGGATGAGGTGGTCCTCTTCTGCCTTATTTCCTTCTAAGAGCTGAAGCATCATATTTACGGCAAGGCGGCCTTTCAAATTGATGTCCTGATGGACCGTAGTGAGGGGCGGCGTTATCATTTGGCATAGACTGATGTCGTCGAAGCCTACGACAGAAATGTCATCGGGAATCCGTTTGCCCTGCTCTCGCAGGCCGGTCATAATTCCGGCAGCCATAACGTCGGCAGTGGCGACTACGGCAGTAATATCGGGATGACGGCAAATATCCTCGCTCACTAAGCGGCAGGAGGCAATATCCATTTCCTGAACGAAGACAAGAGACTTGTCGAAGGGAATATTCGCCTCAGTCAAGGCAGCTTTATAACCGAGAAAACGCTCCTGAAGAACTCCGCCGTCCTTGATATCGGGAGAAGCGAAGGCAATTCTTCTATGACCGTGCCCGGTCAAATATTTGGTAATGTTATAACTGCCCTTGAAGTCCTCAAGACCTACGTTGCATAAGGTATTCTGGTTCGTATAGCTGTCGATAAGGACGATGGGAATGTGGAGGTTCGACAGCACGTCGAAGAAATGATCCTTGAATATACCGGTAAAAAACAACCCATCCACATTCCAGTTGCGCAAAAATGCCAAAAGCTCCTCGGAGGTCTCGATGGTGCGCAGCATTAAATAATATCCGTTTTCTCTGAGCGCTTGTTCAATGGCGCCGATAGAAGCGGAATGAAAAGGGTCTTCCATAAAATTGGAATCCTTGCGGGTGATGACGTGATTCACGAAGCCTATCACCTTGGAGGAGTTGGACACGAGGGAACGCGCCGACATATTGGGAATATATCCCAGTTCCTTAATTGCGGTATTTATTTTTTCTATGGTGTCCGCGGATACCCGGTTATCCTTGCCGTGTATCACATTGGAAACGGTGGTGCAGCTCACCCCGGTAACGCGGGCAATGTCTCTTATTGTAGCCATATGCGACGACCCTTCTATATTTCTTAAGTTTCTTAAGGTTTAACCTTAAACTAATTCGATTCTAACATAAAAGAAATAAAAAAACAAACGGTAAGAAAGGCATGGTTATTCATATGATTAAAGGAGTTATTTTTGATTTGGACGGAGTGCTTGTATCCACGGATGAACTGCATTATAAGGCATGGAAAAGGTTAGCGAAGGAAATCGGTATCTCCGATTTTAAAAGAGAGGATAACGAGAAACAGCGGGGAGTAAGCAGAATGGAATCCTTGCAGATCGTTCTCGATAAAGGATATAAAAGCTATACGGAGGAGGAGAAGGAGGAATTTGCAGAGCGTAAGAATAATTATTATAAGGAAATGCTTAAGGAACTAGACAGCAGCGCTGTTTTGCCGGGGGCGCTTGAGACCGTTAAGCTATTAAAGGAAAAAGGAATCATGACGGCGGTAGGTTCAGCGAGCAAGAATGCGCCCGACATTCTGGAAAAAATCGGATTGCTGACTTATATGGATAAGATAAGCAGCGGCCTGGATACCACCCGCTCCAAACCGGATCCGGAAGTGTTTCTCGTAGCGGCGGATAAGCTGGGACTTCCTCCGCAGGATTGTCTCGTGATAGAGGATTCTGCAGCGGGTGTTCAGGCGGCGAAGGCGGCAGGTATGAAGGCACTTGGTGTGGGGCCGTATTACCTTAGCCTGGGAGCGGATTATGAGGCTGAGAATCTGGCGGTACTCATTAACTGGGAGAGCGTACTAAGCGAAGTGTAAATAATTCCGGGTCACCCTAATATACTGGACAAGAATTTCAGAGTTTCATATTAAAGATTAAATGAGGAGGGAAGGAAGGTATGAGGCATAAAATACGGGTTTGGGCGGTTATGCAAATAGTTATTGGCACGGTACTTGCGGTTGGAATTTTGGGGACGGCTATGGATATCGGACTTAAGAAGAAGGAGAGTACGGAGGAGAAAATATTGAAAGAATCTGCTTTGGTTTTGTATGAGGGGCCGAAATCCTTGAAGGATGCTTCGGAAGAAGATTTGAAGAATACTTCGGAGGAAGGACGGGATATGGCGCTTATGCACTGTACGGATACGAAGGTGCGTATAAACGGGTATGAGTGTTATGTATATGACACTAATGTCAATCATACGAGACAGTGGGTGGCGAACTATCTGCCGCCCTTGTCCAGGACGCCGGTGGCTTATTTCGATTTCGAAGGCGCAGCGAAGATAGAAATTGAGGTGCCGGGGCGAGAAATTGATTCTGTTAAGGTCAGTCCGCTTTCTGCCGGGATAGAGGCCCAAATCGATAAAGAGGCGCATACGGTAAGTTTCTTGGTGACGAAGCCGGATAATTATACGGTTACTTTCAACGATGCGCCGGAACGTGCGGTACATATATTTGCAGGAAGCATAGAAACGGATAAGCCGGATATTAACGATGAAAAGGTCATCTATATAGGTCCCGGCGAATGGAATATAGAATCTATCATGCCGGAGGACGGACAGACAATTTATCTGGCTGGCGGCGCGGTAGTACATGGAGTGATAAACGCTAACTATGGGAAAGATATCACGGTTATGGGAAGGGGTATTATCGACTGCTCCAACCTGGGCGGCTGGAAAGGAGCAGAAGCGTATATTCCGCTGAAATTCGACCATTGCAGCAATATTAAGATTAAGGATGTTATCGTCTTAAATCCTAACGCATGGGTATGTCAGGCATTTGATTCCGAAAGCGGAGAAATTGACGGAGTGAAAATTATCTCTGCGAGGCCCAACGGCGACGGGATCAGCCTGCAATCCTGCAAGGATTATACCGTATCCAACTGCTTCATACGCTCGTGGGATGATTCCCTCGTAGTGAAAAATTACGATGGAAATACCGAAAATATCCGATTTGAAAATATGCAGCTGTGGACCGATCTGGCGCAGTCCATGGAAATTGGATACGAGACCAACAAGGGACAGGTTGAAAATGCAAGGATAAAAAATGTGACATTTCAAAATATTACGGTTCTGAACAATTTCCATAAGCCTGTAATATCCATCCACAATGCCGATGATGCTCTGGTGACGGGAGTAATCTTTGAGGATATTGTAGTGGAGAATGCCCAGATGGGAAACGGAGATGGTGACGAGATGCCCTACTTGATCGATATGCATATCGCCCAAAGCGACAACTGGTCCAGTACCAAAGCGCGGGGGACCATTGAGGATGTAGTCATAAACAATGTGACAGTGTTGTCAGGAAAAGAATGCCCTTCCAGGATCAAAGGCTATGACGAAGAACATAAAATCAAAAATGTCCGAATCTCCAATGTGGAAGTTCTCGGTAAGAAGATTAGCAATTTTGAACAGGGCGGTTTCCAGATAGATGAAGCGACCACAGAAAATTTAATTATAACAGAGGGGGAATGACGGTATGAAAAAAGGAGGAATCATAGTACTCGCCCTTATGTTGGTATCGTGGGCAGTTCTTTTCATTTACGATACGCGTATCGGTGAAGGAGAGGCGGTGAAGATGCCTGAGGCAAACGTGACGGTAGTGGAAACCCCGGAGCAATCAGCCCCTATGGAACATGAAGCTTTTATAAAAGAAGAATATATTTCCCAGGTGCCGGAGGGAGATAATCTCGCATTGGAGGGGAAAATAGATGCAAACAGCTTTGCGGACGTCTACGTACCGAAGAAAGCCATTGACGGCAATACTGCTGGTCCCTCCTATTGGGAAGGGGAAGGGAACAACTACCCCAATATCCTCACTTTGGAGTTATCTCAGTCGGCTGGTATCCATGGTATAAGGGTAAGCCTGTGCCCGCAGAAAATATGGGGAAAGCGCACGCAGGAATTCGCAGTGAGGATAAGCGGGGATGGAGTGAACTACGAAGAGCTGCTTCCGCTTCAGGCTTACGACTTCGACCCTGACAGGGGAAATGAGGCAATACTGAATTTTGAAGAGACGGATGCGAAGTACGTAGAACTGGAATTTACTTCCAATACAGGAGGTGCCGGGGCGCAGGTGGCGGAATTTGAAGTATATGGGGCGTATCGGTGAAATGTTAATTTTTTTTAATTTTTACTTTATAAATGCTTGCGAAAGTTTATAGCTTTTTTAAGAACTATACACACGGAGGACACATTTTTCCTTTAAGATGTACTTAGATGGTTGAAGAACTCACTATTTGAATTCACTATCTCCCCCCTCATAAGAAAATATAAGAAAAAGCTCCGCGTAAGCGGAGCTTTCAGACCGTAGACAAAGCGGAGTTAGGATGCAAATCCTAACTCTATTTTTCTTATCCATTGAGGGATTTTATATATTTGTGACCAGAAACCTGAATCAGTACCGTTCACGAGTCCTTTTCTTTC